>NZ_WRPR01000090.1 GCF_010367455.1 Candidatus Laterigemmans baculatus | reverse complement strand
TTCAGTCTTTTGAGCCGAAGGCGCTAGCCTCGGGCCTCGCAGCCCCGAAAATGGTCGCTGCAGCACCCGCGGCTAGCGCCGTCGGCTCAGGGTTTTCTGACAGGGCCTAGCATTAGCGGTTTGCGGGGGTGGAGAGCGAACCGATGATGTTCAGCAGACCGGCCAGATCGAACGGCTTGTAGCAGACGGCGTTGACACCGCTGGCCATCGCTTCGCGGAGGCCCTCGGCCACATCCGGGCGGTGACCGGTGAGCAGGATCGTTCGCGAGTGCGGTGACTCGGACTGCACCGATTGCAGCAGTTCACTCCCGCTGCCGCCGGAGAGGGTCAGGTTGAGCAGCACGACCTGGAAGTCTTGGCGCAGCAGCTGTTCCTTGGCTTCGGCCGCATCGCGCGCGACACAAACGCGGTACCGCCGCTGCAGCAGCAAGTCGCGGAGCGAGCGGCAGAGGTCGTCGTTATCGTCGACGAGCAGCACGAGCGGTTGCTCGAGGGCGTCTTCGACCGTTTTGAATAAGGTTTTGAGGTCCACCGGCTTACTCATCACACCCCAGGCACCCGCTTCGACCGCATCGCGGGCCGTATCGCCGGAGGCATAGGCAGTGATGATGATCGTCGCGGTTCCGGGAGCGACTTTTTTCAAACGTTTGAACAACTCCAAGCCATCCATGCCTGGCATCCGTAAATCCAATAACGCGATATCGAACGTTTCCCGCTCGGCAATCTCGAGTGCCGTGGGGCCGTCATAGGCCACGGTAACCTCATAACCAAGGTCGCCAAAAATATCGACCAAATTGGCGCAGATATCTTGTTCGTCATCAACAATCAATAAACGCGGTACGTGAATTCTCACGGATCAGTCGCCTGTAGGGATGTCGGTCGCTTCCGGGAGCCAGACCGTAAAAGTGGTCCCCTTCCCGGTTTCACTGCTTGCCGTCAGCCGGCCGTGATGTTTTTCAACAATCGCGCGGCTGATCGATAACCCTAAGCCAATCCCTCTGGCTTTCGTGGTAAAGAGCGGATCCATCACACGTTGAAGAATCTCCTTATCCATTCCTACTCCTGAGTCGCGGACGGAAATCTCGACTCCTTGTTTCGCTAGGTCCGCCGCGATTTGCAGCCTTCCTCCCTGAGGCATGGCGTCACACGCATTGCGAATCAGATTCGAAAAAACGATTGATAACTGCTGCGGGTCGCCAAAAATTTCTCCTGCGTCCTTGGTGGTTTGAGTTTGGACAGTGATCTCCTGCGGCAGCTCGAGAGTCTCGGTCAACTGTTTGAGGAATTGACGGATATCGACTCGGCGTAACTCAGGCACCGGAAGCCGCGCGAAACTATTCAAGCCCGCGATGACCGCGTCGGAACTGTTGACTTGGCGGTCGATCCGCTCAAGATGCGATCGTACCTTTTCCGGAGGTGCATGCTGCGAATTGAGGAGAAAATAAGTAGAAGTTTTGATGATATTCAGGGGGTTGCGAAGTTCATGCGCAATCCCCCCCGCCACCTGACCAATCGTGATCAGCCGCTGGACCGATTGCTCTCGGCGGTGGAATTCCGCCTGGTAGGCGTCTTCGATCAGGGCCAAGTCGAGGTCGAGCAAACGGTTGACCGACATCCGCGTGGCCAGCAGGCCCTCGGAATCCCCCTGCCATTTCAGCCCCACCGCGTCCATCAAGCCACTGCGGAGCCGCGAGATGGCGGCGATCGTATACACCTGGGATAAACCAATCTCGACATGCCGGTGCCCAATCTGGCACCGCCGGAGCACGTACTGCTCGTCGTACTCGCCGGAGAATAATTCCTCCATCCAGCGGACCATCGTCCGTTTCAAGCGGACGATCTGGGGCTGGCCTCCAGTGATGACTTTGCGAGCGTCGGGATGGCGATCGATCTCTTCATAAAAGTCGTCGGCCAAGGTGGAAAAATGCCCGGCGACGAGCGGACCGGCTGCCAACATCCGGCTCGCATCCTCGGCCGACCAGCCGACATACCGCTGGAGATCCTGATATCGCTCAAACGGAGAAAGTGCTTCCATCGGACTCTCGTATCCGCCGACCGTCGAGCTCGCGTGTGCAGGTGTATGAGTCGCCAGACGACTCTCACACCCTCAGCGATTCCCACTTCGCGTGCCCTGAGTGTACCGCATCGTCGGTCAAGTGCTACAGCAAAAGGGGGGTATTTTTTAGACAAAGTGTTCACAGCGAGGCAGGAACAGCCCACTGTGCGCGGTATCGCACACAGCGGAGGAGCGTCGTGGGAGCGTGGCCGCCGAAGTGGGCTGTCGGGAGAGGGCGGCCGCTGCACTCCAGAGCTGGTTCTAATAGTCACAGAGGGGGGGCGTTGCGTCTTCTCATCGTCCGCTGCTAGGGACGCTCGAGGGACGCTAGGCTCTGTCAGAAAACTCGGCGATTTCGATCCTTTGAGCCGTAGGCGCTAGCCTCGGGCGTCGCAGCCCTGAGATTTCTGCTGCAGCACCCGCGGCTAGCGCCGTCGGCTCAGGGTTTTCTGACAGAGCTAGACGCGGCCGGGAGAAGCGCAAGACTCACGCTACGATTGCGGAGAATGGTGAAGTCGATGGGGGGCGAGCGGCGACGCTGGCAGAGGTCCCACCCGCCAAATCGCACGCGGCCAAAGCCCCCGAAGATACCCACCCTGGGATGGTGAAAAGCCCGGAGGAGAAGGTCGCCTAAGGTAAAAACGGCGACTCAAAACATCACCCTCCCGCTTGCGGGAGGGTCGGGCTCTTAGGCCCGGGGAGGGCAATGGGCTTCGGCACGAACTCTCCACTGAGCCATAGAAAAGAAGCCAATTCGTTGAGGAAAAAGGGTCACGCGCACTCATCGCGCGAGCGTCTACCGGCCCCTCCCCGCTCGTTCCTCGCGACCCTCCCGGGGGAGGGTGACGTCTTTGGCGGAACCGTTTCAACTCATTTACGAGAAAGTTTTCACCATCGCATACCCACCCTTTAGCTCGGATCTGCTCCGGGCTCCGCCGGGCCCCGCCAGCGCGCCGGAACCGGTCGACCGTGGCACACCCCGGGCGCGCAAGACCGCGCGCCTTGCCCGGCACTTTCTCCCCCTGGTGGCGGCGAGCCCCCTCCGGCCAAACGGGCGGGGGGCAGGAAGGCGAGGAGACCGTCCTTTACTCCATCGAGGGGGCACTCTACCGAGGGGGGCGCTCGCCCAGGGGTTCAATCGGCAGCCGGGGCGATTTACTCCGCCGAGGAGCTGGGGCAACGAAGATGGCCGAATTGGAACAGAGAGTGCAAATGGAGGGGGAAGGCCAGAGACTCCCTTCCACGTTCCGTTCCTCCAATCGCCTGCTGCCATGTTCAAAGATCGCGTCGATGCTGCTCGGCAGTTGGCCGCAACAATTGCCGGGCGAGAGCTGACACAGCCGCTGGTGCTGGGGATCCCCCGCGGCGGGATGGTGGTCGCTGCGGAACTGGCCCGCCGGCTCGGCGTCGAGTGCGACATCGTGCTGTCCCGCAAGATCCGCGTTCCGCACGATCCCGAGGTGGCGATCGGCGCGGTCGCCGAGAACGGCGACGTGTACTTCAATGAATCCGAAGCCGAGTTGAATCCCCTCGCCGAAGAGTGGGTTCACGAGGAATTTCGCCACGAGCTCGAGGAGATCGCCCGCCGCAAGGAGCTGTTTCGCGCGGTCCGTGCTGCGGCTCCCATCGCCGGGCGGACAGCGATCGTGACCGACGATGGGGTGGCGACCGGAGCGACCATGATTGCGGCCCTGCAGGCGGTCGCGATGCAGCACCCGGCGGAACTGATCGCGGCGATTCCGGTCGCGACGCCCGAACGTCTGGCCGCAGTGCGGCGGTGGTGCGATGAGACCCGTTGCCTGCTCACGCCACAGTTCTTTTATGCGGTCGGCCAATTTTATCAGAACTTTGATCAAGTGACCGACGAGGAGGTGGTGGAACTGCTCCGCGACGCCTCGCGGAGAGCGGCCGCTGCAAGCAAATCCTACGGCACCCCGACAACCAACCTGTGAGGATTCACGGCATGGACGAACCGAACCAACTGAACGCTCCGTGGCTGGTCGCCGTCTGGCCGGGAATGGGAGGCGTTGCCGTCAACGCCGGGATCTATTTGATGGCCAAACTCCACATGAACCTCCTGGCCGAATTCGAGGTGAGCGAGCTGTTCGATGTGGACCATGTCGAAGTCAAAGATGGCATCGTGCAAGCCGGTCGGCGTCCCCGCAATCGGTTGTATATCTGGAGAGACCCCAAGGAGAAGCATGACTTGGTGGTGTTTATCGGTGAGGCGCAGCCGCCGCTGGGCAAGTATGCGTTCTGCCAAAAGTTGATGGTGTATGCGCAGAAATTTGGAATTGAGCGGGTGGTGACTTTTGCCGCTTGGGCCACACAAATGCATCCCGAACACGAAGCGCGGGTGTGTGGGGCGGCGACCAACGAAGCGGCATTGGCGGAACTGAAACGGTTGGACTTGGAGATTCTCGAGGAGGGCCGGATCGGAGGGCTCAATGGAGTCCTGTTGGGAGCCGCGGCCGATGCGAAGATGAGCGGTATCTGCCTGCTGGGAGAAATGCCCGATATCTTTAGCCAGCTTCCCTTCCCCAAAGCCTCGCGAGCCATTCTCGAGGTCTTCTCCGAAATGACTGGCGTGGAGATCGACCTCAACGAGATCAGCGAACAGTCGCAGGTATTAGAGCAACAGCTGGGTGAGTTGCTCGCGCAGGTCGAGGAAACGTACGGCCGCCAGGCGCTCGAAGAAGAGGAAGAGCCGGAATATCCAACCTCTCTCGAGGAGGAGACATTGGACCCGGCCGACCGCCGCCGAATTGAGAAACTCTTCGAAGAGTCGGCACAGGATCGTTCGCGTGCGTTTGAGCTCAAGCAAGAACTCGATCGCCATGGGGTCTTTGATGAATACGAGGATCGTTTTCTCGATCTGTTCAAATCGCCGCGGTAGCAGTCGGGTTGAGCGATGAAGGATGACAGCACTCTGCAAGCGAATGTCTTGGGTGAGTTGAAGTGGGAGCCGAGCGTGACGGCGGCGCACATTGGCGTGACCGCCGAAGACGGAGTGGTTACCCTCAGCGGACACGTTCCCTCGTTCGCCGAGAAATATGCAGCCGAGAAAGCGGCCAAGCGGGTCTACGGCTGCAAGGCGGTGGCGAACGAGTTGGAAGTCAAGCTTCCCGACGAGAGTCAGCGGGAGGATGATGCGATCGCGGCCGCGTGCTTGCGGGCGCTCGAAGCGAGCCACGTGGTCCCCGAGGATCGGATCCAGGTGGTGGTGACACACGGATGGGTCAAACTCGACGGCGAGGTCGAGTGGCAGTATCAGAAGAAAGCGGCGGAGAACGCCGTCCGCTATTTGACGGGCGTCGTCAGCGTGGCCAACAACATCCAGGTCAAACCGCAGGCGGCGCCAGCCGACGTGCGGAGCATGATCGAGGCCGCCTTTCGGCGAAACGCCGAGATCGACGCCCGGCGAGTCAGCGTGGAAGCCCACGAAGGAGCGATCATCCTGCGCGGCAACGTGCGGTCTTGGGCCGAGCGGAATGCCGCCCAGCGGGCCGCCTGGGCAGCCCCCGGGGTGATCTCGGTGACCAATGAGATCTCGGTCGTCCCCTAGCGGAGCGCCGATGCCCTGCGGCTGGCGGTTTTGAACCGCGTGCGGGCACGCCGCTCGCACTGCACGGTCTCTCAGCAGCCGACTGCACCGGAAGTTCCGACCGACCCAGGCAGGAGTGCGAGAGCAATGGTATCGGACCGAGAGAAGCTCGCGGCGAGCGATTTTCAGCGGCAGCGTGAGCAGCTCGTCGAACGCGAATTGCGGATGTTGGGGATTCGCGACGAGGCAGTCTTGCGGGCGATGCGGAGCGTGCCACGGGAGGATTTTGTGGCCGAGGAGATGCGGGAGTTCACCTACCGCAACGCGCCGCTGGAAATCGGCCTCGGGCAGACGATCTCCCAGCCGCTGATCGTCGCCCACATGGCCGAAGCGCTCGAGATTGGACCGGAGGATCGAGTGCTGGAAATCGGAGCCGGTTCGGGGTACGCGGCGGCCGTATTGGCGCAGATCGCCAAAGAAGTCTTCACGATCGAGCGGCATCGTGAGCTCAGCGATCTAGCGACCGAGCGACTGTCGCGACTGGGGTACGCCAACGTGCACGTGCTCTGGGGCGACGGCACGCTCGGGTGGCCCGACGAGGCCCCTTTCGACGCTATCGTGGTCGCTGCGGGAAGTCCCCGCGTCCCCCCGGCGCTGCTCGAGCAACTCCGGATCGGTGGGCGGCTGGTGATCCCGGTGGGCCAGCAGGAGGACGCCCAGCAACTGATGCGGGTGATTCGCCGCGAGGAGAACGACTACGAGTATGAAGAGTTGGGGGCGGTGCGGTTCGTGCCGTTGATCGGTGAAGCGGCATGGCCAGCCGAGGAAGAAGGCAACCCCCCGCCCGCCAACTCCCCGCCCGCCAACTCCCCGCCCGCCAGCTCCCGGACCGCAGTGCGCACCGACCGCCCGCGGCCTAGCCTGCCCGACCTGATACGCGAGGTGGCCGAACCGATCTCCTCGATCGAATCGGCCGACCTCGAGCCGCTGTTGAAACGCATCGGCGACGCGCGGATCGTGCTGATTGGCGAGGCGAGCCATGGGACGTCGGAGTTCTATCGGATCCGCGCTATAATCACTCAGTCGCTCATCGAACAACGGAGCTTTGACTTTGTCGCCGTCGAAGCGGACTGGCCCGACGCATACCGGATTCACGATTTCGTGACCCACCGGCAGCGGGCGGAACCACACGAGTGGGAGGCTTTCTCGCGCTTTCCCACATGGATGTGGCGGAACGAAGAAGTGCTCGACTTCATCCACTGGCTGCGCGAGTTCAATCTTTCGCGGCCCTCGCGAGAGCAGCGCGTCGGTTTTTACGGGCTCGACCTCTACAGCCTGTTCACCTCGATCCATCGCGTGCTGGAGTACTTGGACGATGTCGATCCTCAAGCCGCCGCGATCGCCCGAACTCGCTACGGATGTTTGACGCCCTGGGAATCGGATCCGGCGATCTATGGCCAAGCGGCCCTCAGCGGACGGTACCGCAGCTGCGAAGAGGAAGCGGTCAAGATGCTCCGCGAGCTGTCGGCGCGGCAGGCCGAAGCGGCGATGCGGAATGGGGAGGATCTGTTCGACGCCCAACTCAACGCGCGGCTCGTCGCCGATGCGGAGCAGTACTACCGGATCATGTACTACGGTGCGAACGAGTCGTGGAACCACCGCGATACGCACATGTATGAGACGCTGGAGTCGTTGTTGCAGCGCTACGGCCCGGACTCGAAGGCGGTCGTCTGGGAGCACAACTCCCATCTGGGCAACGCCGCGGCAACCCAGTTCGGCAAGTACGGGCAGATCAACATCGGCCAGCTCTGCCGGGAAGCCTACGGAAGTCAGGTGTATGCGATCGGCCAGGGCACCGACCATGGAACGGTTGCCGCTGCATCGGAATGGGAAGGAGCGATGCAGTTCAAAAAGGTCCGTCCCTCGCATCCCGACAGCTACGAGCGGCTGATGCACCTGGCCGAGATCGAAGCCTTCTTCTTGCCGCTCTCGAGCTCGTCCCACCCGCAACTGACTTCGGCCCTGGCGGCGCGGCGGCTGGAACGCGCGATCGGCGTGATCTATCGGCCGGAGAGCGAACGGCTGAGCCACTACTTCGACGCTTCGCTCCCCGGCCAATTCGACGAGTGGATCTGGTTCGACGAGACTTCCGCCGTCCATCCCCTGACCACCGAACAATTGGCCGAGCACGAAAGCTCCCATCCGTTCGCCACGTTCGACCGCTAAACCCCTACCTTTCGCTCCGCAAAAGCATCGTCGCCTTTCGCTCCGCCATAGTCGCCTTTCGCTCCGCCATAGTCGCCTTTCGCTCCGCGAAAGTTGTGCAGAAACGCTACTTTCGCGGAGCGAAAGGCGACTATGGTGCTGCTCAGACTTTTCGCTGGCGACCGATCCAGACCGACTGTTTCGCGTGCCGCATCACGAAGCTTGTGACGCTTCCAAGCAGGATCCGCGAAAGCAAACGGCGACCGGTGCTGCCGACCACGACCAGGTGGCTCCGGTGCTCCTTCGCCATCGTGACAATCGCCTCGCCCACATGATCGGCGCTGGCGACTCGGCTCTTGGTTTGAATGTGCCCCCGCTGGAAGCGGCCCGCCATCGCCTGAGCTTTCTCGCCCATCGCTCGACGCACTTCGGCGGTCTGCTGCATCGCCGGCGGAGTCGGCTCGGGGCGGAAGGAACGGTATTCGTGAACGATCGACAGGATTTGGACCAGCACTCGCGCGCCCCACTTGAACCGAAAGAATTGCTCGATCGCCCGCTCGGAGGATTCCGAACCGTCGTAAGCCACCGTCACTCGCAGCGTTTCCTCCAGTTCGTGCCCCGGGGCCGGCGGGCGAACCACCAACACGGAGCAGTCGGCGTGCGTGGCCACGAACTGGCTCACGCTTCCGAGCAGCGCCCGCTCGATCGCCGAATGCCCTTTGGCGCCGAGGACGATCAGATCGGTTTTGTCATTGGCTGCTTGTTGAACGATGGCTTCACCGGGATCGCCTTGGAGCTTGACGCTCCGCAAGCGGGCGTTCGCTCCCTCAAAAACCTCCGCCACTCGGGCATAGCTCCGCTCGGCTAGCGCCTGCTGCTGCTCGACATACTCCGGATACCAAGCTTCGGACGGCGTGCTCGAATAATGCTCCGTCGCATCGAGGACCGTGACCACGGAAACTTCCAGCGGCTGGTCGTGCGGCAATCGCGAAAAAAAACAAGCGGCTTGCCTGGCATCTTCCGAGCCGTCGGTCGCAATGATGATTCGCACCGCTTCTTCTCTCCGATGGACTCCGCGATTCTGTCGAGACGCTGTGCGAGGACTCACGAGAATCGCAGCCAATTGGATTGTAGCGCCGGCTGGCAAGTCTGGCTCGCCTTTTTCGAGGCGCAGCGTTTGCCCCGTTCAAAGCGATAGCTGTGATTCGTGTCCGCCAGTTGCCGAGGGGAATGCGATGAGCGTCGGACGTATTTGCGTGCGTGAAGTCGATCTGGCCGATGCGGACGAGACGATTCTGCAGGTGGCCAGTCGCATGCGCGATCGAGGCGTCGGCACGTTGGTGATCTTGGACGCGCTCAAGCGGCCGCGGGGAATCATCACCGACCGCGACTTGGTCGAACGGGTCCTCGCCGAGGGACGCGATCCGGCGTCGACGACGGTCGAGGAAGTGATGACGCGGGATCCGCATACCGTGAGCGAAGGAAACTCAATCGAATCGGCCCTGACGCTGATGCGGAGCGGACGCTTTCGGCGGCTGCCGGTCGTCGACGGCGAAGAGCAACTGGTCGGGCTGCTGAGTGTCGACGACGTGCTGATGTTGTTGGCCGAAGAGTTCACCAATGTCGGACGGCTGCTCGAGCGGGAAACGCCCTCGGGGCTGGCTCGCGAAAACGCCCGCTGAGCCGGTACCGCGACGCGCTAGAACGGCACCCTCTCGGGTGGGCAGTGGTAAAATAGGAGTGGGCTGGCAGGACCTATAACGCCTGCTGTGCCACGGAGGCACACTCCGTGCATCCTTGATGCGCTAGCTGGGTTTCTTCGTGGATCCTTTTTGGGGGAAGCAGGTGCGATGAGACACATCTTGTTAGCCAGCGATGGTTCTTCCTATGCCGAGGAGGCGGCTGCGTTCCTGGCACGCTTGCCGGGGATCGGGAAGCTGCAGGTGACGGTCCTGACGGTCGTCGATATTCCCTATGTGAACGACAGCTTTTTGTCGGGGGAGTGGTTGGTGGAGGCGATTGCCCACGAAAAGGCGGTGGCCACGGAAAATCTGAAGCAAATCGATGCCTACTTCGAGCACGTTCCGCTAACACCGCGGCGGATCATTCGTGAAGGGGCTCGGGGCGATACGATCGTCGAAGTCGCCAAGGAGGAGCAGGCCGATCTGGTGGTGCTTGGGGCTCGCGGCCATTCGGGGGTCGAGCGGTTGCTACTCGGCAGCACGAGCGATTACGTGGCGACCCACGCCCACTGCAGCGTGCTGGTCGTGCGACCCCGCGGGCGGACAGAGGAGACGCGGCGCGGCGGCGGGCGGCCTACGGACGAAGCGGTGGGCAGCGGAACCGCCGCTTCGAGGCGGCCTCTGAGAATCGCGATTGGCTACGAGGGCTCCCACACCGCCGAGGCAGCCTTGGAAGAAGTGGGGGAGGTCAACTGGGGATCGGGAGCCGAGTTCCACGTCGTCTCGGTCGTTTCCTACCTCGCTGGGCTGTTTCACGAAACCGACGTCCACTTCGAAGCGATCCGCAACGCGGCCATGGAGACGGCGGGGAAAGCCGCCGAGCAGTTGAACAAGCGGGTTCCCAACACCTATCCGCACACGGTGGAAAATCCGCACTCGGGCGAAGGGCTGGTTCGCTTCGTCGAGGAACAACAGTGCGATCTGATCGTCGTCGGGGAAGCACCGCGAAACCTGGTCGGACGAATGCTGCTCGGGAGCGTCTCGCGATTCGTTCTCCGACATGCTCCCTGCAGCGTCTGGATCGCACGCAACCGAGCCGCGCACCACGCAGCCACCGAGCCACTCGCCACTCGGACCGCCACCACCTAGCCGCGATCCGCTTAGGCGATCCGCATAGGCGGTTCTCTTAGGCGAGCCGCTTAGGCGGTGGCTTCCTCGATGATCGCGGCGGCTTGGTTGCAGAGGTGTTGGGCGTCTTCGTCGCTGCCCGCTTCGGCGATCAGCCGCACGATCGGTTCGGTGTTGCTGCCGCGGACCAGCAACCAGCGGCCCTCCCACGCCAATCGCAGGCCGTCGAGCCGATCGGCCGCCGGTGCCTCCATTCGGGCTTCGAGCAAGTCGAAGATTCGCGGCAGATGTTCGGCGGCGAGCGTCGTTTTCGACTTGACGATCGAGAGCTGCGGGATCTCGGAGACGAAATCGCTGAGCGTGCGGTTGGAGAGGGCCAGCAGGTCGAGGATCTGGGCCATGCCAACGAAGCTGTCGCGGACGTAGCCGACGCGGGGATCGATCGGGCCGCCGTTGCCTTCGCCACCGTAGATCGCTCCTTCGGCGATCATCCGGTCGGCCACGTTCGCCTCGCCGACGGCGCTCCGCACGCAGCGAACTCGCGAGCGGGCGGCGAGCCATTCGGTCATCCCGCTCGTCGCGCAATTGATCACGACCGTCGGCGGAGGCTCGGTGGCCGATTCCGGGACATCCATCAATCGCCGCAGGACGCACAAGGCGAGCGTGTACTCTTCGCCGATGTAGTGCCCGCTGGAATCGACCAGCGCCAAACGATCGGCGTCGGGATCTTGGCAAAAACCGAGGTCGCAGCCGGTCGTGACCACCCGCTGACCCACCGTAACCAAATTCTCTCGGGTCGGTTCGGGGGGGTGTGCGAATTGACCATCGGGGACTCCCCCCATGACGACGACTTCGCAGCCGAGGTCTTCGAGCAATCGCGTGCCGAGCAAGCTCCCGGCGCCGTGGTTGCTGTCGATCAGCACGCGAAACCGTCGGCCGCGAATCCGCTGCACATCGACCGTCCGCAGAACCGCCTCGAGGTGTCCCGAGTGCGGATCGCCGACGCGGGCCACCGTGCCGAGTTCGCTGTAGCGAGCCCAGCGAGGCTGGTTGGCTCGGTACCGCTCAGCAACCTGACCGCCGGCCGCAGCGCCGACGACGCGACCGTCGCCACCAAAGAGCTTGATCCCGTTGTATTCGGGCGGGTTGTGGCTGGCGGAAATCTGCACGGCCCCCGCCGCCCCGCTCTCCCGCACAAAAACCCCGACCGTCGGCGTCGCGGCGACCCCACAGTCGATCACGTCACGACCGCACGCTGCGAGGGTGCCGACGATAGTGTCGCGAAGCATCGCTCCGGTGGCACGCCCATCGCGGGCGACGACGATCGGTCCCGGCGGAATCTCGGTTGCGAACGCGGCCACGTAGCGCGAAGCGACTTCGGGCGTCAGCGTCTCGCCGACGATCCCGCGGAGACCACTGACGCTGATAATCAGTCCAGACACAGGAAACTCGCTCCTCAAAAATTGCACGCCGGCCCCGGGGCAACGGGATGATGGTTGCCTCACACCTGAGCTGAATCGTACCCGCTCCGGCTCGGTTTATCCCCGGGGCATCGGCGGTTTTCAGAACGGCCCGCCGGCGCCTAGACTGTGGCACCCGTCCCCCCGACCTCCGAAATCTGTTCACTGGACTACTGCCGAGCTGAATCCGATGACCGAACTCGCTCCTGAAATCAGCGTCGCCGAAGCACTTCTCCGCATCGATCAGGCTTTTGAGTCGGGCCGGCTGAGCAACACGGCGGTCGAAAATCTGCGGAAGTGGCTGAAGGAGGAACGCTACGCCGACTACCGCCACGAGATCGTGCGGCACGTCATCCAGGAGCAATGGCAGAAGCTCGACGATGCATTCTGGACCGTGATCCCGTTCGGCACCGGTGGACGCCGCGGGCGGATGTACCCGATCGGCTCCAACGCGATCAACGACCGCACGATCGGCGAGAGCGCCCAGGGGCTGGCGGACTACATCGTCGAACAGTCGAAGCAGAGCGACGTGCGGAAGCCGCTCTCGTGCGCGATCGCATATGACACGCGGCATCGCTCCCGCGAGTTCGCGGAACTGTGCGCCGGCATCATGGTGGCCTCCGGGTTCCAGGTCTACTTCCTCGACGACTACCGCGCCACGCCCCAACTCTCCTTCGCCGTGCGTTTCAAGGAGTGCAATTGCGGGATCATGGTCACGGCCAGCCACAACCCGCCGAGCGACAACGCGGTCAAGGTCTACTGGAGCACCGGCGGCCAGGTCTTGCCGCCGCACGACAAGGCGATCATCGAGCGAGTGATGAACACCGAAGAGATTCGCGTCGTCCCCTTTGCCGAAGCGTTGGCCGACGGCCGCGTCGAAATCTGCACGGCGGAAGTCGACGCGGCGTACCTCGACGCGGTGCTGGCGTGTGCCTCAAGCGGCCCGCGGGATCTCCGCATCCTCTATTCGCCACTGCATGGCGTCGGCGCTTCGTCGACCGTCCCCGTCTTGCAGCGCGACGGGTTCACGCAGGTCGAAGTCTATGGGCCGCACGCGGAGCCGAGTGCGGACTTCCCGAACGTCCCCGGCAATTCGGCGAACCCGGAAAACGTGGGCGTCTTCACCAAGCCGATCGAGTACGCCCGCGAGCACGGATTCGAGCTTGTCCTGGCAACCGATCCCGATGCCGACCGGCTCGGGGTGGCCGCCCCGCTGACGCTCGACGCGTCGAGCGAGTGGCGAACGCTCAACGGCAATCAGATCGGGGCCTTGTTGACCGACTACGTGCTCTCCCGCCGCCAGGATGCGGGGACGCTGTCGTCGGACAATTATGTCGTCAAGACGCTCGTCACCACCGAACTGGTGCGGAGGATCGCTGAGCAGTATGGAGTCCGCTGCGAAGGCAATCTGCTGGTCGGCTTCAAGTGGATCGCCGGCCTGATGGATGCCGAGGGACCCGACAAATTCGTCTTTGGCACCGAGGAATCACATGGATACTTGGTCGGCAACTATGTCCGCGACAAGGATGCGCCGGTCGCCTGCATGCTGATGTGTGAGCTGGCCGCGCGGCTCAAGAGCGAAGGCCGCACGCTGCACCAACAGCTCGACGCCCTTTACAAACAGCACGGGTACCACGCTGAGTACTTGATCAACGTGCAAATGGAAGGGAGCGAAGGGATGGCGGCGATGCAAAAGCTGATGGCCGCGTTCCGCAACAACCCCCCCGCCCAATTGGCTGGCCTCGGCGTGAGCCGCGTCCGCGATTATCTCAACAGCCAGCAGTTCGCCGTCGGCAGCGGCAATCCCGAAAAGCTCGACGGTCCGGTGGGCGACATCGTGATTCTGGAACTGGCGGAGGAAGGCAACTACGTGGCGGTCCGTCCGTCGGGAACTGAACCCAAGGTCAAGTTCTATATCTTCACCCGGCTCTCCGCGGCCCAGTCGAGCGACCTCGAAGCGGCCAAGCAGACGCTGGCCGATCGGATCGCGAGACTCGATAAAGACGTCCGCGCCTTTGCCGGCTCGGCCTGAAAAAAGCACTGATAGTCGCTTTTCCTTAGTCGCCTTTCGCTCCGCGAAAGTAGCGCAAGCCCGCTACTTTCGCGGAGCGAAAGGCGACTCTGCACACGGAACCAGGGGCAGGACAATGTTGACGCTGTACCGCAAGGATGGCTGTTCGGTCTGCGACGAAGTAGCCGCGCGGCTGCGGGAACTGAGGCTCGCCCACCGAACGCTGCGGATCGAGGACGAGACGCCGCCGGGAGAGTTGCCCGCCGAAGCCCAGCCGCCGATTCTTTGGGACGACGGGGCGAGCTACACCGGCAGCGAGGCGATCGCCGAGCATCTCCAGCGACTGGCCTCGCTCAAGGACCGTTGGCAGCAGCATGGGGCCGACGCTTGCTACTGTGATCCCGACGGCGAGATTCTCTAACCGGCGAGTCGTCCTGCTGCGAACACTGGTTGTAAGCACCAGAGGGGAGAACGGAAGGTATGGACAAGATCTTCTTCAACGGTTGGGAAGGCATCAACCGGACGCTGCTGATCGGCGTCTTGGCTTACGTGGTGCTGGTGTTCTTTTTGCGGATTTCGGGGCGGCGTACGCTCTCGAAGATGAACGCCTTCGACTTGGTGGTGACCGTGGCTCTCGGCTCCACGTTGGCGACGATCCTGCTCAATCAACAAGTCGCGCTCGCCGAAGGGGCGGTCGCGTTCGCGGTGCTGATCGGACTGCAGTTCATCGTCACCTGGTCGAGCGTCCGGACGAAGTGGGTTCGCCGCGTCGTCACCGGCGACCCGGTGCTGCTGTTGTATCGAGGCGAGATGCTCCGCGCCGCGATGCGGCAGGCGCGGGTCACCGATGCTGAAATTCACGCCGCGATCCGCTCGGCCGGCGCCCCGGCGGTCGGTGAGATCGAAGCGGTCGTGCTCGAGACCGACGGCTCGTTCAGCGTGATTCGCCAAAGGGCCGAAGGCGGCGACTCGAGCCTCGCCGGTGTGCAGTCGAAGGAAAAGGCTCTGCCGTAGCCCGAGCGATCCACTCACTGCGGCCCACTCACTGCGGCACCTCCAACAGTGGCACCTCCAACAGTGGCACCGGGCGCCCCTGCGGCGCGAGAGTGGGCGTGGGCGCGAGAGTGGGCGTGGGCATCGAGCTTTGGCGTCTCCGTTGGGCCGCTGGCTCGGTCAGAAAACGTACGCCATCACCCTCCCCCCGGGAGGGTCGGGCTCTTCGGCCCGGGGAGGGCAATGGGTTTCGGCACGAACTCTCGATGGTGCCGTTAGAAAAGAAGCCAATTCGTTGAGGAAAAAGGGTCACACGCACTCATCGCGCGAGCGTCTACCGGCCCCTCCCCGCTCGTTCCTCGCGAACCTCCCGGGGGGGTCGTGCAGTTTTCCGGTCCCCTCTCCCCCGCGGCTTGGCTGCGAACGAAAGTTCCGCAGCCAAGCCGTGGGGGAGAGGGTTAGGGTGAGGG
>NZ_WRPR01000089.1 GCF_010367455.1 Candidatus Laterigemmans baculatus | reverse complement strand
TCGGAATCCGTCAACGAACCTTACCCTTTTCAGCCCCCGAATCTGTCTCTTGTAACTGACCCAGAAAGTCTCACTTCCCGCTGAAACAAATCACCCGGTTCACGTTCTGGATATCCCCGACGACTACCAATTCATGGACCCCGAGCTGATGGAACTGCTGCTCGATCGCGTCCGCTGGCATCTTCGCGACATCCCGCTGCACTCCGACTGATTTCGCGGGCGACGACCTGCAGGCTACGACCAGCAGTAATCCTGGAGAGCTTGGTCCTGGCCGGGCACCAGTGGAGCCCGGCCGGACTCCACCCAGCGGCCGCGATCGCTATTCTCAAAGCGAGCAAGTGGATCTATATCAACCGCCATACAAAAGACCTCCCGTGGCCACGCAGTGGATCGGCATAGCCAAAGTCGCCGGCGAGAGCGCCGCCGCAATTTTATCGCTCTTCAAACGCTGGTCGGATGAACGAGCGGTTTCACCCGAAGAACCAACGCTCATGGAGACAGAGCAATGGTCGATGACGTCTCGGCGAACAATGGTCCGGCTAGCATGCGAGTTGCGGCGCCACGCCACGGAGCCTCCGGTCGTTTTCTACTCGGAACACGTGGACATGTGGTCGATGGGCGACACATTCCGTCAGGCATTTCCTGAGAACGATGGGCTGCTGCACGAAGTCGAGGCGGATGATGGAATTTGCCTCTGGTGCTACGAACTGCCGGACGGGGGGGGCGATGGAAAAGCACATCAGGCGGCAACTGCGGAAGAGACGCCAGCCGGATGAAACGAAAGCGTTGCTTCAAGGGCTCCTGCAGGCCGGTCGGGCGTGGAGTAATCTGGTCCCGCAATCCTGCATCGTCGTCGTGAGACGCGTCGTCGGTGGCCCGGTAGAGGTTGGAAATCTTCAGGAGTCAACTCACCACATTGCGGACTGGATGCGGAGATTACCGGGAACTTAGGGTGGCTGCCGCTATCCCAGGCCACGTCCCTCAGCTTGAACTCGCCAAGAATGTTATCGAGCACATCGAGGCCAATAAAAGGGGCGAATGGCAATTGTTCCTCACGCTCGAAGCACGTCGCACCTTTCGCGTAAATCAGGTGAACGGTGAACTCTACCCGAGACATCTGTATTGCTCCGCATTGCTGCCTGGCTTCACGCTTGCCGTAGCCGTTGTCGGCTGATGGTCCTCGATTGGCGAGATACTGCCAAAGCTGGCTATTGTTCCAAGCCGAAAAGTTGCTGGACAAGTTCCGTGGTGGTCTCGATTCGCACAAAGCGGCTCTTTGGAACCAGTCGAATCGACGGTCGCTCATTCTTCTTGCCCGTTGCATCTCCCTTGGAATGCTTGCCGATCCGAAAGTCGCTGAGCGATGGGAGCGGTTGGCCTGGCGGACTTCCGAAGAACAGGTAGCTGAGCCGAACTCGGCGGCTCGCTGCATCCTCGTGCCGAACGAGCCAGACGATGCACCCGCTCGGTTTGTCCGCCAAGGCGATGTTCACATTCTGCGTCTGGCGTTTGGCATCGCTTTTCGACGTCTTAAGTTGGACGTGTCGCAGGACGCCTTTGCACTCGAAGACGACGTCGTAGCCTGCGCTATCCACTTCGGATCGCAGCACCTCGACGGTTTCGCCGTGCCCGAACCAGACTTCCTGGAGCACCTCTGAGATGAAGGCGTGCTCGACGAGCTGCTCGTAAAAGCTGGACTTTAGGTAGGCTGCTGCGGACATCGGATCGACAGTTTTCCGGCTCGGTACACTAGGGCAGGACGGTCCCGAACTCGACCGCCGTTCGAGCTTGCGTGGGACGCTTCAGGGTACGCAGCATCGGACAATTTTGGCGATGGTGGAAACCGGAATGTTGAGTGAGGAGCAAAGGTGAAAATTCTCTTCCTTCACGGCTGGCAGAGCATTGTGGGTGGCGTCAAGCCAACGTTCCTCACGCAGGCCGGCCACGAAGTTCTGAATCCCGCTCTCAGCGATGAAGACTGGGACGCCGCGATTCGCACAGCCCAAGCTGCCTACGACCGGCACCAGCCTGACGTGATCGTCGGCTCTTCCCGCGGCGGTGCCGTCGCCATGAACATCCAGTCGGGAAATACCCCATTGGTCCTGCTCTGCCCGGCTTGGAAGCGGTGGGGCACGGCCACGACCATCAAGCCCCAGTCGACGATCCTCCACTCACGCCAAGACGACGTGATCCCTTTCACCGACTCCGAGGAGCTTGTCTCCACCAGCGGCCTGCCCCCCGAGACGCTCGTCGAAGTCGGCAACGATCACCGCCTCGCCGACCCCGAGCCCCTGATGGCGATGCTGGAAGCATGTGAACGATTAGGACGAAGGCATGTCTGAGCCGAAGCAACGAAAACCGTGGAAGCTGGCGCTAGTATTCGTTCTGGTTGCCGGATTGGTCGGCTTGGCTGTTTTTCAATTTCGATCAGGAGTGCGAATCACGGTCGAGAACGCCGGAACGAGTCCGCTCAAGTCGGTTGTGTTGCACGTCACCGGCGCATCCTACGCACTTGGTGATATCGCTGTCGGCAAATCTGCCACCATGCGTGTGAGGCCAACCGGCGAGAGCCACCTGGAGATCGAGTTCACACGCAGTGACGGCGAGACGCGGCGGTTAAATGCCGATTGCTACTTTGAGCCGGGATATCGAGGCTCGATGCGAGTGGAAATCAAGGACGGCCAGATCCATGAGGTCGAGGAAAGTATCAAGCTCCGGTGACGCCGAACCGCCTTCACCATCACCGCTTCCTTTCGTAAAAGCCTTTGGTCTAAATTCGCCGCTCACTCGAGTTCGTCGCGGAGAACCCGCAGCCTGCGCAGGAGGCAGAGGATGTGGCCCGATCGGAACATCTCTGCCAGATGCCCCTCGCAGAAGCGGTCCGCTCGCGCGTGCGTGGTGAACAGCTTCTGGACCGTCGCTGCGTCAGCGGTGTCTATCTTCTCCGGTGATTCGACGTAGCGCTGGGCCTCGTCCTGCCACTTGGACCAATCGAACGGCACAACCCAGCCATGTTCGTAGAGGGCCTTGTAGAACTCGAGATAGGATTCGCTGGGGCCGAAGAATGGCAATTGCCCGGACTCGTGCTGCCACTCACCGGCAGAGATTTCGCCTCGTTCGAAGCGATCCAAGAATGGAAGAATGCCATCAGCTTGTTTTCTGGTGACCTGCGTCATTGGCTTCCAAAGTTCACGGCGTTTGCGTCTGGGGAAGTGAATGCTCCAGCCGCTTTACTTCGGCCAACACCCAATCGAAGGTTTCCAGGAAACGCGTCAGCGAATCCGCCTCTGAAAGTAGGTCCAGGTCAAAGGTCGGGCGCTTTGTGATTGAGTCTTCTGGGATCGATATGCCATCGATCAAGGCAAGCCGCCGGGCGAGCTCCTGGCGGTTTGCGTCTTGGTCGAACGGTGGCTTCTTCATGTGCTGAAACTGAATCTCGATACGGCCGTACGTCCACACCGAAAAGAGGAAGTTCTTTCCGCGTTCGTTGTCGTACACGGGGAAGAAGGAGCCTTCGCTCTTCCCCTGGCCCCACCAGATCCGCAGTTCCCGCGATTGCGCCCACTCGAGGCAAGCCCGAGCGATGGCAGCCGTTGCCTCTCCCTTCTTTCGCCGCAGTTCAGCGAAAAAGGATGGCTCATCCCACTTCCGCGACTCGCCACGAGCGGACTGCTTTTTCTGACGGGCCGACTCGGTCTGCCCGAGGACTCGGGGAACGAGGGTCTTCATCCCGCCACCGGCGAATTGCTTTACCTCGATTGCAAGCACTTCGGCCGGATCCATTTGCTCGTTCAAGAACTCGACCACCCGCCGAAGCTCAGCGGGGATGGAGTCGGCGAGGAAAACGAGTCGAACTCGGCCAGCCTGCAGGTTCGTCTTTACCGTTTGCCAGAACTCGTCGATCTCTTGGCCTCCTTCCAGCAGATCAGCGAGCACTTCCTCCGGCGATTCACCGCTCTTGTCGCAGCGGCTCTCGAACTTTGCCCGCACTTCCTCGACTGGCCAATAGGCGACCGCGTTGGCGGCGTAGTCGAGCATCTGCCCGATGACCTCCCGGCGAATTCGGGTGTCGGTGCTGCGTTTCACCTCGACCAGCGTGGGAACGCCGTCCTGGTCGAGAAACAGGTGGTCCAGTGACCACCGCCCGCTACCCGCTTCCTCACCCGGAACGGCCATCTCACGTGTGACCAGCAGCCACCGCCTCGGCTGGGCGCCGTCGATCTGCTCGCCCGCAAGCAGATCGGGGTACTGTGCCAGCATCGCCTGAAGGAGATCCTCCGAGTCGTAGCGAGCCTCCTCCATCGGCATGAGATCCGAGCCGTTGCCCAAGAGGTAAATGCGTCCTGCCATGCTTTCGCCGTCGTTTCCTGATTCCGGATGTTCGGTTGGTGCTCGCTAGTCTGCTCGAGCGCCGCGTTCCATATGGCGGACTTTCCCCAACCCCGCAACGGCCCTGGCGGCAAAAAGTCGCTGACCGCGTCGCCGGTTGCCGCATTCTGCCCTGCTCTTCCTGTTTTTGCCCCGTTCTGCCTGCCCGCGTTGCGAATCCAGCCGCCAAGCAGCCCGAGGGAGCTGAATTGCCTTGAGGCCCCCAGCATGGTACGGTCTGCACCGCGCCCACGGGATCGGTCGCAGCTTTTTCAGGCCGCTCCTCGGCAAGGGCGTTCTGCTTCAATTCTGCCGGTCTCGTCTATCGGCTTGAACGATCTGCCGATGACAATCTTCGGTGAACCCGCCGAGGCACCTGGTGATCGCCTGGATGCCTTCTGCTGGGGAGCGATAGTCACCAAGTAAGGCAAAATGCGAGCAAAGGCTGCGATTCTCTCCTGTCTGGATCGGGAGACGCTGAAGTACATCGTTGATGACCTGGGGCTCGGCGGGGTTGACCGCCGGAGTCCAGGGGCGATGCGGGATGCGCTTTCGGAGTCGCGGCGGGCGACGGCGGAGGTCTTGCTCGGGTACTTGTACAAGAACGAGCTGCAGGACGTGTGCGAGCGGTTGGGGCTGCCGGCTCGGGGCCGCAAGGACGAGCTCGTGCAGCGGATCGCTGGGCACGGCGGCAACGGCAAACCGGCAGCAGCTCGCACGAATGGGAGATACGAGGTGGAAGACGCTTCGAGTGTTCAAGGCAATCGGCCAGCATCGCCGGCCACCATCGGCGGCGGGACGAATGGCGGACAGGCGAACGGGATCGCGGCGACGGGTGGTGGACGGGTGAGCCAGGCGGAGATCAATGGCATTCTCTGGCGGGCATGCGACACGTTCCGCGGGGCGGTCGATCCGTCGGAGTACAAGAACTACATCCTGGTGATGCTGTTCGTGAAGTACATCTCCGACGTCTGGCAGGATCACTACGACCAGCTGACGGCCGAGTATGGCGACGACGAGGAGCGGATCCAGCGGCGGTTGCAGCGGGAACGCTTCGTCCTGCCGGGCCATTGCACGTTCAGTGCGCTGTACGAGCAGCGGAACGCGGCCAACATCGGCGAGATCATCAACACGGCGCTCGACGAGATCGAAGACTCGAACAAGGAAAAGCTCGAGGGCGTCTTCCGCAACATCGACTTCAACTCGGAAGCCAGCCTTGGGCAGACGAGGGAGCGGAACAATCGGCTCAAGTCGCTGCTGGAGGACTTTAGCGATCCACGGCTCGACCTGCGGCCGAGCCGCGTCGGGAATTTGGACATCATCGGCAACGCGTACGAGTACCTGATCGGCAGGTTTGCGGCCGGGGCCGGGAAGAAGGCGGGCGAGTTCTACACGCCGCCGGAGGTGTCGCAGCTGATTGCCCAGTTGGTCGATCCGCAGCCGGGAGAGCGGATCTGCGATCCAGCGTGCGGGTCAGGGTCGCTGCTCATCAAGTGCGGGCAGCAGGTCGGCTCGAAGGATTTCTCGTTGTGGGGGCAGGAGAACATCGGGGCCACGTGGGCACTGGCGAAGATGAACATGTTCCTGCATGGGATGGACAATGCCCGCATCGAGTGGGGCGACACGATCCGCAACCCGAAGCTGCTGGCCGACGACCGGCTGATGAAGTTCGAGGTCGTCGTCGCTAACCCTCCGTTCTCGCTGGACAAATGGGGAGCGGACGACGCGGCGGCGGACCACCACAACCGGTTCCACCGTGGCATCCCGCCGAAGAGTAAAGGCGACTACGCCTTCATCTCGCACATGGTCGAGACGATCACCGAGACCAGCGGACGGGTCGGCGTCGTCGTGCCGCATGGTGTTCTCTTCCGTGGATCGACCGAAGGCAAAATTCGGCAGAAGCTGATTGAAGAGAACCTGCTCGATGCTGTCGTCGGCCTGCCGGCAAACCTCTTTTATGGCACCGGCATCCCGGCAGCCATCCTGGTGTTCCGCAAACAGAAGCCCGACAAGACGGTCGTGTTCATCGACGCCAGCCGTGAATATGAGGACGGCAAAAATCAGAACCGTCTGGGCGACGCACACATCGAGAAAATCATCGCCACGTACCGATCACGGCAGAACGTGGCCAGGTACGCCTACGTCGCCGACTTCGATGAGATCAGAGAGAACGACTTCAACCTGAACATTCCCCGGTACGTGGACACGTTCGAGGAAGAAGAAGAGATTGACATTCGGGCGGTCCAGGAGGAGATCGACAGACTCGATGCTGAGTTAGCTCAAGTCCACGAGCAGATGCAGGGGCATCTGAAGGAACTGGGGCTGTGAGCACTCGTAACGAGAAGAATTGGCGACTGGTCCGCTTCGGAACGGTTACGAAGATTGCAAGCGGGATGATTGACCCGAGGCGAGACGAGTACGCCGACATGTTGCACATCGGGCCCGAAAACATACAGAGCGGCACAGGGCAGATCTCGGGACTGAGGACTGCAAAGGAAGAAAACCTTGTCTCCGGAAAGTATCGCTTCGACAAAGCGGCGATTGTTTTTTCAAAAATTCGCCCCAACCTAAACAAGGTATGTGCCCCCAGCTTTTCGGGGGTGTGTAGTGCTGACACGTATCCGATTTGGGTTGATGAGAACTATTTGGATCGGTCCTTTCTCTTCCAATATATGTTGTCGCCTACCTTCGTCCGAGAAACAACGGCGATGTCGGCACGCACGGGGTTGCCGAAGATCAATAGGGACGATCTCAACTCGATAAAGGTTCCGCTTCCGCCCTTGCCCGAGCAGCAAAAACTCGCCGCAATTCTCTCGAACTGGGATCGGGCGGTTGAATTGACCGAGAAGCTAATCGCCGCCAAGCAGCGACGCAAACAAGCCCTCATGCAGCAGCTTCTCGCTGGCAAGGCTCGGCTGCCGGGGTTTACGGGTGCCTGGAAGCTCACCAAGGCTGGCGAGCTATTTAGTCGACGATCTGAGCCTGGCGTTCCCGATTTGCCGGTTTTGTCGGTCACGATAGATCGAGGGCTGATTCGCCGCGATTCAATTGAACGGAAAATGGAGTCAACGTTAGATACTGAACAGCACCTGTTGGTACGGAGCGGCGACATCGTTTACAACATGATGCGGATGTGGCAAGGCGCTTCAGGATTGGCACGTGAGGATGGTGTGGTAAGCCCCGCCTACGTCGTCCTCAAGCCTATGAGCCACGTCGATCCACTGTTCGCATCCTACTTCTTTAAGCTGCGGCACACGGTCAAGCAGTTTCAGGACTATTCATTCGGTCTAACCAAAGACCGGTTGCGGCTCTACTACAAAGACTTTGCGGCCATTCCTTTGCGATTCCCCCCCCCCGCTGAACAACGGCAGATCGCCTGCGTTCTTTCGGCCGTGGATCGGGAGATTGACCTTAATCGTGCTAAGGTCGCACGTGTTCGGCGGCAGAAGAAAGGGCTGATGCAACAATTGTTGACCGGCAAGCTTCGAGTAAGCGTGGACGCCGAGACCGTGAAGGGGTAATGCATGGCGGTCTCGGCGTTCCTGGAGGATTTGGTATCGCACCTGCCCGCGTTGCAACTGTTGCAGCTGCTGCGCTATCGGTATCTCACGTCAGCCGAGGTGTCAGGGCTACGCGGTGGCAGACGCAGCCGAGTCGTGCTGGAACGGATCCTTCTGGAGCAGCTCCGAAAGCTAAATCGAATCGACTTCAAGGGGCAGACGCACGACTTCACCGAGACGAACCTCAGGAGCGCGGTTGATGCGCTGACGAGCATCCCCTTCGACGGGTTGGTGAAAACGAACGAGCAGGCGTTTGATCTGTTGACGCTGGGGACGGCTCAGGAACAGACGATCGATGGGAACAAGCGAAGCTATACGCTTCAGTACGTCGACTGGGAGCACCCGGAGAACAACGTCTACCACGTCGCCGACGAATTCGAGGTCGAGCGGACGGCTTCGCACGAGCTGCGGCGTCCCGACATCGTGCTGTTCGTCAACGGAATTCCGCTCGCCGTGATCGAGTGTAAGCGGCCCGACGAGCGGGACGCGGTCGAGGTCGGGATCAGTCAGCACCTTCGGAACCAGCGGCAGGACGAGATTCCCGGGCTATTCGTTTACTCGCAGATTCTGGCCTCGGTCTGCCAGAACCAGGGCAAGTACGCCACCGCCGGCACGCCGAAAAAGTTCTGGTCGACCTGGAAGGAGGAGCACGCCGGTGATCTGGACGTGAAGCTGGCCAGGCTGGTCAATACGCCGCTGAAGCCCGAACAGGTGGAGCGGATGCTGGAGAGCCGAAAGCCCGCTGTGGCGGCGCGGATGAAGGCGATTTTGGCTGCCGGGCCGCGGTTGCCGTCGCCGCAGGATCGGCTGTTGTACTGCCTGCTGCGGCCGGAACGGCTGCTGGAGATGGCGTACCGTTACACGGTTTTCGACCAGAACGCCAAGAAGATCGCTCGGTACCAGCAGTACTTCGCCATCGGCGAGACGCTGGCCAGGGTGACCAAAGCGAAGGGCGACCAGCAGCGTCCGGGAGGCGTCATCTGGCACACGACCGGCAGCGGAAAGAGCCTCACGATGGTGATGCTCGCCAAGGCGCTGACCCTGGAGCCGACGATCAAGAATCCGCGGGTGGTGATCGTCACCGATCGGGTGGACCTAGACCGGCAAATCTGGAAGACGTTTCTCGCTTGCCGCAAGTCGGTCGAGCGCGCCAACAGCGGCAGCCACCTGGTGCAGTTGGTGTCGCAGGGCAAAGCCGACATCATCACGACGATCATCGACAAGTTCGAATCGGCGGCCTCGACGCACGAGCTGCGGGACGAGGGAACCAATGTCTTCGTGCTGGTCGACGAGAGCCACCGCAGCCAGTACGGGCTGGCTCATGCCAAGATGAAGCAGGTCTTCCCGAACGCATGCTACATCGGCTTCACCGGTACGCCGCTGATGAACAAGGAAAAGAGCACCGCCGAGAAGTTCGGCGGGTTTATCCACAGCTACCCGATGCGAAAGGCGGTCGAGGACAAGGCGGTGACGCCAATCCTGTACGAAGGTCGTATGTCCGAACTACACGGCGATCAGAAGGCGATCGATAAGTGGTTCGATCGGATCACCAAGGACCTGTCGAATCAGCAGAAAGCGGACCTGAAGAAGCGGTTTCGCCGGGAGGAGGAGCTGACCAAGACGTCGGAGCGGCTATACGAGATCGCGTTTGATGTCGCGACCCACTTCTGCGAAAACTTCAAAGGTACGAGGTTCAAGGGACAGTTCGCCGTTAGCAGCAAGGCGATGGCTCTGCAGTACCACCAATTGCTCGAAGAGATCGGCCGAGAGTATCCGGACCGGAGCATTTCGACACGGGTGATCATCTCGGCGCCCGACACACGGGAAGATAACGAGACGATCGAAGAGGAGGACGTGCCGGAGATCCAGCGGTTCTGGAAGCAGATGATGGATCAGTTCGGGTCCGAGCGCAAGTATCTAGAACAGACCATCGATGATTTCGAGAAGAAGCCCGATCCGGAGATCATCATCTGCGTCGATAAGCTGCTGACCGGCTTCGACGCTCCGTGTAACACGGTTCTTTACGTCGACAAGCGGCTGCGGGACCACAGCATCCTGCAGGCCATCGCCCGGGTGAACCGACTGTTCGACGGCAAGGATTTCGGGCTCGTCATCGACTATCGAGGCATTTTCGGCGAGCTCGACGAGGCGGTGAAGAAGTATGACGCACTGAGCGGCTTCGACGAGGAGGACATCGAGGGGACATTCACCGCGATCGACGAGGAAGTCAGCAAGCTTAAGGAACGGCACACGAACGTCTGGGGAGTGTTCAAGGGAGTGCAGAACCGCCAGGACCTGGAAGCCATGCAGCAGTCGCTTCGCGACGAGGACGTGCGGCAGGAGTTTTACGATGCGCTGAACGCCTTTTTAAAGACGCTGCAGCTGGCCATGTCGTCGACCAACTTCCACGAGAATACGCCGAAGGCGACGGTGCAGCGTTACGTGGACGACATGAAGTACTTCCGCAATCTGCGGTCGGCCGTCAAGCAGCGATACAACGAGGCGGTCGACTACAGCGAGTACGAAGACCAGATTCGGAACATGGTCGACAAGTACATCGGCGCGGACGAAGTAAAGCGGATCGTCGAGCCGGTGAACATCTTCGAAGTGGACAACCTGGATGAAGAGCTGGACGAGATCGAGGGGACGGCAGCCAAGGCCGATTTCATCGCGTCGCGGGTCAAGCGGACGTGCATCGAGAAGATGGAAGAAGACCCGGTCCTGTACCAAAAGCTGTCGGAGGTGATCAACGAAGCAATCCAGGCGTATCTGGAAAAGCGGCTGAGCGAAGAAGCCTACCTGCAGAAGATGTTCGACACCTGGAATGAGGCGAAGGAGCAGGGATCGTCGAAGGTGCCTGCCGAGTTGCGAAGCGATCCGGAGGCGAAGGCCTACTTTCGGCTGTTGCAGGAAGGGTTTGGAAAGGTGCTGGCTGCCGGAAACGGCGACGGCAAAGTGGCCGAGGCGCGAGGCGGGTATGATCCGCCGGCACGTCAGCGAGACGACGTGCCCGCTATCGCTGCGGAAACAGCGCTGAAGGCCAAGCGGATCATCGAGGAACGCAAAATCCGGGACTGGACGGACAACCGCGACGTTGTGAACGCGATGACAAACGAGCTGGACGACCTGATGTTTGCCGTCAAAGGACGCTATGACCTGCCGCTGAAGACTGCCGACATCGACGGGATTCTGGAGTCGATCTTGATGGTTGCCAAGCGGCAGGAGGCCCTCCGGTGACGCAGCTGAAGGGGACGTCTAAGCGCGACGGCAGCGCTCGGCGGCTGTCCGTCCAGTACGGTCGAAAGCGGGTCGAGTGCCAGCTGCTGTATTCGCGGCGCAAGACGCTGGCGATCGACGTGAACCCTGATCTGTCGGTCGTGGTGACGGCCCCGGTCGATGCTGACGATGCGGCGATCGCGCAGAAGCTACACAAGCGGGCGCCGTGGATTGTGCAGCAGCAGCGGTTCTTTCAGAACTACCTGCCCGCTATTCCGCCTCGACGCTACGTCAGCGGCGAGTCGCACCGGTACCTGGGAAGGCAGTACCGCCTGCGGGTTCACCAGGGCAGCGAGGATGCGGTCAAGATGGCTCGGGGGCAGATCAATGTCGTCCTGGCGGACACGTCGCAGCAGCGGCGTATCAAGACGCTCGTCGTCGGATGGCTCCGCCGGCGCGCTGAAGTAGTCTTCAGAGAGATCTTCGAGGGCGTGGCGCCCAAGGCGGAGCATCACGGCATCTGTGCCGGCAGCTTCGACATCCGCCGGATGAAAAATCGCTGGGGCAGCTGCACCCGGGAAGGTCGGGTCCTGCTGAATCCGGATCTAATTGTCGCTCCGAAGACATGCATTGAATATGTAATTGTGCATGAACTCTGCCATCTGAAGGAGCACAACCACGGCCCTGCCTTTTACCGTCTGCTGCAGGTCATGATGCCGGATTGGGAGGGGCGACGGGAGCGGCTGAACCAGTGCATTTTGCCGTAGTGCTGTCGGCTGTGAGCGTGTAACGGTCAGCGGTGTGGCAACATTACGAGCCAAGGCAGCGTGAGGGAACGAACAAGTGAATAAGTCGGCGGACCAGCAAGCTGAGGTTTTTCTTCTGAAGGCAAAGGATGCGGAGGCGATGGGCACGCCTGTCGAGGACGGGTTCCTGGTTCACAAAGGTGGTCTCGCTCGCAAGGAAATCGCGCCCTCTGCAAGGGATAGCGTTTCGCCGGTGCGCCGCCGTCTGATCAGCGAGGGCGTTCTGAAGGATGAGGGTGCGCAGCTTCGGTTTACCCGCGATTACCCGTTCGGATCGCCGAGCGGCGCTGCGGCAGCGGTACTCGGTCGATCAGCGAACGGATGGACCGAGTGGAAGCTTGCCGACGGACGCACCCTAAGCGAAGCCAAACGCGTCGCCCGTGGGCAGGGTGAGCCGATGCTGAGTGAAGCCAAACGGCAGCAAATCGTTGAGATGAGCCAGGAATTAATCAGCAAAGGCCAGCTCTATTCGGACGCACAGCTTCGCAAATACTACGACCGGTTCCGAGAACGCTTCGGCCCTGACGCGCTGCAAGCCCTGGACGGCGAGTCGCTGCTGACCCTTATGCATGACCACAGCAACCGAGACAGCTTGGTTTACTGGCTGGAGTACAAAAACGATGAGGAGTTCGACACCAGGAGTTTCGGGGGCATCGCCGGCGGCAGCGCCCTAAACTTCGGGGTTTTCAGGCGTGCGGAAACAGGGACGTGGGCAGCGCCGGGTAAAGGGCATCGTCCGAAAGACATTTCGGTAGAGGAAGCGGTCGAACTCGCACGAGCCCATCGTGACCAGCTACTGAAGGGAATCCAAATTCTCGAATCGCTGCCGGACGATGCGTCGGACGAGGATTACGCTCAGCTACAGGACCAGATGGACGAGCTAGCTCCGGACGTCAGTAAGCGTGCATGGGGGCATAAGTATTTCAGCTTGCTGTACCCGGGCAAGCTGGATGACTTCCACAATCCTGGCCTGCAGCGGTTTCACATCATGAAGCTGCTGCAAATCCCTCCCAGCGGTGATGGCCGGTATATCTGCACGGCACGGTTTACCGCGGCAGCCAAGGAAGTTGGTCTACCCATGAGCCAACTCACCGGCGTGCTGAACGCGGTCCATGGAAAGTGGCATCGGTATTGGCGGATCGGTACGCGTAGTGCCACCTCCGGCACAAGTTACTGGCCAATGATGCGAGACCACGGCTGCGTTGCTGCCGGCTGGGCTGATCTGGGCGACTTGTCCTGGGTGCAGGCAAACAAGGCTTCCAGGGAGAAATTGAAGAAGCTGTTTCACGAGAAGCATCCCAGTAGCGCCTCCGCTGAGGGAAGAGCGGCTCGGGAATATCTTAATTTCGCGGCGACAATTAGCGAGGGGGACATCGTCTGGGCGGCCGACGGCGCCAGAGTCCTCGGGATTGGCCGAATTACCGGCGAATACCACTTTGATCCGGCAGTGGACTTTGCACACCGGCGGCCGGTCGAGTGGCTCAGCCTGGACGAGTGTAAAATGCCCGTCACCGAAGGTCTGCAGTCGACCGTGAGGGAGCTCGGCAAGCACAACGAGAACATCGTCGAAACGGAACGGAGAATTCAGGAGGGGGCCGGGCTGGAAACTGCGGGAAGAGTCTCGACGCTCAAGAAGCCTGTGCGGCTCGATGGTATCCCCGGCCGAATTCAGGCGGTGCTGGACCGGAAATCACAGGTGATCCTGTACGGTCCTCCCGGCACAGGAAAAACGTTTTGGGCGGAAAGAGCTGCCAATGATCTGGCTGCGATTGCGGCCTTCGGTCGGCAGTTCGAAGAACTTGATGATGCTGCAAAGCGGACGGTCACGGGTGACGGCACGACATCTGGTTTAGTTCGCCTTTGCTGCTTCCACCCCGCATACGGCTATGAAGACTTCATCGAGGGTTACAGACCGGCAGCCGTTGACGGGCAGCTGACATTCGAACTTCGGCCGGGGCTGTTCAAGAAGCTCTGCCGGGACGCTGAAGCTGCCCCGGATCGAAAGTTCTATCTCGTCGTCGATGAGATTAACCGTGGCGACATCCCTCGCATTTTCGGTGAGCTCTTGACGACACTGGAAAAGGACAAGCGAGGAAAGCGGATCATCCTGCCCGTGAGCCAAGAGGCCTTTACTATTCCGCGGAACGTGTTGGTCATCGGGACGATGAATACAGCCGACCGGTCGATCTCGCTGCTGGACGCTGCGCTACGGCGCCGGTTTGGTTTTATCGAGATGATGCCAAACGGCAGCGTTCTACGGGACTCGCAGGTCAACGGAATTCCGCTTCGCGCATGGTTGGATGCGCTGAACCAGCGCATACGGGAGCATGTCGGCCGGGACGCTCGGAACCTGCAGATAGGGCATTCCTACCTGATGCAGGGAGGCAGCCCCATCAAAGAGATTGCGGTTTTGAAGCGGGCGATCCGCGACGACATCATTCCGCTATTGGAAGAGTACTGCTACGAGGATTACGGAACTCTCACTCGCATTCTGGGTGAAGGACTGGTGGACCCGGAGGCACAGCTGGTGCGTCACGATCTTTTCGACGAGGGGCAGGAGCAGGAACTCGTGGATGTGCTTCTGTCGCCGTTTTCTGACATCACCCAGTCAAATGAGGCGTTGTCCGCAGAGGAGTCGGCCATCGGCGACGAGGGTGATGAAGACGATGGGGTGGACGAAGAATGACCGCCGGCGCCCGGGCGATCACTTTATCCGAATGGCAGGCAAGAGGTCCTGCGGATTGCGAGGAGCTGCGGGGACGCTATCTCGACCAGTCCAAGGCTGCAGGAGCTGTTGCTGCGTTGCTGCGTGAATCCGGGATGCTGGAGCTGACCGAACTGCGGCACGGTTTGCGGGTTCAAGCGTTTTCTCACGTGGGCCGAGTGAGGATCGCCGACCTGAGCGTCACCGTCCTGCCAAAGCTGTCGGCCAGTTCCATGTTGCGGCTGCTTCGGTACGCGTACGGATACCGCCGTCTGAGCCTGATATCTGAGGCGGTCCATCAGGTTGAAGTTTGCGGCTTCGAGGATCTGCTGGTCAGGCAGCTGAACGACGAAGCTCGAGAGTTGTTGTCTCGGGGGCTGCAGCGGGCGTACGTTGGTCGCAATGAGCGGCTGGCCTCACCTCGGGGACGGATCGACATCAGCCAACTGGCACTCGAAGGGGGGCGTGTGACGGCGACGCTGCCGTGCCGCCACTTTCCGCGGATCGAGGATACGCTGCTGAACCGGGTTCTTTCTGCCGGGCTGCAGCTAGCCGCGGCGGCAACAGAGAGCATCGAGCTTCGTCGAGAGTGCCGGCGTCTCGCATCGCTGATCGAAGAGCAGGTCTCGCCCGTTCGCCTGAACAGTTTTGTGATGAATCAGGTCGAGCGAAAAATGAATCGCCTGACCTCTGCCTATGGGCCGGCGATGTCGATCATTCGGCTGCTTCTGGAGGCCCAGGGCGTGACGTTGGAGGGTGAGACCCAAAGTCACCGGCTCCCGGGCTTTCTATTCGATATGAACGCGTTTTTTCAGGCCCTGATGCTGCGGTTCCTACGGGACAACCTGCCGGGCTGTGGCGTGCGCGACGAACAGAGTCTCAAGGGCATGATGCGGTATCAGCCTGACTTCAATCCGCGAAAGCGGAAATCGCCGACGCCCCGGCCCGATTACATCGTCATGCAGGGCAAGTCGCTCCGCGCTATCCTCGACGCGAAGTACCGCGACCTTTGGGCGACATCTCTACCCCGAGACATGCTCTACCAACTGGTGGTGTACGCCATGAGCCATCGACAGCAGCCGGAGAGCGCGATCATCTACCCGACCGCGGATCCTCAGGCGAGGGAGGCTCGCATCGAGGTGAAGGACCCGGTGAGTGGCAACCGGATCGGGCAAGTTTCTCTGCGCCCAGTGCATCTGGGCCGGCTGGAGCAACTGGTCACCGCCTCAACGGCAGAAGCGCGCCGCCAGCGAGAACAGTACGCGTCGCGACTAGCGTTTGGGGCCAAGTGAGCGAGCTGCCGGCGTGACACGATCTCTTTCTGCCCCCTGCTAGCAACGCCTATTCAATTGCCACCGACGCCGAGCTACCTTCGAACTGCCTTCAGGGGTAAGTGAAGGGGAATAAGGCGGTCAATCCTGCCTTATTCCGGGAGGCCGTAAACCACGATGCGGCAAGCACTTATCCCGAATGCCTGTCGAATAGCGTGGAATAGCGTGGCGTGACTCTGCGTTATTCCACGCTATTCCTGATTGGGGCGACGCAACCGGCAACAGGTTCCATGCAATTACCTGCGTGCGACCTACAGCCCCTCCACCGCTCCTTCAGCCCTTGCTCGGACCGCGCTGAGACTCCTGCAGCTGGCGGAGCACCTCATCGAGCTCCGCTTCCTTGAAGAGACGACACCCGTTCGCCGAGATACTCCGCCGCCTCCGAAATCCGCAGGAACTCGCTTCTCCACAGCCGGCCGCCTCAGACGTCCAGGGCTGGTGACGGATACACCGACCACGCAGTCGACAAAATGCCCGAAACCCGAGAACATCACGCACAATATCGACGCTGCACCTCCAGCGACTACCCAGCCGGGGGAAGCACGCCGCTCAAAATTAGGTCTCCGGGATGCGTTTACGCGTTGCGACACTTTTCTGAACCGCCATGGCTAAAAAATCAGCTTCTAAGCAATCTGTCGAGAAAGCCACACCGGCTAGCAGTTCGCCCAAGCGACCTGCCACGAAAGCCAAGCCCACCAGCGATTCACCATTGCCCACAAGCACGGATGCAGACGTGCTCGTCACATCTACGCAGGGGCCGGACGCGTGGTCTGAAACCCACATGCCCCGGGGAAGCACTGCGACCGCCGGAAATACGCGGAAACACCGTCTGAAGGCGATTGTCTCAGAATGGAAGGATGAGATAGCCATCGTGATTGCGATTTTCGCCTTGGCAGTCTCAACCGTCTCGCTGATTATCAACGGATACCAACAAAGAAAGGCAGCACATAAGGAGGCTCAGGCGGCCGCACAGGCGATCTTCGACAATCTCAGAAAAACTGAATCTCGTTACCAGCTGACTACTCCTCCGGTAATGGCAGGGTCCGACGATGAGCGTTTTCAACTTCGCGTAGTCACGACTTTACAGGATGGCAAGGCGACAGCTTTCTTCACTCTTCCCTGGGTGCTGACCTATCGCAATGAAAAGAGAACCAGGTCGGTTGTCGTCAACGGTGAAGTTCGAGAGCAGGACTACACAGTTGGAGTTCCGCAGCGAGCCCCAGTGTCGGTCGGAGAATATGGCGCCTTCGGATGCGTAGACTGCAATTCCTCTTACCGTCTCGATCTGTATTTATCCGCGAAGAGACTGCAGGAGCTTTCTGAACATCCAACTACCGCTTCAGATCACATCCGATTTGCCCGGGCAGCAATGGATTTTGGTGAGCTTGAGGTCACCGAAATACATCTGAAAGAAGCCGCGAAAGCTGTTGAAGGCGGCGTGCCTTCCGTTCACCAGGCGAATATCCGGGAGCAGATAGGCAAGACCCGGTTGCTCATGGGTGACACGATCGGGGGTTATAGAGCCTTGGCGGAGTGCAAAGAGTTTTGGCGAGCAAATAAACTAAGGGCGCAACTGGGAAATTTGCATGATATTCTTAATTGGGAGGCGCAGTATGCCTGCACGGTTGGCGACAGGCTGCGAGCGATTATTTGCCTCGAAGAGATGTCCCAGGAGGTTGCCGGTTACAAGATAGGCAAGGCTCGCTACAGCAAAATGATTGAGGACGCATACGCTACTTGCCTAGGCATTCTCGCCGCTTTCGAAGAATTTGATCCTAGAATGCCTGTGCCGAGAGAGTTCGTAGTTCATTCGTCCGAGCTCGGTGGTTGGATCTCGCCGGTTGAATACTGCGAGACCGTGGGGCTAGGAGCGGAATTGCCGCACTGGATGGCATGGGACAGCGCCACCCCTGATGCCAACCTTTTCCGGCCAGATCTTCCCCCCGCCCCTGATGTCGAGAAAAGTGTGCTCGAGCCCGAGACAGTACCCCGCCCGTGAGCAGTTGAGCGATGCGGGAGATGCTCGCCTGTCGCATGAACGCAGACAGGAAAGATGTCTCTTCAATCACGCAAGGTTGAGCTGACAGACGGTCACCTCAACGAACTGCTCGACGTGAAGCGGAAGGCATCGGCCTCGGTCTACATCCACGCACTGCGGCACTCGTTCGGCACGCACCTCTCGAAGGCGGGCGTGTCGCCGCGGACGGCGCAGGCGGCGATGCGGCACTCGGACATCAAGCTGACGATGAGCACTTACGTCGATGCTCGGCTGCTCGATACGGCCAGTGCGGTCGGGCTGCTGCCGTCGCTGCCGCTGGAGGACGCGGCCGAGCGGAGCGAATTGGCCGGGAATCCGGCTCCGGAGGGGCCGTCAGCCGATGCACCACAGGATGCACCAAACGTGGGCAACGGGGGTCATTTAGGGGCAAATCCAGGCCATTGCGGTCCGGTGGCCGATTCGGCCGAGAAACGAAAAAACCCTGAAAAACGCAACGTTTCCCAGGGTTTTCGTCAGTCGGGGCGACTGGATTTGAACCAGCGACCTCTGCGTCCCGAACGCAGCGCTCTACCAGGCTGAGCCACGCCCCGTGCTCTCTTTGTTGAGAGAGTGCTTAGTCTAGCTTTCGGTTCGGGGGCGTCAATGGCGATTTGTTCGCCTCGCCCGCGTTCGCTGGTGATGCTCTCCGCCAAAGGAATCGCTGGCAGGAACGCCCTCCGGAGCGGCAGCGGCTGCGGCGTTATCGGACGTCGGGGATTTCGCCAGCTCGGTCAGCCTAGGGCAGCGAACGGTGGTGGGTACTCGACTCGCCCCGCGATGCCGTGGAGCGCTCCCGGCTCGAGCTCGAGTGCCATCCACGCTTCGCCGCCTCCAAAGGGTGAAGCCAGCGGTTCGGCAAGCGGCGCTGAGAAACCGAACCGCCGATAGAACTCGGGGTGCCCCAGGACGAGCACGATGCGATCTCCCCGCTCCCTGCAGGCCCGGAGCCCCGCCTCCACCAGTTGGCAGCCAATGCCTTGCCGCTGGTGGCTGGGAAGCACCGCCATCGGCGCCAGGGAGACCGCATCGACTGTCGCAGGATCGGCCACAATCAGAAGCCCGCTGAACAGGATGTGTCCCACGAGCCGGCCGTTACTCTCGGCGACGAGCGAGACAGCGACCTGACCTCCCTCCCGCAGGGCGTCGACCAGGTCCGCCTCCGCCGTGGTGCCGAACGCCGCACGGTTGACGCCGCGGACGGCTTGGCGGTCGCGCTCGGCTTCGGGGCGAATCACGAGGCTCACGGTCTGTTGCCTTCAGTTGGAGCGGGGGTTCTCGTCGGTTGACGGCTCGCGCACGTACACCGCGATCATCGTGGTCTCGTTGGCAGCGAATTCGGCGGGCCGTTCTTTGCCCGGCAAGCGATTGCAGAGGGTGAGACGCTCCCGGTTCAGCTTATAGAGAGCGAGCACGGTCTCGCCTTCGCTGGTGCCTGGCGGCATCAGGGTGATGTCAAGTTGTTTGGGCATCGTCTTCGGATCCGTCTTGTAAGTCCCTTCCGCGCGAATCGCATCGCCGTGAAAGCTCTTGGCCGTGCCGTTCTCAAAAATGAAACCCCGCGGAAGCCGCTTCAGTTCAGACTCGCTCAGCATGATTCCAGCCCCCTCGACCGATGTGAGTACCCATTTTCCCTCCAGTGCCTCCTGGTCCTTGTCAGCGCCCTGCTCCGTCGCGAGAGCGGTAAGCGGGCTGCCGATGACACAAACAAGGAAGGTGACCAATAATCTCACAGCTTCTCTCCAGAAATCGGGTGCCGGGACGGTGGGCCAGTACGCTCCAGTCTATCAGCGCTCAGGGTTGTCGATCAGCATTCGTGCCTGGTAAAAGTCAGATGCAGAGAGGCCGTTCACCACTTGCCGTTGAAGGGGAGACTCATGAGCGCAAAGTTTGAGTACCGGCGCCTGGACCGCAATGACGCCGCGGTGTTGTTGGTCGACCACCAGTCGGGGTTGTGCAATATTGTCGGCGATTTTTCACCCGATGATTTCAAGAACAATGTGCTGGCGCTAGCGGACGCGGCCAAGTACTTCGAGCTGCCGACGATCCTCACGACCAGCTTTGAGGATGGGCCCAACGGTCCCTTGGTCCCTGAGCTCAAGGAGCGTTTTCCCGATGCCCCGTACATTGCTCGGCCGGGTCAGATCAACGCGTGGGACAACGAAGATTTCGTCCAAGCGGTCAAGGCAACCGGCAAGAAGCAGTTGATCATCGCGGGGGTCGTGACGGAGGTCTGCGTGGCTTTCCCTGCGCTGTCGGCCTTGGAGGAGGGCTATGACGTATTCGTGATCGCCGACGCTTCGGGGACGTTCAACCACACCACCCGCGAGGCAGCCTGGGCGCGGATGACGGCCGCTGGGGCGCAGCTCATGACCTGGTTCGGAGCCGCCAGCGAGTTGCACCGCGACTGGCGAAACGATGTCGAGGGACTCGGCACGCTGCTCTCCAACCATCTGCCGGCCTACCGCAACCTGATCACCAGCTACAGCGGCAAGCGGTAGCGACCACCGCATCGCGGCGCTCGGCTGTTCCCCGAGGACGGAACTTTGCAACGTCAGCTCTCTGGAGTCGAGAGCAGCATTGGGGCGATTTCGGACCAGCGCTCGAACCGGTGATAGGCCACGTGGGCCTCATCAAAGTGGTCGGCCAGCCAGCCGCGAGCGAACCGACGATCGCCCGGGACGAGTTCCGCGGCACTGCGGTCTGGAGGGCTGTCACCGGCAAAGGCGACCGCGTCAAATCGCTCGAGCGCGGCGCGGACCACGGCCGCTTTATCGACGCCGATGGCCTCGGAGTAGAAGGGCGAGTCGTCGGGCAGGCGACGCATCTGCAAGCCCTTCCCCTGCACGAGCTCGCCCGGGTTGGCAATGATCGGCAGCTCGAGGCCCTGCTCGGCGAGCAGCCGGCGGCTGTACCATGCGGAGCCGGCCGAGACGACCAGCGTCTGCCAGCCGCCGGCTGACAACTGCTCGACCGCCGGCCGCACGTTCGCGTCAAGTCCCGTTTGCCGAGCGATTTTCATCACCTGCGATTCATCGTCGGGCAGGTGTGCGAAGATGCCGTGCAGGGCTTCGAAGAGAGTGATCGCCTCGGCTTCATAACGGTCCCAGAGCTTATGCGCGGGCTGCGGCAAGTGGTCGAGGGCGCAGCGGTAGAAATCGCGCTCGGTGAGCGTGCTGTCGAAATCGGTGATCAGCAGTCGGGGCTGCGCGTCGGTCGGCTGTGGCAGGTCGAACATCTCAGTCTCACGGGGCGTGGGCAGGCGGGTTTCAATTGCGGTGCGACTTCCATCGGGATGACGGTCATGCGGCAAGTCAGATGCCAGCGACGCGGTTCGATCCCCCGCTCAATCCTCGGCTTTGCTGCCGTCGCCGCACATTTTGACGATTCTCGGATCGAAGCGGCCGATGGTGTCAACCAGATCGCTCTGCCGACGCATTACCTCTTCGATATCCTTATAGACGCCAGGGACTTCGTCCGCACCGGCCGAGAGCACTCGCACTCCTTTCTTCTCTAGATCCTTTTGCACCGCGTTCCAGCGATACTTTTCTTTCGCCTTCCGCCGCGACATGCAGCGTCCCGCGCCGTGGGAAGCCGAATGGAGGCTCTCGGGATTCCCTCGGCCGCGGACCACAAAAGCCGGCGATGCCATCGACCCGGGGATCACTCCCAACACGCCTTTGCCGGCCGGAGTGGCTCCCTTGCGGTGTACGATCACTTCCCGGCCCCCGTGCATTTCTTTCCAAGCAAAGTTGTGATGGTTCTCGACCCCCGCCACGATCTGGGCGCCGAGCAGCTTCGAGACGAGTCGATGGATGACGTCGTGGTTGGCGGCTGCGTAGTCGCCCATCAAGCTCATCGCCGCCCAGTACTCCTGCCCCGCTTCGCTGTCCATCGAGAGCCACGCCAGGTAGGCGAGGTCTTGATACTTGGCGGGCAGCTGGGCGCGGGCGATGCTGCTGTAGGTGGAGCAGACCGCAGCTCCGGCTCCACGGCTGCCGCTGTGACTCATCAGCGCCACGTAGTTGCCCGCCTCCAAACCGAGCTCGTCGTCCGGTGCGCCGAGCGTCAGCACGCCGAACTCCACGAAGTGGTTGCCCGAGCCTGAGGTTCCGAGCTGCCTCCAGGCGGTGTCCCGCTTCTCGCGGGTGATTCGCGAGACCGTCCAGTCCTGGTCCATGACGGGATGATCCTGCGGCTCCTCGTGGCTGCAGCCAATACCAAAGCGAGTTCCCCTTTCCAGAGCGCTCTTATACAAGTCGAACTTCGCGTCCAGCGTTGCCGGCGGCATGTCCAGCACCGACAGCTTCATGCGGCAGGCGATGTCGACACCGACCGCGTAGGGAATCACCGCGTTCTCGACCGCTAGCACGCCCCCGATCGGCAACCCGTAGCCGACGTGGGCATCGGGCATCAACGCAGCACCAGCGGCCCCCGGGACGGCGCAGGCCTGCTGCATCTGCTGATGGGCCGCCGCATCGATGTCGCTTCCCCAAACGCGATAGCCGATCGGCTCGGGGCGCACGAACTGGCGGTCGGCGATGATGTCTCGGGCCAAGCCGCCAAAATACTCGTCGCTCACAAACGCTTCCGGCTGGGCGAGGACTTGCCGGAGCGTATTCTTGAGCTGCTTGCCCTTGAGGCCGCCGCGGCTGTTCGCCTGCTGGATCGCCACGATCGCGCTCTTCACGCAATCCTCGGGGACGCCCAGTTTCTTGAGTTGTCGGCTGTTCATCCGTGGTCTCCTTCCGTTCCTGGTGCAGTGGCGACCGATGATTACGTTGTTTTGCAGATCCAAGTCGAGACCCGCCGCAGCGGCTCCGGGTTCGCCTCGCAGCCAGTCCGCAATCCGGCGAGGCAAATCCCCCGTCTCCAGCCCCCGTCTCCAGCCCCCCGTCTCCAGCCCCCGTCCCCAGCTCCCGAACGATACCGACGAAACGATGAACGCAGTGGCTCTGATCCGACGCTTGCACGAGCACCGCTCGTGGGTGAACCAGAAGTTACTTTCCGCCAGCGGCTCGCTGAGCGACGACCAACTGCGGCAGCCGTTTCCGATCGGCCAGGGATCGATCTGGAAATCGCTCCTGCACATGTATGCCGCGGAGTACGTCTGGTTGGAGGCGTTGCGAGGTAACGCCCATCCGCTCGTCCCCGGGGATCAACCGGACAAGCTGCCCGGCAATCAACAAGCCGAAGGCGGCATGGCGTCGCTCGCAGAACTCGCAGCGAACTGGGGTGATTTGAACCGCCGTTGGGAGGACTACCTCGATGCTCTCGCCCCCGAGTCGCTCGGCCAGCGGGTTGTGAAGAAAAGTACCAGTTCTGGACGAGGAAAAACTCACAGCACGAGCCGAGCCGACGTGCTCTTACACGTTTGCACCCATGCCCAGTACACCACCGCCCAGGTCGTCAACATGCTGCGGCAAGTGGCCGCCGACTCCCTACCAGACGTGATGCTAATCACCCTCGCCCGAGAGGAATCTATCTCCGGAGCAGACCTGGGAAACAACCACGAATGACACGAATGACACGAATGACACGAATGGGTGCGGGGAGGGGGCCACGGAAGGACACGGAACAGCACGGAAGTGGAGGAGAGGACCGCGGATAACACGGAGAACACGGATAGCTGTTGAGGGGTTTGGCCGGGAGACAACCACGAATGACACGAATGACACGAATGGGTGCGGGG
>NZ_WRPR01000088.1 GCF_010367455.1 Candidatus Laterigemmans baculatus | reverse complement strand
GTTTTAAAAAGCAGTCGCCTTCGGCTTGCCGTTAAACGATTTTTCTGCGAGCCGTCCCGCTCCGAACCAATCCAAAGTGGCGCTGTCCAGCTAGTGCGCGAGCTTATGCCCACGGATTGCCGAAAGAAGGGGAAACCACGAAGGACACGAAGAGCACGAAGGGCAAGAGGGGGGGTTGAACCACCGATAACACGGATTCTTGGCTTTCGGATTCCCCTTGATCCGCGTTCTCCGTGCTATCCGCGGCCCCTCTGCTTTCCGTGCAAGCGACTGCGTATTCGCCCGCCCATAAAAAAACCGCAGCGATCGCACTGGCGACCGCTGCGGCTCTTCGAAGACTAGTTGAGCGGGAGACCTTAGGCGCTAGCGGCCAGGTCGATATTCACGCGGCGGCCCTTGCGATCGAAGCGGACGGTGCCGTCGACCAGCGCGAACAGGGTGTAATCGTTGCCCATGCCGACGTTCGCTCCGGGGTGGAACTTGGTGCCCACCTGGCGAACCAGAATGCTGCCGGCGGTGACCGCTTGGCCACCGAAGCGTTTGACGCCCCGCCGCTGTGCGTTGCTGTCGCGACCGTTCCGGCTGCTGCCTTGACCTTTCTTATGTGCCATGATTCCGTGATCTGGATCGGGTGGAATGGGTTCGTTGGGTGCGAACCCAGAAAATTAGCGATAAAGCCACTGGTAATCAAGGCGTTTATCGAGCCCGTATTTTTCCAAAACGTACTGCTGCTCTTGCGGATCGGAGTAGGCCGGGACGCCGAACCGAATCCGGTCGTTGGTCTCCTCGATCGCATCGCCGGGACGGAAGAAGTTCAGCTGCAGGGCTTTTTTGACGAGCTCCACTTCCCCATTCTCCTCGACCCGCTTGAATGCGTTGGTCAATCCGTAAACGTAGACCGAGAGAAAGTCGATCTGCGGGTCGACATCCTCCCAGGTCACGACCCCCCACACGCCTCCGGCCGCCGGATCGGTAGTGCGAAGCACCGGCTCGGCCGTGATCGAGACGCTGTTGTGCAGCGGAGCGGTGATCTTCTCGCGCGTCTTGATCTGCTCGGTCACCGTCGGCAGGATGCGATCGAGATACTCTTTGCCGCTCGTCGGATCGGTCAGTACGAACATCGGGAAAAATCGTCGCGAGTCGTACGAAACTTTCTCGATCCGCGAATAAATCGCTTCCATCGGATTGTCGCTCGGAACGTCGCTCGCCGGCCGCAGATCTCCGCCTCGGTACCGCACCCGATAGACCATGTACCAAATCAACTTCCGCTCCATCACGCCGTTGGGCTGCGGGATGTCGACAACCATCTGCCGCAGCGGCTTGAAGGCGAACTCGAAGCAAAAGATCTCGCGGCGGAGAATCACCTGCTGGGCCATCTCCATCACGGTCCGCGTGCGGGCGTCGAAATGCGGTTTGCCTTCGGGAAAATCGGCCTCGGACCATTCGAGCTCCGGATGCGCGTCGATCAGTCCCTGGAGGCTGATCGGTCCGGTGTACGTCTCCTCGGGAACCGGCTCCGGCGGAATCACGCGAACCGTCCCCGGAGCGAACCGAGCCGATTCGACTCGCAGCTCCTGGTCCTGAGCGTCCGCCGTGGCGGCTGAAAAAGCGAAGCTGCAGGCCACGGTGACGGCGAGCATGCCGCGGATCGCGTATCGCATAGCACTATTCTGAAGCATACGGATAGGAAAGCAGACGAAGAGAAGGGTCGCGAAGTCCATCGTCGCGGAACCGGAAACCAGCGGAGTGAGTCTGTACGACCGTCCGCCTCGAGGGGTTCCATCTTGCGAGTCTAATTCCCCGCTCGCCGCTCCGCCGAGCAAACCCCCGCAATTTTTGCCGAAAACCTCCGCCCCACCCGCAGAATTGGCTCCCCGCTCGTAGCTCGCCAGCCGCAACGCAGGCCGCGGAGGTGGGGGCTAGCAGGCCCAGATTTTGCTCTGCCGATGGCAGGAACCCACCTCGCAAGCCGTTTTTGCCCCGAGCTCTGTCAGAAATCCCGGAACGTCACCCTCCAGGGGGGAGGGCAATGGTGAAATGGAGTTTTCTGACAGAGCCTAGAAATTCCGAGGTCGCTCGCCATGAAATTCATCCTCTCGGTCGACCGCCAAACCGATGGCCAGTGGGTCGCCGACTGCCCCACGCTCGATGGCTGCCGCAGCACCGGAGCCACCAAAGAAGAGGCGATGGCCAATGCCGAGACGCGGATTCGGCAACTCGTCGCCGAACGAGCCGGCCCAGCGGAAACGCCCTCCACGATCGAAGTGCTCGAACAAGAAAAGAGTGACTGGCAGCCGCCGGAGAAGCTCTGAGCCAAGCGGCCGCGAGTGAGAGGGGACTGGGAAAGAAAAAGCCTCCGGGCCCGAGCGAAGTCTCGCCAGAACCGGAGGCTCGTGCATTTTGCTGCCGTGAACGCTAGCCAGCCATCATTCGGCGGGCTGGTCCTCGGGGGGCAGCCCGGCGCTGGCGTCCACGCTGCCTTCACGCAGTGCGGTGTCACCCGGGATCGGCACGACCTCAGCCCCTTCCGGGGCCGGCGGCGGAGTTTCCGGCTCGGGGGCGCAGCCGGTGAAACCGATCAGAGCTGCGAAGCTGAACATTAAGAACGTCACCCGAAGGTTTTGCATCGGTAGATCCTGTGGGAGAAAAATCAAAGACGTCAAACGAAAGTTGAGGCGCAACGGCCGAATCTTAGAACTCGCCGATCACTTCTCCATCACCGATCCGCGCCAAGCGAACGCGGGTGACGTAGTCAGTCGTTTCACTGATGAAACGGACTGAACCGTCGGCGCGGCAGACCTGAATCCCGCCGGGGTGCGAGCTTCCCGGTCCACCCCAATCGGCGTGAACCCCCGAGTTCTTGCGGGCACACGGCGTGGCATCCCACGAGCAGCACACCCAGAAGTTGATGCCCTGATCCTGCTGGCCGTTGCCGCAGACCCCGGTACCAACCCGCCACGAAACGTCGACCCCGGTAGCGGTCCAGTTGCTGTAACCCCAGGGAGCCGTGTAGCCGTTTTTTACATCCAGCGTGGTCTCGCACACCATCACGGTGTTGCTCGTCCCGTCGGTCACGTCGCGGAGCTTGCAGTTCGAGTCGATCCCGAACATGTACCGCGTGTTCTGCGCATAGCTCTTCCACGGCGTGCACCAGTCGGCGTGACGCGTCGCCTGGAAGTCATAGTTCGTCTTCGCTCCCTGAAAGCTCGGATCCGAGCTGATCTGATAGGCCGAGCTGGTCGTGGTGATCTTCGGATTGCCGGGGTCGCTCGGGCAGAGGAACGTGGGAACGATCTGCGAAACTACGGCGGCATTGCCCGAAGCAACGGCGTCGCCATTCAAGCCAAAGCCGCCTCGGTCGTAGTTGCCGGCCGCCTTGGTCGAATCGTACATGTCGGCCAGCGTGCCCTGCTCGAAGAAGGGCAGCACGCCGGGCCATCCGCGAGCGTTGCGAACCGTTCCCGCCGCCGGCTGGCCACTCTTGTCGCACGAGCCTTTGAGGCTGGTCGAGAAGGGAAAACTGCGGTACGTATCGTGATAATTATGCAGTGCCAAACCAAGCTGCTTGAGATTGTTGCTGCACTGCATCCGGCGGGCGGCTTCCCGGGCCGCTTGCACTGCAGGAAGTAACAATCCAACCAGCACGCCGATGATGGCGATCACCACCAGCAACTCCACCAAAGTGAAGCCCACACGAGAACGTCGAACCATAACGCGACCTCAGCGCAACGAAGAAAGAACGACAGAAACAACGCGAAAATGGAAAGCGAGAGCAACTCGCAGAAAATGACACTCGCAGGAAATGATCTGGTTCAGCAGCAAATGCGGGTGGCAAATGCTTGGAGGTAGGCCGCCGATTGAGGCGGAGAGCGGTGGGGCGGGATGTGGTGCGGTGGGCAGGAGCCCGGGCGGGGAACTCTGGTATAGGTGGTGCCCAAGCGGAAGTCAACAAAATTAGGGGGAAGTTTCCCCCGTCGGTGTGGTATCGCCGTCGCCGCGCCGGACCCGCCGAGCCACGCCACGCCAATAGAAAAGGCTCGCCAACAAAAAAGGCTTGCCAACAAAAAAGGCTCGCCGGGTGGCGAGCCTAGGGTCAGGTGGAGAAACTCGATCGGTTACGGCTGTGCTGGCTGGTCTTCCGGCGGCAGCCCGGCGTCAGCGCCCCCTTGCTCCAGTGCCGATTCGGGGCGGAGACCTGGTCCTTCGAGCTCATCGTTGCCCGCCGGAGCTGGCGGAGGCACCTCCGGCTCCGGAGCGCAGCCGGTGAAACCGAGCAGCGCACCCAAACCCAACATCAACATCGCGGCGCGAAGGTCTTTCATCTGAGATCCTTGGTGGGTATCGAAAAATTTACTTTTCACGTTCAGTAGCGGTCGCTACGACTTGAGGAGCCAGGCGGGCCTAGAAGTCACCGATCACTTCACCGTCGCCGATCCGCGCCAGGCGAACCCGCGTCAGGTAGTCGACGTTCTCGCCAATGAACCGCACCGAACCATCGGCGCGGGCGACTTGGACTCCTCCGGGGTGCAGGCTGCCGGGACGCGCCCAGTGAGCCACCGATCCCCGAGTGTCACTCGCACAAGCCGGACTCCGCCACGAGCAGCAGACCCAGAAGTTGATCCCCTGGTCGGGGTTGTTGCCAATTGCACCGCCACAGCCGCCGGTCCCGACCCGCCACGAGATGTCGACCCCGGCACCGGTCCAGTTCGTGTAACCCCAGGGGGCCGTGTAACCATCCTTCACGTCGAGCGTGGTCTCGCAGAGCATCACCGTGTTGCTCGTGCCGTCGGTCACATCCCGCAACTTGCAGTTCGACTCGGTGCCGAACATGTAGCGGGTCGATTGCGAGCGGGTCGACCAGAGGTAGCAAGTGCTCGTCTCCAGGTGAGCCTGGAAGTCGTAGCTCGTTTTCGCTCCCTGGAAACTTGGGTCCGAGCTGATCTGGTAGGCCGAACTGGTCGTGGTGATTTTCGGGTTCCCCGAATCGCTCGGGCAGAGGAACGTCGGCAGGGCCTGCGAGACGACCGCGGCATTTCCCGAGGCGACTGCGTCCCCGTTGATCCCAATTCCCGCCCGGTCGTAATGACCAGCCGCTTGGACCGAGCTGTACTGATCGGCCAGAGCCGATTGCTCGAAAAACGGCAGCACCCCGGGCCAGCCCCGCGCATTGCGGATCGTGCCCGCGGCCGGCTTCGCCGAGCCCGATTCGCAAGAGCCCTTCAGACTGGTCGAAAAGGGGAAACTCTTATAAGTGTCGTGATAATTATGGAGCGCGAGTCCTAGTTGCTTCAGATTGTTACTGCACTGCATCCGGCGGGCGGCTTCGCGGGCCGCCTGCACGGCCGGGAGAAGCAACCCGACGAGCACTCCAATGATGGCGATCACCACCAATAGCTCCACCAGCGTGAAGCCGCGACGAAATCGGCGTCTCATACCTCTAGTACCTCAGAACGAGTAAGAAAAAACCGGAATATGAAGAAGCAAACAAAGGCGATCCGTTCGTTTCCTTTGCCGGCATTCCAGCCGCAGCCCCACTTTGGGACGGATCCGGTATAGGCCCTAGGGGATGGAGAGTCAATAAATTTCCCAAATAAACCTCTTTCCAGCGAAACTTCTCCGCCACCCCCGGGGTTCAATGCACCCGCTCCGCTCGCGGCAAGGCTCTGTCAGAAAACCGCATCGTCACCCGCTCCAGCCGCCTCGATCACATTGCCCTCGCCGTCGCGGTCTCGGATCGCCGCGCCCCGGTCCCCTTGGCCGCCGCGAATTAGGCAGTCGCTCAGCCGCGAGTTGCGGACTTGCTCCCAGAGCACCGCGAGCTCGCCGAACTCGGTGATCGACCCGCCGCTGACGATCATCTCCTCGCACTCGACCAGCCACAGCGGAGGCACCTCGCGGCCGGAGCCGTGGATCACATTTCCCGACAGGCTGCAGCCGCGACAGCCGACGAACTTCAGCCCCAGGTTGGCATCGCCGCCGTCGCCGTAGTGGTACCGCGGGTTGCGGTCAAAGACGTTCCCGGCCACGGCGACCGAGTCGCAGTTCTCGACCAGCAGATTGTGCTCAAAACCTTTCCAAGCGGTATTGCCGGCGAGCGTGACGCCGCGGGTGTTCCGCAGATGCACGTTGATCTGCACGTCCGACAAAACGTTGCCGGAGATCGTGATGTTGCCATGCCGCCGCTCCTCGGTGTGACGGACGGCTTGGCTGTCGCCATCGATGCGGATGTTCGCCGATCCCGGAGCGTCGTGCGTGTGCTGGATGGTGCAGCCGGTGATCGCTACCTCGCCGATCGATCCGCCGCGGCTGTCGAGCACCACGTTGGCGGTCGGCTCGCTGTCCGCACCTCCCATATTGCCTTCGATATCGCATCCGGTGATGTGCACGTTGCGGACGTCCCCGCCGCGGATCACGACGCCGCCAGCCGCGTTGTAACTGATGTGGCAGCCGACGATGTTCGACTGGTGCAGATTAACCGCGTCGTAGAAAACACCCGCGCCGCGGTTCTCATACAAGTGGCAGTCGGAGATCAGGACGTTGCGATTCCGCTCTACGAGATGGATCGCATGCCGGACCCGGCGGATCACCAGATCGCGGAGCGTCGGCTGCATCGTACCGATCAGGCGAATTCCGTCCGCTTCGGGATGCTCGCCGACGATCTCCAGATCCTCGATCCGCGGCGCGTTTTCCTTCTCCCAGACCTGCGGCTTGACCGTCTGCGGCGCAGCGGTTCCCGCGTGGGTGCCCACGATCTCGATCGCCGGCCCAGCGGCGGTCATCACCAAGCGGCTCGCTCCCCGGCCGCGGATCACCGTGCGGCCATGCTTTGCCAGATCGACTCGCAGCGTCCGACTCAGCTCGTGCTGGCCCGGTGGCACCTCCACCAGCCCCGCACCGGAATCGATCGCCGCTTGCAGCTCCGCGGTGATGTCGGCCGCCGACACCGCGAGCGGAAACGCCGCAAACCCGAGGGTGCAAAGAAGTGGAAGCGTCGCCAGGCGAAGCGAGGGTAGGGGGGAGGGCATCGGAGTCAGACCGTTCGCATCGAGGATGAAATGAACCGAACCGGCTGGCCTGCGAATTACCAGTAGCGGCTCCGCAGCCGCTCCTTAGGGTAACTCGCCCGCTCGCCCCCGACTGCACTCAACGCCCCCGACTGCACTCAACGCCCCCGACTGCACTCAACGTCCCCGACTGCACTCAACGTCCCCGACTGCACTCAACGTCGTCGGAAGCGGTTGTCTAGAATGGAACCAGACCCCTTCGCCCTCTCACCCGGAGCCCTCGAATGAAACGGACACTCTCCCTCCTTCTGCTCACCGCCGCGGCCCTGGGGCTGACCGCCATGCCAGGACCGCTCACCGCCGCACCTCCAACAAGCGAAGCGACGGAAGCCACGGCCGAAGAAGCCACCGAAAAAGCCGCCGAAAAAGCCGAAGAGTCGACGACGGCGAAAAAAACGGAGCTGGGCGATTCCGAGAAGAAGGCCCCGTCCGACAAGAAGGCTTCCTACAATCGGCTCAACCGTTTCGAAGCCTGGGTGATCCTCCACAAAGGGACCGAACGGGCTTTCACCGGCAAGTACACCGACACCGAGGACGCCGGAACCTACATCTGCCGTCGCTGCAACGCGCCGCTGTACAAGTCCGAGGACAAATTCCATAGCGGCTGCGGCTGGCCCTCCTTCGACGACGAGATTCCGGGAGCCGTCGACCGCCACCTGGACGCCGACGGGATTCGCACCGAGATCGTCTGCCACAACTGCGGCGGCCACCTGGGGCACGTCTTTTTCGGCGAGCAGCTGACGAAGAAGAACACCCGGCACTGCGTCAACTCAGTGTCGATGAAGCTGATCCCCGCCGGCAAACCACTCCCGGAAGTGATCAACCCTCGAGAGGAGAAAGAGTCCAAAGACGGGAAAGAGTCGAAAGACGCCAAGGAATCAAAGGACAAGAAAGACGCTCTCCCCGCAGCCGCCACGCGGTAGGGGCTTTCGCGTGTCTGTTGAGCCGTAGGCGCTAGCCTCGGGCCTCGTCCGGTCCGTGCTGCAGCAGAACGTTGCGCTGCAGCGGCGGTTAAAGACGAACTCGATCCGTTCGGCAGCGCAGCGGAACCCGCGGCTAGCGCCTTGCGGCTCAAAAATCGATGGCACTGGACTAGCGTCCGGTTTTCACCTTCTCGGCCATCTCGACGAGCTGGTCGAGCATTTTGTCCGAGGCGGTCGTCTCCAGCCGGTTGGTTCCGAGCCAAGTTTCGTAGCCACCGAGCCGGTGCTGGCGAGGCGTCGGCAGATAGCCGAGATAGCCGTGCGCCAAGGAGACGAGGAAGGCGGGCTTGATCGGGCTTCGCTCTTTGAACTCCAAGCCGATCTCACAGAAGACTTCGGTGGGCATCGTGCCGATGCACACGTCGCCGATCCGCAGCAACTGCAGCGGCACTTCGCCCGTCTTGGGATACTTGGCCATTCCCAGCGTCCGCTCGGCGTAGATCCGCGGCAGGTTCGCTCGCCGCGATTCCTCGACCGGTTCGGCGAGCAGTTTCTCGGCCCACTGCCGGAGCTCGGCGTCGGGGTGCCGAAAGGCGAGTTTGGGCTCGCGGTACTGGGCCTCGAGCGTCAGGTCGCGACGGTACTCCAGATCCTGAAGCGCCTCGTGAACGCGGGCCGCACAATCGTCGGCGACATACCTCATCTGCTCGTACGGCTCCTTGCGGGGCCGCGGCTCGCGGAAGTTGATGTTGTTGATGTCGCCGCTGGTGCCGTTGGCCATCATCGGCACGAACGCCGGCTCCTGCTTCTCCGCCTGCATCAGCCGCGTCAGAGAGTCACAGAACATACCGTAGTAATCGGCCGACACGTGGCCGCTCCCCACGCCGCCGACGTAGTGCAGCGAATACGCAGCGAACAGCCCGATCGGCTCCCCGCCCGGCTCGCGAACCGCCAAGAAAGAAATCGTCGGATCGGTCGGCCCGGCCGGCTCGACCAAGTTCGCACTTCCGGCCGGCGGGTTCATCTTGACCCGGTCCGCGTTGCTCCCAAACGGGTTCGTGGGAACCGTTCCCGGCCGCATGAACCAGCGGCGGTTGAACACGTGCTCAGGCGCCTCGGCAGTCCCGAACGCCAGCTCGGCCGGACGGAGTTGCTCGTGAGCCTCCGCGACCCCCGCGGCGATCTGGTCCGCGACGAACCGCTGGTACTCGTCGAGCGGTGCCTGATAGTCAAAGCGGTCGCCCAAGGCGCTGGTCGCCGAGTGGGTATGGGTTGCCGAAATCATCACGTGCGAAGCGGGGATGCCCGTCTTCTCTTCGATCTGCCGCCGAGCTTCCTGGCTGACCGTGCGATTGATCCCCAACAGGTCGCACACGACCAGGGCAACCTTCGTGTCGCCATCGTCCAGGACCAAGCAGCGAGCGTGCAGATCGTCGTGGATCTCCTTCGCCGGAATCGGGAGAAAGCCGCCAATGATCTCTCCCCCGAGCGGCGGATTGATCTTCTTGGCCACCGCGCCCGCTCGTAGCGCAGGTTCCGCGGCATTTCCAGGAAGCGGGGCTCCAAGAGCCGCCACAAGCAGCAGACAGACGACTGAGTAACGCACGGCAGCGAACCTCGTGGGTAGAGCGGTAGTGAGCAGAACGCAGTCGCCAGAGCCCGCACTCTGGGGAGCCGACCGCGTGCCATTGCAGCCACCATGCTAATGACTCGCTGAGGCCGGTGAGCGATCGACGGCCCAAATTCGCCCCGCCGCCAGCTTTGGGTTGCCCCCCGAAGCCCAAAGGCGTACCGTCCCTATGTCAGCCCCGTACGTCAGCCTTTCCAGGCTGACTCCGTCGCGGTCAGGCTGGAAAGGCTGACATACTTTTTTTCTCATCAGTCAACGGAGTGCCGGATGGGTACTGTCTTGGGGCGGAATTCCCTAGCCGCCTTGGCTCTCGGCTGGACCACTCTCGGCAGGACCACTCTCGGCAGGGCCCTTTGCTGCGGTGTCGTTCTGCTAGCGGCGACTCCGGCTCACGCACAACTGTTCGGCCCGCTGGCCTCGGAACCGCAAACCGTCACCCAAGCGACGATGGTGCTCCGGGAACTCAACACGGTCCGGGTGGCTCAGATTCCCCACAACCTGTTGACCTCGGCCGAGGCGGTCGCGATCGTTCCCGGCATGATGCGGGGGGCGTTCGTCGTCGGCCTGCAACGGGGCCGCGGCGTGGTTTTGGTCAAAGACGAAACGGGGGCTTGGCAACCGCCGCAGTTCGTGACGCTGACCGGCGGCAGCGTCGGTTGGCAAGCAGGCATTCAAGCCACCGACCTGGTCCTCATCTTTTCTTCGCGAGGAAGCGTCCACAGCCTGTTGCAGGGCAAGATCACCGTCGGCGTTGACGCCTCCGCCGCCGCTGGCCCCGTCGGCCGCCGCGTCTCGGCAGCGACCGACCTCCCTCTCGAAGCCGAGATCTATTCGTACTCGCGAAGCCGAGGACTGTTTGCCGGGGTCTCGCTCGACGGCTCTTCGCTGCAGATGGACCCGGTCGCAACCAACAACTACTACGCCACCGCTCCGCCGCCAACTCTGCCCGCCACGGCCCTGGAGTTGCTCGACCAGCTCCGCCCCTTCGCCGTCCCCGCCCCCAGCGCCGGTGGACCGCCGCGGCTGGAGCCTGCCGGGCCGCCGCTCGACGGTTCCGCAGCCCTCGGGACGCCGCTCGGGACTCCCGCCCCAGCCCATCGCTCACTGGCCCATCGCTCGCTGGCCGGGGGCGGGCAGCCGATGGCGCCCAACCAGCCGGCACTCCCGGGAACCGCGGCCGCCGGGGCTTCGCTCCCCCGCGTCCAGCAAGCTCCCGCCGCTACCGCCGCTACCGCCGCTCCGGTCGAAACGGCCGCGACGCTCCTTCCCCAATTGGCCGAAGCCGCGGCGGAGCTCGATCCGCTGCTCGATGCCCAGTGGAAGGGGTACCTGCAGATCCCCAGCAGCGTGCTGCAAGCCGACCGAGCGGAGACCAGCGGAGCCCGTCTCGAGCAAGTCATCGCGCGCTACGACGCGGTCGCCGCCAACCCGCGCTACGCCAGCCTGGGGCAGCGAGCCGAGTTCCACCGCGTGCGGCAGCTGTTGCATCGCCTGGCGGCCGCCCAGCGGCAACCCGCCCCGCTCAACCTGCCACCCCCACCCGGCCCGTGACGCAGCGGTGGGCCAGATCTTCTTGAGCCGTAGGCGCTAGCCTCGGGCCGAATCCGGTCTGCACCCAGGTAAGCGCTGCATTGCGGCGGCGTTGGATGACGAGTTCGATCCATTCGGCGGCACCACAGAACCCGCGGCTAGCGCCGTCGGCTCACGGTTTTCTGAAAGCGCTAGCCGCGGCTCCCGAAAAACGCCATGAAAACCAGACGCGCACATTGCGGCTGGTTTCCAAAGGCACTAGGCTCGAAAAGTTCCACTCCCGCCGCACAACTCCCCTCCGCCGCGAAACTCCCCCACCTGCGTCCCCCGCCTTGGAGTTCGAGAGATGCCGCAGAAAACCAGCCGCCGCGAACTGTTTCGTCAACTCGGAATCGGTGCGGCCGCCCTCCCGCTGCTCGGCAATCTACCGAGTCTCGGCAGCCCCCTACCAGCCGCCGCCGGTGCCCAGGCTCGCAAGCAACGGCTGATCATCGTCTTCAGCCCCAACGGCGTCGTCCCCTGGAATTTCTGGCCGGAGAGCGAAGGCGCGGACTTCGAGTTCAAAGAGAGCCTCAAACCGCTCGAGCCGTTCCGCGACCAGACTCTGATCGTCAAAGGAATCTGCGACAAGGTTCGCGGCGCCGGCAGCGCCCATATGCGGGGGATCGGCTGCCTGCTGACCGGAACCGAACTTCTCCCAGGGAACCAGCAAGGTGGTTCCGGCGCTGGAGCGGGATGGTCGAGCGGGATCTCGATCGACCAGGAGCTGCGGAAATACCTCCAGGCTAATCCCGAGACTCGAACTCGTTTTGGCTCGCTCGAGTTCGGCGTCGATGTGCCGGAGACCGCGAACGTCTGGACGCGGATGTCGTATCTGGGGGCGAACGAGCCGGTCACGCCGATCAGCGACCCGTACCAGATGTTCTCCAAGCTGTACGGGCAGGTGAAGAATCAGCAGCTGATCGGCAGCGTGCTGGACGACGTGAGCGCGGATTTTGAAAAGCTCCAACAGGCGGTCAGCTCCGAGGATCGACAACTGCTCGAGCGGCATGCCAGCCTGATCCGCGACATGGAACGCGAACTTCAAGCGGCCAGCAGCGAAAACGCGGAAGTGCTCAAAACTCCCGAAATCCAACCCGGGGTACCGGCCGACGATATTCCGCGGATCAGCCGGATGCAGATCGATCTGCTCGTCCACAGCCTCACCGCCGATTACGCCCGCGTCGCGACGCTGCAGTTCTCGCGGGCGACGAGCCAATCGCGGCTTAAATGGTTGGGCTTCGACGATCCGCACCACGGGCTTTCGCACGAGCCCGACAGCAACGAAGAAGCCCAGCAAAAGCTGACGCAGATCAACCACTGGTACTGTGAACAAGTCGCCTATCTCGCCAAGCGACTGGCCGAGACGCCCGAGCCCGGCGGCGATGGCAGCCTGCTCGACAACACCGTGGTGCTCTGGAGCAACGAGCTCGGCAAGGGCAACAATCACACGATGAACGATCTGCCCTGCGTGATGGTCGGCGGCGGGCTCGGCTTCCGAACGGGCCGCTTCCTCGACCATCCCCACGTGCACCACAACCGACTGCTGCTCACGCTCGCCCACGCCTTTGGCCACGAGCTGAAAACCTTCGGCAACCCCGACTTCTGCGGCGACGGCCCACTGACGGGCTTGGCTTGATCCGACGACCGGTCCTCATTCATGCCATCAGCCGCCGGGCGCTAGCCCGGATTATTCATCAGCCGCCGGGCGCTAGCCCCCGGTTCTCGAAAACGCCGCAAGAACCGGACGCTAGCGCGTGGCGGCTGACTGTGCGGCCGCTGACACTTTCGCCGCGTATGGTTCATGCCAACAACGGCTCGACCACTTCGCCGTGGACGTCGGTCAAACGGTAATCGCGGCCTTGGAAGCGATAGGTCAGCTGCGTGTGATCGAAGCCGAGCAGGTGTAAGATCGTCGCCTGCAGATCGTGCACGTGGACCGGGTTCTCGGCCACGCTGAAGCCGAGTTCATCCGACGCCCCGTACTCAAAGCCACCTTTGACGCCTCCGCCGGCCATCCACATCGTGAATGCATCGGGGTAGTGATCGCGGCCGAGAATCTTGCTCGCCGCCGTGCGACCTTCGCGGAACGGCGTGCGACCGAATTCGCCGCCCCAAATGATCAGCGTCTCTTCGAGCAATCCTCGCTGCTTGAGGTCGTTGATCAGCGCGGCGACCGGTTTGTCCATCGTCGCACATTTCTCGGTCAGCCCGTCGGTCAATCCGCTCCCTTCGCTCGTCCCGTGGTAATCCCAGCCCCAATCGAACAGCTGGATGAACCGCACCCCCGCTTCGCTCAGCCGCCGGGCGAGCAGGCAGTTATTCGCGAAACTCGAACCGCCGGGCTCCGCACCATAAGCCTCCAGCGTCTTCTGCGACTCCTGCGAAATGTCCATCACCTCGGGAACCGCGGTCTGCATCCGATAAGCCAACTCGTACTGCGAGATTCGGGTCAGCGTTTCCGGATGCCCCATCTCCTCGGCTTGCAACTGATTCAGGTCGCGGATCGCGTCGAGCGACATCCGCCGGCTGTGGCGTGACATCCCGGCGGGATCGGAAGAGTAGAGGACCGGGTCGCCCTGAGAGCGGCACTGGACGCCCTGGTAAACCGAGGGGAGGAAGCCGCTACCGAACGAGTTGTTGCCCCCGTTGGGCTGCACGCCGCTGGAGATCAAGACGACAAAGCCCGGCAGATTTTCGTTCTCGCTGCCCAGCCCGTAGCTGGTCCAAGCGCCCATCGAGGGACGACCCGAGCGCGGCGAACCGGTCAGCAGCAGCAGTTCCGCCGGAGCGTGGTTGAACTGGTCGGTGTGCATGCCATGGATCACGCACATCTCATCGGCGACGCGGTGGAAGTTGGGAATGGCATCGGACATCCACATCCCCGCTTGGCCGACCTGCTGCCACTTCCGCGGCGATCCGAGCAGCTTGGGTGTGCCGGTCGTAAAGGCAAACTCACGGCCCCGCAAAAACTGGTCGGGACAATCGGTCCCATCGAGCCGCGCCAGCTCGGGCTTGTAGTCGAACATATCCAGGTTCGGCGGCGAACCGGTCATGTGCAAATAAATCACCCGCTTGGCCCGAGCCGGCAGCGGTGGCTGCTTGGGCGCGAGCGGATTCGCCCCCGCCCCCATGCGCTCAGGACCACTGCGCTCAGCCCCGCTTGCAGGTGCCGCACAGCCGTCGCGCATCAGCAGGGCATTGAGCGCGATGCCACCAATCCCGGCGGTCGAGTGCCGCAAAAAGTGACGCCGCGTATTCAGCTGCAAGCGTTCAATGCGAGGGTCGTCAGACATAGCAAGACCAAAAAGTAAGACTGCAACAAAAGCGCATAACAGCAAGCCGAAGGCCGGTAGCCGGTAGCCGGTAGCCGGTAGCCGGTAGCCGGTAGCCGGTAGCCGGTAGCCGGTAGCCGGTAGCCGGTGGCCGGTGGCCGGTAGCCGGTGGCCAGTAGCCAGTAGCCAGTAGAATCTGAAACAGGAGATCTGATACTTAAAATCAAATCTCAAATCCCTATCCGCGTTCTCCGCGTTATCCGCGGTCCCTCATCCTCCGCGCATCCATTCGTGTGATTCGTGTCATTCGTGGTTGTTCCGTCTCCCTGAAACCTGACAACCGATTACGAGCACGAGCACCGCTTCGCTGAGCACGAGCACGATTATCCGTGCCTCTGCCTCCCCCCGTTCCGTGCTCTTCCGTGTCCGTCCGTGGCCCCTCTCCTCTCCCGGTCCGTGGTCCCCATTCCGTGCCCTTCCGTGTCCTTCCGTGGCCCCTCTTTCCGTTCCGTCCCCTTGGCCCGGCTTACCTCGGCATCAGCATCTCATCCAAATTCAGCAGCGCGTTGGCCACGACGGTTAGGGCTGCCATGTCCACCGGATCGAGCTCCTTCGGCAGCGGGCCGAGCGGCTCTTCGGCCAATTGGCGAGCCGCTCCGGGGGCCGCGGCCAGCTCCTTGTGGACGTCCCGATACAACTGACTGAGCCGCTCGAGTTCCTCCTCGCGAGGTTCACGGATCAGGCACTGCCGCACCCCAAACGCGATCCTCTCCTCGAGCGTCTCGGCGGCGGCCATCCGCCGGGCGAGCGACTGAGCCGCTTCGACGTAGACCGGATCGTTCAACGTCACGAGTGCTTGCAGCGGAGTGTTTGTCCGCATCCGCCGCACCAAACAAACTTCGCGGTTGGGTGCGTCGAAGGTGATCATCGAAGGATACGGATTGGACCGTCGCCAAGTCGTGTAGATCCCACGGCGATAGCGGTCGGCTCCCTCGCTCGGCTTCCAGTCGGTCGCCGAGCCGAATGCCGCTTTGAGTCCCAACTCCGGCTGCGGCGGCCGCACCGGCGGTCCGAGCATCTTGCTGCTCAGCAGACCGCTGACGAACAGTGCTTGGTCGCGAACGATCTCGGCGGAAATCCGGTACCGCGGTCCACGGGCGAGGAGCCGGTTTTGCGGATCCCTTTCGAGCATCTCCGGCGTCACCACCGATTGCTGGCGGTACGTCGCCGAGGTGACCAGCAATCGCAGCAAGCGTTTCAGATCCCAGCCGCTTTCGACCACCTCCACGGCCAGCCAGTCGAGCAATTCGGGATGCGAGGGGAGCTCGCCCTGGGAACCAAATTCCTCACTCGTCTCGACGATCCCGACGCCAAAAATTTGCTCCCAGTGACGGTTGGCGATCGTGCGGGGCGTGAGCGGATTGTGGGGGTCGACGAGCCAGTGGGCGAGCCCCAAACGATTCCGCGGCATGCCGTCGGGAAACGGATGGAAGGCGGCCGGGACTCCTGCTTCGACCTCCGCACCGGTGCTTTGGTAGTTCCCTCGGAGCTGGATTTTTGTGACCCGCTGCTGGTCGGTAGGCAATTCCCGCATCACCGGAACGGTCGTCGTCGGCTCGATCGCCGCGAGCTGTTTTTCGAGAGCCTCCAGCTGCGTTTTGCCTGCCTCGTCGGGCTCCGCCTCGAGCTGCTTCTTGAGCTCCGCGATCTGAGCGGCCAGCTCATTTCGCTGTCGCGTTGGCTCCTTGCTCCAGACCTCATGCAGCGGAGACTCGTCGCGGAGGTCGGCGTCTGCGGATTGGTTGAAGATCGCGAAGAGCTGAAAGTATTCTTCCTGGGTCAGCGGATCGTACTTATGGGTATGGCACTGGGCGCAGGCCATCGTCGTTCCCATCCACACCGCCATCGTGGTGTTGACTCGATCGACCACGGCTTCATTGCGAAACTGCTCATCGTTGGTTCCCCCTTCGCTGTTGGTCATCGTGTTGCGATGGAAGGCGGTCGCGACGAGCTGCTCTTCGCTGGGATTCTCCAGCAGGTCGCCGGCGATTTGTTCGATCGTGAATTGGTCGAACGGTTTGTTCTCGTTCAGCGAGCGGATAACGTAATCGCGATAAGCCCAGATCGTTCGCGCCGGGTCGTCGGCGTACCCGGCCGAATCGGCGTAGCGAGCTAGATCCAGCCAGACGCGAGCCCAGCGTTCCCCCATCGCCGGCTTCGCAAGCTGGGCGTCGACAAACCGTTCGTAGGCGTCGGGGCGGGGATCGTGGATGAATCGTTGCGCCTCCTCCCAGCTCGGCGGCAATCCGGTCAAGTCGAGGGCCACCCGCCTCGCTAGCACCGCGCGGTCGGCTTCGGGGGAGGGCTCGAGCCCTACGGCCTCGAGCCTCGCCAAGACAAACGAGTCGATCGCATTCCGAGGCCACTCCTGCTGCTGGACCTGGGGCAACGCGGGCCGGACCGGGCGGATGTAGGACCAGTGCTGAGCGTATTCGGCTCCCTCGGCGATCCACTGCTTGAGCAGCGCAATCTCCGCATCGCTGAACGGTTCGCCTTTGCCCGCGGGCGGCATCCGCAAGTCGGAGTCCTCGGTGGTGATTCGCACGACGAGTTCGCTCGCCTCGGGATCCCCCGGCGCTATCGCCGCGTAGCCCCCCAAATCCTCGATCGCCCCTTGGCGGGTATCGAGCCGCAGTCCGGCTTGGCGCTCGTTCTCATCCGGGCCGTGGCAAGCGGCGCAGCGATTCGAGAGCAAGGGCCGAATGTCGCGGTTGAAATCGATCGACCCTTCGGCCCCTTCTCCCTCACGACTCGCAGCGGCCGGTTTGCTCGAGGCGGGTTCGGCGGCCGTGCCCGCGCTCGCCCAGACGGGCAGCAGCGTCGTCCACACTGCGGCCCCGATCCAGACGTTCAAACGACCGATCGCGGAGATGATTCGCGGCTTCACAGAGGCCCTCGACTGCCGATGGGTAGCGGCGGAAAACAAGCATTCCGACAGCCTCCAAGGTAACCCATTCCGACGCCGCTCACAGCGAATTCAGGCTCCCGCCCCTACGTCACCCGCTCCGCCCGGGAAGGTCGGGCTGGGATGGTGAAAACTTTCTCGTAAATGAGTTGACGCTGTTCCGCCAAAGACATCACCCTCCCGCCGGGAGGGTGTCGTTGCGGATTTTCTGACCGGGCCTAGCTGGACAGCGCCACTTTGGATTGGTTCGGAGCGGGACGGCTCGCAGAAAAATCGTTTAACGGCAAGCCGAAGGCGACTGCTTTTTAAAAC
>NZ_WRPR01000087.1 GCF_010367455.1 Candidatus Laterigemmans baculatus | reverse complement strand
CCTTCGGCTTGCCGTTAAACGACTTGGTAGCCAACTGCTGGGCACTGCTGACTTTATGGCAATTCAGCGTGAGAAAGTGGCGCTGTCCAGCTAGCGCCCGGCGGCTGGTGCAATGTCCGGGCTCGCCCGCCGGGCACCGGAATTTTGTAAACTCTACGCAGCCGACCACCACTGCTCCCCCCAATCGAGAGAAAGGATCGCGATGTCGTACTCCATGTCAGGCGGGCTTCTGCTCGTGCTCGGGATCGTCGTCCTGCTGGGCCTGCTGTTCGTCGCGTACGGGGTGAGCGTCTACAACCACTTGGTGACGCTTCGCAATCGCGTCGACAACGCGTTTTCCCAGATCGAAGTCCAGCTTCGCCGGCGGCACGATTTGATTCCCAACTTGGTCGAGACCGCCAAAGGCTATCTGTCTCACGAACGAGAAACGCTCGAAGCGGTCATCGCCGCGCGGAACCAAGCCGTCGGCGGGCTGAAGGAGGCGGCTGGGCATCTCAACGATCCGGCGGCCATGCAGCGATTGGCATCGGCCGAAAGCGGACTCGGCGGCGCGCTCGGTCGCTTATTCGCCGTGGCCGAAGCCTATCCGGACTTGAAGGCCAACCAGAACATGCTGCAGCTGACCGAAGAGCTGACGTCGACCGAGAACCGGATCAGCTTTGCCCGCCAAGGCTATAACGATTCGGTGACGGCCTACAACACGTACAAACAGACGTTTCCGCCGGTCATCGTCGCCAAGATGGCCGGGCACAGCGAGGATCGAGCGCTGCTGCAATTCGACTCGGAAAAATTGGCGGAACCCCCGACGGTTTCCTTCCGTTAATGGCGACCGACTTTTTTGAACGCCAGAGCCGCGCCCGATCGAACACGACGCGGTTGATCGTGCTGTTCGCCCTGGCTGTGGTCTCGCTCGTCACGGCAGCAGGTGGGTTGACCGCCGCGGCGCTCTACTGGTCGGGCGAGTATGACTTCGCGGGAAGCGAAGGGGGCTGGGAGCAAAACCCGCTCGCAGGCCGGACCGAGCCGTTTCCATGGGAGCTGCCGATCGCTGCCGGCGTGCTCACGCTGCTGGTGATCGCCGGCGGCAGCTTGTTCAAAATCGTCTCGCTTCGCCACGGAGGCGGCAGCGGAGTTGCCGAAGGTCTGGGAGGCAGCCGGCTGTATCCCAACGCGTCGGATCCCGATCACCGGCGGTTGTTGAACGTGGTGGAGGAGATGGCAATCGCTTCCGGGACGCCCGTTCCTCCTGTCTTTCTGCTCGAGGACGAGGACGGAATCAATGCGTTTGCGGCGGGCTATGCTCCGAGCGACGCCGTCGTCGGGATCACCCGCGGTTGCGTCCAGTCGCTCACCCGTGATCAGCTGCAAGGCGTCGTCGCCCACGAGTTCAGCCACATCCTCAACGGCGACATGCGGATCAGCATCCGCTTGATCGGCATCCTGCATGGAATCCTGCTGCTCGGGACGCTGGGCCAAATTCTGTTTCGGATGGTCGGCTATGGCGCCGGCAGTTCGAGTCGCCGGTCGAGTTCCGATAATAAGAAAGGGGGCAGCGGCATCCTCATCCTGCTCCTGGTTGCCATCGCCCTGATCGTGCTCGGATCGATCGGCGTGTTCTTTGGCAGCCTGATTCGGGCAGCCGTCTCGCGGCAGCGGGAATTCCTTGCCGACGCTTCGGCCGTCCAGTTCACACGCAACCCGGGCGGTCTCAGCGGAGCGTTGAAGATCATCGGCGGGCTCACGCGAGGTTCGCTTCTGCAGGCACCGCGGGCTCCCGAGGCGAGCCATCTGTTTTTCGCGCAGGGCGTGGCCGAGGGTTACAGCCAACTGATGGCCACTCACCCGCCTCTGGCCGCGCGGATCAAAGCCATCGATCCCGCTTGGGATGGGGTTTATCCTCCCGTCGAACCGCTGTCCAAACGCCGCCGCGCTGCCCGCAAAGCCGAGCAGCAAGCGGCTTCGCTGGCCGAATCTGCGGTTCCCTCCGCTGGTCGTTCCTTTCCCGCGCATCCCTCCTCGGGTGAATGGGCAGCGGTTGGAGGCGAGGCGGAAGCGGGAGGGCCAGGCGATTGGGGGCAGTCGTTTCCGCCGGAGGCTGTCTTTGCCGCGGCGGAGGTGAGGAACGCGGCGGAGCGGATCGGTTCGCCCGCCGAAGCCCATCGCCGCCAAGCCGCGGAACTGCTCAGCCGGATTCCTGATCCGCTCCGGGCGGCGGTCCATGAGCCCTACGAGGCGCAAGCGGTCGTGTTCGCCCTGCTGCTCGATCGCGACCGAGCGATACGCGATAAACAACTCGCCACGCTGAAGCATACCGCCGGGGGAGCGATCGTGAGATGGACCGAGCGGTGGTTCGCGGCGCTGGGCGAGCTCGATAGCCTCGTCCGCTTGCCGCTGATCGATCTCTCGCTGCCCGCTCTGCGGTCGATGACCGATGGTCAATACCGCACGTTCGATCGAGCGGTTCTCGCCTTGATCGCCGCCGACGAACGCATGGATCTGTTCGAATGGACCCTTTCCCAAGTCCTCATGCGGCACCTGCAAAGCCAGTTTAAGACGCTCCCGGCGATTCGCTACGACTACTACGCCATCGGTCGGCTCGGTGAAGAGTGTTCGCTGCTCCTTTCGTCGTTGGCCCATGTCGGACATTCCGAAGCTGAGTCGAAAGCCGCCTTCGCCATCGGAGCACGGCTCGTCTCCGATGCGCGTCCCGAGTGGTTGCCAAAATCCGCGTGCACTCTGACGCGGCTCGACTCCGCCGTGCGGAAGCTGGCGACGGTCACGACGCGGCATCGCGAGCGAATCCTCGCCGCGTGTGCCGAATGCGTCTGCGCCGATGGAGAGGTCAAGGCGAGCGAAGCCGAACTCCTGCGGGGTGTCGCCGACCTGCTCGCTTGCCCAATGCCGCCCTACCTGACGACCTGATACTTGCGAAGGAGCCTTCACGATGCGGATCGATCGACGAACGGTTTTGGCAGCGGCCGCCGCGAGCTGTGCTGCTTGGATGCGGCCGGCGCTCGGTGGCTCTCCCAAGCCCGAAGCCGCAGCAGCTCAGCACGACCCCAGCACGGATACGAAGCCGCAACCGCTCGGGCCATTGTGCTTATTCGCAAAACATCTGCAGTGGCTTTCGCCAGCCGATTTGGCCGACTTGCTTGCCGAGATGGATGTTGAAGGGATCGAGGCCACGATCCGCTCGGGCGGACAAGTCGAACCGGCTGACGTGGTCGAGGGGCTGCCTCGCTTGGCCGAAGCACTCGCTCGTCGCGATCGGCGAATCGTCATCATGACGACCGAAATCACTTCCGTGGAAACTCCCCACGCCGAAGCGGTGCTCAAAACCGGGGTTGAGCACGGCGCGACCCACTACCGCATGGGCTACTACCGCTACGATCTCGATCGACCGATCCTTCCGCAACTCGACGCCTTTACACATCAAGCCGAACACTTGGCCGAACTCAATCAGTCCCTGGGAATCCACGGGCTGTACCAGAATCACGCTGGGGACCGTTACTTTGGCGCCCCGCTGTGGGACCTGCACCAAATGCTCACGGAAGTTTCCACTAAACATCTTGCCGCGGCTTACGACGTCCGTCATGCAACGGTGGAAGCGGGCATGAGTTGGCCGCTGGACTGGGCCTTGATCCGGCCCCATGTCGGTGCGATCTACTTGAAAGATTTCCAGTGGCTCGACGGCAAGCCCCAAAACGTCCCGTTTGGCACCGGGCAAGTCAGCCACCGCCTCTTCAAAACCCTCAGCACGTCGGGGCTCGGAAACATCCCGGTCTCATTGCACATGGAATACATCGATCACCGCCGCCCCGAGCTGATCGACCAGTGCGTCGCCGCCTACCGCGAGGATCGCAAGACCATCCGCCGGCTGATCGGAATCTAAGCCTTCACTGCACGACCAGCGTTCCATTCATCGCCATCCAGTGCCCGGGAAAAGTGCACAGGAATGGATATCGGCCGGGTTCCGCGGGTGCGTGAAAACTGATGCTAAATGCTTCGCCCGGTGGCACGACGTCGGTATAAACCAGGACGTCATCGGTCTCCGGAATGTATTGGCGGATGACCGCCTCGGGATCGGCGATCATGCGATTCGCCAAATCACCGACGGTCTCTAAAGTGCCGGGTCGGATGAGCGCCCAGTTATGGGGAACCACGTCGGGATTGCGAAGCGTGAGTTCAATCGCCTCGCTGCACTTCGCACGCAGCGTCGGTGTGGAGTAAGTCAGATTGGCCGCAGTGGCGATTTCAATCTTTCGAGCGCCCTCGATTTTTTGACCCCACGGGTTCGCGACGCGGCGCGTCTGCATCGCCATGTCGGATAGGATCGGATGCGCTGCCACAATTTTCCGCTGCGGGCGGTACCCTTCAAAATCGACGAACGGATCATCCAGCTTATGGACGGTGGCGAACAGATCGTGTGCCTCTCGGGAATCGATGCGAAGCCGCAGATGGAGTTGGTTCACCGGTTGAAGCTCGGGCAATTCCAAGAACAGTGTTCTTTCGTCGGAGAGCACATGCGCCGAAGCAATTCTCCAAGGATCGTGGCCGGGGGCTCCCGGGTGGCTGGGGGAAAACTCCGCCGAGCCGTAGGCGGCGCTATAGCGATAGTTCCAAGCCTGCGCGAAATGATTTCGCGTCTGCTCGGCAAACTTGCGATCAAGGGGTTGAGTGAAACGGACTGCGACCCCGTTCTCATAAACATGAAAAGCGACGGGAACTTGGACTTGCCCCCCCGTATATCGCACCCGTTGGAAACAGCCGACCTCGGGCGTGTAGGTTCCCCAGCCTGTCATGCCGCTGACGTACAGTTGCCCATCATGGGGCGAGAAACGTCCTCGATGCACGCCTGAAAGAAAGTCGCCCGGAAGAGGCACGGCGGCGCCTTGCCACTGCGAATCCACTTGGTCGCGAAGGACCAAGAATTGTCGCCCCATGCCGAAGGAAAAGTGGAGCAGTTGGTCTTGGAGTGGTCCCCACCGATCGCTGGTCACGAACGTCTGGCCGCCGCTGGAGTTGTCCAATCCGCGCGGGAGGTAGACCAGCGGTAACTCCGGCGGTGCTTGGTTGCGAGGCCCACCAGCACCGAAGTGCGGAGGCGTAACAGCCGGGGAAGCGACTGCGGTGGCGGCCCGAGTGCGTGGAGGCACCGCGCAGATCATTGAAGCCGGCGTCCACTCGCCTTCCGATGCGGGTACGGTCAGTGTTCCGTCGGGCAGCAAGCCTAGCCCATCCGGATTGCGGAACCCGGTAGCGAGCACCTCCGCCTGTCGCCCATCGGGAGAGATGCGGAGCAGCCCCTGGTTTCCCGATGCCGTATAGAAATTGCCGGCAGCATCACGCTCAAGACCACAGATGTAGTCGTGACCAGCTGGTGATGTATCAAAGACATTGCTAAAGCACTCATAAAAATCTGCTTCGCCGTCGCCGTTCAAATCATGCAGTTGTGTAATTTGATCGCGACACTGGACGTAGACCTGGTTCCCGTGGACCACTAAACCGAGTGCGTGGTGCAGTCCCGAAGCGAACCGCCGCCACGTGGCTACCCTCGGCGAATCCGTCGGGGAAACGTCCTCCGCTGTCGATTGAAATCCATCGACATGCCAGACATCTCCCTGCATGGTGCAGACTAGCGCGCTGCCGTCGGGGAGGAAGTCATGCCCTCCACAGAACAGAAGTGCGTTCCAGGGGTTCTCGTGCGGCAACTCGATGGTATCGATGGCATAAGGTTGGCCGGACCCGAGCGTCACCGGAGTCTCCATCAGCTGAGGCCATTGCGACGGTCCTCCGCGGATCCGATGTCGTAGCGGGTGGCGGTCCGCGGGCGCGACTTGCCGATCGAAGCGGCCATCTTCGGCCCACGGTGAATCGAGGTATTCCGTCTCCCCAATTCGATAGGCAAAGATGACACGGTCCCCCGATCGATAGAACCCGTGGTAGCGGAAAGGCTCGGTGGGAGGCTGCCCTCGCTCGTGCTGCACCGGTTGCCCCACCGGCTGCAAACCATGCATGAAGCCGTGGCGAACCGAGGAGAATCGAACAAACCCTCCGCTCCAGACTGCGTCGTAGGTAAGCGTGTCGGGATTAAAACATGCAGCTAACTCACCCTGCTCACCGAGCCGCACCGCAACCGCTCGCGGAATTGTCTTTCCCTCTACATGCAACACACCGCCCTGCACGCGTCCCAGGATGGTGGCGTTCCAGCGGTCGCTGGCCCAGGTCTCTTCGTTTTGGTTTCCCCAGTGCCCCAGCTGGCCGCCGTCGAGTCCCGGAAACGGGGCCAACACCATGGGGAGTTGAGGCTGGCGACGGAAATGCTCCGCCTGCTTGGCGTAGAAGTCATATAGCCGGTCGCGATTGACTGGGTGCGTATGATGGGGCCAGCGATCGGGAACCAGCGGCTCGCGATCGTAGGGAAAAGTTGCCGGCGCGTGACTGGTAAGTGCTCGAGAAAGCTCCGCGTCAATTTCTTTTGCAAAGGCCGAGTTTTCGCTGAGCGAACCGAGAAAGCGGAACAAGTCGAGCTGCTGCTGTGGCGCCAGCGCCGCGGCCAGTCCGTCGGGCATCAACGTCCCAGCTTCGGATTCGGCTTCGATTTTATCGGATGCGAATTCATGCACTTGCCCGGATGCCGGATCACGAAGCCGCAGCGACGCAGCCTCGTTCGCATCGATCTTATACCCACTGAAAATCTCTCCATCGACGGTGAGGACTTTCCAGGTGAGATACTCAGGTTCAATCGTTCGCCGAGGCCATAGGATGGATTCGATGAGTTGTGCGAGATTGCGACGGCTTCCGATCGTCGTCAGGTCGGGCCCGACGGTGCCACCGCGAGTTCCGATCCGGTGGCAGGAAATACAAGCCGAGCGGGCGGAGGCGAAGACCGCGGCCCCGCGGAGAACGTCTCCCTGCGACTCGGCTTCGTTTGCCAGCCGCGCGAGTGCCTCTGCGTCGTACTCCGAAGGGATCTCCGAAGCCGCCGCACCCACCGCGGCCTCCTGGGCGTTGACGGAGGTGGACCCGATGGCGCACACCAACGCGACGCTGAGACCGACCGAGCAAACAGTACCGAGGCGGCTTGCTGAAGACATGAGAGAGGCAGTTGAGCGGGGGTGGGAAGTCAAACGACCAGATTCGTCCAGCGGGAACGCTGGTGGGCGAGTGCGGCTTCTCGTGTGTAGATGTGGCAAGCGAGATAGACCTCGTGAAAAGGAGCGGACACCCGTTCGCGTGCGACTCCTCGCGCCACCTTCGCCTGACGATGCTCGGCGGCAGCGGTGGCTAGGTCGTCCACCAGTTGAGCCGCGGTGGACTGGTACCGCCTCTGCAATCGAGTCAGGTCGCGCTGGTGGGCGGCGGTGCCGATGGGGGGAATCCCATCAAGGCCTCCGAGTGCCACGCCAATCAAGCGGCGGCGGAGAGCGGCTAAGCCATCGTCGACCGTGACGGATTGGCGCGGATCCCTGTCCCAGACCACTTCGTCGCTCCACCGTTCGATTCCTTGCAAGTGGTGACGCTGTAGTTTATCAAGCCCGAGGTTGCACAACCCATCCCACGACGGCGGCAAGTTGAACGTCGGCGGCTGAGGACCATCGTCAGCCTCTGCCGGATCGGCTGGGGTTACAGCCAACAAGTCCATCTCGCCGGCGGCGTCCAGTCTCAACCTGGCGAGGCAACGCATCGACAGGCGGGGGCAGCGGGCCAAGAGTTGCAAATTGTCGCGATACCGCAGCTCCGGGTCATCGTTCGCGATCCGCAGGCGACAGGTCGAGTCCAGCTGGGGTACACGCACGAGCAAACCCGCCTCATCAGGCCCGACCACGGTTGCCTCGAATGCGACGAGATCCCAACCAGCCGACTGCGGCTCGATCGCGTGGGCGCGCTCGAAGACTTGTTCGATTTGCTCGCTCAGTGGTTGCCGAAATCGGCCGGTGCGAAACGGCTGCAGGGGCTCCGACATACCGAGTGCGGCCCAGCGAGTGGAACGTCCTTTACCGAGCCGCCCGTCGGAGGACGCCGTGAGCCCTTGGACCGACAACCTCCGCCGGCAAAGTTCGCTCGCGGTGAGCGACAGCGTGCCCAGCTCGATCCCACCGCGGTAAGCCTGCTGGACGAGCTGACTTTCGCCGGTTCGTAATTCGTTGATCGTGTACAGCGGCGGCGGTTCAGCACCCGGCCGCCCGTCCTGTGCTTCCTGGAGATAAACGCAGACTCCGGCATAGCCGCTGAGCGTGAGGATCGGCTCAGCGCAGACCCCTTCGAGTTTGCGGACCGCGACCGGATGAAACGCGCGCCGCGGCTGGCCGATCATCCACTGCGGCACCGCGGACGCATGCAGCACCTCGTACGACAACTGCAGGGCGGCGGCGAGATCCTGAGCATAAGTGACTCCGTCCGCCGTATCTTCTTGACGCCGCAACCGCTGCACTCCTTCGTGGATTCGCAGCACCGTATTGCTGAGCTGGATCAAGCCTGACGAGCGGCAGGAATGGCCGGCGCGGAGCAGCGCCGACTGGAGCAGCAGCCCAGCTCGCGCAGCCCCGACGACCAACATCGCTGCGACCGCCGCCTGGGCCGCTCGCGCTGCCTCTCGCAGCTCGGGCGCGATCGCGACCTCAGCAGCCCCGCTGAGCTCGTCGGGCTTTTTCATTCCATCGGGCTGTGCGGTTTCCCCACGGCCGGTCTCCGCCTCCGCTTCTCCCGACGCGGTCTCGAGCAAGCTGATGCAGGCGAGGACGTGGAAGCACTTTGGGGACAACAAACAGGAGCACGCGATCTCGGTCCGCGACACGATCCGGTTGTCTTGAGTCTGCAGCGTGACCGTTTCCTCCTCGCACTGGATCAGCCAAGTCTCTTGCTGCTGTTGCCAGTGCCAAGCGGATGCGGCGTCGGGATTTTGATCCAAGCGTTTGCGGACTCGTCCCGGCACCGAATCGATTAACTCGGCGACGAGCAGTCCGTCGACTTCAGGGCGCGGCGTTGTCATGGGCAGAGCATCCCTCCGCCGATGCCGCCAGCGCTGCTCCCGGGGCTGGACGAGGATTGCTGGCTGGCTCGGCTGCGCACTTGGTCGCCGACCCAGCGGGCCAACCGCTCGGGGCTGACCGCGGCGACCGACATTCCCGCCGAGGCGGCCAGCTGGGCATAGCCTTGATGAAACCGCGCGGTTCCCGAGTCATCGATCGCCGCCAGCCCCACGCACTGCACGCCCGCGGTACTGAGAGCCCGAATCTCTGCCAGCATCTCGTTCACCGAGACCCCCTCTTCAAAGTCGGAGACGAGCACCACGATCGACCGCGAGGGAACGGTGATCCGGGTCCGCGCGGCCCGCAGCCCCAGACCAATGTGGGTGCCTCCGCCGACTCGCACTTCCAACAGCAACGTCAGCGGATCAACGACGTGGTCGCTGAGGTCGATCACTTCAGTGCTGAAGGCGAGGAAGCGAACCGAGAGGGCTTGCAGCTCCGCGAAGATCGCAGCGCACAAGGCACTGTAGATGACCGACGCGTCCATCGATCCCGAAACGTCGACCACGAACGTCAGGTGCCAGTCCATTTCGCGGCGAGCCGGCGAGTTGAAGATCAGCCGTTTTGCGATCACCGCGGGCCGACCGTCGGAGCGTCGGTAGACGTTGGCCAAGTTGTCTCGGATCGTTCGTGGGAGATTCAGCTTCCGATTCGGGCGCCGCGTCGGCCGTGGAGTCGAGAGCCCAGTGAGTGCCGGGCGGATTCGGATCGCGAGCTGTTCCGCCAACGCTTGGGTGATTCGCTTCGCCAAACGCCGCAGCTTTTCCGCCCGAGACTCGGGTAAGCCGCCCGCAAGCGAAAGGACCTGCTGTAGCAGTTCGATCGAGGGAGTCACCGTGTCGGGATCGAGCAGGTCGACGGCCGCCGAGCGCCCCCCCGCCGCCGCTTCGCCGAGCACTTCCTGGCAGATGCCCGCCCCAAACAGCTTCTCCAAGTCGTCGGACCATTCGGCGGTCGTCGGTTCCGGCGCTTCGGTGCCGCCGCGGCCCGAGGGGCGACGGTTGGCGATCCCCTTCCGAGCCCCTTCGCCGCGTCCCTGACCATACAGTTCGTCGAGACACTCGGCCGCCCTGCCCGCTGCAGTCCGGTTCTGCGGGGGCAGCCCAAGAATCATCCGCCAGCGGTCGGCGATCGAAATCTCGCCGCCGGTCGGTTCCACCACCTCACCTTCCGCCTGCGGTCCCAACTCTGCCGGAGCGGGCGACGGCGAGCGGTTCGGGCGAAGTGGATACGTGGGCATCAGCCGAGCGATGGCTTCTCGCCCTCTGAGGTCGGATCCCCGAAGCGCTGCCGCTCGCTCGGCCGGGTCGCCCGCAGTCGCCATGTCGCCCGCAGTCGCCGTGTCACTCGCCATGTCGGTCGCATAGTGCGAGAGCCCGGTGCCGCGCTCCTGATAGGCCTGCAAACGGCCTTCGAGCAGCCGCTCGCGGTCGGCCGGAGAGAACTGATGAAACGCTCCTCGCAGCGGCGGCAAACGCTTGAGGAACTCGCCGTCGCTCGAGCGGGCCAGCCGGTTTTCAAGTCCCGCCAGCCAATCGACGTCGCTTTGCATCCGCGGCATCAGAAGCTGCACGGCACCGGCGAGTCGTCCTCGCAGGCGACGTCGCCCGTCGGCGTCCACGCCGCTGTCGAACCAGCCTTCGAGGAGGTTGCCGAACGCGTCGCGAGGCATCGCCTCGAACAGCACCAACACACCCGCGGAAGCTCCGCGCATGCGGTCGCTGCCATGCTGAAGCGTCCTTCGACACCAACCCAGCAGTCGCTCCGGAGCAGCCGCTTCGCTCGAGCGGTCGCGGTCGCCGGAGGGTCGATTCTCCAGCAGGTGAGGCAGATCGCTGAGAAACCACTGCGTCAGATCGCCAACTCCCGCGACATCCTCGGTCTGCTCGGAACCCTGCAGGCCCTCCAGTCGGTCGAGCGACGCGCGGAGAAGTGCGTCCACGCGAGGCTGCCAATCGGGGAGTGAAAAAGCTCGGACGATCGGTGGGTACTCGTCTGCTTCGGCGGTTGGTAAGGCCGGGAGGTGCCCGGCGCGGATTCTGCCCAGCACCGTCGCTGCAGCGACCAGTTCGGCAAGTCCCGCGGTGCTGAGGAACGACTGGCTCAGCTCGTCGAGCGACTCACGGACGAGCGTCTGCAGACCGCACTCGGAAGCAATCTCGAGCTGATCAAGGAGTACCGCTGGGGCGAGCATTTCGCCGCCGTTTGAAGCGTCGCCCAAGGATTCCCCCGCGGAGCCATCGGCCCGTCGCCGGCGACCGTGGAGAACGCCTTCCACGACTTGCGGCAGCGTGACCCCGAACCGTGCGACGGCTTCGATCGTTGCCGCGGTGCCCTGCTGCCAAGAAACCTGCCACCTTTCGCCGAGGTTCTCGCGAGCCCCTTGAGCGACCGAGTCGACCCGCGAGGCGTAGGGAATCCCCGCGGCGACGAGCTGGCGGAGCACTACGGCTCGGGCTCGATCGCGTGGCGAGCGAAGCGGATCGAGTCGCAGTTCGCCCGGTTCCTCGGCGGCCGCGTCCCGTCCCGGCAGCTTGAGCTCGGCCAGTAACGCGTCGAGTGCGAGCGCCAGCCCACACCGCGGCGTGCTCGCACAGACGCGACCGCTGCGACGACCGACGAGCACCCGCTCGGCAGATCGAGCGACTTCGCGAGCCCGTCCAAAGAGCTCCCCTTGGGCCAGACAGCTCTGCAGCGCTTCGACCAGTTCGCTCCGCCCCGGCGTGGGCAGCTTGCGCAGCACCGCCAGGTCGCGCATCATGCGGATCATCTCGGTCGCGTCGGGTGTCCCTGCGACATGCCCTCGGCGTCGCATCTCGCCGCAGATATCGACAACCAGTTCCACCGCCGCTTGGTCCATTTGCTCGACCGACGCAGCCTCGACCATTCGCTGGTGCCAGACCGGATCGCGAATCCCCGCCGGGTAGCCGCTGCGTTCGTCGAGCTGGCCGAAGCTGTAGGGGACCAGTGAGACGCCGACGGTTTCCGGAGCGGTCGTCAGGGACGCCAGCAGTCGCGAGTCGCTCTCTCTACGCTCCGCCAAGCGTTCAGCGGTCAGCTCGGGCGCGTGAAAAGCACCGACGATCGCGGCACTTCGCCGTGGCGTCTGCCGGATCGACTCCCGCATGGCGGCTTCGCGGACTAAGTCGCGGAGCGGTACGTCGATCGTGCTCGAGCGGATCGCCCAGCCAAACGCCAGCCCCATCTGCCGGACCGCTTCCGGGGCCGCCATGATCGCCGGCGACTCGACCAGCCGTTCCCACAACTGTCCCGAGTCGCGAGCTTCGGTGCGACGCAGGAGTGCCTCGAGCAGCCCTGCGGCAACGACCGGCCGCGGCTCGTTCGCGGTCAGCGGGTGCGCATCGTGGGGAGCATCTTGAAGAGCGTCGCCTGAGGCTGTCTTCCACTTCGCGCTGACCGACAGATCGCAGGCGATTGTCGGGACGCCACGCGAACGGGCCCAGCGGACCGCCGCCAGCTCGGGTGAGAAGTCGGCGAGCGGATAGAATCCGAGCTGACCGTCGGCATCGACCGCTGAGATCGCCACCGGGGCCACCGTCTCCGGATCGGCCAGGTACTCAATCCAGCCGCTCAAGTCGGCGGGAAGCTCGACCAGCAGCGCTTCGGGGGCGAAATCGTCGAGGAGGGACGCCATCGACCGCGAGAGCGCTGCCGAGTGGTGGCGGACACCGATCAGCAGCGGTTCGCGGCAGGCGGCGAGCGGTTCGATGAGTTCGCGCAGCCCCACTGCCGAAGTCTCCGATGCGAGCCGTGCGGCACTCATCCCTCGATCACGCTCCGCATGTCCTGCAGATGTCGCCACAGTGCTCCACCGTTCTCGGCTCGCCGCTTGATCGCTCCATCCCAGTAGTTGAGCAACCGTTCGCGGTCCTTCGGATCATCTTTCATGACGACGCCGAGTAGATGCCCTGGCAACCGGGAGACGGGATCAAAACCCGAGGGAAAGAACGCCGCTTCACGCATGATCGACGCGGTGACCGCGACCGCTTCGGCAGTGCTCATCACCGTGCTCGGCTGCTGCACCTGCCATCCTTCCTCGGAGCGTCCGCTTCGCAAATCGCGAAACACCGTGACCAGCAGCTCGACCAGAGACTCGTCGACCGCCGCCGGCTTTTCTCCGCCGCTGAGCATCGCCGTGGCCCGCGAAGCCACGAGCCGAACTTCGCGAGCCGCATCCGAGATTGGGGCGATCGTTTCGAAGTTGAAGCGGCGTTTGAGCGCGGCCGACATTTCCGAAACGCCGCGATCCCGCAGGTTGGCCGTGGCGATCATGCTGAAGCCTGGGGCCGCGAACACGCTCCCGTGCTCGCCCGCTAGCTCCGGGATGATCATCCGCCGCTCGCTCAGGATGGAGATCAAGCCGTCTTGGACTTCGGGTAGACAGCGGGTGACTTCTTCAAACCGCACGATCGCGCCCCGCCGCATCGCCTGCATCACCGGCGAGGGAACCAAGGCCTCGGGCTGCGGACCGCGATCGAGCAACATCGCGTAGTTCCAGCCATAGCGGATTTGGTCCTCGGTCGTACCGGCGGTCCCTTGGATCGCGAGGCTGCTGGTGCCGCTGATCGCCACCGCCAGCAGCTCGCCGAGCATCGACTTGGCGGTTCCCGGTTCGCCGACCAGCAGTAATCCCCGCTCGCCGGCAAGGGTGACCACGCACCGCTGAATCACTTGCCGGGGACCGACGAACTTTTGCTCGATGGCCCGCGCTCGCGAACGCGCCGGCCCGATCTTTTCTCCATCGGTTCCGCAGATGAAGTCGACCACGGCTTGTGGCGACAATCGCCAACCGGGAGGACGCGGCGCGGCATCGATCTCGCCGAGCAGCTCCAACTCTTCGCCGTAGCGGGCTTCGGCTGGCGGCAACTGGATCGCCGGGGCCGAGGCAGAGGTCGTTTTCTTCTTCGCCATGGATTACTTCCGTTTCCGCTTGATCGTCGCTTCGCCGTACTGAGGTGGATCGCCCGCTTCAATCCGCTGCCACGCTGCTACGAACTGACGGTGAAGCGATCGCTGGCAAACGATCAACTCGGCTCCCCCGCCCCGCAAGCGGTCGGTCGAAGCGAAGCCGAACAGAGGCAACTTCCACGACTCGATCGGCAGATTGGGTGAGGCCAGCGGTTCCCAGCCCCCGGGAAGGAACAGCGACCGCCCGGCTCGCGAACGCTTCGCCTCCACCACGTGCGCGCCCGCTAGCAATTCGGCCGCCACTTCCTTGTGTTGCTTCGCGGACCACTCATTCCAAAGTCGCACGTGGCGATCGGTCGGATCGGGCAGAGCGAGAATTTGCAAGTACAAAGCCGCGGCTGGCTCGCTGAGCGACAGTCGATCTGCGGCCTTGGCAACAATCTCCGCAGCTGAGAGCCGCGGATCCTGCTCCCACCGTCCCGCCGGTCGATCCTCTCGCCGATTCTCGTCGGCCAACTCCATGATCTCGTCGCTTCGCATCCGCAATACGAAATCGGCGCACGGAAGCCGTTCGCCAGTGGGTGTCCCGTATTCCATCGTCAGGGCTGCGACCGCCCGCAATCGCTCCAACTCCGCAGGTCCCTTCAGCAGCGAGGATCGGAACATCATACCGATCGCGGGCGGTTCGACGGCGACCGCGATGAACTCATCCCCGCCTCGATAAAGTCCCGTCGCATCCTGTTCGAGAGCCCCGACATGAACGGCGAGCTTGGCAACGATGGAATCCGCGTCCGTAACGACGGTGCCCTCGTCGTGGGTCGTTGAACCGCCGAAGGGAAGCCATGTCTCCGGAGCGTCAAGAAAGCCGCGGATCTCGTCGACAATGCATGGGATCTGTTTCCGCAGTGGATCCCCGGCCGGCGTCCGGTAATTCATCACCGCCAACACGCGATCCAAGTTCGGAAAAACGCGTTCGGGAGCGAAGCCGGCGGGCGGCGTATAGACGATCTCGACCGCGCGCCGGTAACGCGTTTGTTTGGGGATCTTCAATTCCGCGGTGCGGCGACGAAGGACCTCCGAGCCGGCCGGATCGGAAATGAATTCAGCAAGAGCTTTCATCGACACGTGGCGATAAGGACCTGCAAATTGCTCGAAATCCTTAGCAACCTCTGGCGGAATCGGCAGGACGTGCTTGCGGTTCTCCTTCCACGCATCCACCATGCGTTTGAAGCACACTTGACGCTTCTCGCCGAGGGCCCCGGCCGGATTGCCCCGCACGGCGATGGCTCCCACCGCATCGGGACGTTCCACACCTTCAAGTTGTGAGATTGCGAGCTGGATGTCTTTAACTTTCCAGCCATAGTGGGACCGCAGTTCCTTGGTGAGTTTTTCCTGACCATAGTTGGCCGTTCGCAGGTCACCCATATAAGACAGCGCGACCGTGATCGGATGGACGTTCAATTCCTCAGCCGCGGCGTCTAACTCTTCGGGCGTGGGGAGTGGCAGTTCTTGGACCGCGCGTACCGCTTTCACGAATAGTTCGATATCACGCGACCGCCAGGTTTGCTTGACATCGATCGTCTGCTCCACGGTGAGCTTTTTGGGCGGCTGGTGTTTGCCGTCCGCTGCGTACTCGAGCACGAGCAGGGTGTCGTCGGGATAAGAGCTGAAGCGATAAGCGACATATCTTTGCCTGCCCTCGACGAAAGCGAGTGGACGACCGATTTGCAAGCGATCGGCGAAACTGCCCTTCTTTGCGTTACCGCCAGAGGAGAGCCGGGACTGATAAAACTTGTAGCGTCCTGGTAGATCCAGCAGCTTCGTAGAAGCGAGCAGCAGCAAGGCATCGAGCCACGAGGTATTGAGCCGCACGGAGACCGTCGTGCCGAGCGATTCATTCGTGCCCGTTCTCCAGAAACAGCGCCATGCGGCGGCGACTGGATCGCGGAGTAGTTCAAACCAAAACAGACCGCATGCTAATTTCTCGTCGCACGCCTGGCCGGCAAAGAAACGGCCGAGCTCTTGGAGGTGGGCCGCGGTGGCGTCTTGCTCGGTGCTGGAGGGGTAGAGACGAAGCCCCTGGAATCGCTGTAGTTCGAGCTGCAGCAAGCCTTGGTTGGCGTTGGCCAAATCGACAGCCGAAGCGGCGTCGCCTGCCGACGCGTCTTCTTTCGGCTCGAAGCGTTTGAGCAGGTTTTGCAGTGACGCCTGTTCTTCGGCGGCGACGCGTGCGATTCGGGCTACGCCGGAGACCAGCCGGGGAGGAGCTTGTTCGAGCCACTGCCGCACGGCGGACTGGGCCGCTTCGCGATTGGGATCGGGGTTGGTTGGATCCGCCTTCTCCTTCTTGGCTTCGTGCTCCACGGTCGCCGCCTCCAGCAGAGCGCGAGCATGCTCGGCGGTTGTGGACCGCAATTTCTCGGAACTTTCTGGCGAGCGGATCTGCATCAAGTGATAGAACAGTGTCGGTAGCTGAGCTGGCTGTCCCGCATAGTACTTGTTGCGGTTGTCGTCGACCCGGGCGAACGCGATCCGAGTCTCCGCATCGATCAACTTGCCATCATTGGTGATGATCCAAGTGGACTCGCTGGCCGGCTTATTCATTTGCCCGAGGGCGGCGAGAAACCCATCGGGCGGCTGCATCTCGGCTTCGAAGAGAATCTTTCTGCCGTCGACCCCGATGGTTTCGACCGCTCCGTCGCGACGGTGGACAATGCGATACCCGATCATCCCGTCGCGGCTGCCCAGAGGAAATTCCCCGGCGTGTTCCGGGACCGGCAGCAGATAGGAGAGGTGCCAGTTGACGCGAGCTCCGGACGGTAGATCGGTCTCAAAAAAGGGTGGGACGCTGTCACGCATTTCCTCACCCGTCGCTGGATCGATCTCGCTGACCGCGGCGCGGGGTTCTTCTTCGGAGAGATCAGGATCGAACCAGGTGTAGCGGTAGCGCTCCTTCATCCGCCAAAATCGCGAACCGTCACTGAACCAGCGGCGGTCCGCATCGGGAAGAATGGGATCCCCTGGCTGTAGCGTTCGTTTGCCATAGAACCATCCACCATCGCCGTGGGGGATCAGCGCGTGGACGTCAAAAGAATAAAGACTGTGCGTCTGCTCGTGTTCCTCTTTGGGCTGACTCATCCACCGAATAAAGGTTTTCCAAGATCGCCCGTTGTCTCTGTAGGCGACGACGAGGTCATCACCCAAGGGCAACAGAGTCAGCAGTTGCTGGTGCGCGCTGAGTGAGAGTTCGCGCGGCGACGCTGCTCCGTCTGGGGAGACGACATGCACGCGGTCGTCTTTCAAGAAAGCGGCGTGGGGGAAAGCCCAGTGCAAGAGTTCCGCTTGCCGCCGCGAGGAGGGCGGGATGGGGTGCTCGTCGGCGACTCGGTCGAGGCTTTCCCAGCCGTACTCATCGAAGACGCCAGCGACGAGCGTGCGTTGCAGGCAGGCGGTCGTATCGATGGCCTGCAGTCGCGGCAGGAAGTCGGGAAACTCCGCGGCGGTCTGAACGCCCGCACACGCGCGGAGCCGATCCAGGGCCTGTTCAAAATCGACGAGCCCGCCGGTTTCTAGGGCGGTGAGCTGGGCGTCGAGGTACTGCCACCACGCTTCGCGGACAGCGGGATGCCCCGCGGCGGCCTCTTCGAACGAGCGACGTGGAGAGAGCTTGCGGCCCCAGGAACCTTGCGTCGAATGATCCTCACCACGAAAGCCGATGAGTTCGGGGAGTTTATCGCGGACCCGCTGCGCATAACGCGGCTCTTTCGTAACTCGCTCGAGCTGGGAGTTTCGCCGCGGGTGATCGACCGTTGCTCGAAGCCAACCATCGAAATTCAGCTCGGCCTTGTTCGGTGGAGTGACGACATCCAGACCGAGTTGCAGGCAGGTTTCGAGCACATCGACATCGATCGCTGGTCGCCAAGACCGAGACGAGGTCAACTTGATTGGCTCGCCCTCCTCGCGGAGCACCTCCGCCATCTGCTCAAGCAGTTCAAAAACGCGTTTGGGCGGTGAGGTTTCGACGCTGACGAGACGGCTGATCCAGCCGGCCCGGCCGCCGGGAATCTCCACGTCGGTAGGCATCTCACCTGCCGGTTTGGAAAGCCACGGCAATACCTTCCACTCGTCCAGAAGATCGATCCACTGCCACACCAGACTATCGTCGCTGTACCTCGGCTGGGGATCGGTATGCGCTAAAAGCCAAACGGCGAAGGAGGGATTGCGTGCGACGATCCGGGCGACAGGCTTCTTGACCGATTTCCAGAACTGCAGGGGCGTCCGTGGCATGCCGGGAGAATCGATCACGGCTTCCAGGACCGACTCGATCTCCTGGTCGACGTCCACACTCGCCGCTTTGGCCATGCGGATGAGATCGGTTGCCGCCGTCGCCGCTGGCGGCATTCCGCCCAACGTGCGGCGGATGACCAGATCCTTATACGTGTCGTAGGCCTCCGAAGGATCGAATTGCGACGAGAGGTCTTTGGAATACTCGGTCAAAGCCTTACTTGAAAGACATCCGCTGAGTGAGAATTCGAGCACGGCATCTCGACGATGATCGCGATCGACCTCCAGAGCGTGAACACGTTCGGCTTCGAGGGCTTTGTTGAACGCGCGTCCGGCGTAGGTCGCATTGCCAATCTCTTTGAATGATCGAGCCACCTGTTCCCAAAAGGGAGGTAAGAAATGACGGACGCTCTTGTTGAGTTCATCCGCCATCTCCATATACATATCCCAGGCGTGGCCAGGTTTCGAATTGGCCCGCCGCGATGCCGACTTCATGCGCTTAACCAGGTCCAGCGCAAAGCGGGCCTGTTTGGGTTGGTTGATCAAAGCCCAGTGAGCAAAGTCGAGGGCCGTGCGGCTTTGGCGAGCCACCGGCGGGCTGATCGACTGGCCCTCGAGACCGAGATACTCCATGGCGAGATCTTCGGCGGGGACGAGCCGATCGGAGCTGAGGGTGATCACCACCCGATCGCCGAGTATCTTGGAGCTGTAGGTGCGTGCAACGATTGCTTCGGTCGCTTGACCATCGCACTTTGCCTCGGGAGCGACCAAACCGCCAGCTGCCAACTGCCGTTCGATGAAAGCCTGGCTCATGCTGCGTCCTCCTCTTGCTTCTCGACCTTCCGTTTCGCATAGATCGCCGATGCCATCCGCACCCCTTCGCTGAAGGTGACCGGTCCCACATCTTTGACGGTTACCGCGCGTTGGCTTGCATCCACGAAGATCAACTCGCCGGTTTCGGTTTCCGATTCGGGATATTCGCCCCCGACATAGTATCTGGCTTCGAGCGGTTCTTCGCCTTCCCAAATTCGGCATGTGGCGTATCCACCGCGGACCGGATATCCGAGTCGACGACACGCTCCGAGGGCGAAGTTTAATTGTTCGAAAACGCCTCCTTCGTATTCTTTGATCGCCCGCAGCGGCATTTGGGATTTGGTGGGATGATAGACGGGACGATAAAGTTGTTCGATTTTTTGTGTGATATTTAGATCGCCAGCCAATTCCCGCAGATCATCCAAATCTTGGAGGAGGATCGGGTGTGGAATTGCCACTGCCGGGGAGGTGAGCCAGCGGCTCTCGCCGTCGACGTCGACAATTCCTAAACCGCGTTTGGAGTCGCTCTCACGCAACAAACCGGCCCGTTCAAGGTCGACTTTGCCGCTGACGTTCGCTGGCGCGATCACCGTATTTTCGAAGGCGTGCCGCCAGTCCTGATCGGGCCATACCGCCTGGAGAGCCTCGCGCGGGACGACCAAGGAACGCAGCATCCATCGCTCGACGGTGTGCATGCACTCTAGGGCTCGCTCGTCAAGCCAACTGGCCAGGGCTTGCAACTGATCGGCCAACGGATCTTCCTTCAGCCATTTCGGTAGCGAACCGAGTTGCTTGCCTTTCGGATTGCGGCAGACCAATCGGCCTTGGTGCAAAGCAATCTGATAATCTCGAGGTGCGTCCAGCCAACAGATGGCGTCCGCCGGAGAGGCTGCGGATCTTGCATCTTTCTCGCCACTCACAACCACGGCAGGCTCCTCGCAGAGGCGGTTATTTTGGGGTGGAGGCTGGTTCCCGTCAGGGAGGTCTGCAGAGCATTGTAGCGCATGGGAGAATAGCGCGGGCAAGGGGCGCGCGTGGAACTTCGGCGACCGGTCGAGGGAATCGCACTCGGTTCGACGCGAGCGTGGCGATCTGGGTTACAATCACTCGCCGCTATTACAGTTGGCCGCCACCGTCTTCTTTCATTGCGAGCGTGATTGATGCCGCCTTCGTTGTTGGCTGTGGTCGCAGCCTTGCCAGTGTTGGTGGTCGGTGTGCTGCTATTGGGTTGGCGCTGGCCCGCGTCCCGCGCCATGCCAGTCGCTTACGTGACGGTCGTTGCGCTGGCGTTGGGCGTATGGTCGGTGCCGGTGCGGCAAGTCCTGGCTGCCTCGATTAGCGGCTTGGTGACTGCTGTGGGCCTGCTGTACATCATCTTTGGAGCGATACTGCTGCTGCGAACTCTAGAAGCAGGGGGAGCGCTCGAGACGATGCGGCGTTCGTTCACCCAGATTTCGCCCGACCGCCGCGTTCAGGTGATTTTGGTCGCCTGGTTGTTCGGGTCTTTCTTGGAGGGCTCGTCGGGTTTTGGAACACCGGCAGCGGTTTGTGTGCCGCTGCTTGTGGGGCTCGGATTTCCTGCGATGGCGGCGGTGACGGCGGGAATGATCATTCAAAGCACCCCCGTTTCTTTTGGTGCTCTTGGGACTCCGATCTTGGTCGGGGTCGGTTCGGGGTTGGGAGAAATCCCTGAGGTGGTGGCGTGGTCGACGGCGGCGGGGATCGACGAGCCTCGGGAGTTGTTGCGGCAGATCGGGGTGCGGGTCGCGGTGCTCCACGCTGCGATTGGGACTTTCGTTCCTCTGGTCCTGTGCATGGTGATGACGCGGGTGTTTGGGCCAGAGCGATCTTGGCGAGTGGGGCTGCGGATGTGGCCGCTGGCAATTTTCGCGGCCCTGGCGATGACGGTTCCCTACGTGCTCACTGCTTGGCTTCTGGGACCTGAGTTTCCTTCGCTGTTCGGCGGAGCGATTGGTCTCGGCACGGTGGTCTGGGTGGTCCGCCGGGGCTGGTTCTTGCCCACGGGTCCAGCGTGGGATTTTGGTCCTGCTGCCGATTGGCCTGCGTCTTGGAGCGGCCGGTTATCAGCTGGCGGGCCCGAACGGGAGAGTCGGTCGGGATCGGAACCGACATCGGGGAATTTTGTACGGCCCGGGGTTGTGGCGGCCTGGGTGCCTTATCTGGTGGTCGCCTTGCTGCTTGTCTTGACGCGGCTTCCTGGGCTGCCGATTGGCGGGTGGTTAAGGATGGTCGAGGTGCGTTGGGACGGGATTCTGGGGACTTCGATCAGTGCAAGTCTTCAGCCGCTTTATTTGCCTGGGACGATCTTTATTCTCACCTCGCTGATCGCTTGGCCGACGCACCGGGTTGCGGGCACTGCTTATTGGCGAGCCTGGCGACGCAGCGGGGGGACGCTTGCGGCGGCGTCAGTGGCATTGTTGTTTGCGGTTCCGATGGTCCAGGTGTTCGTGCATTCGGGAACCGCCCCGGTGGGAGCGGCTGAGGGGGGAGCCGCCGACATTGGCGGATATCCCTCGATGCCGGAGAGTTTAGCCGCGGCCGCGGCCGACGGGGCTGGCGGGGCGTGGCCGCTGATGGCGCCCTTGATCGGTGGCTTTGGTGCCTTTGTGGCGGGGTCGAACACGATCTCGAACATGCTGTTCAGCGCGTTTCAATTTCAGGCGGGGTTGGCAATTGGCGCCGATCCACGTTGGATCGTAGCCCTGCAAGCGGTCGGAGGTGCAGCGGGCAATATGATCTGCGTGCACAATGTTGTCGCGGCCTGTGCCGTCGCGGGCCTCCTGGGGCGGGAGGGTTTGATCCTCAGGCTGACCATTCTCCCGTTCCTCGGCTACGCCCTCCTCGCGGGCCTCCTCGGGCTCCTCGCCTAACCCGCCCCCTCCCGTCTAGGGTCACAGCCCCGTCCCGTGACCAGCCCGTCTGGGGTCACAGCCCCGTCTGGGGTCACAGCCCCGTCTGGGGTCACAGCCCCGTCTGAGGTCACAGCCTCGTCTGGGGTCACAGCCTCGTCTGGGGTCACAGCCTCGTCTGGGGTCACAGCCCGTCTGGGGTCACTGTCCTGTCTGCACCCCGTTTGGGGTCACAGCCCCGTCAAAACCCTGTCTGAGGTCACAGCCCTGCCTGAGGTTGTCCTGTTTGAGGTCACTGTCATGTCTGGGGCCATTGCCCCATCTGCCCCGTCTGAGGGCAGACCCCTCGCGGGTTAGAGCCCGGATCTCCCTTCTGGGGTCATAGCCTTTCGCTCTTAGACCCGTTTGGGGTCAGAGCCCTCCTTGATCGGAGTCAGACCTTTTGTCGACTGGGGTCAGAGATTGGACCACAAGAGCCCAGCTCACGAGGCCCGACAGGGTCACAGCTCCGATGGGGGGGG
>NZ_WRPR01000086.1 GCF_010367455.1 Candidatus Laterigemmans baculatus | reverse complement strand
CCTTCGGCTTGCCGTTAAACGACTTGATAGCCAACTGCTGGGCACTGCTGACTTTATGGCAATTCAGCGTGAGAAAGTGGCGCTGTCCAGCTAGAGATCGAGCGGAAAGCTCGTCAGCCGCTCGACCCCGTCGGCCGTGACTCGATAGTTCTCCTCCAGCCGAATGCCGGCGCGGAGCTCGTCGGCATACAGCCCCGGCTCGGCGGTAAACACATCGCCTTCCTCGAAGACTTCGTCCCAGTGGGGATTCAGATGCGGAGCCTCGTGCGGCTCCAGCCCAATCCCGTGGCCGAGGTGATGGCAGAAGCCGCCGCGCTGAAACTCGTCCAGTTGCTGCTGAGCGCGGGCGAACAATTCGCTGCAGGAAACGCCCGGCCGCACGGTCGCTTCGACCATCCGCAGGACCGCCACGATCGCCTCCCACGCCTCAAGCTGCCGATCGGTGGGGCGGCCATCGACGGCGAAGGTGCGACAGTTATCGGCGTACCACCCGCGATAGGCTGGGCCCAGATCCAGGATGAACAGCTCCCCCGCCTCGGCCGCCCGCTTTCGCGGCGGCCCTCCCGGCGCGTTGCACTGAAAGTCATTGCCGAGCGCCGTCAGCGGCTCGCCCGCCGCCGTGACCGCGGCTGACTGCAGAATATTGAACAGCTCCAGCTCGGTAATTCCCGGTTCGATCGCTTCGCGGGCGGCACGGTACATCGCGTCGGTGCAACCAATCGCGTGACGGATCATCGCCAGCTCGTCCGGTTCTTTGTGTCGCCGCAGACGCCGCAGCGTAGGCTCGAGATCGCTCGTCCGCGAAAGCTCCGAGACGCCGAGCGCTTCGAGCAGCGCGACGCCACCGCGGGAAAACTCGACAGCAACCCTGGCGGCCGCTCGGCCCCGCACGGCCGCACCGAGCGCGCTGGCGGCCACCGCCGTCCGTTCCTGCCGCAGCGTCGCATGCCACTGCGCCTCGAAGGTCACGACGCGATCGACGGCGGCCCCTTTCGGCTGTTGATTCGCCGCTGCCAAGATGCAGGTTCCATCGGCTTCGAGAGCAACCGCTGCGGGAAGTAAGCGATGCGGCACGAAACCGGTCAGATACTGGACGTGCTCCGGGGCCACGACGACCGCGCGGTCCACCCTCAGTTGTTGCATGCACTCCAGAACCCGCCGCTGCCGACGGCGTGAGCACTCCGGGTCGAGTTCCGGCTGCGAGACGAGCGCGTGCGTGCTCATCGGCGGCGATCCACCAGCGAAGGGGCGGGCGCCGCCACCGCCTCCCAGGCTCGCGACTCGGTCGAGCGGAGCGCCGCCAAATTCACCCGCAGAGTTTGCAGCCCTTCTTCGAGCGTGCACAGCGGCGGCACGCGTCCCTCGACCGCATCGAGGAAGGCGGCCGCTTGCCAGCGAAAGAGATCGTCCCGCTCGAGCGTCACCGCTGGCTCTTCCTGCCAAGGTTCTGCGGGTTGCTCGCACCACATCCAACGCCCGCGATGGATCTCAAAGCGAACCACCCCGCGCTCGCACACCACCGTGAGCGTGCCTTCGTTCGCTGGCTGGTGCTGGTTGAGGCTATAGGCGGCCATCACCTGGCGGTGCCGGGCGAGCACGTGCACGGTGTCCTCGACCTGCACCCCTTCGAGCACCAGATGGTCCGCGTCGGCCACCAATTCGGTCACCGGCCCGACCAACCACTCCGCAGCATTGATCACATGCGTCAACGCGTCTTGGATCGCTCCGCCGCCGGTGGTTCGATCGCGGTAGTAGATCTCGCGATAGGCGGGTCGATAGAAGGGAAAGTGCTGTCCGAACACGGCGACCACCTGGACTGGCTGGCCGAACCGTCCGTCCTGGATCGCCTGCCGCATTGCCCCCAGTGCCGGGTGGGCGCGATAGACATACGCGACGCCCGCCGTCACCCTTTGGGTCTCGGCCGCCGAGAGCAGCTCGTCGACTCCTTCCAATCCCACTCCGAGCGGCTTTTCGATCAGCACCGGCACTCCCGCCCGGATCAGCCGCGTCGCCATCGCGACGTGCAGATGGGCCGGCGTGCAGAGGACCGCCAGATCGGGTTCGCTGGCGCAGGCGGCGTCAAAGCTCGAAAACCGCTCCCGCAATCCATACCTCTCGGCCAGCGTCGCACAGAGCTCCTCGTTGGTGTCGCAAATGGCGACCTCCACCCGCTCGGTGTGCTGAAAACAGCGGACGTGCCGCTCGCCGATCGAACCGCCACCGATGACCAACAATCGCGGTCGTAACGTCATCAGCCTACTCCGCCTTCGGCAGCTTGAGCTGGGCTAGATAGATGCTGGTCTTGCCCTCATGCGAGCTGTAGTAGCTGACCCACAATTGACCTTCGTGATAAACCAGTCCCGGATAGCTGGTGTCGCCTCCCGAGGGCAGCTTGGCGATTTCTTCGAGCGAGGCCTCCTCCGGATCGAGCCACCACAGCCGGGTCGTCGCCCCGCCGACATAATCGCGGCCAGCGGCGACAATCCGCCCGTCGGCGAGCCGCAACATCTGCGGTCCGCCGACCCGCTTGCCAAGACCCTCCCAGCTCCACTCGGTGTAGGGCGGCTTGGAGCGACCGAGCAGTGCTTCGTTCGGCTGGCCGTCCCGCCGCAACAAGCAGAGCGCCGTATCGTCTTCGAGAAACACCATCCCGGTCTCGTTCGGATAACCGACGTCGAACAGGTTCTCGACCAGCACTTCAAAGTTGCGACCATCTTGACTCTTATAAAGCCGAGCCTTCTTCGGACCGGCCGTGGCGTACCCGACTCCATAGGCAACGCCCTTGTGCCAAGTGATTCGCCAGAGCCAAAAATCGGGATCGCCAATCTCCACCGGCTCGCTCCAATTCTCCCCGTCGTCGGAGAACCAAACCAGCGATTGATGCCGGATCTCCGAGGGCTGGTGCAGCGCCGAAGCCCCGCACAGCATCAGCTGCCCCTCGGGCGTGACCGTGATCTTGGCATCCCGCAAATCTCCGCTCTCGGAAGTGACCAGCGCGGCCGAAGTCCACTCTTTCCCATCCTTCGAACGCAACACGCGGAGCGCACCATCGGGAGAGACGTGCCCCTTGCCTTCGCGAAATACGCAGTACCACTGATCTTTGAAGCGGATCAAGTCGGTGAACGCATTGTGCGGCGCCTGGTCCCAAATCTTGCGGACCTCGACGATCTCCGCATCCGCTCCCAACGCACTGCCAGCGGCCAGCAGGAATGCCAGCGAGAGCCCCGAAAGCCATGAGAAGTGTAAACGATTCATCAGGTGCCTCAACTTAGCTGTAGGAAATATTGTCACACCGAAGCAGGACTCGGCACTCACTCAAACCGCAGGGCGTAGATATCCGCGTCGTTGAATACAAAGCGCAGCCGGACGGGCTGGTCGGCGATCTTACCCACTTCAGCGCCGCCATTCCAACGAACCTCACGCTCGATCTCGTTGCCGATGAGTTCCACCGCATCGTCGAGCGAGTAGCCGGGCAGAGGCTTGCCGCTCGCGTCCTGAATTTCCACGCGGATCCCACCGGCGGCCGAAGTGGCGAAATTCAGTAGCAGCCGATCACCGCTGAACGTCAGCGGCTTGGTGATCAGCTCGCCCCCTTCGTACGGTGCCTGAGCCGAGGCGAATCCGTCCAACCGCAACGAGTACCGGTGGAGGTGGGCGGTCGGTTGGCCGTAGTCCTGATTGACATACAGCGACATCTCGGCCGGACCGGTTTGAACTAGGTTCAGTGCCGGGTAGTTGGTTCGCGACACCCAATTGCGGACGCCGATTCCCGGCCGAATGAATGCGCCCATGAAGGTGCGATCGTAACGGGTTCCGCCGCGGGAGGTCATGAACACCGCGTCGGACGTGTCCTTGAAGTAGCGGGGATGGACATCGATCTCTTCCGCTTGCTCCTCGGAGATCACTTGGCGGCCCGGCATGAAGCGGGCGGCCGTCGAGACATAGATCTGTGGAGCACGGAAATAGGGTTGGGTTTGGTTCGTGTAGAGGTGCTGGCTCGGCTTGCTGCTGTCGGTATCGCTGTAGGTCATCATCACCGGCTCGGACCAGTGAATAAAATCGGGGGAAGTCGCCCGAGCAATCGCCCGGACGCCTTCGGGAGCCTTGCGATAGTACAGCACATACTGCTGCTCGGTTTCCGACCAAAAGGCGAGGTTCTGCGAATCGAAAACCCAGCCCGTGTCTTGGAACACCGGCTTGTCCTGCAGCTTTTTCCAGTTCACGCCATCGGCCGAGACGTAGGCGATCAGTCCGCTGCGAGCGGTCCCACCGATCGCCTTGTAGCGTTGCTCGGGGTCGGCCGCCGGATTCAGGTCGAGCATCGGGCAAAAGTTGTGCGTCACCGGTGCCGCGTCGGCCAAGATCACGTTGTTCTCTCGGGTCCCCTCGACCTCGAACAATCGCAGCTTCGGCTTGGTCCAGTGCAGGCCGTCGGTCGACTCGGCGTAGCAGGTCACCTCGCGGCTGTTCCCGTCACTGCCGGCCGTGGGAATCCCGCGGTAGTACAGCCGGAATCGATCGCCATCCCGGATGACCGTCGCGTATCCCGAAAACAGCCCCTCCCAGGGCTGGTCGAAGTCGAGCACCGGCCCTTCATCCCGCGGCCGATGCAGGACCAGGCGAACGCTCTCGAGCCGGTCAATGAGATGATGATCGACAAACAGCTCGCGCTGCGAACCGATCGCAATGGGATTGGGCGTTTCCGCTTGAACGGCTTCGCAAGGGACGAGCCCTAGTAACGCGACGGCCAGCGCCGCGATCGGCCAACTCCGCATCGAGATAGCTCCTGCTGGGGGATCGGTAGGAGAACGGGCAGATCATAGGTGCCGCTCCGACGGGTGGCAAGAATTTTCTTGACTTCGACCTGAAGCCGGTACAATCGGGGGGATCACTCGGGTCCGAATCGAGGAGACTCAGCCTTCTCGCATACGGGCCTCTGACCTGACCTCATTCAGCCTGGCCTCGGGGCTCAGCCGTCCCGCCGCCAGCCATATATGGAACGCATTTCGTTTTTCATCATTCCATGCGAGGGGAAGGTATCATGCGGTCTGATCCCAAACGCGGACGAGCCGGTTTCACACTCGTGGAACTGCTCGTGGTTATCGCCATCATCGGTGTCCTCGTGGGGCTCCTCCTGCCAGCTGTGCAAGCGGCACGCGAAGCGGCTCGACGGATGCAGTGCTCGAACAAACTGAAGCAGATCGGGATAGCGACGCACAACTACCACGACACTTTCAAGACGTTCCCCAAAAACCAGATGTGGTGGAACGGAAACTCCAACGGCGACCCGAAACAACCCCCGGCCGGCACGGCCAGCGGCATCAGCTGGCGAGCGCTGATCCTGCCGTTCATCGAACAACCCGCGCTCCACGAACAGATCAACTTCGAGCTGATGTCGACCAGCACCGTGGGAACGCCGTCGAACCTGGATATCGCTCGGATGCCGATGTCCACCTACGTCTGCCCGAGCGATCCGACCGGTGAGTTTTCTCGGACCGGCAATCAGTACCTGTGGTCCAACTGGGCGTTTCCCAACACCAGTCCCCGCGACCAACCGGTCGGCGTCACCTGCTACAAAGGGATCAACGGCAACGGCTACGACAACGTGTTCTCCGTGTCTCCCTATCCGGAAGGGATGTTTGACCGCCGCCGGGGCGCGGCGCTGCGGATGAGCGATGTGACCGACGGGACGACGAACGTGTTGTTCATCGGCGAAATTTCGCCCGAATGGTACGCCTGGCCGAGCTGGATGTCGTGGCACGCGCCGATGTCGACCCACCGCGGGCCGAACCACTCGATGCGCGTCTACGGCCGGGCCAGCAAGCGAACCGCCACCCAGCATGGTTGGATCGATGGCTTCACCGCCAGCAGCTTCCATCCGGGCGGTTGCCATTTCTTGATGGTCGACGCGAGCGTCCAGTTCCTTCCCGAAACAATCGATTTGGTGACCTATCAACAACTCGGCCACCCTCAAGATGCGCAGCCCATGGGAGGTATTCCTCAATGATCGTCGCTAAGCGAACCGTCACCCTCTTCGCGCTGCTGGGACTCGCATCCTCCAGCCTCTTTACGAGCGGATGCGGCCCCTCACGCGATCCCAACCTGCCGCCGACGGCATACGTGAGCGGACAGGTCACCTACAATGGCCAGCCGGTCAATCAGGGGACGGTGACCTTCCATCCCGACGGCGTCGGCAACCCTGGCGTCGGCCTGCTCGACGAGCAGGGTCAGTTCGAGCTTTCCACCTACGCACCCGGCGACGGGGCCGTGGTCGGCTCCCATTCGGTGACGATCGACATCCCCCCGCCGCTCGATGGAACCTCGCCGGAGGATGCCTACTCGGTCCCCAAACCCTACACCGATCCCGAGACCACGCCGCTGAAGGTCTCCGTCTCGGAAGATGGGGAAACCGAGGTGCAATTGGTGTTGGAAGACTGACGCACGATGAATGATTCCCAATGGATTGAGTCCTACCACCGCGACGGCGTGATTCGCTGTCGCGGTTGGTTTTCCGCGGACCAGCTGAGTGAGATTCGCGCCGCCTTTGAACGCTACCGGTCGGATGTCGCGCCGGAATTGCCCGATGCCGACTACACGCTCGAGAGTGATCGCACGACGGTCCGCAATTTCTGGCGGATGAACGCCCACGACCCGTTTTTCCAGAGCCTCGCCGAGCGTCCCGAACTACTCGAGCTCGTCGCTCCCCTGGTCCAGGGCGAACCGGTGCTGATGGGCGTCGAATCCTTCAACAAACCGGCCCGCGTCGGCTCGCCCGTTCCACCCCACCAGGACAACGCCTACTTCTGCCAACGGCCGCCGGACGTGCTGAGCGTCTGGATCGCGCTCGATCCGGCGACCGAAGAGAACGGTGCGGTGGAGTATTTCTTAGGCTCCCAGCACACGCTGCTGCCACACAAACCTTCGGGCGTCAAAGGGAATTCCTTCGGACTGGCCGACGCATCGGCCGCCGACCGCTTCCCCTCATTCCTCGGAACGGTCGACGCCGGCGACATGCTCGTCCATCATTGCCAGACCATCCATCAGAGCCAGCCGAATCGCTCGGCCAGCCCTCGTTTGAGTTTGGTGATCGTCTACCGGGCCGCGCACACCGAGACCGACAACGATCTGCAACAGGCTTACCGACAAGCCTTGGCTGCCACGCCGCAGAATGCCTGAACCGGAAACGAGACACACAGCCCATGCCGGCCGAGGAACCCACCATCCAGCAGTTGTTCGACTTGCAAGGAAAAGTCGCGCTGATCACCGGAGGAACCGGCTATCTCGGTTCGGCGATGGCGCGAGCGCTCGCCGAGGCCGGAGCACGGGTCGTAATCTCCAGCCGCGATCCCCAGCGAGCCGCCGCGGCGGCCGCCGAACTGCCCCCAGTCGCAGCGGGCGAACATCTCGGCGTCGAACTGGATCACATGGAGGAAGCGTCGCTCGAGCGAGGCTTCCACACCGCCGTCGAACGAGCCCAGCAAGTCGACGTCCTGGTCAACAACGGCCACGAACCGCTCGCCAATGACTGGACGACCGTGACCGGCGAGCAATTCACCCGACAGCTGGCCAACGCTACCGGCTATTTCCTGCTGGCCCGCCTGCTGCGGAACCACCTCCAGCAGCGGCAAGCCGAAAGCCAGCCACCGGTTGGGGGCAGCATCGTCTTGGTCGGTTCGATGTATGGTGTCGTCGGCTCGTACCCCGATGCGTATGCCGATCTCTGCCCGGCTAGCCCGGTCGCCTACCACGCGCTCAAAGGAGGGTTGGTGCAGATGACTCGGCACCTGGCCGCCTACTGGGCCGAGGACCGGGTCCGCGTCAATTGCCTCAGCCCTGGACCCTTTCCCCATCCCCAAGCTCCGCCTGAATTAGTCGAGCGGCTCGCGCAGAAAAGTCCCCTGCGACGAATGGGCCAGCCGCACGAACTCAAAGGAGCGATCGTGTTTCTGGCCTCCGAGGCGAGCAGCTACCTGACCGGCCAGAACCTGATCGTCGATGGCGGTTGGACCGCATGGTGACCTGCCGACGCATTATGATCAGGCCTCACCACCCGCCTGCCAGGAACTTGCCATGCCCGTATCTCCGCGTCCCCCACTGCCGCGACTCGCTTGCTACCGGCTCGTAACCCTCGTCCTCGTGGCGCTCGGCTGCCTCGGCGGCAACGGCACCGCGAGAGCTGAGGAACCGGCTCGGCGACTCGACGAGCAGGAGCGTGAGCGGCTCGTCGCAACCCTCCGCGATGCGCTGACCGAACCTCCCGCGGAAGCTTCGCCGTGGGTGCGGATCCACGCCGCCGAAGCGCTCCTCTGGCACGGCGACCGGGAACTCGTCGCCGAGGTCTTCGCCCCAACCGGCGACAACCTAGCGGGCGACAACCTAGCGGGCGACAACCTGGCGGGGGGGCTGGCCACCGACGAGCCGGAGGTTCGGATCGGCGTGTGGCGGATTCGAGCCCAGCTGGCCGATCAGCCGGCACTGCGCCAGGAGCGCTTGGAGCCGATTCGCCAAGCCCTCCGCGACCCGGCGGGTCCGGACCGCGTGCATGCCGCCGAAGCCCTCGCCAAACTCGGTGCGTCGCTGACGGGGGAGGACCGCCAAGCGGCCGAGCAGCTGGCCGACTCGCCCGATCCCGCCGTCGCCGCCTACGCGTTGTGGCTCTTGGCCGACGCCGGAGAGACCGCCGCTCGCGAGCGACTGCTGGGATTGCTCGAGGCGGAGGATCCAATCGCTCGGCTCCGCGCCGCCTTTGCAATTCGCAATCTCCAACAGCCGCCGACCGCCTCGGAACGCGCCCGAGTGGAAGCCGCCGCGGCCAGCGAACCGAACGACTCCCCGGCCAAAGTCTATTTGCTCGGCACCGCCTGGCTGCTCACGCCGCGGGGCGGGCTTGCCGCAGGAAATGAGCCTGCGGCGGAGTCGACTGCGCAGGAAGCCGATTTGGCTTCGCAGGAAGCTGACTTGGCTTCGCCGGGCCGCTCGCGGAATGGCTGGGGGGACGCGGTGCGAGCCCAGCTCACGTCGCCGGCGACGGGCGACCGCTACGCCGCCGCGATGGCGATCGGAGACGGGGGCGACTGGAGCGACGTCGACCAGCTGCGGCCGCTGCTCGAATCCGACGACGCGGATGTTCGCCTGGCCGCTGCGCACGCGATCCTCCGCATCGACCGCCGCCAGTCGCACCGGATGGTCGGACTCGACTGGGTCGTGATTGGGCTTTACATGCTGGGGATGCTGCTGGTCGGTTGGTATTACTCGCGGCAAGTGGTCACGACCGACGACTACATGCTCGGCGGCCGCGCGATGAAACCCTGGGCGGTCGGACTGTCGCTGTTCGCCACGCTGCTGAGCACGATCACCTATCTCTCCTGGCCGGGCGAGATCGTGATGCACGGTCCGATGATGCTCAGCTCGCTGCTCGCGTTTCCGTTAATCGCCTGGGTCGTCGGCTGGGGCCTGATTCCTTATTTCATGAAAATGAAGGTCACCAGCGCTTATGAGATTCTTGAGCTTCGGCTGGGATTGAGCGTGCGGCTGCTGGGCTCGATCTTCTTCCTTTCGCTACGCCTGATGTGGATGGCCGTTATTATCTATGCGACCATCAGCAAAGTCCTCGTACCGCTGATCGGGCTCGATCCCTCAGCGACCCCCTGGCTCTGTGCGCTGCTCGGCCTGATCACCGTCATCTACACTTCGCTCGGCGGTTTGCGGGCGGTCGTATTCACCGATGTCGTGCAGACAGCGATCCTCTTTGGCGGAGCGATCCTGGTGTTGATCGTTATCACCGCGGAGATGGGAGGCGTCACCGGGTGGTGGCCGACCGAATGGGCTCCGAGTTGGCAAGAGCCAAAATTCGGGTACGACCCGAGCGCCCGCGTCACGCTCTTCGGGGCGGTGCTCGCCACCTTCACCTGGTTCGTCTGCACTTCGGGTTCCGACCAGATGGCGATCCAACGCTATCTCGCGACTCGCGACGTCCGCTCGGCACGGCGGATGTTCAACATCTCGCTCCTGACCAGTTGTTCGGTCCAGCTGTTTCTCGCGATCCTCGGCTTCGCTCTGTTCGCTTACTTTCGCGAACACCGCTATATCCTCGGCGACGGGCAGACGGTCTCGTCGAACCCCGACCAGCTGTTTCCCCAGTTCATTGTGCTGGGGCTACCGGCGGGAATCAGCGGTTTGGTCGTCGCCGGCCTGCTCGCTGCGGCCATGTCGAGTCTCTCCTCGGGACTCAACTCTTCCTGCTCGGTGGTGACGGTCGACTTCATCGATCGGTTCCGCAAATCGAGCAGCGAGATCAATCACGTTCGCCGCGCAAGGATGATTTCCGCGATCATCGGTGTCGTCGTCGTGGTGCTCAGCTCCTTCGTTGGGATCGTCCAGGGAAATATGCTGGAGATCGCTTATAAGGTGGTCAACCTGTTGGTCGCACCCCTCTTCGGCTTGTTCTTTATGGCCATGTTCGTCCGCTGGGCGACGCCGCTGGGGACGATTACCGGTGCGATCGTCGGTCTGTTGGTCGCCAGTGGAATCAACTACTGGCAAGAAATCACCGGCACCCCAGGGATCAGCTTCCTCTGGTCGATGCCGCTATCTTTCCTGGCCCAGATCGCCGTGGGTATGATCGTCAGCCTGCTGCCCTTCGGTCGCCGGCCCGAGACGAAGCCGAGCGATCTGCTTGCCGACTAAGAGAGCCTCGATGACCTTCGCAGATCCCAGCGGCGTGCTGCCCGTCCTCCAAACGCCCTACCACGATGACGAACGGATCGACTACGACACCCTCGCCCGCGAAATCGATTGGCTGTTCGCCGAGGGCGTCGATGGGCTGGTGATCGCGATGGTCTCGGAAGTCTTGCGGCTGACCGAAGCGGAGCGCCGCGAGCTGGCCGAATTCGTCTGCCGCCGCGCGAGCCAGTGGAGCTCGGGCGATGGGGGGCGGGCCGATGGGGGGCGGCCGGTGGTCGTGAGCGTCGGTGCCGAGAGCTCCTTTGCCAGCTGCGAATTGGCCCGCCACGCCGAGGCGGTTGGAGCCGCCGCGGTGATGGCGATTCCACCGCTGAGCATCGCCCTTGAGGAAGATCAGCTGCGGATCTACTACGAGCGGATTCTCGAGGCGATCGCGATTCCCGTCATCGTGCAAGATGCCAGCGGGTACGTGGGCAAGCCGATGAGCATCGAGTTTCAGGCTCGCCTTCGGGAGGATTTTGGGCCGCGCGTCCAGTACAAACCAGAAGCCGCGCCGATTGGCCCGCGGCTGACCGAGTTGCTCAATGCGACTGGGGGAAAGGGCCGCGTCTTCGAAGGCTCCGGCGGCAGCGAGCTGGTCGATAGCCACCGCCGTGGCATCGTCGGAACGATGCCAGGAGCCGATCTCATCGATGCCATCGTCGCTCTCTGGAACGCTCTAGAGCGAGGCGACGCCGCGACCGCCCAGCGGATCGACGCGGCGCTCCGCCCCCTGCTCGCGCTGCAAAGTTCGCTCGATTCTTATCTGGCTGTCGAAAAGCACCTGCTGCACCGCCGCGGCATCTTCCGCAACACGCGCGTCCGCGGACCGGTCGGATTCGTGCTGGACGACGCGACCCGCGATGAGGTCGATCGCCACTTCGCCGCACTCCAGCAAACCCTTGAGGATCTCCAGTGATGATCGATGTCCACAGCCACTACTTCCGCTACCCCGACCACTTCACCGACGGCTTCCGCGAACAAGCGCGGCGGGCTCGTGCCGGCGTCGAAGTCGATCTGACGGTCCGCTTTGAAGAGTACCGAGCGAGCTGCCCGAGCGATGTCACCCACACGGTCGTCTTTGGCGGCAAGGCGAAACTGAGTGGGCTCTGGGTCGATGATCAAGACGTCGCCGATTATGTCGCCACCGAGCCCGAACAATTGATCGGCTTTCTCTCGGTCGATCCGACGCAGGAGGGCTGGCAGGACGAGTTGCGCGACGGCCACCAACGGTTGGGGCTGCGGGGGATCAAGCTTCTGCCGATGTACGCCGGGTTCTTTCCCGATGAGTCACGACTCGATCCTCTCTGGCAGTATGCAACCGAGCATCAACTGCCGGTCCTGCTTCACACCGGGACCACGTTCGTCTCCCAAGCACCGCTCGAGTGCACCTTGCCGCGACACGTTGACGCGGTCGCCCGCCGGTTTCCCGATGTCAAAATCATCATGGCCCACTTGGGGCACCCCTACGAAGGCGAATGCGTTGCGGTGATCCGCAAGCATGATCACGTCTATGCCGACATCAGTGCCCTGCATTATCGCCCCTTCCAGTTCTATCACAGCCTGATGTTGGTCCAAGAATATGGAGTCTGGCACAAGCTCCTCTTCGGTACCGACTATCCCTTCACCACGGTGAACGCCACACTCAAAACGCTCGCCGAACTCAATTCGATGTTCGCCACCAGCGATGCTTCGCGGCTCAGCACCCAAGCGATTGACGAGATGATCCACCGCGACACGCTGAGCCTCCTCGGACTCGAGCACTCATGAATTTGGAACCCTTGGAAGCCTCGCGGATTGACGACTCTTTCAAAGGAGTTCCTCCCGGGGTCCGTCCGTTCGAGCTCGGCCGCATCCGCCAATTCGAATGGAATGTGTTGGCCGAAGACCTGCCGCTCCCGGTGGCGGTCATTAAGACGAGCGCCTTGGAACACAACCGTTCCTGGATGCGACGCTTTTTGAAAGTCACGGGGGCGCAGCTGTATCCCCACGGCAAAACCACGATGAGTCCGCAGTTGTTCGCCCTGCAGCTTGAGGACGGCGCGCGGGGGATCACGCTGGCGACCGCCCATCAGTTGGCCGTCGCCCGCCGCTTTGGAGTCCACCGCGTCCTGCTGGCGAACCAGCTGATTGCACCGTCGGCGGTCGACTACATCGCCCGCGAATTGCATATCGACGAAGATTTCGAATTGCTCTGCCTGGTCGATTCGGTCGAGTCGGTCGAGATATTGGCCAGCGCGTCACGGCGGTTCGGCTTGAACCGTCCGATCGAGGTTCTCCTCGAAGTCGGAGCCGCGCGGGGTCGCTGCGGCGTTCGTTCTCTGGAGGATGCACGGCAGGTGGCTCAGGCAGTCGAGCGCGCCGGCGAAGGCCTGCAGCTGCGAGGCGTCGAGGGCTTTGAGGGAATCATTGCCGGCGGCTCCATCGAAGAGACGGAGACCGCGATCCGCAGTTACTTGGACTTCCTCTGCCAAGTCGCCACGACAGGCTGCAACGAAGGTTGGATCGACCCCCAATCGTTGCTCGTCAGCGCCGGAGGCTCGGCCTTCTTCGATCTGGTCGTCGAAGCGAGCGAGCGGCACGGGTTTGCGACTCCGCCGGAGGTGATTCTCCGCAGCGGATGCTATTTAACCCATGACTCGGTCGGCTACCGAGACCTGCACGAGCGTCTGCGAAGCCGCTGCGAACGGGCCGAAGATCTGGGCGAAGGTCTCCGCAGCTCCCTGGAGGTCTGGGCCCATGTGCAATCGCGGCCCGAACCGACGCGGGCGGTGCTCACGATGGGCCGCCGCGATTGCTCTTACGACATTCATCTCCCTCTGCTGACCCAGTGGTTCCGGCCGGGCGAACACGAGCTCCCCGAACCGATTCCCGCCGGACACCGGATCGAGGCGCTCAACGACCAGCACGCGCTCGTCGAGCTCCCACCCGACTCCCCCCTGCGCGTCGGCGACATGGTCGCCTCGGGAATCTCCCATCCCTGCACCACGTTCGATAAGTGGCAACTGATCCATCTGGTCGATGACGAATACAACGTCACCGACGCCATCCGCACGTTCTTCTAAGGGGATCTGTTCGAGCCGCAGTTGCAACCCTCGCCGCATCAATGGCAACTTGTTCGGCCGGTTCACCGCCCCCGAGACATCGAACAAGAAGACGAGGTTGCTCGCCGGCCGCGATTGGGGCAGGGCGGTTGCCGACGATCGACGCTGTGACGTTCTATTCCGCTCGCAGCCGCGCTGGCGACGAAGTCAACGCGGATTTCTGATCCACCGCGATCGCCTCTGGCTGTCGGACCCCCCGGCCCCCGACGGGCGCCGAAAAATTTTCTCTGCGATCTCCTCCCGCCAGGGTGGGTGGTGCGGAAAGAGAATCGATCGGTCCGCCGCGGCCACACCGATCCGTCGCTGCGAGGTTGCGGCAGTGGCGATGCGGGGCGCCGCAGAGCGCGCAAGGCGATCCGATCTCCCTTGCGACTCGGCTTCGGGAGCGATTCTCGCCCTCAGCTCTAAAGACGTGGGGGCCGTGTGGTGGACCGCTCCCGAGTGTCCAAGCAGGCGTCAGGCTGGGGCAACCTGCCGCGGTGGCGCGAGGCGGCTCGATGGAATGCCTGCCGGTGGCGGCGAGCGGCCGATTCCGAACTTGCTGAGGGCCATCGGTCTGCGTACAGTTCGGGCTCTCCAGTTGTTGCTCGACCACCCCAGAGTGTCTGAATTGCTCGCATTCCACCAACCACCGCCGCGAACTTTGAACAGCGTTGCGCTGTCATTGCCGCTGTCTGCGGGTGCGGGATGCGTCCAGGAGAAGCGGCTCTGCCGCTGGCGATGTTGATCGAAGCAACCGTTGAAGTGCGCCTCTGACGCGTTTCTCTCTTTGCGAACAAATCTGGCTTGCCGACCACCGCGCTGCGGGAGGTTCCGCACGCCCGATTGAACTCTCGCCTGCTGTGTACCGTTGCCAGGACCTCATTGCGGGGAAAGGATGCTCTGATGAAGCCAGCTCGGACCGATCGATCCGATTCGATCTCGCCATGGATTTCGCCGTCGCTCCGCTCGAGCCCGGGCGCGGGCTCCAGTGTGGGGCTGGCGGTACCCGGCCAAGTCGCCTGCGTGCTGCTGGTCGATGACCGGGAGCCCTTTCGCTATGCTGTCGCTGCCGAACTGCAGCGGCAGGGTGTGGAAGTGCTCACCGCCACCGGGGCTTACGACGCTTGGCGGTTGGCGCGTCACCGCCACGTCGACTTGATCGTGATCCGCGGAGACCTCCGTTCGCAGAGCGGCTGGCAGTGTGCGGCGAAGCTCTGCGGCCGACCGCCGTGGCGGGGGGTGATCCTGCATTTTGATCGCCTCAGCCACGCCGACCGGAACTGGGAATTCGCCGCCGGACTGAGCGAGCTGGTCGAGTCGCGCGGCAGATCGGAACGCGTCGTCGAGGGGGTGCTCCGCGAGTTGAACGGATCGCCCCCGGGGAGCGTAGCACCGGCCGCGAGACCGCTCTCAGTCGCAGCGCGGAGCTGAGCGCGCGGCTCCTGGTAAAACCATTGAATTGAGTTGAAGTCATGAACCGAATCAAAGGGTTGCTCCGCGAAACCTGGTGGCTGTGGACCCTCTTCTTCGTGGCCATTGTGGTCCTCAGCGCATCGGTCAGCAGCCTGTTCTTGTTCATGGCGCCGGCGCTGCTGGTCGTGTTCACCTATTTCGCTCACGTCCGTTACGACGAGCACGGCAACCCCAAGGAAGAACTGTAGGTTCTTCGCAGTCTACTCGTACCGCGAGGGCAGGGCGGTTCCGCAGAAATCACAGTAGTTGGCATCCGGGGCATGGTGCTCATTGCTGCACTGCCAGCAGTGGCGGATCGGTGCGCCCTCGGTGGGTTCGACATCCTGCGGATCATAGGGGCCATACGGGCCGCGCCCGCGGGCGGCTTCCATCTGCTGCTGCTTGAAGGAAGTGATCTCGGCACTCACAAACCCGGTCGGGACGATGATGAGACTGTAGCCGAGCAGAATCAACGCAGCGGCAACCACCTTGCCCGGCGTCGTGAGGGGCACGATGTCGCCATACCCTACCGTGGTCATGGTGACGATCGCCCAGTACATCGCCTGCGGAATCGAGCTGAACCTTGAAGGAGTCGTCAGCTCTCCCGGCTCCGGCTCGATGTATTCCAAGTGATACATCAATGTTCCACTGATCGTGATCGCGACCAGCACCACCGCGAGAAACACAATGATTTTCTCGCGTGCCCGCCAGACAGCCCACGACAGCTCATCCGCTCCCCGAAGGATCCTCCAGAGCTTGAGAATCCGAAACACCCGGAGCAACCGCACGGCTCGGATAATCGCGAACGAACGTTGCTGAGGTGCACCGTACCCGAATAACAAGGCTGGCAGGAAACTCAGCAAGTCGACCACGCCCCAAAAACTCAGCACATATCTCCAAGGGTAGCGAGAGCAATAAACGCGCAATCCATACTCGATGCAGAACAGTCCAGCGAAGATAAACTCCGCAATCTTCAACCCCAACAGCCATCCCGGCTTGCCCTGCACGTGAGGTAGCGTCTCTGTCGCAACCGCAATAATGCTTGCGAAAATCGCGATCAACAACACGATGTCAAACAGCCGACCTGCAAAGGTATCCGACTCAAAGATAATGTCGTACACCTTGCGACGGAGCCCAGGCTCGCGAGGGCGCTGGGGATAACGCGGCGGGTGAATCGCGGACAAGCCCGATGAGGAAGCCACGCTGCGCACCTCACCACAAACGCGTGACGGCGAATCCAAGAAACACGCACATCACCCCGAGCGTGTTTTGGAGCAGTAAATTAACCGCTGCGAATCCCCACTGCGATTCGCTCAGGAAACCGCTGGTCTCGAAAGCAAACGTGGAAAAAGTGGTGAACGCCCCCATGAATCCTCCGAGCACAATCGCTCGCGTTTCGTAGCTCAGCGCCATCCGCTCGTCGGCCAGAGCCCATACCAATCCAAACAAAAAGCACCCCAGCGAGTTGACGGCTAATGTCCCCCAGGGGAATCCAGCCCCACACAACCGCTGCACGAGCGTCGCGATCCCGACTCGCGCCAATGTGCCAGCCGCTCCCGCCAAAGCCAAGAGCACGATCCTCTCCCACATGGTCATGGCCTCTGGCGGCCGAGTTTTAAGCCGGCCGACTCATCCGGCACGACCACGCGGACTCGCCCCGTGCAGCCGGTGCCTTGCTCGCAGCGACCACTCGCGGCAAACAACCGGCCGTCGGGAAGCCCCACCACGCCCAACGACGCATCGAACTCATAGCGTCCTTGCATCGCGAAATCAGCGCCCGTGACGAGCAGAACCGGAGGAGATCCGTAACACCCAAACCACCACCGTCCATGGGCAAACGCGGCTGTCTGGATTCCGAGGTGTGTGTGGCCGCTCTTCACCACGTGCTTTCCCACAAACTGGAAGTCGCCGTCGTATTCGTAGACATAATTCTCATCCACCTCGGCGGGTAGCCCCCCCACGACAAAGAACCGCCCGTCGCGGAATCCGATCCCACCCGCTCCATGGAACACTTCGGGAACCCCGTGCCGCTCGACTTCCTGCAGGCTCGCCGCGTCGTAGACATAGACCCAGGAGTCCGCGTTTCCAGCGGGGTCATTGAACTTCCCAAGATTCACCGCCACGTACAATTTGCCGTCATGGTAGCACAGGTCGCCATGATGATTGGCCACCGGAATCCGCTGGATGACCTCCCCAGCGAGATTCGTCTTCACCAGCGTTGTCGTGAAACTCCAGTAGATCGATTCCTCATCAACGCACACCCCTTGCAAGTGGTGCGAGTACGTGCCTTCACAAGCCACGTCGCGGTACTGCCGCTCCCGCTCGCCGCTGCTCGGTGGGGCGCACAGCATCAGAAGGGTCAGGATGACTTTGCTCAACACGATCGGTCCTCCATTCAAGATTTGTTCGTACGCTGAAAAAAACCTGAGCCGACGGCGCTAGCCGCGGGTTCCCGAAAACACCATGAGAACCGGACGCAAGCGCGTGGCGGCTGATTTAATGCACTGCTGCGCGACGCTTTGCTATAAGTTCTCCGGCGCTGCGGCCAAGTGCGACAGCATGGCGGCGGCTCGGCCATGACCGGGATCGAGTTCGAACGTTTTACGGTATGCGTCCTGAGCCTCACTGAGCCGCCCAAGATGAAACTGCATCTCAGCTAAGTAGTACCAGGGGTCGGGGTCTTCCGGGAGCATCCGCGCCGCCTCTTGCAGATGTGGTATCGCTGCCTCGAGGCGATTCGCGCGATACTCTGCGATGCCTCGCTGAAGCGCCACATGCCCGAGGTGCCGGTCGCGCTCATCCACGTCGCGCGTCTTGTAGTGATCAGCCAGCTTTTCATGGAGCCTGAGGCTAGGAGCGAGGAGTGCTGCTCGCTGCCACAATTCGGCCGCTGCCTCCGCCTGGCCCATGAGACCGCGGGCATCCCCCTCACGCTCGAGCGTCACGTGATCCTCGCGCCCCGTGCTGCGGATCTGTTCGAGCAGCTCGAGAACCCGCCGCGGCTGCTTGTTTCGCACCGCCACCTTCAGCAACTCATCATCCACCATTCGCTCGACGAACACGGGCTGACCGGCGAGCCGCGATTTGAATCGAGTCCCGATTTGCTCGATCCGCCGCACATCCTCAGTCTCAGTGGCCATGCCCAAAGCCCGCAGCATGGGAGCGAGTCCGGTCAAAGCGTCGAGCGGAGAGACGTATTCGGTATTGAAATTTAACGCGAGCAGACGAGTCGACCGCTCTTCCATAGCCGCTGCTTCAAATGCCTCCCGCGGCCGCCCCAGCTCCAACAGCGCACGATGGTGGAGGAAATGAAACTCGAGCGAGTGGGGAGTGCTGCGAAGGTTACTCTCAATGATCGGCAGCGCCTCTTCGGCACGCCCCGAACGAATCCTTAATTTTGCAACCTGATAATCAGCGGGCGGATATCCGGCGTTCTGCTGAAACAAGAACTCCGCATCCGCGGCATTTTCCGTCCGCAGCGCATTGCGTCCCAGCGCATACTGCGCGTGGTACACGATGGCCTGGTCCTCCCTCGACGGTGTCGGAAGCTGAAGCAGCTTTCGGTATTCGGCAGAAGCCTTCTCGATTCGGCCGCTTCGATCCAAGCTGAACGCGAGCCCGAACTGCGCCGCGAAATTCTGTGGATCTTGCCGCAGCGCCTCGCGATAGGCCGGCTCGGCATGGACATAAAATCCCTTGCCGACGAGCGCCGCCCCCAACCGTTCCCACTCCTCGGAACCGCTCGCCTCGGCTTCCTGGGCCAGCTCTCGCAACTGTGGCATGACCAGCGGGTCGTTCAATTCGACGTCGGGAAGCTGCGGAACCGTCCGTATCGACGCGAGTGCCAGCACACTTGCGCCGACAGCAAGCTCGATGATCACGACGATCCACAGAACCAAGATCGTGACCTTCATGGTGCAATCTTTCCTTCGTTGATCCAAGCCGAGATCCGTCCCAACCGCCGATGGGGCCGACGCACGTTCAGACTCCCGGCGACGATATCGGCACTTCCATCGCCATCGAGATCGCCGGCGGCCACCGTGACCAGATGCAGCGGCGAGGCTGCAACCTGCCAAGTTGTAAAGTTCTGTTGTCCATCGTTCTCAAGCCAAACGACGCTTGCGTTCTGAGGCTCCAGCCAATTGTTCGTCAGACTCACCAGAGCCACGTCTTGATCCTCATCGCCGTCGAAGTCCGCCACCGCGGCTGCGTACGTGCCTCCTAAATCGCTAATCCGATGCTCTTCGAATTCCCAGCCTCCTTGGTTTTCAAACCAGCAACAGCCGTGATAGGGCTGGGGATAGGCATCAAAATCTTCCAAATTGTCTCCAGCCGGCAGAATCAGATCGAGGTCCCCGTCGCTGTCCAAATCAGCGGAGACTAAACCCGCACCTCCCAAGTCGAGATTGACGGTCATCCAGATTCGCCGCGCTCGGAACTCTCCGTCTCCCAAATTCTCGAACCCCCACAGCTCCTCTTCATCCTGTGTCACGATCGCCGTGATATCGAGGTCCCCATCTTGATCGAAGTCTCCGACCGGAACATGAATCGTCCCCGGCGCGTTGAGCAGCTCGTGGTCGCGGAAGACCAAATCGCCAAGATTTTCCAACCACAAGACGGCGCCACGTGAGTAGCCGAACACCGCCACCGCAAGGTCGATATCTCCATCCCCGTCAAAGTCCCCGGGCTGGGCATCGGCCACACGCCGCACATTATCGAGAATCACATGCCGCACGAACTGATCGCCCCGCCGTTCGAACAGCTCCAGCCGCCCGATCACGCCGTCGTCAGGCATCATATTTCCGAGCACGGAAACCAATACATCGAGGTCTCCGTCCTGATCGATATCGACGACCGTTGCATGCGCGGGAACCGAAACATCGGCGATCAACACCGATTCCTCCCAGCTTCCATCCTCCTGCCGCTCGAGCAACAGAACTCGGCTCCCCAAGGCATCGCAGGCGATCACCTCGTTCTGCCCATCGGCGTCGAAATCGAATATCTGGACGTTCGTGATCAGTGGCAAACCCGCCACCGGCGGACCCAGTTCTCGAAACTCAAATCCCACTGGGGAAGCGGGATAGGTGGTGCCTCCGGAGTAGATTTCCGCGGGCTGCCGGAACGACGGCACGTGGGGCTTTACCAAAGAAACGCCCACGGGAATGCCAATTGCCAAGGCGATCAGAAGCGCCAACCGGCCGAGCATGCGCACCTCGTTCACTCTGGGGCGGAAAGGATGGGATGGAGACCAGAAGTCAGCTCCAAATCGGCCAGGTAGATCGCCGTGATCGGCTTTCCCGCCTCGTCCGTTTCGTGCGAGGAATACCACGAAACGAGACCGCGGGTCGGGCTGTGGGCAATGAAACCAGGATACGAGTTATCGCCGCCGCTGGGCAGTTCCGCCACCTCGACTAGACGGTCATCGCGAAGAAAGTAGAGAGCTGTCTTGGGCCCCTCGCCAGCCAGCGATTTGCGGCCGCCGACGAGCGTGTGGTCGCCCCACTCCGCAACCAGTGGACCACCAACGTAGCGATCCAGATCCTTCCGCTGCCATTGCGTGTAAGGAGGCTGACTGCGGAGCAGCTCCGCGGGAGCACTTCCCCGCCGTGCTACAGCCAAGGCGTTTCCCTCCGCATCAAACTGGAATGCAGTCTCGTCGCCCTGCGTCTCCTGAAACAAACTGTGGGTCCGCCAGACGAGGCCATCATCGCTTTCAAGCATCGCCGACTCGATGAGCTCACGGTTGCCTCGCTCACCGGCGACGAATTGGTGTTTGCGCCGCCCACAAAGATACGCTTTGCCATCGACCGCCGCGGCTCGCCAGATGTAATGCCCGAAGGTTCCCTCGAGCATGATCGGCTCGGTCCAATCGGTCCCATCCTCGGTATGGACGGCGTAACCGAGGTGCATATTCAGGTCGTACTGGTCGCGCGGCAACGTGGTATCGCCGCTGTACCAGGTTCCGGTGTAGACAAAGAGTCGATCTTTGAAAATCAGGAAATGGGGATCGCGCGTATCCCGCTTGGCGACGCTGAACCGATGCACTTGCTTCCAATCCTGGCCGTCCTTGCTGGACAACACGAGGATCGAAGACGTGGGGTGCACCATATGTCCGTCGGGACAACTGCGAAAGGTAAGAAATAGCTGGTCTCGGAAGCGAATCAGGTCGGTGAACGCATTGTGTTCGCCGTTGTGGAACACGCGGCGAATATTGGAGACCTCGACCTGCGGCAACTCTTCGGCGACCACCGGGCCACCGGCAACGCAGGCGATCAACAGAAATACCGCTGCGAGCCGGCTGATTCGACAATCGGTTACGGGCATCGGTTCTCATCTCCTCGGGTTGCGTCGGGTTCCGGTCGTGGCTGTAGTGTAGCAGGGCTGCCGCGGCAAACCGCTTGCCTCGACTCGGAATGCCTCGGCCGCAGTGACTACAATGGCCCCACCCCACAGAACCTCCTGTAAATTCCGTCGCTCATTCGCAAGATCCGTTTCACCGATGAATCCCCGCCATCCATCCCGCCGCGAGTTTCTTCAGACCTCCGTCGCCTTGGCCGGCACGACCTCGCTCGCACTGAGTCCCCTGACAACCGGCTTGCTGCATGCCCAGTCTGGCTCCAAGGATGCACCGCTGATGGCCTACGTGGGCACCTTCAGCTCACCGCTCCAGGATGTACTGCCAACACAGGTCGATCTTCCTCCAGGCAACGGCCGCGGGATCCACCTGTTCCAAGTCGATCGCTCCAGCGGCGAGCTCTCACCGGCGGGGATCCATGCGATGGGAACCAGCCCGAGCTGCCTCGTTCTCAACGCGGCCGGCACGCGGCTCTACTCGGCCAATGAGACGGACCGCGTGGGAGAGGCTCAAGAAGGAACCGTTAGCGCTTTCGCCGTGAACCGGGCGACCGGACAGTTAGAGTTACTCAACACCGTCCCCTCCGGCGGTGCGGGACCGACCTACGTCAGCATCCATCCGTCTGGCAAATTTTTGCTGGTCGCTAACTACTTCGGCGGTTCCGTCGCGGTATTGCCGATCATGGAAGATGGCCGACTCGGTGAAGCCACGGATGTGAAAGTCGATGCAGGCGAGATCGGCCCCACTCGAGCCACCCACGCCCCTCCGGGCAGCTTTGCCATCAGCGGACACGATCGGACGCACGCTCATATGATCGAGGCCGACCCTGCGGGCCGCTTCGTGCTGCACGTGGACCTTGGTTTGGATAAGATTTTTATTTGGAAGTTTGATCCCCAGAATGGGACTCTAACCGCTAACGATCCCCCAGCGGTTTCGCTTCCCCCGGGAGACGGCCCGCGGCATTTCGACTTCCACCCCAATGGCCGCTGGTTCTACTCGATCCAGGAAGAAGGTTCGACAATCGTCCTATTTGACTACGACGCCGAAAACGGACGGCTCGAGCCCCGCCAGACGATCTCCACCCTGCCACCGACCTTTGCCGGAAGCAACTTTTGCTCGGAGATTCTCGTTTCCGCGGATGGCAAGTTCGTCTACGCCGGCAATCGATTGCATGACAGCGTTGGGATCTTCGCGGTCGGCCCCGACGGTGAACTTTCGCCGGTCAGCAACGAATGGACTCGCGGCAACTATCCCCGCAGCTTTAACTTCGACCCGAGCGGCCAGTTCTTCTATTGCTGCAACCAACGGGCGGACAACGTCACCCTTTTCAAGGTCAACCGGGAGACGGGCAAGCTCGATTTCACCGAGCACTACACTCCGGTCGGGAATCCCTCGAGCATCGTCTTCCTCGATCTGGCATCAGCCCTCGACGTCATTGAGCCGTAGGCGCTAGCCTCGGGCCTCTCGATCTGGCATCAGCCCTCGACGTCATTGGCGCTAGCCTCGGGCCTCGCAGCCCTGGGTGTCCCGCTGCAGAACCCGCGGCTGGCCGGGACCATGCATCAGCCGCCGGGCGCTAGCCCCCGGTTCCCGACAACATACTGAGAACCGGACGCAAGAAGCGTGGCGGCTGATTTAACATGCTGCTTCGCAACTTTCTGCCGCAACCACTACCTACAGCCCAACTTCGGCTGCTCCTTTAGAGGCGGGGATCGACCGGTTCGCTCTCTAGCGCAAGCGCCCCGAAAACGCATCCATGGACTCGCCGCAGCGGCTCGACGTCGAGCAACAACGCGGCCGTCGCACGAGCCTCCGAAAGTTCCGGATAAAAGACATGGGCGCGGCCAAAGCTGAGCTCAAAACTCTGGAATCGCTCAGGATGCTTGTGCAACAAATAGCCGAGATCGCTCGCGGGTGAGTGGGTGGTGGTGATCGTCAACGGCATCACGCGGACCTTAGCTCACGGGGAGCGGGGCGAGCAGTATAGACCACGCCCGTCGCCGACGAGTTCGGCAAGAAAACTTTGATCCCCACCCTTCGCACCGCTATCCTGGGGGGCCTCCGAACCGCCACTATCGATGAATCCGCAGCCCCATTCTTCCGCCCCCCAGGGACCGGGTCATGCCACACTTCAAAGCTGACTTCGTGTTTTCGTTGTCGCTCGCTGGGTTCCTCACTCTGGCGATCAGCGTGCTCGGGTGCGATCATCGCGCAGCCCCTTCCGTGGCCCCCCTCGCAGCCGACTCGGCCGCCGCCGCCCCTCCTTCAGCGGACCCTCCTTCAGCCGCCCCGGCAACTCCTCGAACTGCAACACAAAGCGCCGCGCCCGCCGACGCAATTCAGGCACCGGCCTCCACCCCTGCGACGACTCAGCGGGATTCGAAACAGCCCCCAACGAAACAGCCCCCAACGAAACAGACGCCCACGAAACAGACGCCTACGAAGCCGCCCTCTCAGAAGCCGCCTGTGGGCCAGCCCACCACCAACGGCAGCCCCAGCCAAAATCCGGCCCGCCCGAGTCCGGCCCCAACCAAGCCGGCCCCAACCAAGCCAGCCCCAACCAAGCCAGCCGCTCGAGCCGCGGAAGCCAAGCCAGCGGCCCCGCAGTCTCCCGCCTCTCCGCAGCCTCCCGCGTCCCCACCGGATGCGGCCCCACAATCGGATTCCCCTTCGGCTCAGCCCGGTTCCGACGCTCCGCAGCCGACTCCTCCCCGCCGCGATGAAGTCGCCTTCGAAACGCTCAACACGCCTGAGCCAATCACCTTCATGAGCATGACCGAGGATGGTCAGTTCCTGCTCACCTCCCACCAAGCGGCGGGAATGGTTTCCATCTACGACGTGCGGAAGGAGGAATTTGTGGGCTCGATCCAGACTCCCTCTCCGCGGTCCATTCTCTGCCGTGGAGACCAGATCCTCGTGGCCAACAGTCGAGAGGGGACGATTAGCATTTTCTCTCGCAGCGACTCATGGCGACTGGTGAAGCGGGTGGAAGTCGAGCACCCGAACATCATGCATTTGTCAGCAGCTCAGGGTCCGCACTACAAGGGCGAATTGATCGTCACCTGCCACGAGGACGGGGTGCAAGGATCTTATCTTGGACCCCACGTCTTCCATCTCGACGTCGAGCGAGACCGGGATCGCGAGATTGCGAAAGAGTCCTTGGTCAGCGTGAGCTACGACGGTCGGATTGCTCTGAGCCAAACCTCCTTCAGGCTCAGTCCTTCCGGGACCATCGCAGGCTACGCCTACCGTGATCTCGTCGGATCGCAAAAAGCCGAGCCCTTTTTCCGTGCTGCCGCCGAGGGCAGTCAGACGCCGTACATCTACCAGGTCCACTCGGGATCGTACTGGCTGGCCAGCAACATGGTCTTCGGAGGTGCACCGCTCAAAATGCTCAAGGAGATTGAGGACAAGGTGCTGATTCCCGACCTGGCGCAGCGAGTCGTCTATATCCTGAGCGCAAACCAATTGAGCGCGCATCGGCTCGACGTCCGATTATCCGAGATCGACAACCGCCGTGTGCTGTTGCCTGCCGACCTTAACGGCGAGTTCCATCGCCTCAACAAACACGTCCTTCGCCGCCGTGAATATCTGCTGGACCACTGCTTGAGTTTCACGCACGACGACACCCTCCATCTCTTCATCCTCGACCACGAATCGGGCACGGTGCTCAAAGCCAAGACAGCGTCTTTCGCAACCCCGCCGCCCCAACCGGCGCCTCGCTCGACTGCTGCGAATTCCGCGGAGCGCACCAGCCGCACGAAATCCACGGACTCCCCAAACTCCCCGCAACCGACAGCTCCCGACTCTCCCTCCGCCAACGACTGGGCAGATGCTGGACCGCTCGCCGAACTGCCGCTCGAACCGGACCACTACCATCTAACCCCGGGCCGGGATGGCCAGTCGTTGTTACTGCTCCAAGGAAACCGCCTGCGGCGCCTCGGAGCCGATGGGTTAAGCGTCACCGAGGAATGGACACTGGCCGATCGCTACCGCTGGATCGCCGAGCGGGCCGACAACTGGATCGCCCTCCGCGAAAACCCCTATCGCCTGGACATCATCGATAAACGCAGGACGCGGGTCACCGATCAAATTTCTATCGCACCCGCAGGCATCCAGGTCATGGACGTTCACGACCTGGTCATCCACCCACGGGAGCGGATCACTTACATCGCGATCAAACACGACATCCAGTTGCCGCGTTATCGCGTCCTCATCGTCAACGAAACTACGGGTGGAATGGCAGCACCCGATCACCTCCTCGGCAAGTACCTGGCGATCGACCCTGCAGGCCGTTATCTCTACGCAGCCTACAGCGACATCTACGAACGCGGTGCGACGTTCCATATCAGCCCCGATTGGCAGATCACCATCACTCCAAAGTATGGAAACATTGATTGGCTGCTCAGCTACAACCTTTCCGGCCGCAGCGCAACATTCCGCCAAGCAATTGAAGAGGCGGGCGGCAACAGCCGAGGCCTGCGAATCTCACCGGATGGGGAACGACTAACCTATCTCTCCGTGGTCGGCTCTCCACCCCACTCCAAGAATCTTGTCGGTTTCGATCCCACCAAGTTGGACTCGGCAGCGGTGCTCTACGAGACGGGCGATGTCGGCGACCCCACCATGGTGGCGTTCCACCCGAAGCTGAATCTCGTCGCCTCCCCGGGAGACGGAGCCGCGGTCCTCTTCAACCGAGAAACGGGAGAACAGCTCGACGATCGGCTGGCGCTTCCGGCGGGAGGCCTAAGAGGCGCGGACATCGAGGACCTGCGGTTTTCGCCCGACGGCAAAGCCTTGATCTTTGCAGTCGGAGGAGTGGAAGGAAGACGCTTGATCAAAGTCGACCTCCGGCTGAGCAAAGAGGACGAGGGTGCGCTTACCCCGAGTCGTCGCACTGGCGTCGACAGTGTCGCCAGTCGCACATCGACCGTGACCGTTCAGCGATCCCACCTCGACTCCCTCCAACCGCCAACGCCTCCGGCGGCACCAGCGACACCCAAACAGATTGCAAGGCACTTCATGCAATCGGTCGTGCGAGTGCGGTGCGGAAATTCCTCGGCCACAGGATTTGTCGTCGGCAAGAGGGGCTACATCCTGACCTCCGCCCACGCTCTGCCTGGAGACGCAGACATCGTGGTGACGTATGACCTACCGGATGGAAAGGAGAAGAAAACGATCACGGCGAGAGCAGAACTCGCCGCGATCGATGAACCGCGCGACCTTGCGTTGCTGAAAATCGAGCCGGCCGCCGCTTTGCGACCGGTCATGATCGCACTCAACACCCAACCCGAGGCGGGCGAGCAGGTCACGGTGATCGGACATCCCGCCGTCGGCAGCCAGGTGCTCATGCACACCCTGACCACCGGCGTCGTCAGCAGTGCCAACCAAGTTCTCGAAGGCCGGAGCTACGTACAAACTTCGGCCGCCGTCAATCCAGGAAACAGCGGCGGCCCGATGTTCGATCCCTATGGGCGGGTCGTCGGCTTAATCGCCATCAAAGCGAATATCGAGGGTGCCGGATTTGCAGTCCCAGCCGCCGCGCTGCGAAGCTTTCTCAACGAGAACTCGACGACGCACCCCAAGACGCCTTAATGGGCTCGCAACGCTTGCTAGTCCTCTTCGTGGCTGCACATATCGATGACCACCGCGCAAGCCAGGATCAGGACATCGTCTTCGCCTTCCGCGATGTCGACCCCGTACGTGTCGGTCCAGGAGAAGAATCGCTTGGAGACGGTCGCCACCGGACGACCGTCCCGAGTGAACTGATACTCCCGGTCGAGAAAATCTCCGGTGGCGTCGAGATCACCAGCCGCTGCGTCTTCCACGTCGAACACGTCGCGGAACAGCGTGAAGATCTTTTTCTTGACCGTCGCCACCGGACGGCCATCACGGAGGATGCGGTAAGCCTTGCCGAACGAGAGCAGCTTCTGCTCGATCCTGGCCAGCTCGTGACCTTGCATGTCTTCAAAGACGAGCTTGTCGCCGAGAGAAAACGCTTTGCCGTCGACGAAAAAGCGGTCCGCCCCGTTCGCATCCTTGATGGCAAAATCTTCCCCAAAGGAGAACAGCTTTTGCTTCATGACATACCGCATACGTACATTTCCTCAGGCAGGTTACGGGGCTTCCGCGATCACTTCGCCGTCGTGGATGTAGGCTAACCGAGCCAGCGTCAAGTAGTCGAGCGTCTCGCTGAGGAACCGCGTCGAGCCGTCCCCGTAGGCGAACTGGGCGCCGCCCGGATGATGGCTGTTGAAGACCCAGGCGTAGCTACGGCCGAGCGCGTCGTTGTTGTACGCCCCGTTGATGCTGTAGTTCTGCTGATTGACCGCCGTGGGCGCCAACGGGCTGGCGGAACTCGACACGTCGACGCGGCCGTGACAGCAGGTGTGGCTGCCGTTCAGACCCCACGGTCCGTAGCTGGTCGAGGTCTTTTTGCTGCCGCCCGCCCCCTCTCCAAAGCTCAGCGAATTGCTGGTGCCGTCGGTCACACTGGCGAACCTAGCAGCCCCATCGTTTCCGAACATGCCTTGGCGGATATCGGCACCGTAGGTTTCATAGGGTGCTGAAGTATCCGAGAATACGCCGGTCGAGAAGAAATAGCTGGTCCGCACCGCATTGCGACGCGAGTAGTTGTCGGTCGAGCCGGGCAGGTTGTTGTTGACCTCGCCCGCCGCGGGATCCGAGGGGCATTCGAGAACCGACAGGCGAACGTTGTAGACGCCGTCGTTGATCGTGTCGTCCCCGGCGACGACACCCCCGTAAGGAGAAGACGAACTGGAGCAAACATTGAAGTTGTAAGTGGAGTGCAGCGGGCCTTGCTCCATGAACGGGAGCAGCAATGCCCATCCGGTCGTGTTCTTCACGCCCCCATTGGCCGCATGATAAGCCGGGTTGTTGTATCGACCCGATCCGAGCAGGGCCGGGGGGAAGACGTTGAAGGTATCGTGGTAGTTATGCGAGGCGATCGCCATCTGCTTGATGTTGTTCGAACAGGACATCCGCCGCGCCGCCTCCCGAGCGGCCTGAACCGCTGGCAATAGCAGGCCCACGAGAACGCCAATGATGGCGATCACCACCAACAACTCGACCAACGTAAAACCCGACTTCTTGGTGACCATGGCGACGCAGGTGTCCTATGACGTTTTTGAGGGCGGAACGCGCCGTGCATTCCTCCGCATTGGAACACCTCCCCCCCTCGCAGGTTCCTAAAATTCTCGCGAGAATTTTGCGGGAGCTTATCGCCTCCACCCGAGGCCTCTGGCGGCGACGGAGCGGGCGTTCCCTTTCCCCGGCAAGCACGTCTCCAGGGCACAAAAGTACCGCTCGGCCAATCGCCCGACGGCCGCGTGGGCTTCTCGACGGACCAGAGCGGGTTTCCGCGCTGCCCGGACAAACCTCCAGTGGCTGCCCGACCACGACAGTGGGGGGAAACAACCACGAAGGGCACAAACGAAGGGAAGGGGCCGGGAACCGAACCGCAGATCGCACGGAGAACGCAGATTCCTGATTCTCGAACTCCCCTTTTCATCCGCGTTCTCCGTGCGATCCGCGGTCCTTCCACCTCCGCGCATCCATTCGTTTGATTCGTGTCATTCGTGGTTTTTTCCCGGCCCAATCCGTCCATGAATTCCGTTCAAGTCAGCAAATCAGCCAAAACAGGAGAAACGCCTGCCTCCCCGCTGAGAGCCTACAATCGAGGCGAGGAGCCCACGGCCGCCGCATCCCCAACCGCTTTCCGCAGAACGACGACGCCGATGTTTTTGAGTCTTTGCGAATCGTGCCGCCAGCGGCGTGAAATCGTCTCCGGCCGCGGAAGTCGATTCCTGCTCTGCCGACTCTCTCAAACCGACCGGCGGTTTCCAAAATACCCGCCCCAGCCAGTCCTCCAGTGCCCCGGTTATGAGACCGGAAACATCGACGGTGAAGAACAAGCCCCAGAGCCTGACACCGGAGAAGTTGTTTAACGGCAAGCCGCAGGCGACTGCTTTTTGAAACACCGACGCCTGCGGCTTGCCGTTAAACAATGAATGCTCACGCTGCGGCAAACTCACGGCGCCGGCGCAATCGCATCGGTCTCGGCGAGGGTAAAGCGGGTGCTGACGACCGAGTGTTTTTCGGGACCCGGGCGGTATTTGACGTAGGTTGTTGCGACGATCGTCCCATCGGGCAACCCTTCCACGCCCGGATACCCGCAGTCGCCGACTCGGGCCGCGTGGCTGTGCAACAGTTTGATGCGGTACTGGCCTGGTTGGTTCTGGCGGATGTCTTCATAACGACCGACCCAGGCGACGAAGTGGCCCTTCGTTGGGCTGTCGATCGCCTGGTCACGGAAAGCGATCACCAGCCGACCATCCTCGGCGTAGACGCCCATGTGCCGGTCGCCAGTCAGTCCCCAGGACGTGTCGACCGGGGTGCTCCAGCTCTGGCCCTCATCCCGGCTGAACATCACCAGACTGCGTCCCTGGTGGGTATTTTCCCGCATCAGACAGCACAGCTCCGAACCGTCGGGCGAGCGAAACGCGAACGGTTCGCAGGGATTCTTGCCTGCGACGCGGGCGACCACCTCGGGCTCGCTCCACGTGAAGCCACCATCGGCGGTGATCGTTTGCAGAACTTCCAGCGGCGCTCGGTCCTCTCCGCCGGGGCCGCGATGGTACAGCCCCAGGTAGCGTCCATCGTTCAGCCGGACGATGCTGCTGAACGTCATCACGCAGGGGAAATTCAGCGGCGGCATTTCGCGCCACGCCTTACCACGATCCTCGCTCATGATCGAAGGCATTCCCGGTCCGCCCCGTTTGCCGAGGGCAGCCGAGAAAACCCACAGCCGTTCGACCCCCTGCGGGTCGAGCAGCCGATAGATGCTCGGACAGTTCTGATGCGCCTTGAAGCCCGGGGGCAGTTGCGCGTCGAGCCGCGTCCAGCTCCGCCCCCCATCGTCGCTTCGCGCCATCGGCCCCGCCGCGCCGCCGTGGTCAATGCACCAAACACAGAACAGGGTCTTGCCGTCAGGCATCAGCAACGTGGTGGGGTGGCCCTGGTAAACTTCCTCCGTTCCCCCCGCAATGACGACGTGCCGCGAGGAGTCCCCCGAGAGATCGACGACTGGCAGCTGAACCGCCGGCCGATCGGGCTCGTCGGCCGCAGGTGCGGCGAGTGGAGCAACGAGCAAGAGCGCCGAGAGGGAGAGCAGCCATCGCATGGAAAAATCACCCGAGGGAGGAAAGCCCGTTCATTGCAGTTTTCACCATCCTACCGCCGCTCGGTGGTGGCAGCTTGGGAAGCGTGCGCCGGGGCGGGCTCGGCGGGTTGCAGGCGGGCCAGCGAGAGCGCGTGGCGGCGGGTTTCCTCGGGCGTGTGACCGACGTAGGTGGCCCCGGCCTCGAGCAGCCCGGCGCGGTACTTTTCGGCCAGCGGCGGTCCCCACCGTCCCACCGCAATCTTCAGCTCCGGAGCGGCTGTCCGCAGGCGCTTCACGAACGTCCGCGCACGACGGAGTCCGCCCGGCGGCAGCCCCAGCAAACAGAACCCCGCCGGCGGCTCGTTGCGGATCTTCTCCAAGACCTCGGAGATCAACAGCGATCTCGAGAGCGGAACGAAGCGGCAGTGGTTCGTGTCGAGCAACTGGCTCATCACCGCGAGCAGGGCTTCATCGGCTTGATCGCGAAGACCGTAGCCGAGGACCAACGGTAGTTCCTCCGCCGCGGGCGTCGCTCCAAACCGCTTCGCTTCCCTCGACTCCCTGGCGGTCGCTTCGTCGGCCGCCGGCGGCTCGGGAACTTCTTCCAAATGCTCCTCGGCCGCGTCGAGGATGAATTCGTACTGCTCCGGCTCGATCAGCCCTCGCAACCGGTCTCGCTTGGCCAGCTCAAGTGCCGGGACGAGCACGTGCTGGCAAGCAGCCGCCAATCCTTCGCGCTCTGCCCGGTCGTCGAACAACTCCTCCGCCTCATCATCATCCTTCGCCAACAACCGCTGGTAGTAGATGATATGCGGTTCCACTTCGGGGACATCGCCGAGCAGCCGATTGAAGAAACTGAGCGCTGGAAAATATCGCCCTGCGACCACCAAACAGATCGTCAGCGGCGTCGCCAGGACCAATCCGACCGGCCCCCACAGCCAACCCCAAAAGACCGCGGCGAGGATCACGCCCACCGATGAAACACCGACTCCGTGGCCATAGAGCAGCGGTTCCATCACGTTGTTACTCACCAGTTCCAGCACCGCGATCAAGGCGAGCACGCCGAGCGGCTGCCACCATCCGCTGCTGGTGAGCACGCTGTACCCGAGCGGCAATACCGCTGCCACCCACGGTCCGACATAAGGGATGTAACGCAGCACCGCGGCCGCAACTCCCCACAGCAGCGCATAGGGGACGTCCAAGAAAAACAGCCCCACCGTGACCGCAATGCCATAGCTGCTATTGATCACGGCCTGCATCACCAGATACCGCGCGATCCGTTTGCCTGCCTCATCCAGGGCTTTGGTCGTGACCGCCAGATTCGTCTGTCCCGATAGGCTGACGATCCGGTTTCGCAGGTCCTCGCGAGTGAACAGCATGAACAGCACGAGCACCAGGACCAGGCCGACCATCGCCAACGGCTCGATCAGCGGTGAGATCACGGTGTTGAAAGTCTCGGCGAATGCCGGCTCCTCCGGCGCGACGCGGACCGCAACCGGAACCTCTTCCTCGAGAATTTCCGGCGCGACGCGATCCGCCGCCGACGCAGCGCTCGCCTCGTCCTCCTCTTCAAATTTTCGCTGCACGCCTTCGAGCAGGCCGCGGATATTCGTGACGACGCCCCCCTCGGAACTCCACGACTCCTTGAGGCCCTCGACCTTCGCCTCCACGCGGGGACGATACTCGGGCAACTCCTGGGCAAGGGCGAACAGCTGCCGCGAGACGAGCCAGCCAACACCGCCGATCAGGGCGAAGGCCAGTGTCGCCACCGCAAGCACCGCGACCCCTTTGGGGAGCCCCAGCCGCTGCAAGCGAATCACTGCCGGGGCTAACAAGAACGTCAGCAGGACCGCCAGGGCGATCGGGACCAACACCGCCTTGGCGACGTAGAGCAACCCTCCGGCCAGCGCAATGGTGGCCAGCCCCACGAGGAGTCGCTGCGATTTCTCTCCACTGGTCGGATGCGCTTTTGCTGCCACGGGGGGGTGCCTTTCCTCGGCCACAGCCAAGCGTTCTGTGCCGCCAATGAGTTGGATCGCTCGCCGGATCCCAATCTTATCGTAGCCGGGCGTCTACGATCCCACCAATGCCCCCACCGACCGGTCCGCGCAGGGATTCCACTCAGGGATTCCACTCAGGGATTCCGCCCAGGGATTCCGCACAGGGATTCCGCTCAGGCGCACTGTTCAGGGGCGATAATCGGCAGCGCGAATCTTGTGTTCTTTGAGCAACTTGTGCAGCCCCTGCCTCGATAACCCAGCCTGCCGGGCAGCCTCCGAGACGTTTCCGCGATGCCGCTCGATTAAGCCCCGAAGGTACCGATGCTCGGCCATCTTGAGCGCTTCCTCACGCGAAGCACTCGCGAGTCCGATCGCCGCGAAGTCAGCGGGCTCGGGAGCAGTCGAGGGGTCCTCTCCGCCGGTCGATCGGCTCGCAGTCTCGCCCCACGGGGGTTCCGCAGCGCGGATGCTCTCCGGCAAATCGCTCGGCTCGATCCAGGGTCCCCGGCAGAGGGCGACGGTTCGCTCGATCACATTGCGGAGTTCCCGAATGTTGCCCGGCCAACGGTAGCGACGAAAGCACTCGAGCGTCGCGCGAGCGAACCCCTGAACCGGACCCCCGCGGTTGCCCGCAAGCGTCTGAAAAAAATACTCCGCGAGCAACACGACATCGTCTCCCCGGTCTCGCAGCGGTGGCAGCTCGAGATGGATCACGCCCAACCGATAGAAAAGGTCTCGGCGAAAATGTCCCCGCTCGACTTCCGCTTGCAGGTCCCGGTTGGTGGCACAAATGAAGCGGGTGTCGACAGTGACCGGGGTGTGGCCACCGACCGGCGTGAAGGTTTGCTCCTGGACAGCCCGCAACAGCTTCGCTTGCATTGGCAGCGGCAACTCGCCGAGCTCGTCGATGAACGCCGTCCCCCCATCGCACTGCCTCAGCAGCCCCTCTTCATCCTGCACCGCGCCGGTAAACGCGCCCCTCTTGTGCCCGAAGAGCATCGACTCAAACAGCGTTTCGGGGACGGCCGTGCAGTCGATCACTTGAAACGCGCCGGTGGAGCGGCGGCTGTGATCGTGGAGCACGCGCGCCACCACTTCCTTGCCCGTCCCAGTTTCACCCGTGATCAGGACGTTGGTGTCGGTGCCCGCCACGCGATCGATGACGTCCAGCACCTCGGCCATCGGCGGACTGTCGCCGACGATCTGCGGGAACCTTGCCTGCAGCTCGGAGAGCGTCCGGCGGGGGACCGCTGCTGCCGCTTGCCGCTGCGGTGAGTTCTCGATCGCCCGCCGGACGCTCGACAGCAAATCCTCGAACTTGACCGGCTTGAGCAGGTAGTCGGCGATCCCGAGTCGAATGCTCTCGATCGCCGTGGGCAGACTCGGAACTCCGGTGATCACGATCAGCGGGATGTGCTTGCGATGCCGGCTGTGGTCGTGAAGCAGCTCCAGCTTCAGATTGCCGGGCATGTTGAGGTCCGAAAGCACGAGATCGAACTCCTCGCGCCGCAAACACTCCATCGCCTCGACCGCATCCGTTACACAGACGCAGTCGTAGCCCTGCTTCCGCAGCAATTCGCCGGTCGTTCGCAAGCAGAGCGGTTCGTCGTCCGCGATCAAGATGCGGTGGGTCATGGAGCAGCCGCCGGTTGAAACTCGCGCGGCAGCGACACCGTAAAAATCGTTCCAGAACCCGGATCGGTTTTGACCGAGATCTCGCCGCCGAGCAATTCCACCAAGTTTCGCGTCAATGATAACCCGAGCCCCATTCCCTCTTTGATGTGGCTCTTCGTACTAAAGAAGGGTTCGAAGATGTGGGGCAGAATCTCATCGGAGATACCGGTTCCTTCGTCGCTCACCTGGAGGATGATCTGCGACTCGCTCGACTCCATTACAACCTTCACCACTTGATTCGGCGAGGAAGCTTGGATCGCATTCCGCACTAAATTGAAGAGGATCTGTTTGATCTCACCTTCAGGGAGCTTGGCCCAGGTATGAGATCCGCAAGGCGAAATCGCCAAAGCGACTTGATACCGCCGCGCGATCGGCTCGAGTAAACACGCCACATCGCTGATCGTTCTCTCAACCGTCATGTCCGTGGCGGACATTGGAGAGCGGCGATAAAGCTGGTACATCTGATGGATGATGGAGCTGATCCGCTCAATCTCCTTGTCGACCAGATCGAGCAACTCGTAGTGCTCGTGCGACTCGTCCAGGCCGCTTTTGAAGAGCGCGAATGCGTTGCGAATTCCCGCCAGCGGATTGTTGACCTCATGCGCGACGCCGGCTGCGAATTCACCGAGCGCGGCGAGCTTCTCCATCTGCCGGCGGTGCTTTTCCAGCTGGGCGATCCGCGCCGAACGTTCCTCGACCAGCTGCTCGAGGTGCTCGGTGTAGAGTCGCAACTGCTCCTTGAGCCCCTGCCGATCGGTGATGTCGCGAACGCTGGTCCGGAACCCTTGGTGCTCTCCCGCGTCGTCGTACATCGGCTGCCACGAAACGGCCATCCACCGCCGCTGACCCTCCCGCGTATCGATCTGAAATTCCAAATCGTTATGCGACCTGCCGGCGATCGCCTCGGCCAGCATTTGCTTGATCCGCGGCCGATCCGATTCCGCGACGATCGGAAGCGGGTAATCCGCCATCGCCAAGCATTGCTCGACAGTGTACCCGGTCATCCGAAGAACCGAGTCGTTGACCCATACCAACCGCCCCTGCGGATCGTGCCACGACTCCCAGTCATAGGTGGAGTTGGCGACCGTCCGAAAAAAGACTCCGTTGGTGCGGTCGTCGCGGAGGTAAGAGTACGGCACGGGGCGGAGCGAGGAGGGGCGGAGCAAATGGGGCCGGCGCGCGTGCGGCCAGCGCGCATGGGGCCAGCGCGCATGGAGTCGGCACAATCCAACTCAGGCAGGGGAGCGGCGGTTCATTCAGCCACTCCACTGCCTCCCCATTGTCTGCCCTCTGCGGCCGCTTGTCACCACCGGGCGATCCGCCCTCCGGTCGCTCGGCGTCGGCACGCGGCAACTAATTGCCGCGAGTGCTCCGCGGTCCCCCGTGGTGCAGCTCGGCTCGGCTGCCGCGTTGCCAGCCCCAGGGCGTTCCCTTGGAAGCCGGAGTGCCGCGATAAACGGGCTGGCCGTCCCAGAAGCGGAACGGATGCCAGAAACCCTGCGAGCCGGTCGACCGATAACCGGATTTCCAAACACCCTCTGTGGTATGCTGGCGGCTTCCGGCGGGGTGGTATCCTCGACCGGCCTCGGCAACCGCAGCCGACCCGATCACGCCTCCTGCGACGGCCACCATTACGAACGTCCGCAAACGCTTATTCATAACTTCCTCCGAGAGAGAAACTCAGACTCGCCAATCCATTGGCCGAGCCGCGTGTAACTCGCACGCGGCGTGCCGGCTCTGCGTCCCTCGGCTGATTTCGTTCGCACCCACGGCGGCAAAAGGCCGCAAAACGCTTCGTTTTCGGGGTCTTTCCTAAAGCGCCAACGGACTGGAATTTCGCGGACCGCGCCCCCCACCATCCCCCGGCCCCAATCCGCACCGCAGCCCACTGTCCACGGCGGGCGACACTTCGAGGCGACAGAGTCACCTACCATAGACAGGATGGAATAGCACGACTCGACCCGATGTGAAACACATCGAGAATCGCGATGGAGCAACTGCCCGAACAGCATCTGCACCAGCTTTCGGCTGCCGAAGCGATCCGCCTGCTCGACGGCGACGAGCAGCGGGGACTGGAACTTCCGGAGGTCGAGTCGCGGCGGCAGCGCTTTGGTCCCAACTCGGTCCCCACCCTCCGCGGACAAGGCCCGCTGCTCACGTTCCTGCTGCAATTCCACCAACCGCTGATCTACATCCTGCTGGCTGCGGCGGGTGTCACCGCAGCGTTGCAGGAATGGGTCGATGCGGGGGTGATTTTCGCGGTCGTCCTGATCAACGCCGTAATCGGGTTCCTGCAGGAAACGAAGGCGGCCAAGGCGCTGGAAGCGTTGGCACGACTGACCGTCACCGAAGCGCGGGTCCTCCGCGGCGGGATTGTTCAGCCGATTCCCTCGATCGAGCTCGTACCTGGCGACATCGTGTTGCTGCAGTCCGGCGATAAGGTTCCAGCCGATTTGCGGCTGATTCGTTGCCGCGACTTGCAGATCGACGAATCGACGCTGACCGGCGAATCCGTGCCGGTCCAAAAAGACTCCTCCCCCCTTCCTCAAGACACGCCGCTCGCCGAACGGAGGAACTTGGCATACTCGTCGACTCTCGTCACCTATGGGCAAGGCCGCGGCGTCGTCTCCGCCACGGGAGGCAACACCGAAGTCGGTCGCATCAGCACGCTGGTCTCCACCGCGGACGTGCTGGAAACGCCCCTGACTCGGAAGATCGCCGCCTTCAGCCGTCTCCTGCTGGTGGTCATCTTGATGCTGGCGGCGCTCACGTTCGTCGTCGGCGTCGTCCGGAGCCGCGCGGCGTTCGAAATGTTTCTCGCTGCCGTGGCGTTGGCGGTCGGCGCAATCCCGGAAGGGTTGCCAGCCGCGGTGACCATCGCGCTCGCGATCGGTGTCTCACGCATGGCGAGGCGGCACGCCATCATTCGCAAACTGCCGGTCGTCGAAACTCTCGGCAGCACGACGACCATCTGCTCGGACAAGACCGGCACGCTGACCGTCAACCAGATGACGGTCCGGGAACTCTACGCGGCGGGGCAGATGTTCGAGGTGCTCGGGAGCGGCTATGAGCCCGAGGGTGAGATCAAGTCGGCTGCCGGATCGAATCTTATGGAGAATGCCGCGGCGCGGGAGTGTCTCCTGGCGGGCCTGCTCTGCAACGATTCAACCCTGATGCAGAAAGACGGCCGCTGGGAGGTGAGCGGTGACCCGACCGAAGGCGCCCTGCTGGTATCCGCCCGCAAGGCGGGATTCGACGAACGGAAAATTCTGTCCGAGTCGCCACGGATCGATGCGATTCCGTTCGAATCCCAACATCAATACATGGCGACCTTGCATGCTTGCCCGAACGGTGGCTCGCGACGGATGTACGTCAAAGGATCGATCGAGGTCGTACTGTCCAGGTCGGATTCGGCGGTCGATGCGAATGGACAAAAGGTGGCGATCGATTCCGCCACCATCCACGACCGGCTCTCCGCGATGGGCGCGCAGGGCCTCCGGGTGCTGGCGCTGGCGCGCGGAGAAATGCCGGCCGGTACCAACGCGCTCGAGCATGGTGACGTCGCCAATCTCACTTTCCTGGGTCTGCAGGGCATGATCGACCCGCCAAGGCCCGAGGCGATTGCCGCAGTGCGAGCCTGCCAGGATGCCGGAATCCGCATCAAGATGATCACCGGTGACCATCCCGTCACGGCCCGCGCGATCGCTGAGAAATTTGGTCTCGCTCGCTCCAGCTCCGGCGACGAACAACCGTCGCTGGTGATGACCAGCGACGATCTGGCAAAGAAAAGCGATCAAGAACTGGTCGACATTGCCGACCAGGTCGCGGTATTCGCCCGCGCCACGCCAGAGCAAAAGCTTCGCCTCGTGCGAGCCTTGCAAGCCAACGGACAGGTCGTCGCCATGACAGGCGATGGCGTGAATGACGCACCGGCGCTCAAACAGGCCGACGTGGGTGTGGCAATGGGTGCTGGCGGCACCGAAGTCGCCAAGGAAGCGGCCGACGTGGTCCTCACCGATGATAACTTCGCCACAATCAAGGCCGCCGTCGAAGAAGGCCGCGGAGTATTCGATAATCTGACAAAGTTCATCGTCTGGACCCTCCCCACCAATATGGGCGAAGGACTGGTAGTCGTGGCAGCGGTTCTTGCCAACGTGACGCTGCCGTTGCTTCCCGTCCAAATCCTGTGGATCAACATGACGACGGCAGTATGCCTGGGACTGATGCTGGCTTTCGAACCCCATGAGTCGGATCTCATGCATCGCCTCCCGCGCGATCCGCAGAGCTCAATCCTCAACAGCACGCTCATCCTGCGGATCTGCATCGTTGGAACGATCATGCTGCTGGGCGCCTTCGGATCTTTCAATTGGGCGCTCCGGCAAGGCTTCAGCGATGCGACGGCCCGGACCGTCGCGGTCAATGTCTTTGTGACAGTGGAGATCTTTTATCTCTTCAACTGCCGATCGCTGCACGCATCGATGTTCGAGGTGGGGCTATGGACCAACCGCTGGATCATCCTCGGCGTATCGACCATGATCGCTTTGCAGCTGGCCTTCACCTACCTGCCGCTAATGAACCACTTGTTCAACAGCGCACCGATTGGTTGGGATGCGTGGTGGCGAATCCTGCTCACCGGTGCTGCCACCTATGCGACCGTGGGGGCTGAGAAATTACTGCGGCGGAAATGGGCAGCGCGCCGCCAGACGAAGATGGCAGTACCGCGTTAGAGCCACTTCCCGTTCTCGCCTCTCAGCCGTTCTCGCCGCTCAGCCGTTCTCGCCGCTCAGCCGTTCTCGCCCGTGAGCCGCGGCCGCGAATCGACCGTTTGCTTGTGGGCTCGCCGCGTGAGGGTCGTCTGCCAGCTCTCCGCGAGCAGCGGGACGGCTGCCAGTTCCCGTGCGGCCGCTGCGTCCGCTTTACCGCGGACCGGTTCCTTATAAAAGCCGGTTGTCCAAGGACGGTCCATCGGGTCCGCCGCTCCCTCCTGACCAAAGTGCTTTGGCAAGCTCACCTGGATGGCTGCTAACACCGGCTCGCGCATGGCACAGGCGACTCAGCAGCAAGAATAGCGGTGATCGGGATGCGATGCAGGTTGCCTCGCCGCTGGCTGTGGATGCGCTAAACAGACGCACTCACCTTTCTTGCGGGCGGCTGCTCCCGGACACCGACCCTCGTGCCAACCGGCGAGCAGGCAGAGGTCATCACTGTTGGCGATCCGCTGCCTCTCCGCTCCCTGGCCGCGAAGCTGACCAAGCGCCTTTCGCTGCCGCTCTCGCTCGGACAGCAGATCCTCGATCGCCACGGCCACCGATGCGGCCTGGGCGTCGCATCCGAGACATTCAGCGTATCGTTCAATCCAGATCGGAAGGTCCTCTGCCATCGCCTGCCTCCACTCCCAAGAACCCGCGACAACCTGCGCCACATGAGAGGGGGAGTGTAATCCCTTTACCTAGGGAGTCAAACGACGGTTCCAGGCAAGCAGGGCCTCTCGCTCGACGGGCGGACAATGTTTCGGCAGCCGCGGACAAAATGCCGCCGCCCGGCCGGGCAAACCGGGCGTGTGCCGCTGAAAATCTCCGCGTTTGACCGGAGGTGCCGTGGCTGTCGCTGGCCGGTATCAATCCGCAGCCGGATGAAGTGTCGGACCGCTCGCCCTCTACTTGGAGCGCTGCAGGCGATGGCGGAAGGACGAGCAGGACCGCGCGCAACTGCTAACGCTTTCGGCTCCAGAGATGACGGTGCTCGTCGGCGGTCTGCGGGTGCTGGGGACCAATGCTGGCAGCGGTCCGCTTGCCGATCTGGGCGTCTTGACCGAGCGGCCGGGAACGTTGAGCAACGACTTTTTCGTGAACCTGCTCGACATGAACACCCAGTGGCAAAAGTCGCCGGTCTGCGAGCACTTCTATGAAGGGCGGGATCGCAACTCAGGTGAAGTCAAATGGACGGCGACGCGGGCCGATCTGGTATTTGGCTCCAATTCGCAGCTCCGCGCCATCGCCGAGGTCTACGCCAGCGGAGACGCAAAAGAGAAGTTCGTCAACGACTTCGTCGGCGCGTGGAGCAAAGTGATGAACCTCGACCGCTTCGATCTAGCTCAGACCACTAAAAAATGAGCGCCGGGGCATTGGGCCGCGGATATCGCAGATAGCACGGATCATCAGTTTTCGAACTCCCTTCCATCCGCGTTCTCCGTGTTATCCGCGGTCCTCTCCCTCCCTTCCGTGCTGTTCCGTGTCCTTCCGTGGCCCCCTCCCCGCACCCATTCGTGTCATTCGTGTCATTCGTGGTTGTCTCCCGGCAAACCCCTCAACAGCTATCCGCGTTCTCCGTGCTATCCGCGGTCCTCTCCTCCCTTCCGTGCTGTTCCGTGTCCTTCCGTGGCCCCCTCC
>NZ_WRPR01000085.1 GCF_010367455.1 Candidatus Laterigemmans baculatus | reverse complement strand
AAGGACACGAAGAGCACGAAGGAAAGGTGGGGGAGTTGAACCGCAGATAACACCGATAGCGCGGATTCTTGGTTCTCGCTCTTCCCCTTTCATCGGCGTTCCCCGCGCTATCGGCGGTCCCTCTCCTTTCCGTGATTTTCCGTGTCCTTCCGTGGCCACCATTCGTGCCATTCGTGGTCGTTTTCCCGGCTAAGTCCTCGCGTAGATTATGTGCGCGAGCGTGAGCCCCAGGGACTACCGGGAGACGGGGGAACCACGAAGGACACGAAGAGCACGAAGGAAAGGTGGGGGAGTTGAACCGCAGATAACACCGATAGCGCGGATTCTTGGTTCTCGCTCTTCCCCTTTCATC
>NZ_WRPR01000084.1 GCF_010367455.1 Candidatus Laterigemmans baculatus | reverse complement strand
AAGGACACGAAGAGCACGAAGGAAAGGTGGGGGAGTTGAACCGCAGATAACACCGATAGCGCGGATTCTTGGTTCTCGCTCTTCCCCTTTCATCTGCGTTCTCCGCGCTATCCGCGGTTCTCTCCTTTCCGTGCTTTTTCGTGTCCTTCCGTGGCCACCATTCGTGAGATTCGTGCCATTCGTGGTGGTCTCCCCGGCTAAGTCCTCGCATAGATTATCTGCGTGAGCGTGAGCCCCAGGACTACCGGGAGACAGGGGAACCACGAAGGACACGAAGCGCACGAAGGAAAAGGTGGGGAGTTGAACCGCGGATAACGCCGATAGCGCGGATTCTTGGTTCTCGCTCTTCCCCATTCATCTGCGTTCTCCGCGCTATCTGCGGTCCCTCTCCTTTCCGTGATTTTTCGTGTCCTTCCGTGGCCACCATTCGTGAGATTCGTGCCATTCGTGGTGGTCTCCCCGGCTAAGTCCTCGCATAGATTATGTGCGCGAGCGTGAGCCTCCCCGGACTGCCGAAGGACGGGGGAACCACGAAGGAAAGGTGGGGAGTTGAACCGCGGATAACGCCGATAGCGCTGATTATTGGTTCTCGAATTCCCCTTTTATCTGCGT
>NZ_WRPR01000083.1 GCF_010367455.1 Candidatus Laterigemmans baculatus | reverse complement strand
CCCGCCCCCGCCATCGCCATCGCCCCCGCCCCCGCCATCGCCCCCGCCCCCTCGCTGGAAAACCCGGCCGCCGCTCCCCATCGTCCGCCGCGGCTCGGCGAACGCCTGGTCAGCGCGGGGATCGTCACCGAATCGGAACTCCAGACCGCGCTGGCCGAACAGGACCGCCGCGGCGTGCGGCTGGGCGAAGCGCTGCACGAGCTCGGCCTCGTCGACGAGGAGCAGTTGCTGCCGCTGCTGGCCGAGCAACTGGGGGTCGAATCGGTCCGCGTTCGCGAAGGCCTGGTCGATCCCGACGTGGTTCAACTGCTGCCGCGGAGCATGGCGAGCGAGCTCGCCGCGCTGGTGCTGTTCCGCGTCGGCGACGAAGTCACCGTGGCGATGGCCGACCCGGGCGACCTGGATGCCGCCGACCGAATCTCGCGGACGACCGGCTGCCGCGTCCGTCCGCTGCTGGCCCTGCGGACGAACCTCGAGCGGATGATCACTCGCTGCTACGAGGAAAATTTTTCGGTCGATGAAGTCACCGCGGCGGTCGACGTCGACGCGATGGAGATCGACACCGAAACGATCGAGATCGATGCCCGCGGCATCGAAGCGATGGCCGAGGGAAGCCCGGTCATCAACCTGGTCAACTACGCCATCATCCAAGCGATCCGCCAAGGGGCGAGCGACATTCACATCGAGCCGGGGCAAAAGCACACCTCGGTTCGGTTCCGCGTCGACGGCGTGCTCCGCGAAGTCCTTCGCCCCCGCCGCGATCTGCACGCGGCGATCGTTTCCCGCGTGAAGGTGATGGCGAAGCTCGACATCTCCGAACACCGGATCCCGCAGGACGGGCGAATCCACGTCCGGATCGAACAGCGCGAGATCGACTTGCGGGTCAGCACGCTGCCGACGGTGCTCGGTCAGAAGGTCGTGCTCCGCGTCCTCGACCGCCAGAACCTCACGTTCGACCTGAATTGCCTGGGGATCCCCAGCGACTCGCTGACCACACTCCGCCGGATGCTCGGCCGGCCCAACGGCCTGGTGCTGGTCACCGGCCCCACCGGGAGCGGCAAAACGACCACGCTCTACTCGGCGATCGAGCTGATCAAGGGCGTTCACCAAAACATCGTGACCGTCGAAGATCCGGTCGAATACCAGCTGTCGATGATCAACCAGGTGCCGGTCGGTCGCGACTCGGGGATGACGTTCGCCACGGCGCTGCGGAGCATCCTCCGCCAAGACCCGGACGTGATCCTGGTCGGGGAAATCCGCGATACCGAGACCGCCGAAGTGGCGATCCAGGCCGCGCTGACCGGGCACCTCGTGCTCAGCACCCTGCACACCGGCGACGCGGCGAGCACGATCACGCGACTGCACGACATGGGGGTCGCTCCCTTCAAGCTCGCGTCCGCCCTGGTCGGCGTCGTCGCTCAGCGGTTGATGCGGAAGATCTGCCCGAGCTGCAAAACCTCCTACTACCCGCCCGACTCGCTGCTCGCCGAACTGCAGTACCAAGGGGACCACCGCCACGCCTTCTCGCGAGGAACCGGGTGCGCCAAATGCTTCGATTCGGGGCACCAGGGGCGGACCGGGATCTACGAAGTGCTGCAAGCGACCCCGGCGGTCAAATCGGCGATCCTCGACGCCAAGAGCGCCGAGGCGATTCGCCAGGTGCACCGCAAACAGGGAGGCAGCTCGCTGCTCCGCGAAGGGTTGCGGTTGGCCGAGTCGGGGGTGACCAGCCTCGAAGAAGTCAGCCGCGTGGCGATGGTCGAGTAGGGAATGGTCGAGTAGGGAAAAGTCGAGTAACCGAAGCGAGAACACGATGCCTCTCCTCTCAGCGGCCCCGCGACGCGCCGCTCGCGACGAACCGCAGGGCCCCTCCGACGACTTCCACTCCCCAAGGGACGACTTCGGCTACCACGACGCCTCCGACGGGTCGCTCGAGGAGGGCGACGCGCCGCTGCGGGGCCGGATTCCGACCGGCAGTCTGCTGCTGGTGATCACCCAGCTGGCGGTGATGTGCCAGAACGGGATCGATTTGGCGGAGGCGATGGAGACCGCTGCCAAACACTCGCGGCATCCAGTGCTGGCCGACCGACTCCGCCGGATCTTCGAAGCGATCAACGGCGGCAGCTCCCTCTCCTCGGCCCTCACCGCCCACGGCGACGGCTTGCCCGCCACGCTGCCAGCCTTGGTCGCTGCGGGCGAATCGACTGGCGAAGTCCCCCAGGCGCTGCGGCGGTTGTCGGAGATGCTGCGGAGCGAAATGCAACTGCGAAGCACGATCGTCGGTGCGCTGATCTACCCGGTGATTTTGATTTTGGTGGCCTCCGCGGTCTCGGTCGCGATGCTGTTCGGCGTGCTGCCGAGGTTTGGCGAAGTCTTCTCGACGCTCGGCCGTCCGGTCCCCGCCTCGACCGCAATCCTGCTCGACTTCGGCCTGTGGGCTCGGACCCACTGGATGCCGGTCGTCGGGGGTCTCTTCGGCAGCGTCGCGGTGCTCTGGTACTTCCGCCGGCATCCGCTTCTACGGCAGGGGCTCGACCGCTTCTTGCTGTTCGCTCCCCCGATCCGCTCAGCCTATCGTCCTTTGGCGACCGGCCGGATGTTCCGCTTCCTCGGAACGCTGACCCACGGTGGCGTGCCGCTGCTGCAAGCGATCCGGTTGACCCGCGAGGCGACTTCGAACAGCTACTTCGTGGCTCTGCTCGAGGAGGTCGAAGAGGACATCCTTTCGGGCGACTTGGCCAGCCGGGCCCTCGCCGCGTCGGAGTTCTTGCCTCCCGAAGCGGCCCAGATGGTGGCGACCGCCGAGCGAACCGGTCGGCTCCCGGAGGTGCTCAGCGACTGCGGCGAGTTCTATGAAGAGGAGGGGGCCCGAGTGCTCCGCAAGCTGGTCGTCTCGCTCGAGCCGGTCATCATTCTCGGGATGGGCGTATTGGTCGCTGGCGTGGTGCTCTCGATCATGCTCCCGCTGCTCGACATCAGCTCGGTCGCATAACGCGACCTAGGATTGCGTAACGCAACCGACGTCTGCTCGTGGCACCCCTCCCTTTTGCGAATTGCCGGATCCCTGCCATGCCGATCCTCGCCCTCACCTCCGCCGCTCGCCGAGCTGCTCCCGCGGCATCTCCTGGTGGGACCGGCGCCTTGGCTCCTCGCTGGCGAAGCGGGTTGCGGGAAGCGGTCGGGATCGACGTCACGACCGCCAGCCTGCACGTCGCTCATGTCGCCGCCCGCCGCGACGGCCTGTACTGGACCAGCCGCGGATCGGTCGACCATCCCCTGCCGCTCGACGCGGAGCGGATGGACTCCGAAGGGCGGGGAGGTGAGAATCGAGCCCCCACGTCCGAATCGGTCGGTCGTGCGGTGGCTCGCTCCTTGCCGCGACCGAGCGACGGGCGGCGGCGAGTCGCGGCAGCGGTGCTGCCCGCCTCGGTCGCGGTCCTGCGAACCCCCAGCGAAGCGTCGGCCGAAGCCTTTGGGTCGTCGCTTCGCGCCGATCTCGGAGCCTCGCTCGCCGCCGGCAGTTCGATCCAGTCGTGCCGTTGGCAGGTCGGACGCAGCTCGCGGCAGATGCTCTACGCGGTCAGCGGCAGTGCGAGCGCGGCCGTCGGCGAAGCGATCGAGCAGGCCGGCTACAGCTGCCGCCGGATCGATTCGCGTCCACACGCCCTGGCCCGCAGCCTGAACCTCGACGCGACCGGCGGAGCTCGGGTGATGATCGAGTGGGGCTGGAACGACTGCGTGTTGGTGATCGCCGACAATGCTTCCGGCGGCCCCTTTTTCGAACCCTCGCTGTGCCGCTCGTTGCGAGGCTACGGACTCAGCTCGGCCGCCCGCCTCGCGGGGCGGGGCGGGGCGGACGCCTCGCCGCGGAGCTCGAGCGATCCGCGTGGCGACGGTCCGCGAAGCGCGAATCGTCGCGCGGCCGAGCGTCGCGGAGTCGAGCGTCGCGAAGCCAGCGTCGATCCCGAGCTGCTCCGGCCGCTGGTTCAAGCGGCCGCCTCGGAACTGCTCCGCTCCTTCCGGCTGGCCGAGTCGCTCCCCGGGGTCGATCCCTCGGGCCCTGTCGTCATCTGCGGTGCGGCAGCGGCTGCCGCGGAACTTCCCGACCTGCTCGCCGCGGCCCTCGGTCGCCCGGTCCGTCGTTGGCAGTGGGGCGGTCGCGGTCGGCCGGCCGATCACGAGTACGCTCCGCCGGATGGCCTGTTCGCCGTCTCCTTGGGGCTGGCCTGCGGAGAGCTCGCCGCCCACGACCGAAGAACCAGCTCCGCGTCGGCTCGCGGTCGGCGAGACGCCGCGCGGGGGCAGCATGCCGAGAAACGTGGAGGCGTGGAAGAGTGATGTTCGATCGCGCGACACCCGCGGAACGAGAAATCAATCTGCTCCCGTTGCGGTTTCGGCAGCGCACCGCCGCCCGCCGGACCCTCACCGCCTGGGCTCGTGTGGCCGCCGCCATGGTGGTCGTCTGCGGCGTCCAGGTCTCCTTGGTCTACAACCGCCAGCGGCTCGCCGAGCATCGCGTCGCGGTGCTCGAGGAAGCCAGCCAACCGGTGCGGACCAACTTGGAAAAGCAGGCGGCACTCCAAGCCCGCCACCAGGAACTGCTCACGCTCCGCAGCCGGCTCGATGCCCTGATCCCCTCGGACGACCTGCTCCAGACATTTGGAGCCATCGCCACGGCAACGGTCGCCTCGGAGTCGCCGGCGACCCGACTGCAATCGCTGCGGATCGATCTCAGCGGCGCCACGCCGCGCGGGACGACTCCCGCCGCTTCCTCGACCACCCACGTCGCCTTCACAGCGATCGCCCGAGATGAACTGAGCCTCCGCGATTTGATTTCACGCCTCCGCGAGAACGCCCGATTTCAGGACGTGCGACTGCGAAGCACCTCGGAAGACAATGCGGTCGGCGGGCGACGAGCCGAGATCGAAGCCGCGGTGCGGGTCGAAAAGGAGCTGCCCCAATGAGACGAGCCTCCCACCTCTCGCCATTTCCAGCCGCCAAGCGGCTTGCGCTGCACGCTTGCGGAGCGGCGATGGTCGTGGCGATTCCCGCGGCCGGCTACCTGCTGGCGACGCGCCCGCTCGAGAAACGTCTGGCCGAGTCGCAGCAGGAGCAGGAGCGGTTGACGCGGCTGATCGCTTCGGCCGATGCGGTCGACGCCGAGGTCATCGCGGTCCGCGAAGCGATCGCGGCGACGACCGAGGAGATGCGAGCGCTGCTGCGTCACCTCCCCGACCGTCCCGCGATGGATCCCTTGATCGCGACGATCTCGGCTGCGGCGCGAGCCGCGGGCGCCGAAATCCTCGCGCTTCAACCGCTGCAGAACCGCGGCGCCGACGATGCCGCTACGCAGCAACTGCGATTGCGGCTGCGATGTGACCACGCCAGCCTCTGTCGCTTTCTCGCCGAGCTCGACCGCGGCACGGTCGCGGTCTGGGTGGCGGGTGTCGAACTCCGCGCCGAACCGGTCGACGTGCTCGGCCGCGGCGGCGGATTGCGACAAGCGGAACTGACTCTCCGCATCCCCCACGCCGCCGAAAAGACGTTCGCCGGACAACTCAAACGTACCCTCCTCAATCCACCGGAAGCTTAACTGCGATGGCCGTCAAACGTGCGAAAGGAGCCCGCAAGGAACGCCACAAGTTGGTGCTCGTGGGGATCCTGGGAATCTGCCTGGGAGCGGTCTTGTTGTGGCCCGACGAAGCCGGAGAGGCTCCCCCGCAGAAGGAGTCGAACAGCTCTCGCCGCCGCTTTGCAACCCGCCCGGCAGCGGCCTCTCAGGACCCGCAGTCGGCACAATCGGCAACCCCTGCAGATCCACCCACCGCGACCGATGCGGGGCTGCCGATCGCGGGGGTCGAGCTGCCACGACTCGATCGCGAGCGGATTGCCGCAGCCGATCCTTTTGCCCCGCCCACCCAGCCTTCCGCCGAATCGTCAGAACCGGAAGCGGTTCGCTCCGAAGCCCTCGCCGCGGCCGCCGCTCGAACCTCGGTCCGCGCGGTCTATCGGACTTCCCATGGATCGGCGGCGATCGTCGACGACCAGATTATTCCGGTCAAAGATGCCAAACACTGGATCGAAACGCTTCGCGCGACCGATTGAAACCACCGGCTCGATCCCAGGCGGAACCGGTCATCAGCCGCCGGACGCGAGCCCCGGTTCCCGAATGCGATTTCGACTCCAGAGGATTCCCTGAATGCGGCGGGTGGCAACGATCGCACTGCTTCTGCTTGCCGCAGGTCCCGCCGCCGCCCAGAGCGCCCCGGTGGAACGCGTCCAAGGAATCGCCGAGCAGGTCTCGCCCCCCGGGCCGCCGCCGGGCGGATTCTTTCAACCGCTCGCCCCCCAACCGCTCGGGGCCCAGCGGCTCGGGGCCCAGCCGCTCGGGGCCCAGCCGCTCATGCAGCAAAGCCCGCGCGGTGGGCGACCGGCCGAGCTCGAGGTGCTCCCGGCGGCCGATCCCGAACTCGTCTCGCTGCACGCCGACGGCGCGGAGCTGCAGGACGTGCTGCGGATGATCGCCCAGAACCACCGGTTGAACTTGGTGATCGGCCCCGGCGTGGGTGGCCAGGTGACGCTGGAAGTGGAAAACGCCCGGCTCGACGAAGTGCTCGATGCAATCCTCGGAGTGGCCGGCTTCGCGTGGCACCGGCGAGGGAATTTGCTGTACGTCACCCAGCTGACGACCGGGCAGCGGCTCGAGGCGAGCGTCCAGGGGCGTCTGCTGCGGATCTTCCCGCTCAACTACATCTCGGCGACCGATGCCCAAGCGGTCGCCGCCGGGCTGCTCTCGCCGATCGGACAAGTCTTCATCAGCGAGTCCGACGCGACCGACAAAACGCGGACCCGCGAACTGCTGGTCGTCGAAGATGTTCCCGACGCGGTGGCCCGGGTCGAAGCCTACTTGGCCGAGGTCGATCAGCCTCCGCGGCAAGTGCTGATCGAAGCCCACGTCCTGCAGGTCAGTCTGGGGGACGAAAACCGCCACGGGGTGAACTTGTCGCAGTTGCTGCGGCTCGGCCACGGCTCGCTCAAATTCCAAAGCCTTCGGCACACCGGCGAAACGGGCGACGGAGGCGACATCCTCGCTCCGAGCGACGGGATGCTGATCACGCTCGACGGGACCGATATCTCGGGGATGGTCGAGCTGATCCAGAACCACACCATGTCCCGCACCCTCGCGTCGCCCAAAGTGCTGGTCGCCAACCGCCAAGAAGCGAACATCCAGATCGGTCAGAAGCTCGGCTACAAGACGACCACCACGACGCAGACGAGCAGCCTCGAGACGATCAATTTCCTCGAGACGGGCGTCGTCCTGCACGTCGTCCCAGTGATCAGCGTCGATGGGCAAATCCTGATGACGATCACCCCCAAAGTCTCCAACGGGCGCGTGGTCGATGATCTCCCCGAAGAGGACACGACCGAGCTGACGACCACGATCCTCCTGCCCGACGGCGGCGGAGTCGTGATCGGCGGCTTGATCAAGGAGGAGGATACCGACAACCTCAGCGAGGTCCCCTGGTTCTCCAAAATCCCCTACCTCGGCCACCTGTTCCGCCGCAAAGCGGTCTCCAATCGCCGCACTGAGATCATCATCGCGATGGTGACCCGGGTCGTCCCCACGATCGATGCGATCCGCCAGCATGAGCTGTGCGAGTTGCAAAAAGCGCTCCCACCGCACGCGGCGATCGACCTGCAACGCAATGGCCCACTGCCGCCAAGCTACATCTCACCCGAATGGTTCTCCGCCCCCGCGGAAGCGGTACCGGCACCCACGCCGACGTTACCGGCCCCGATGGCCCCGCCGTTGTCGGCACCCGTGGAAGCTGGGCCCAAAGACGCTGGGCCCAAGGAAGCGGGACCGAGGGAAAACAGCCCGGCGGAACTGGCTCCGGCGGCGATGGGGCCAGTGACGATTCAGTCGCTCGACGCGGGCATGCTCGAGACAGGGCTGCTCGATTCGGACACCTTTCTGCGGTGACCTTGTGCCGACGGCTCAGCGGTAGCGGGCGATGCGGATGGCAGTCGCTTGGCCTTGCGGCGTCACGTTGGTGCTGACGAACTGGTCGCCGGCAGGGGTTTTGGCGTCGGCCATCCGGACCGGGCACTCGGGATCGGGCGCGTCATAGTTGAGGGGGTCGAAGAGCTGGCCCGACTCGAGGCTGAGCAGGCTAGCGACGACTTCGACCATTCCGCCTCCGGCGCCGAGGTTCCCAAAATAGCTCTTGGGGGCCACGACCGGGGGTGCCGCTTGCGGATCGCCAAAGACTTCTCCGATCGCAGCCGCCTCTTGAGCGTCTCCCTCGCGGGTGCCGACGCCGTGGGCGTTGATGTGACCGATTTCCTGAGGGCTCGTGCCGGCGATCGCCGACCGCATCACGTTCGCCAGCGCCCGCTGCAGATGCCGCGGATCGGCCTGGGACGCGACGGTGCTGCTTCCGTAGCCTACGACTTCGCCCAAGATCTTGGCTCCCCGAGCGGTGGCATGTTCGCGCGTCTCGAGGATCATCGCCGCGGCGCCCTCGCCGAGCACCGCACCCTCGCGGTCGGCGTCGAACGGACGGCTCATCGCAGTCGGGTCGTCGCGGTCCGGAGCCAGCGGTTCCTGCATCGAAGCGTGCAAGGCGCGGAAGGGATGGACGCGTGAGCCGGTGGAACCGACCACCAGCACATCGGCATGGCCGCGGGAAATCGTCGAATAGGCTTCGGCCAACGCCGCACAGGGAGAGGCCTCGCGGAGGGTCAGCGAGTTGTTGGGACCTCGCAGATCGTTGTAGATCGCGATGTGGCTGGCGGGCATGTTCGGCAAGTACTTGAGCAGCCACAGCGGGTTGACCTGCGGCAGCCCCAACTCGGCCCAGCGGCTAAAGTCGAACCGGCCCTCGGCGTCGATGCACCGCTGGATCCCCGCAGCGAACTCCTCGGGGAGCGTCATGATGTAGTCCGAGCCATAAACCACGCCGGTGCGGTCGCGGTCGCGGCTGTTCTCGTCGAGCGCCGCGTCGGAAAGCGCCAGCTGGGCAGCGGCCACCCCCATCTCGATCTCGCGGCACATCACCTTCTGGCCTTTGCGGATCGCCCGCTGCAGCCCTTTCTCGAGCGGGCCGTAATCGTCGATCGAACCTGTGAAGGCTTGGGCTTCGGCGCCGTTGCGGATCGGCAGGGCACCTGCGGGCAGGCTCTCGATCGGCCCGACGCCGCTCTTGCCCGCTTGCAGTGCCGACTGCAGTTCGACCGGGTTGTTTCCGAGGGGGCAGATCACTCCGACCCCGGTAATCACGACGCGACGCGGCTCAGGAATACTCATCAGTGAACGTAATTGGTGGCGAGGGCGTCGCTTGGGCGAAAGGGGCAAAGATGAAGGGGAGTGCGTTTTAGGGCGGTGCATTCTACCCGCACAACCCAAATTTTTTGAAGTCCAGTCGATCGGGGGCCTCGGGTTGTCTGGCAGCCTTTAATAACGTCCGCGACTGAAGCCGACGTTGGGGCTGGCGGTCCGCGGTCCCAGCGGCAAATTGGCCGCGGCGGGACCTTTGAATTCAACGAACAGCAAGGCGTCGGCTCGGCCAGCAGTCTGGCCGGTGAGCGGTTCGAGGTTCAAAAACGGCACGGCGGCTTGGGCTCGGTCGGGGCTGGCAACCACGCCGCAGGAGAGGACCAGCACGCGGTCCATCGGCCAGCGAAACCGCTCGTGCAGCCGCCACGAGATGACCTGCGGAACCTCGATCCGCGTGCGGTGCATCTGACCGTTGGGCAACGGCAGATCGAGCTCCACGGGAACAAGCTGCTCGACCTGATCGATCTCCGCCTGAATGACGCAGTCGAGCGTCGTCCCGTCGGTATTCAGCAAGGGACTGATCTCCAGCTTGTATCCCTCCTCGACTTCGCCGAGCTCGGGTTCGTAGGGAGGCCAGCCGGTCGGGGCCGAGCGGATGTTGCGGACGTAGTTGCGGCGGCGGGTGCTCGTCAAATTCTCGCTCTGGCCGTTGTAGAGCGCGATGTCGATCGCTTGGACTTCCTTGGCATCGCTCCGCTGCCGCAGCAGCGAGAGCAACACCGCCGTGTTTTCTTTCGTCACCAACCATGCCTGGACGCCGGGCGAGCCGACGTTGACGTGCTCCATCAGGGGAACCGCCCGAGCCCGCCAATTCGGACTCCCCACGGTCATCACGCGCAGCCCGATCGTCTGCGGGTCCTTGCTGCCAGCGACAAATTTGTCCACGACTCCCCGCACGACCGAGTGGATTTCGGGGGTGTGGTAGACGGTCAGCGAATCGCGGTTGGCGTTGAGAAAACCGAACGGCTCGGTGAACCACATGTCGGTCCCCGTATCCCGCAAAATCCAGTCGACGATCGCTTGGTGCGGCCGATCGTGCTTGGTGAGGTAGCCGGTGTAGGGCCGGAGGTCGAGCGTGTCGTAAATCTGTCCCGCACCGCTGGGCAACTCGCCGCCCCCACCGCCGCTGCTCTGAACTCCACCGGCTTGCGGCCGAGCACGCTGCGAGGGAAGGCTCTGCGAGGAAAGGCTCTGCGGCTGCGGGCTCGGGGAGCCGCTTGCCGCAGCCGCGCCGCTCGGCCGCGACGCGTTGCCGGCCTGCAGGCTGGGCGGGTCTTGCGAAGTGGAGACCGCGGCCGCACCGCCGGCACCACTGCTGGTCGGAACCGCCTGGAGCCCTGTCGGAGTGTCGAATTGGGCGTGGCCAGGAGAGGCGAAGAACGCCGGGAGGATCCCCCCGGCGAACAGGGCGACCCCTACGAAGACAGCGACACGTCGAACTGACATCGGTTCCATCCTTTGTCCTGACCCACAGCCGTTGTTCCTTGGGCCGCAGTCGGTGCGAGCGATAAGAGTGCGGCGAGCATAGAAAGCCCCCCGGCACAAGCCAAGACGAAAAACCCCCGTACGTCCGGCTTTCCAACGTGACCCGGCTCTGTCAGAAACCGGGTGATCTCGACCATGTGAGCCGTAGGCGCTAGCCTCGGGCCTTCACGAACCCCCGGATTTCCGCTGCAGAACCCGCGGCTAGCGCCGTCGGCTCAGGGTTTTCTGAAAGAGCCGAGCGAGGGAGTCAGCCTGGAAAGGCTGACGTACGGTCGGGGTCAGGCTGGAAAGCCTGACGTACGTACGGATGGGGTTGACACCCCCTCACAATGGCCCAGGCCAGATATCACCCGTACACTACGAGCACGGTGAGGGGGGACATGCCTGCGCACGAGCCTTCGCACTCCGACGAGTTGAAACTGGAACTGCGGCAGGTCCGCAGCCGCGCCGAGGCCGCGCGACTCGAAGCTCGCGCGGCCGAAATCGAGCTGCTGCTGCGGCAGTCGGCGCGGCCCCCCCACCCGCTCTCGCCCGACCCGCTCTCGCCCGACCCGGCTCGTGACCCGACGCTCGAGCAGCTCGCGGTCAGCGATTGGCAGCAGCTCCTCGCCGCCGCCGCCAAAACTGCCCAGACCACAACTGCCCCGCCCCCAACAACCCTGCCCACAACAACCCCGCCCACAACAACCCCGCCCACGACAACCACCGCCCAAGCCCCTGCGAGCCACGCGTCCAGGCCTCGAACACCTGCGGCCAGAGCACCTGCGGCCAAAACACCTGCGGCCAGAACACCCACGGCCCGAGCACGCTCAGCCAAAGCGGGTTCGGCCAAGCCGGGTTCGGCCAAGGCGGCTGTGAGCTCGAAGTCGTGTGGCTCGGGCGTGACCTCGAGCTCAACCGCCGCCAAGACGGCTCGGGGCAGGGCGGGGCGGGAATCGGATACCGAGAAGCAAACAAGCAAAGGACAGCGGCGACGAGCCCCGCAGCGGCTGGTCGCGGAGAAGTCGGAAAAGGCCGTGGAGGTCCGGCGGCGGAAACGCTCCTCGGCTTGGGTCGTGAGCAGCATCGCGCACGGTGCGGTGCTGTTGGTGCTGGCCGCAACCAGTATCTCGGTCGCCGATCCGGTCGAGCTGATCACGCTTGATGCCGCTCCGCCGAGTGCGTCTGAGGAGCCGCTCGAGACGGTGGTGTTGGAGCAGTCCGAAGCCCCCGAGGAGGCATCGGAGCCAGCACCCACCGCTCCAGCCGCCGAGCTGCTACCCGCGGCCGCGCTGCTCGGTGGCGAGATTGCGATCGAGCCGCCGGAGCTGCCCGCTCCCTCGAGTTTCACCTCGCTGCGTCCGCCGCTTGCGGGAAAGAGTTCGCTCGCGGCCCAATCCGCCGCCAGCACGGCATCGGAGTTCTTTGGTGCCAAGGGAGGGGGCAACCATTTCGTCTATCTCGTCGATAACTCGCACAGCATGACGACGGTGGCCCCCGATGGATTCGAAGTCGCTCGCCGCGAGCTGCTGAAGTCGATCGACGCACTCGGCGAAGAGCAGCGGTTCTATGTGATCTTCTTCGGCGAAGAGGTGCTCCGCATGCGGCTGGCCGATCCGGCGACGCCCGAACCGCGTTCGGTCTATGCGACCGCCGCGAACAAAGCGGCCCTTCGCCGCTGGGTGATGGGGACCTCGATGCAGCCAGGACGCTGGCCCGAGAAAGCGCTCGAGTTCGCGTTTGAGCTCCGGCCCGACGTGATCTTCCTGCTAACCGACGGCGAGATGTCGCAGCGGGCCGAGCCATTGATCCGCGAGCACAATCTGGTCGAGAACCTGTTCGACGGTCCCCACCCGCGGTCGACGATTCACACGATCGGTTTCTACAGCCGCGAAGGGGCCGAGCAAATGCAAACGATCGCGAGAGTCAACGGCGGGACGTATCACTTCGTCCCGCCACCGCCGCGCTGAGCACGATTCCTCAGTACTCAGTCCCGCAGACGTCCGACGATGACGCTGGCATTGTGGCCGCCGAAGCCGAAACTGTTGCTCATCGCGACTTGCAAGGAGCGCTGGCGGGCGGTGTTGGGGGTGTAGTCGAGATCGCACTCGGGGTCGGCTGTCTCGAGGTTGATCGTTGGCGGGACCACCCCTTCTTGGATCGCTCGTGCGGCGATCACCAATTCCACGCCGCCACTGGCTCCGAGCGAATGGCCGAGGGCGCTCTTGGTGCTGCTGATCGCGAGCTGACGGGCGGCATCTCCGAAGACATTCTTGACGGCTCGGGTCTCGGCCTTATCGCCGAGCGGCGTGCTGGTTCCGTGAGCGTTGATGTAGTCGACCTGCTCGGGATTCAGTTCGGCGTCGCGGAGCGCTTCGGCCATCGCGGCTGCGGCCCCGGCGCCTTGTGCGTCGGGCTGAGTGATGTGGCCAGCGTCGCAGGTGCTGCCGAATCCGAGCATTTCGCCGAGGATCGTCGCTCCGCGGCGGCGGGCGTGTTCGAGCTCTTCGAGGACCAACATTCCCGCCCCTTCGCTGAGCACGAAGCCGTCGCGATCGGCGTCGAACGGTCGGCTGGCCTTTTCGGGGCAGTCGCCTCGCGAGGAGAGGGCTTTCATGTTCTGGAAGCTGGCCAACCCGACCCGGCAGATCGCTGCTTCGGATCCGCCGGTGAGCATCACGTCGGCGATTCCGTAGCGGATCGCGTCGACCGCGTTGCCGATGGCGTTGGCGGCGCTGGCACAGGCGGTACTGACGCTGTAGTTAGGGCCTCGCAATCCGTAGTGGATCGAGAGGTTTCCGCCGGCGGCGTTGATCATCATTTTGGGAACGGTGAAGGGGCTGACGCGGTCCGGTCCCTTGAGCACCATCCGTTCGGTCTGCAGCTCGATCTCGCTCAACCCGCCGACTCCGGAACCGACGACCACTCCGGCCCGGCGGGTATCGAGTTTGTCGAACTCGATGCCGGCTTGGCGAACCGCTTGGGCCGCGGCGTGGAGGGCGAATTGGGCGAACCGGTCGAGCCGTTTGCCCTCTTTGGAATCGACCAAGTCGCCGAGGTCGAAATCAGGGATATCGCCACCGAAGCGAACCTTGAACGGCTCGGTGTCGAGCACCGTCAACGGATGGATCCCGCTCTGGCCTTCGACCAGCGCCGTCCAAAGCTTGTCCACATCACAGGCCAAGGGCGTGACGACGCCGGTACCCGTGATGACCACCCTTCGCTTCATCGCCAAGACTCGCTTCCGTATCCCTGAACGGTGCTTCGCAATCCGAGCGGCACACAGCGAACCACTCGGCCCCAACAAACCTACAGCCGCCGGTCAAACGCGGCCCCTCGCAATCGAGAGCGGCGCGAGCAGCTCGGCGGCTGTGGTGGCTGAGAATCTTTCAGAATCGACCTAAAAATCAGCAACCGAAGGCCAGCTCAGCCTTCTTCGCCTTTTTCCTTTTCGATGTAGTCGATCGCTTCGCCGACCTTCTGAATTTTCTCTGCCGCATCGTCGGGAATGCTGATGTCGAACTCTTCTTCCAGCTCCATCACCAGCTCGACCGTGTCGAGCGAGTCCGCACCGAGATCGTTCACGAACGAGGTCTCACGGGTGATCTTGTCTTTGTCGACGCCCAACTGTTCGGCGACGATGTCCACAACGCGTTCTTCGACCGATGCCATCGATCCGTCTCCCAAAAACCGGGTGGTAGTAGTGTTCGGAGGTGTGATTCGTGAGTCAGTAAATCTGCTAGAGCCCCGCCGCCGGCCGACACAGCGCGGCTCGGTTCAACTGAGTAGCCCGAAAAGATAGGGGATGGGCGTAAAACGCGTCAATACACGGTTCGGGGCCAAATCGACGCAGTCTTGTGGAGCCCTAGGCGTTCGGCCTTGAGGCTCGCGGCCTGCGGGTTTTCCGCGGTAGAACCACGCGCACCCGCCGGCCGAATCAGCCGGTCATGCCGCCATCAACGACCAGCACCTGGCCGCTGACATAGCTCGCCGCCGGGCTGGCGAGGTACAGCACCGCCGCGGCGACATCCTCGGGCTTGCCGGCACGGCCCGCGGGGATCCGTTTGCGGACCTCGGCCATCACGACTTCGCCGAGCTCAGCGGTCATTTCACTCTCGATGAATCCCGGGGCCACGGCGTTGACCGTCACGCCGCGGCTGACGAGCTCCCGCGAGAGCGAACGGGTGAAGCCGATCATCCCCGCTTTGGAAGCGGAGTAATTGGTCTGGCCCGGGTTGCCCATGATCCCGGAAATGCTCGACATGTTGATGATCCGTCCCGACTTGGCCCGCCGCATGATCGTCGCCGCGGCTCGGCAGCAGACGAAGCAGCTGGTCAAGTTGGTCGCGATCACTTCGTCCCACTGCTCGTCGGTCATCCCGCGGAGCAGCTTGTCGCGCGTGATCCCCGCGTTGTTGACGAGGATATCGAGCCGGCCGTAGCGTTTGGCGGTATCCTCGATCGCCGCGGCCGCGGCGGCCCGGTCGGTCACGTCGCAGGCGAGCGCTTCGGCCGTTCCACCTCCCGCTTCGATCTCCGAGACCGTGTCGGCCAGCTTGGCTGCGTTGCGAGCCAGGCAGACAACTTTCGCCCCATTGCTGCCCAAGGCGAGGGCAATCGCTTTTCCCAGACCCTGCGACGCGCCAGTGACGATCGCGACCTGGTCCTTCAAATCCGCGGTGATAGAAAGTTGCATGCTTCTGAGGTGCGTTGAGCGTGAATGAAAGGAGATGCGATCCCCGACCGCAGCGGTTTCCGTATCCAGATCAGCCGCCACGCGCTAGCGTCCGGTTCCTGCAGTGCCCGGACAACCGGACGCTAGCGCGTGGCGGCTGATGTTCCTACTCGCCGAATCCTTCGCTCGGCAGCTTGCGATCGATCCGCTTGAGCGTGCCGCGGAGGACGCGCCCGGTGCCGAGTTCGAGAAAGCCGTCGACGCCGTCGGCCATCATCTGCCGCAGCGAGCTTTCCCACAACACGGGGCTGACCACTTGGCGAGCCAGCAGATCGCGGATTTCGCCAGCCGCCTGATGGGGCCGGGCATCGACATTGGAGTACACGGGCAACCGCGTGTCGCGAGGCGAAGAGGCCAGCAGGGCTTCCCGCAGCGCTTCGACGGCCGGCTGCATCAGAGGTGTATGGAACGCGCCGGCCACCGCCAGCGGAACGACTTTCATCGCTCCTTGCTCCACGGCCGCCGGCTCCAAGCGAGCCAGTGCCGATTTGTGTCCCGAGACGGCGATATTGCCGGGGCAAAGAAGATTCGCCGGAGCGAGCACTTCGCCTTCTTGGCGGACTTCGCGGCAGAGCGTTTCGACTTGCTCGAGCGACAACCCGAGCAGGCTGCACATCCCGCTCTCGACCTCGTCGGCTGCCGCCTGCATCGCCTTGCCGCGACGCTGGACGAGCCGCAGCGCATCGGCGAACTCGAGCCCTCCGGCGAAACAGACCGCGGTGTACTCACCCAGACTCAAACCGGCCGTCGCGACCACCCGCTCGAACAATTCGGGCTGCTCCGCCCGCAACACCTCGCTGGCGACGATGCTGGTGACGAACAGTGCGGGCTGGCTGAACTCGGTCGCGTTCAGTTTTTCCGCGGGACCTTCAAAGCAGATCTTCCCCAAATCGTAACCCAGCAGATCGCTAGCCTCGGCGAATCGCTCGCGGACTAGCGCATGCTGCGAATACAAAGCCTGGCCCATGCCCACGACTTGGGCTCCCTGACCAGGAAAGAGAACGCCGACCCGCTGCGATTCCGCAAGCAACTGCGATTCCATTGGATGCTACTGAATTCCCGGCGGACCCTACTGGGCTTCGGTCTCGATCAGGGTGCGGCCTTGGTAGTAACCGCATTTCGGGCAGATCGTGTGCGTCGGCACCGAGGAGCTGCACTGCGGGCAGTAGCCGAGCTGCCGCGGCTTGACGTGGTCATGCGAGCGGCGTTTGCCAGAGCGGCTGTTGGAATGTTTGCGTTTGGGGACGGCCATCGATCTAGTATCCGGTTCGAAGCGAGCTCGAGTGTCTTAACTGTCTGGGCACGGCGCAAAGGGAGCGCCTTTGGCCAAGCCCGGTATGGTAGGAAAGGAGTGGAATTCCTGTCAACGCGTCCGCTCAATCCTTTTTCGCCGCGAGCAGCAGCCCGTAACCCTGGCGGCTGGCGGCCAGGAACGCGAATTGGCAGGCCCCGAAGCCGAGCTCCAGAAGCGATTTCCGCATCGCCTCGGCGTCGCGAATGTGACCCTGCGGCGTGCTCACCGCCAACCGCAAGGCCTCGACCGCTTCGGTCAGATTAGGGCCAGTGGGGCCGCGGAAAAGATCGATCACCGCCAGCTCGCCGCCTCCCCGCAGGACACCTTCGACGCGGCGAAAGATCTCCGGATCCCGCTCCGGCGACTCGGCCGACAACCGCCCGGCCATCACGACCAAGTCGTAGGCTTCCTCTTCGAGCGGGATTTCGAGCGGATCTCCCTCGAGCACTTCATAGCGGTCGTCGAGACCGATCGAGCTGATCGTCCGCCGAGCCGCGGCCAAGCGGGGCGGGGTATCGACCGCCGTGACCGTCGCCGTTGGGTCGGCAAACGCCATCGCGCAGCTCCACACAGCCGATCCGCAACCGAGGTCGAGAATCCGCCGCCCGGCCCGTTCGCCGGTGATGTCGAGGATCTCGGCGGCCTGCTTGGCTGCCCCGGTGTGGACCCACTGGGTCGCCGTCGCAGCATCGAGGAACGCCTCGGTCTCCAACGTCTCCTCGCCCCGCAGCCGCGAGCCGAGCGAGCCCCAGGCCTCGTCGCCGAGCGTCCGGTCGTGCAGGCACAGCAGCCGCATCACCGCCGAAAGCGCATAGTCGTCGCCGTACCGCTCGAGCACGTGCAGGGCGACGAGCGAATCGAGCAGCAAACCGGTCAGCCGCGGGTCGGTTCCGAGCCGCTCGACGATCGCTTCCTGCGTCAGCTGTCCCTGCTGCAAAGCGTCAAACACGCCGATCTCCCGCGCCTGGCGGACCAACTGCGCTTCGGCGTTGGTCTGCATCAAGGCGTGGTAGCGATCGAGCGTCAAATCCTGGGCACTCATGTCCTAGTCCAGTACGTTCCAATGAAAGCCGCGAGGCCCGAGGCTAGCGCCTACGGCTCACGAAGGTCAGCTGGCCGGCACGGTCGAACCGACCAATTCCTGATCGACCGCTTCGGCGACGCGGCGGCAACGGGCCATCATCGCTTCGAAGCCAGCGAAGTCGAGCGACTGGTAGCCGTCGCTCAGCGCCGTCTCGGGGCTCGGATGGACTTCGACCATCAAACCGTCCGCTCCGGCAGCGATCGCTGCGTAAGCCAAGTCGGGCACCATGTAAGTATGCCCGGTGCCATGGCTCGGGTCGATGACGACCGGGAGGTGCGTTTTGCGGTGCAGGTAGCTGATCGAAGCGAGCGGCAGCGTGAAGCGGGTGTGTCCCTCGAAGGTCCGGATCCCCCGCTCGCACAACATCAGCTGATCGTTGCCTTCGTTCAAGATGTACTCGGCCGCCAGCAGGAATTCGTCCATCGTCGCGCTCGGCCCCCGCTTGAGCAGGACCGGCCGCCCGGCCCCACCCACCGCCTCGAGCAAGCGGTAGTTCTGCATGTTGCGGGCTCCGACCTGCAGCACGTCGGCGTACCGCGCGACCAGCTCCACGTCGTCGGTCCCCATGACTTCGGTGACCACCGCCAGCCCCGTTTCCTCGCGGGCGGCCGCCATCAACTTGAGCCCCTCTTCCTTCATCCCCTGGAAGCTGTAGGGGCTGGTCCGCGGCTTGAAAGCGCCGCCGCGGAGGGCCGTCGCCCCAGCCGCTTTGACCGCTCGGGCCGCCGACATGATCTGCTCTTCGCTCTCGACGCTGCACGGCCCAGCGATCACGCCGACGGCCCCGGCCCCCGCGGCGAACTCGCCGACGCGGACGCAGCTCGGGTCGGGACGCACCTCGCGGCTGGCCAGCTTGTACGGCGCGGCGATCGGCATCACCGCCGCGACGCCCGGTCCGCTGGCAAGCGATTCCATCATGTCGGCCCGCTTCTCGCCGATCGCGGCGATCACCGTCCGCTCGGTCCCCTCGATCACGCTGGCGCGCAATCCCAACCGCCGCACCGCCTCGGCCATGTGCTCGATTTGCTCGGCCGTCGCACCACTTTCCATCACCACAATCACGGCATTCTCTCCCGGGAAAAAACAAAAAAACCCCGGAGACCACAAGGATCTCCGGGGTTTTGTATCGTGTGACTCTTGAGCTGCAGCCGTTCGTCACCGACCCACGGAAATCCGGGGGTTGGTAAACCAATAACGGAACGACAGGTTGCGGCTCATGCCCCTAAGTGTATTTCCCCTCCAAGGCCGATTGCAAGAGCCGCCGCAGCGATTTGTGAAGCGGGGGGACTCGTACTCAGCGAAGCGGTACTCGTACTCGAATCACGCGGTGGGTTCCGACGCATGCGGTGGCGGTTTGCCGGATTCGAGTACGAGTACGAGTACCGCTTCGCTGAGTACGAGTACGAGTTCGACGACGCTCCCCCCGCTTCGATCGATTAGAATCACGTCTGACCTCTTCCTCGGCGGTTTGCGCGGTGACAATTGCCGCCTCCGGCCGTTCAGTCTTCGGCTCCTTCTCTGCAATTGGCTCACCTCCGGCAAGCACTCGACCCATGATGCACGCGATTCGCTTCCTCGGCGTCTTGGCACTCACCGGCCTGCTCGGCGCCGCGGCCGCCCCGCAAGCCCGAGCCGAACTGACCGCCGAACAACGGACGCAGCTGCAAGAGACGTATGAGCTGATTCGGGAGACGGGCGAGGCTTTTCAAGCCGGCAAATTCCCCGCCGCCGGACAATCGCTCGTCCGCGCCATGCTGCGGCTCGAAGCGGCGCTCCGCGACGCCGACGCGGAAACCTTCAAGACGGCCCAGCCCCTGATCGTTCGCATCGAGCGCGCCCACGCGATGCTGCAGCTCGAGGGCATCGTCCTGCCGCCGTTCGAGCGGCCCGAGCTCGGGGTCCAGCGGCCGAGCTACCTCGACCCGGCCGAGATTGCCGCGGCGCTCGCCGAACCGGCTGCGGCTTCCGAGCCCATGGCGGCAAGCACTCCCGAGCCCGCCAATCGTCCAGATCGTCGCGGCAAACCGAGCGGCCCGCCGAAGTCGAGCGAGCCGGAAATGCAGCCCGAGGATCCGAGCCGCGTCAGCTTCACCCGGCAAGTCGCCCCGATCCTGATCTCCCGCTGCGGCGGCTGCCACATCGAACAGCGGAAAGGCGGGTTCACGGTCGAGTCGTTCGCGGCCTTGATGAAAGGCCCGGCCGAAGGCGTGGTGGTATTCCCGGGCGACCCGGTCGGCAGCCGCTTGATCGAGACGATCGAGACTGGAGACATGCCCCGCGGCGGAGGCACGGTGCCACAAGCGGAACTCGAACTGCTGAAGAAATGGGTGGCCGCGGGAGCCGCCTTCGATGGTCCCGCTCCGGCCGCGCCGCTGGTGGCTTACGCCGCTCGCTCGCTGGCCCCGATGAACTCGCCGACCAACGCGCCCGCCGCGACTCCCTCGCCCACGACTCCCATGGCCACGGCTGCCGACGGCTCGGAGACGGTCAGCTTCTCGCGGCAGATCGCACCCTTGCTGGTCGGCAACTGCAACGGGTGCCACATCGATGCGATGCAGACCCGGGGCGGATTGCGGATGGACTCGTTCGCGCAATTGCTCCGCGGCGGCACCAGCGGACCGCTGTTTGAGCCGGGCAGTGGCGAATCGAGTTTGCTGGTCCGCAAGCTCCGCGGGATGGAGGGAGACCGGATGCCCGCCGGCGGTCGTCCGCCGCTAGCCGAAGACGAGATCGCCTTGATCCGCACCTGGATCGACGAAGGAGCCAAACTCGACGCAGCCTCCGCGGACCAGCCCCTGCGGGTGATGATGACCGAGGCGTGGGCGAAAAATGCAACCCACGAGGAACTCGTCGCGCGAAGGCGCGAGCTGGCCCACAAGAATTGGCAACTGGCCGCTCCCGAAGAGGCCCGCAGCTCGGCGGTGGAAGTGGAGAACGACGAGGTCCTCGTGCTCGGAAACGTGCCGCAGGAGACGGCCGAGCGAGTCGCGACAGCGGCCACCGCGGCGCTTAAGAAAGTCCGCACGCTGGTCCCGCCCTCCAACTCTTCGGGAGCCGGAGCGTCTTCGGGAGCCGGAGCGAAAGGGACGTTCAAAGGCCGCGTCACGCTGTTCGTGTTTCCGCGTCGCTACGACTACAGCGAATTCTCCAAGATGGTCGAGCAGCGTGAAGTGCCCAGCGAGTGGAGCGCCCACTGGCAGTACGATGGCGTCGACGCTTACATCTCGCTGGTCGCCGATGCGGACGATCCCAAGACGCTGCAGGCGCGACTGATCGCGCCGCTGACCAGCCTCGCACTGGCCTCGCGAGGCGATCTGCCACGGTGGCTCACCGAAGGGGTCGGCCGGGCCGCCGCGACGCGGTTTGCCGCTCGCGATTTCGACGCCCCGAAAGCATGGGACGCGGCGCTGCCCGAAGCGGTCGCAGCGGTCAAATCTCCCGACCAATTGCTCGACGGCAACCTACCGCCGGAACAGACCGATCTGGTCGGCTACGGGATCGGCAAAATGATGATCGACCGCGGGGCGCGGCGGCAATTCGACGGTCTGCTCCGCAACCTCGACCAAGGGAGTCCGTTCCCCGAAGCCTTCACCCAAGCCTTCGGTGCCCCGCCCAAAGAATTTGTCGCCGCCTGGTTCAACTGGTACGCCGCCAACCAGCGCCGGTGAAGGTACTGAGTACTTTTTCTTCTTACTTCGTCCCGTACCCTTGCGGATGGCTTTGATGCCACTTCCAGGCGGTGGCGACGATTTCGTGGATGTCGGTGTACCGCGGTTCCCAGTCGAGGATCTGGCGGGCCAGCGAAGCATCGGCAACCAGCTCCGGCGGGTCGCCCGGCCGTCGCTCGCCGATCGCTTCGGGAATCGCGTGGCCAGTCACGCTGCGGCAGGCGTCGATGATCTGCCGCACGCTGGTGCCCTGGCCGGTCCCCAGATTGACGCAGATTCCGCGGCCTTCTTCCAAGCGGTCGAGCGCCTTGAGGTGCGCCGCCCCGAGGTCGTCGACGTGGATATAGTCGCGGATGCAGGTTCCGTCGGGGGTGGGGTAATCGTCACCAAAGATCGTGATCCGCTCGCGTTGCCCGAGAGCGACCTGCAGCACGATCGGAATGATGTGGCTCTCCGGATCGTGATCCTCGCCGATCTCGCCCGAGGGCGACGCCCCGGCGGCGTTGAAGTAGCGGAGCGCGGCGTAACCGAGTCCATAGGCGTGGGCGTAGTCGGCCATCGCCCGCTCGATCACCAGCTTGGTGAACCCGTAGGGATTGATCGGATCCTGCCGCGTCGACTCGGCGATCGGGATCGCATCGGGCTCGCCGTAGGTCGCCGTGGTGCTGCTGAATACCAGCCGGCGGACGTCGGCATCGCGCATTGCATCGAGCAGTTCGAGCGCGGCGACGACGTTGTTGCGGTAATACATCGCCGGCTCGGCCACCGACTCGCCGACCAAGGCAAAGGCGGCGAAGTGCATGACCGCGTCGATCCGCTTCTCGCGGAGCACTTGCCGGGTTCGCGCTCCATCGAGCACATCCCCTTCGATCAGTCGTCCGCTGGGCACCGCGGCTCGATGGCCTCGCGAAAGATTGTCGTAAACCCAGACTTCATGTCCCGCGGCAGCGAGCAGCCGGACCGCATGCGAACCGACGTAACCGGCACCACCGACAACCAAAATGTTCATGCCAAGCGTCCACAGAAACCCAACAACTGAAACCACCGGTGCGACCGACCGCCGAGCGATCGCGCGAGGCACGCGAGGACGATACTCTCCAAAACTCCGTCAGCCGCCCGGCACTGCTGGCCAATGCCGTCTACTTTTACCTATTCGCTGAGCCGTAGGCGCTAGCCTCGGGCCCAAAACGGTTCGCAGCGCGAAAAAACGTCGCGCTGCGGCGACGTTTCGCCACGAGGCCGGTCCGTTCGGCTGCGCGGCGGAACCCGCGGCTAGCGCCGTCGGCTCAGCAGCGGTAAAAACCCGCGGCTAGGGCCGTCGGCTCAACAGCGGAAAGAACCGGACGCTGCCGCGTGGCGGCTGATCGTCGAGGGTTCCCAAGCCTAGCTCACCCGCCAGGAATGTTAAGCGTGCGACTGACGAAACTGCAAAAGCTACGCGGTCAGGAAGCTCCTCCGGCGTCGCCCGAGCGGACGCGGTCGTACTGCGAGGATTTCCTCAACTACCTGCGAGGAGAGTGCCACTTGGCGGAGAATACGATCGCCGCCTATGGGAACGATCTGCGACGGTTCATGGAGTGGTCCGGCGGGCGGCGATTTGCGGACCTGAAGATCGCCGAACTCTCGGAGTATGTCGGTTGGCTCAGCCGTCAGGAGCTCGCTCCGGCTAGCATCGCGAGGAATATCGTCGCTCTGCGGACGTTCTTCAAATACCTACAGCTCGAAGGGGTCCTCGAGGACAACCAGGCCGAGCTGCTCGCCACGCAAAAGATGTGGCAACGAGTCCCCAAGGTGCTCTCGGCCCGGCACGTCGAAGCCTTCCTGCTGGCTCCCCGGCGAAGCGATCGCTACTGGCTCCGCGACCGAGCGATGCTGGAAGTCCTGTACGCGACCGGTTGCCGGGCTTCGGAAGTCTGCAACCTGCGGGTCCGCGACGTGAACTTTGCCGAGCGGCAGATCCGCGCCGAAGGAAAGGGAGGCAAGCAGCGGATCGTTCCGCTTGGCCGTCGCGCGATCGAAGCCATCCAACGCTACTTGGAAGAACTTCGCCCGACGATGATCAGCTCCCACAACCCCTCGCCCGAAGCCCTCTTTCTAAGCCGCACTGGCCGCTGCCTCGAGCGGGTTCACCTGTGGCGACTGGTCAAGCGCTGTGCGCTCCGCGCGGGGATCGACCCGAACATCAGCCCCCACACGCTGCGGCACAGCTTCGCCACGCACCTGCTCGCCGGCGGCGCGGACCTCCGGCTCGTCCAAGAGATGCTCGGTCACGCCAGCATCCAAACGACGCAGATCTACACCCACGTCGAACACTCCCGGCTGAAGAAAGTCCACCAGACGTTTCACCCCCGGGCGTAGCGGGCCATAGTCGCCTTTCGCTCCGCGAAAGTAGCGATCCTGCGCAACTTTCGCGGAGCGAAAGGCGACTATTTTCGGGATGCGATACTTTCGCGGAGCGAAAGGCGACTATAGCAGGCGTTCGGCTTTGAGGATTGCGACGCAGGTGGGCGCGTGGGTGATGCGGCTCTCCAAGACCGCTTCGACCGCTTCCGCGAGCGGCATCACGACGTGGCGGATCACTTCGGTCCCCTCGGTCGATGCTTCACCAAAGCTCAGCCCAGTCGCCAGATACAAGCGGGTCGGCGAGACGACGTTCGAAGTGAACGGGTCGACGTTGCCGAGCGAGGTCCAGGTCGCGGCAGTGATTCCCAATTCCTCGGCCAACTCGCGGCGGGCGGTCGCGTCGGAATCGTCTCCCTCCTCGATTCCCCCGCTGACCGCTTCGAGCGTCACCCGACCGACGCCGTAGTGGAACTCCTCGGTCAAATGAATCCGCCGCTGCTCGTCGACCGCCACGACGCACACACCATGCTTCAAATTGACCACGCAGTAACTGCCGGGAAGACCGTCGGGGCGGGTCACCTCGTCGCGATGCACCGCGACCCAGGGATCCCGATAAACCTGGCGGGTTTCCCGAATTGTCCACGGTCCGTGCCGCCGAGGTGTCGGTTCAATCATGAAGGGCTGCCGGGCGGTAAAGGGAACAAAGCGGAGCATTTTAAAGCAACTCGCCCCGACGGCGAGGCCCAAGCGGGACGCTCCGGCCAACTCCACGCGGCGGTATACTAAAATCGGCATGAGCGTGATTTCTCCCCCCGATACGGACGAGCCTCAAAGCGGCGGTTTCCCACTGGCCAGCCCTTGGCGAGAGTCGTTGCTAGCGCGGATGGCCGCCTTGCGGGCTCGCGTGGTGCGTCTGTTGTGGATTCGCGCGGTCGCCGTGCTGCTCGCTCTGGTGGTGCTTGGTGCGGCTGTGGCGGTCGGGCTCGATTGGTGGTTGCGTCCCTCCGCTCCGCTCGGCCGCTGGACGACCACCGTGGTGCTGAGCGGTTGGCTCGTGGCGGTAGCCGGATGGTTCCTCCGCGGGATCCCGCAGCGACGGATCAGCACGACGCTCGTCGCCCGACAGCTCGAGCGGCGGCTGCCGGCGCTCGGCGATCGCCTGAGCAGCGCAGTGGCGATGCTCGACTCGTCCGACGCGCGCGAAAGTGAACTTCGCGGCCAAGTGGTGCGGCAAGCCGCGGAAGAACTGAGCGTGGCGAGGCCGGAGCAGACGATCGATGCTGCCCCGGCGGTGCGGATGGCGATCCTGGCCGGCCTGCTCGTGGGCACCGCAGTCGCCGCCGCGCTCTGGCGTCCCGAGCTGGCGGAGCTCGCCGCCCGGCGGTTGTTCGCTCCGGCCAGTGCTGCCGCCTGGCCACGACGCAATTACCTGGAGCTGGCAAACGTTCCGGAGCGGGTGCATGCCGGCGCGGAATTCGAAGTGTTTGTCCAAGACCGCGGCGGCTCTCTCCCAGCCGACACCGCGATCACCGTTCGCACCTCCAGCGGCGAACGACTGTCCCCTCCGCTGCGAATGTCGGGAACCGCGGGGGCGGCAAAAATCGATGGCCTCGGCGAAGATTTTGCGATCCGCGCCACCGGCGGCGACGACGACACCATGCCATGGCGGTCGGTCCGCGTGGTCGCCGCGCCGCAAATCACGAGCTACGAACTCCGCTTGGTGCCGCCAGAGTATTCGGGGCGCCCGCCGCGGACGCTGGTCGGCGAACGGTTTCGCATCCTGGCGGGAACTCGGCTCTCGATCGAGGCGGAGGTCGAGCCCCCGGTGGTCGAAGCGCGGTTCGAAAGGGTCGGCGGAAGTCGAGCGCCGGCCGACGGGGCGCCCAGCGAAAGGGGGACGACCGCCGGCGCGGCCTCCGAGGAACCTGGTGTCTGGACAGCCGAGCTCGGTGAAGCTGGCAACCGACTCGCCGTGGGCCCGATCGTGCTCGACCGCGGAGGCCAATTCGTGTTCCGCTGGACCGACCGCGAAGGCTTGAGCGGCGAGAGCCGCAAACGGTGGCGAATCGAAGTCGAGGAAGACGCCGTTCCCCGCGTCGCCCTGGTTCAGCCGGCCGAGGACCGGGAGCTCACCGCCGAGGGCTCGATCGAGCTGGAAATGCTCGCTGAGGATGACTTGGGATTGGCGGAGTCGTGGTTCCAGGTGCAAACCGGCGGGACGTCCCTCCGCTTTCAGCCCGAGCGGCTTGAGGGGACTCCTCGGGAGCACACCCGGCGGACCCGCGTTCACGTCGCCGCGCTGCTCGAGCCAACCGAAGCCCCCGCGGCGGGGCTCGAGGTGGGGCAGACGATCGAGCTGACGGGGGTCGCCCTCGACACGGCCGGTCAGCGGGGCGAGTCGACGACGCGGAGGTTGCGGATCGTCAGCACCGAGACGCTGCGGCAATCACTTGCCGCGGACCAGCGAGCGGCGCTGGAACCGTTGCGGGAAGCGGCTCGCGAACAGAAAGTCGCGGCCGAGCAGACCGAGGCGGCCCGCGGGCGTTTGCTCGGCGACGACGATCAGCGTGCGGCGGCCGAGGACCGTCTGCGAGCGGCGGAGGCGGCCCAAGCGGCGGCCGAGCGGCGGGTCGCTGCAGGTCCCGAATCGGCACTCGAGCGGCTGCGGGAGGCGGTCCGCAAGGCGGAGGACAACGACATCGAGGCCGCAGGACTCCGCGAGCTTCTCTCTGCGCTCGAGTCCGCCGCGGAAGACCGCATGCAACCGGCCGGAGCGCAGCTGGAGACCGCTCGCGAGCAATTGGCTGCGGAGGAAGATCAAGCGGCGGCCCAGTCGATGGAGGACGCGATTGCGAACCAGCGGCAAGCAGCCGAAACGCTCGACGAGGTCGTCGCCACGATGCGCCGCGACGACGCGCGCCGCGCGGCGAGCGAGACGCTCGCAGAGCTGCAGGCAGACCAGGAGCGGTTGCGGGAAGCGTCGCAGCAAGTCGCCGATGCCGTCGATGCTCGTCGCGAAGCGTCGCGGTTGGCCCAGCAGCAACGGCGATTAGCCCGCGAAGCCGAAGCGATGCGAGAGCGACTGCAGCAGTTAGCCGAAGAGCTGGGCGAACAAAATCCGCAAGCCGCAGCAGCGGCCGAACAGGCGGCCGAAAGACTCCAGCCGGAAGCGGGCGATCAGCAACCGCCATCCTCCTCGGTCGCCGACGCAATGCGAGCCGCCGCCGCGGAACTGGAGCGGGGCCGGGAAGGGCGGGCCAGCCAATTGCAGCAACAGATCGCTGACCAGCTCGCCGCCGCCGAGCGGGAACTGCGGGGCGAGAGCGGGAGCCCGCAGTCGGCCGAGACCGAAAGCGAGGATCCGCTGCAGAACTTCGCTGCGGGCTTGGAAACGCTTCGGAGCGAACAGGCCTCGCTCGTTGCCGCCTTGCGGGAAGAACTCGACCCGACGCTCGCTGCGGCTCAGGATGCGTTGGCTGACGAGAGCGAAACGCTGGCCGCGACGCCAGCGGCGCCTCCCGGCTATCCCGAAGCGGTGACCGATGTCGCCAGCGAAATGCGAGTCGCCGCCGCGCTGCTTCGTCGCCGCGGCTCCGAAGCGGCGGCGGTCGAGCGAGCGGAATCGGCTTTGACTCGCCTCGAGTTCATCGCCGAGAGCCTCCGCGGCTCGCCCACTCCCCCGAGCGACGCATCGCCAGCAAGCGAGGCGGCCGAGCAGACTGACGCAGAATCGCGGGAGGAGCAGAACCCGCCGGTACCGCTCTCAACGCTCCGGCTGGTCCGCGCGACCCAGGAATTCCTCCGCGCCCGCACCGAACAACTGGCCGCCGCAGAACAAGCCGCAACCGAACAGGCCGCAGACGAACAGGCCGCAGACGAACCCGCGGTCCGCGAGCCCGCCGCCGAAGCGCTCCGGCGGGCGCGGTTCGCAGCGGCCAAACGTGCTTTGGCCGAAGAACAACAGCGACTGATCGAGCGGATCGAACGCTATGCTCAGGCGATGGCCGCCACCCAAGCCGAAACGAATGAGACGGAGGAATCGGATGCACCCGCTGAAAACTGAGCGTCTCGCCCACGAATCGCGCTTCCGCGCCGTGGGCGCTCTGGTGGCGGCTTGCTTGCTCTGGGGAGCCGCTGCGAGTGTGCCTGCCAAGGCTCAAGACGCGACCCGAGATCAAGACTCACTCGGCGACGGGCTCGGCGGACTGCTCGAAGGGCTCGATCTGCAGACACCTGCCGAGCCACCCGCGGGGCCTCGCCCGCCCCAACCAGCGACCCCCGAGCCCGCTACTCCCGCCCCAACCACTCCCTCCCCGTCGCCGCCTGAGCCGGCCGCCGGGGAGGATCCGGCGTCGGCCGCCGCACCGCTGCTCGAGGCCTACCGCTCGATGCAAGCGGCCAACGCGTTGCTGGCTCGCGGCGAGACGGGCCAAGCGACCCGCACCGCCCAGCGACGCGCGGTCGAGTTGCTCGACCAAATGATCGAAGCCGCCGAGCAGCAGTCGCAGTCGAGCGGTTCGGGGGCTCCCCCCGAAACGTCACCACAACAAACGCCGCAATCGCCGCAGCAAGTGCCGGGGGAAGCGGGGCAGGGGAGCAACGCGGAACAGGCTGCTGGCGGTGAAAGTGGAGAAGAATCCGAAGGGGACGAAGCGGGAGAGCCGGGGAGTGCCGCGGGAGGTCCCGGCCAGCCCAGCGGACCACAGGCAGTCGCCGCGGCCGGCGCGGGAGTTCGCCCGGAACTGGGTTCTCCCCGCGCCGAGTCAGCCGTTTGGGGACACCTCCCCGAGCGGACGCGCGGGATGTTGCGTTCGGAAATGCCCACCGAATACCTGCCCGCCTACGCCACCGAGATCAGCGAATACTTCCGTCGACTCGCGGAGATGCAGCCGGATGAATGATGCGATCCGCTCCCGTCGTCGGTGGATCTCGGCCGCCCTGGCTGGGGCGAGTTGTCTCGCGGGAGTGACCACCCGGTCGCCGCGAGTGCTCGCTCAGGAGGATGTGGTGGCGGGCCTGCTGACGCCCGAAGCTGCCGAGGCATTGGCGCGCGGCCATGCCTACTTGGCCCGCAATCAAGCGCCCAATGGCCAGTTCGCCGGCCAGATGGGAGGCAATGTGGCGGTGGTCAGCCTCGCCGGCTTGTCCTGGATCGCCGCGGGGAGCTTGCCAGGACGCGGACCGTATGGAGAGGCGGTGAGCCGCGCGGTCGATCTGGTCGCAAGGGCTTGCGGCGAAAATGGCTTCATCGCCAACTCCGATGCGATCCAGCGAGGTCCGATGTATGGGCAGGGTTTCGCGACGCTGTTCTTGGCTGAAGTTCTGGGAATGTCGCCGCGCGAAGATTTAGGAGAAAAGGTTCGCTCGGCCGTCGGGCTCATCCTTCGAGCGCAGAACTATCAGGGAGGGTGGCGGTACACGCCCGAACCGCTCGATGCGGATCTGTCGGTCACGATCTGTCAGATGATGGCGCTCAGGGCTGCTCGCAACGCCGGAATCTATGTCCCGGCGGAGGTGATTCGAGCGGCAGTCGATTACGTTCGGCGGTCGCAGAACACCGACGGCGGATTCATGTATCAGCTCGAAGGAGGCGAAAGTCGCTTCCCCTTAACCGGCGGTGCCATCGTCGCCTTGCAGAACGCGGGACGTTATGAGGGCGAAGAGTTGGAGTTGGCTTATCAATTTTTGATGCGACGGTTGCCTCAAAACCTTTCACCCGTCACCCACAACTATTTTTATTACGCGCACTACTACGCCGTGCAGGCGATGTGGCAGCGGGGCGGAGCGGCGTTTGCCAAATACTATCAGAGCATTCGCGACGTGTTGTTAGAAATGCAGTCCGATGATGGGAGTTGGGCGGATATCGTCGGCCGGCACTATGGAACCGCGATGGCGTGCCTGGTGCTCTCGGCTCCTCGCAGTCTGCTGCCGATTTTTCAACGATGACTCAAACTCCCTCTCAAGCTCCGCTGTCCCGGCCGCGACCCCCGAGTCCCCGCCGATGGTGGCTAGTCCTCGGCTCCGCGACGTGGGCCGCGTTCGCCGTGCTCCATGGGCCGGGAGCGAGCACTGCAGCCGAGCCAACGGCGGGGATGCCCCTGGTCGAGCCGACCGAGCGGCATGCGAATGTTCGTTTGGAGCGGTGGGAATCGGGGGGCGGGTTGAGCTTTCGCGGCCGCGAAGGGGAACCGTTTCGCCGGCAGTTGACGGAGATCGTGCGCTATGGGCGAGGCGCGTACGATCGCCGCGGCGAAGGGTTGCTGCTGGTCGACGGGTCGTGGTTGGCCGGTCGCGTGACCGAGATCGGCGAGGATGCGTGTCGGGTCGTGGGACGCTACTTCAACACCTCGATCCCGCGGCCCTTGGTCCGCGCCGCGCTGTTCTCCGCTCCGGCAATCGATGGTCTGCAGGAGGAGATCATCCGCGAGGCATTCGCCGCTGAGGGGAGTGACGACATCGTGATTGGCGTCGACGGCGATCGCCGGAGCGGTGCATTGCAAGCAGCGGAAGAGTCGGACGTGATTTGGCAGCGCGGTGAGGACGAGCTGAGGCTGCGGAGCGACGCCCGTCCGCTCCGGATCGCGGTCAGCGGCATCCGGGCGGTCGTTTTCAGTCCTTTGCTCACTCCGCGAGTCCCGGCCGATTCACCCAAAATGGTCGTGGGCTTGGCCGGCGGCAGCCGGTTGCAGGTCCGCCGCTATGGCGAGGGTGAATCGGCAACGACCGTCACCTTGGTCTGTGGAGCCGAGCTCGTGTTGCCGCCACCAGCGGAGGCGGCCGCGGCGATCACGTACCTCAGTCCGAGCGAAATTGGCGGAGGCGAGCAAACCCAGCTCTTCCGGCGGCTAAGCGACGAGCCGCCGCTGAGGCTTCGCGTGCAGCCGCTGTTCGGTCCGGCCTACGACGCACCACCTTCGGAGGCGGCCCCTGGGGGAGAATCCCGGTCGACTGTCGCTGGTCACTGGTATGGGAACACGATCGCAATGCCCTCGGCCTCCCAAGCGGTCTATCGCGGGCTGGCCGACGGGGGCATTTTTCGCGCTGAGGTAGCGATCGCGGACTCGCAAGTTCCCGATGCGGCGGCCGGCACCGCCCGTTTTCGCGTGCTGGTCGTCGGTCGCGAGGGGCAGCTCCGCGAGATCTGGAAATCGGAGCCGGTCCGTGGGGGCGACGGCTTGATCGAAGTCTTCGTCCTCGTTCCACCGACCGCGGCGGTCGTCTTGGCGGTGGATCGGGTGGAGTCGAAAGGGGCAGGGGACCGAGCGGTTTGGATCGACCCGGTCCTCACGGCGAATTAATCGTGGGGCCGTGAAAGGAAACCGGCTCGCACCTACAATAATCGCCTTTCGCTCCGCGAAAGTTGCGTCCAGAAACGCTACCCAATAGTCGCCTTTCGCTCCGCGAAAGTTGCGCGCAAAAACGCTACCGATTCGTCGCCTTTCGCTCCGCGAAAGTTGCGAGCAATAACGCTACTTTCGCGGAGCGAAAGGCGACTATCTTCCCTTTCCGCCTGCTCGTCGTTGATTATGCCTGAACCGAACGCTGACGTCTCGCTTACCGATCTGCAGGAAAAGATCCGTGTGATGTACTTTGACAAAGACGTGGCGCGAGGCGTCGACGGGACGTTTATGTGGCTGATGGAGGAGATCGGCGAGTTAGCCTCGGCGCTCCGCGGCAATGATCGCGAGAATTTAGCCGAAGAGTTCGCCGACGTGCTGGCCTGGTTGGCGACGATTGCCAACGTTGCGGGCATCGATCTCTCGGCAGCGGTCGCGGCAAAATACGGCGGCGGCTGCCCCGGGTGCGGTCGCTTGATCTGCACGTGTCCCAACGAAGAGAAGCCGTGACCGCGCCACTGATTCGCCTCCTGTTGGTCCTGAGCCTCGCCTGGGGAGGATTTTCCGCCGGGGCGCTCGCCGAGTATTCGCCCACCGCGGGCCGGCCCAGCGATGACCTAAAAGTCCGCCACGGGGATCTGGAGGTCCGCTACGGGATCGACGGCCGCTACCGCATCGGTCGGTGGATGCCAATCCACCTTCGGCCGACGGCGGAGTCAGCAGGAGCCGCGGACATCGAGGCCGCTGGGGCAAGGCTCGAGATCGAGACGCTCGATGGCGACGGTGTGCGGCTGGTGCAATCGAGCGAAGTCGCCGCGGGAGCGGACTCGCAAGCCATCACCCGCTATCTCCCGGCCGGGCCGCTCGGGGCACCGCTGGAGGTCCGCCTGTTCGCCCCTGACTCGGTGTCCACTCCGAGTTCGGCGAGCGACGCTGCGGTGGCCTCGTGGCGGACACGGCTGATCCGTGGCGGAGTTCCGATCAGCCGTCCCTGGACCGTGGCCGTCGGCAACCCATTGGGTTTGGACGCGATTGGCAGGAATGAGTTGCTCGGGACAGCGGGCAGCATCGAGGTTTCCAAAGTTGGCGAAGCGGCCGCGCTGCCCGATGCCTGGTATGGCTACGATGGCGTCGATCTGGTCGTGGTCAGTCGGTCGGGCCAGCCAGTTCTAGCGGCGATGAGCGACGCGCAGGGGAGGGCCGTGGTCGACTGGGTTCGCGGCGGCGGAAACCTGCTCCTCACGCTCGGCGAATCGGGACCCGAAACATTGGCCGCCGCGGGCTGGCTCGCTGAGCTGACGGGGATCGAGGAGCGCCCGCCGGTGGTGCCGGCGGACCCGGCGGCGATCGAGAGTTTTGTCGTCGCCCGCGACGCGATCCGGTCGTTCAATACGACGCGTTTGCCGGCCGATCTCGGAACGGTGCTGCTGGCCGGCCGGAGCAATGATCGGCGATCGTTGCCTCTGGTGGTCCGCCGCAGCGTGGGTCTGGGTGTGGTCACGATCGTGGCCGCTGATCTCGATGCGCCGCCGTTCGTCGACTGGAAGCAGCGGGACGACTTCGTCGAGCGGATCCTGCCGGGGTTCGTTCCCGGACGCAGCCCCCGGAACGAGCAGCGGAGCGGAGCCGATGTGCGGTACAGCGAACTGGCAGGTCAATTGCGGTCGACGCTCGATCGCTTCGCCGGAGCCGACCGCGCCCGCTTCTCCTTGGTCGCCGCGCTGCTGCTGATCGTCATCGGTGTGATCGGCCCCTTGGACTACTTTCTGGTCAATCGCTGGCTGGGCCGCCCGTGGTTCGGATGGATCTCGTTTCCGCTGACGATCGTCCTGGTCTCGGCGGCAATTCTGCTGTGGCGAGGAACCGCGGTCGATCACCGCGTCCGCCAAATTTCGGTGATCGATGTGGAGCCGGCCAGCGGATTGGGACGCGGGTTTTCCTGGGCCCAGGTCTACAGCGGCCAAGCCGACCGCGTCGACTTGGAGATCGTGGCCAACGGTGCAGTTGTGACAGAGGGCGTGACTGAGGGCGCGGGCACGGCTCAGGGGCGCAGCGTGGCAGCCACTCTGACCAGCCCCTGGGGATATGCCGGCGAAATCTTTGGCGGGATCCAAGTGGCCGGTGAGGACGTGCGGCTTCCGGCCTACGCGATCGACATGCGTCGTGGCAATGAGGCTTCCGGAGCGGAGACCGACCGCGCAGCGGCGAGCGGTGCGCGGCTCGAACAGGTCCCGCTGGCGCCGCTCTCGAGCAAAGGGATCGCCGCGCGGTGGCGTTTCCCCTTCACCCGCGAGGCGGCCGTCGATTTGCGACGACAGCCAGGCAGCGACCTGCTGACCGGTTCGTTCGTCAATCCGCTGCCGGAGGATTTGCTCGAAGGCGTGCTGATCTACCGCAACACGATCTTTCTACTGCCGACGCGGATTCCCTCGGGAGGACGCATCGCAGCGATCGAAGCGGTGCAGGCGAAGAACTTTCGCTGGCGGCTGAACCGTCGCCAGGCCGCGGAGAACTCCACGCAGAGCGAGCCCTGGAACCGAGCGGACGACCGCGATTTGGCGCGCTTGATGGAGATCGTCCTGTTCTATCAGACCGCCGGCGGCGAGCAGTACACCGAACTGAGCAACCGGACGCTCGCGGACCTCGACCTGAGCCATCTGCTGACCAGCGATCGTGCGGTCCTGATGGGCCGTGTCGCCGCTCCTCAAGCCACGGTGTGGGTCGATGGCCAACCGCTCGAATCCGAGCAGGTCGAGGCCGAGACCTACGTCCGCGTGGTGCTGCAGGTCGAAACCTCGCAACCCGATCAATAATGCCCACTCAATCTAACATGCCCGCTCAAATCCAATCCCTGATGCAATCTCGAGCATGATCAAGACGACGAACCTGACGAAAAAATATGGCGACATGTTCGCCATCCATGGGATCGAATTGGATTTGGCCGAAGGGGACTTGTTTGGCTTTATCGGTCCCAACGGTGCGGGCAAAACCACCACCATGCGGATCATCGCCACGCTGCTCGAACCGAGCTGGGGCGAAGCCTACGTGTGTGGAAATTCGATCTACACCAAGCCCAAAGAAATCCGCCGCTTGGTCGGCTACATGCCCGACTTCTTCGGTGTCTATGACGACATGACCGTCATGGAGTATCTGGAGTTTTTTGCCGCGGCTTATCGCATCAATGGTCCGGCGCGTCGCCGTCGCTGCGAAGAGATGCTGGAGATCGTCGACCTCGACTTCAAACGCGACGCCTACGCCAACACACTCTCTCGAGGTCAGACGCAGCGGTTGGGGCTGGCTCGCACGCTGCTCCACGATCCCCAAGTCTTACTGCTCGACGAGCCGCTCAGCGGTCTCGATCCGCGGGCTCGAATCGAGATGCGGAACCTGTTGCGGCGGCTGGGGCAGATGGGTAAGACGATCATCGTCAGCAGCCACATTCTGCCCGAGCTGTCCGATATCTGTAATAAGATCGGGATCATCAGCCGAGGCGTTTTGAAAGTCAACGCGACGATCAGTGAAGTCATGCGGCAAGTCCGCGAGCACACGGTGCTGATCGTCCAGCTCGCCGACATCCAACAGACCGACCAAGCGATCGCCCTGCTCAAAGCGTCGCCCCTGGTAACCGATGTCGAGCGAGGGGACGCGGCTCTCAAAGTCCTGCTGCGGCCCGAAGTCCAGGATTACACCGATCTGCCCGCGATGCTCCTAGAGCAAGGTGTGCGGCTGAAGCAATTCCGCGAAGAGCAATTGGATCTCGAGTCGGCCTTCATGGCGCTGACGCAAGGCACCAGCGGAAGGATGTAAACGTCACGTCCCTATTAGAGGCGTCACCCTCCTCCCGGGAGGGTCGCGAGGAACGAGCGGGGAGGGCATTGTGCTGCGGAGTCAAGAAGCGTTGATTCAGCGGGAATGCGCCGCAGGAAGACCCTCCCCGGGCCTGAGAGCCCGACCCTCCCGCAAGCGGGAGGGTGTGGTGGAGAGAGGAAAAGTTACCCAATAATATCCCGCCGGTTCTGGTAATAATCCCAGACCACGAACCGATCTAAATCTTTGCCGCTGGTGAAGAAGACGCGTCCCTTGGTGCTCTCGGCCAAGCGGTAGGCGAAGCGAATATCCTCCTCGCTTTGCGACCAACTGGGAATCAAGAAAATATTGATCGTGATCCCTTCACGAGCACACCGCAGCCCCTCGCGGAGCGTGGCTTCCTCGGTTCTCGGATCGGGCGGGTAGAGCATATACAGCCACGAATCCTCCAGGTGCGCCGTCGGCAGTCCGTCGGTAATGAGGATGATTTGGCGGTTCGGCGTATCGGTCAGCGCCAGATTTTGTCGCGCCAACTGGAGGGCGTGCTGGATATTGGTGAAGTGCGGCGGAATCTGGTGTTCGCTGATCTGGCTATCGGAGAGATCGGCTTTGAGTCGCACCCAAGGATCGTGGAGCGTCACCGGCTTGGGCATCATCTCGACAATTTCGCCGGGTGCTTTCGGGCGAGCAAACGTCGCCATCTCAAAGAACCGCAGAAAGTCACCTGGGTATTCCGACTGGATCAATCCCTGCAACGCCAGCGCCATGCGTTTGACGTTAATGTACTGGCCGTCATAGCGCATCGAACCACTCATATCCATCAGCACCGCAGTGGCGCACTTAGGATGGTTCCGCGTTTTGTGGACGACAATATCGTCGGTCCGCAGCCGCAAGGGTCCCGCCGCACCGGTCGCCTCGCCTCCCTGGCGGAGCAGGGCGTTGATCACCGTCTGCGGCAGGTCGAGATTGGCCACCGAGTCGCCGAACTCGTACGGCTTGGTCTGTTGCAATTCGACTGCCCCTTCGCCGACCACGTCTCCCTGGTGGCGTCCGGTTCGCGAGGGTTGCAGGCTGCTAAAGATTCTCTCGAGCAGCTTGCCCTGGAAAATTTTATAAGCCTTGGGAGTCAGCCGAAAACCGCCTCGCGGATCGTTCGGGTCCCGCTCGAGTCCCTGTCGCTCGGCCTGTTCGCGAACGTAATTCTCGACCGCTCGCCGCAGCTCTTCGAGTTGTTCCATGTCGCCCGGTTCGGCAAACTCGCTGAGCATCTCCATGTCGATCAACCCGATCTGGGCTGACTTGGCAGCTTCTTCGAGTTGTTTCAGCAGCTCGTCGATCTTCTCCAGTTCGGCGCGGATCTCGAGCGCTTCGGGGACCGTCATCGACTGATTGCCGGTGAAAGCATACTTGCTGGCCAGCTCCTCGATCTGGTGCTTCTCGGCCATTCGCTCCATCATCGCCAGCAGCCCGCGGGCGGTGGAGCTATTGTCATCGCCGATCCGATACCACAACCGCTCCAGCTCGTACGGCTGCTCGGAATTGACCGCGTGGCGAAACTGCTTTTCGTAGTCTCGCGGGACCGAGGTGTTTTTGGCCGTCTTGTGAAACGCCTTGCGGGCTTTCTTTTGGACCGTCTGCGTTTCGTAGGTCTCGAGGATTTTGCGTTTCCGCTCTTCGAGCATCGCCCGCAGCATGTCCAGACTCGGGCCCAGCCCGGCGATTTGGCTCGGGTCGAGCCGGATTGCTCGGGCCAGCTCCTCCTCGGTCAGCTCGCGGTACGAGCCGTACATCATCGCATGCTCGAAGGCGGGGCCAACCATGTCCGGCGGCGGCTCGGTGGGGCTCGGAAATTGGGTCGGATCGTACTTCTGGTACGAGTGGATGATCCCGCCGGGGCGATAGGGCATACTCGGTACTCTTCTCAGACTTCGTAATGGATCTTGCCGTGCTGAGTGGCGCGGCTGATCTTGTCCATGCTGTAGAGTCCAGCGAGGACGAATTCAACGCACGAGGCGCGGACCGCTTCGTTCTCGCTGGCGTTGACTTCGAAAGCCTTGTCCCACACCGGCGGGACGTTCTGCAGGCGTTCGGCGTAAGCCCGGCTGGGGAGCATATCGCCGACTTCGACGCGGACCCCGCGGCGGAAGATCTCGGCGATTTCGCCCAGCCCGTGTTCTTCGACGTATTTGCCGAAGACTGTCTTGATCGCATCGGCGATCACCGCGTCGAGCACTTGCCGTTCGGACATCTGATGGGTGCCCATCATGTCCAGCTCGAGTTTGCCGAGCGAGCTGCTGTAGAGGTGGCCGAGGTCGCTGATCCGCGGCACCGCCGGCTTCTCGTCCTGGACCACCGCCCGCTGCCGGGCCGCGGCGACCATCGTGCGGAAGTTCGCCAGCGAGAACCGCGCGGAGACGCCCGAGGCTTGGTCGACGTACCGGCTGCGGCGGGCCTGGATCGTGATCTCTTCGATGATCTCGTACATGAAGTACGGGACCGTCACCGGGTAGGGGCCATCGAGATGCTCGGCGGTTTCCTGCTGCAGGATCTCGATGCCCGCATCTCGCTCGGTCGGATAGTGCGTCTGGATGATCGAGCCGATCCGGTCTTTGAGCTGCGGAATGACCTTGCCCGAGCGGTTGTAGGTGCTGGGGTTGGCTGAGAACAGGATCATCACGTCGACATCGAAGCGGATCGGATAGCCGCGGATCTGGACGTCGCGTTCCTCGAGGATGTTGAACAACCCGACCTGGACCAAGTCGTCCAGCTCGGGGAGCTCGTTCATCGCAAAAATCCCTCGGTGCATCCGCGGGATCAGCCCCAGCGAGAGCGCTTCCTCGGCACTCATGCTGACGCCGCCCGTCAGCTTCGCCGGATCGATCTCGCCGATGATGTCGGCAAACTTCGTCCCCGGGCTGAGCCGCTCGGTGTAGCGATCGTTGCGGTGCCACCAGGCGATGCGGAGGTCTTCGGGGTCGTGGTGAGCGACCAATCGCCGGCCGAGCGAGGTGATCGGCCGCTCCGGGTCTTCGTGCACCGCCAGCTCGGGATGATCGATGTACGGCAGCCAGGGATCGAGGAAGCGGGTCAGCATCCGCATGATCCGGCTTTTCGCTTGCCCCTTTTCCCCCAGGAACAGCATGTCGTGGCCGGCCAGCAAAGCCAGATTGATCTCCGGAATGACCGTATCGTCGTAGCCGACAATCCCTGGAAACAGCTCGTCGCCAGCGGCCAGCATCCGCAGAAAGTTATCGCGGATCTCGTGTTTGACGGTTTTGGACTTCCAACCACTCTCGCGAAGTTCCTTGAGGGTCGTCGGTCGGTCGTCGGTCGCGAGATGATTCATAGCGGTGAATGTCGTCGTGACTGCGAGGCAGGGTTGGAGAGGGGATCCGAGCCGCGAGAGCGGTCGTGGCGGGCGCAGAGAATGGCGCGGTGAATTGTAGGGCTCGGCCGGTTAAGGCGAGCCCTGGGAGCGGTTCCGGCAGGCCGAAAAGAGGCGGCGAATCCGTAGCGATTCGGCCGTTGGCGGCCCATTTGCCGCGGGCAGGAAGCGCCACCGGACACTTGCGGCCGGCGCGGCCTGCCCGAGTTCGTACTCGTACTCGTGCGTAAACAGCACACCCGCGCGCCGCGTCAGCCCGACGCCAGCGATCGAGTACGAGTACGAGTACCGCTGCGCTGAGTACGAGTACCGCTGCGCTGAGTAGGAGCGAGGGCGTCACTCGTCGGTGACGCAGCCTTCGGTGGCGCTTTTGACGTTCTTGATGTACTTGTAGAGCGTTCCTCGCGTCGCCTTGAGCGGCGGCGCGGTCCAGGCGGCGCGGCGGCGCTCGAGTTCCTCGGCGTCGACTTCCAGATCGAGCCGGTTGGTTTCGGCGTTGATCGTGATCGTGTCGCCGTCGCGGACCAGGGCCAGCGGGCCTCCTTCCTGAGCTTCCGGGGTGATGTGGCCGACGATGAAGCCGTGCGAGCCGCCGGAGAATCGGCCATCGGTCAAGAGGGCCACGTCGGCCCCGAGCCCGGCGCCCATGATCGCGCTGGTCGGGGTCAGCATCTCGGGCATTCCCGGCCCACCCTTGGGACCTTCGTAGCGGATCACCACCACGTCTCCCTTGGCGATCCGGTTCTGCTCGAGCGCGGCCAGCATCTCCTCCTCGCTATCAAAAGCTTTGGCGGGGCCGCTGAACTGCAGCCCTTCCTTGCCAGTGATCTTGGCGACCGCTCCCTCGGGGGCCAGCGTGCCGCGGAGGATCCGGATGTGGCCGGTCGCTTTGATCGGGTTCCCAACCGAGTGGACGACCGATTGCCCTTCTTTGAGCCCCGGCAGGTCGGCCAGATTTTCGGCCAGCGTCTTGCCGGTGACCGTCATGCAGTCGCCGGTCAGGAAGCCTTCGGCCAGGAGGTATTTCATCACCCCCGGAGTGCCGCCGATCGAGTGCAGGTCTTCTTGCACGAATTGTCCGCTCGGCTTGAGGTCGGCCAGCAGCGGGACGCGGTCCGAGACGGCTTGGAAGTCATCGATCGTGAGCGGCACGTCGACGCTCCGAGCCATCGCGAGCAGGTGCAGCACCGCGTTGGTGCTGCCGCCGAGCGCCATCACGACGACCATCGCGTTTTCGAAGGCCTCGCGAGTCATGATGTCGCGGGGCAAAATGTTTTGCTCCAGCAAGTTGCGGACGACCGCCCCGGCTCGCCGGCACTCGTCGATCTTCTCGGGCGACTCGGCCGGAATGCTGGCCGAGTAGGGGAGCGACATCCCGAGCGCCTCGATCGCCGAGGCCATCGTGTTGGCCGTGTACATCCCGCCGCAGGCTCCCGCGCCGGGGATGCTGTGGCGGACGATCTGTTCGCGTTCCTCTTCGGTGATCTGACCGGCGAGGTACTGACCGTAGCACTGAAAGGCGCTGACGATGTCGAGCTTCTTGTCACCGAGGTGTCCGGCGCGAATCGTGCCGCCGTAGACCATCAGCGCCGGGCGATTGAGCCGTCCCATCGCGATCAAGCAGCCCGGCATGTTTTTGTCGCAGCCGGGGATCGCCACCAGCGCGTCGTACCACTGTCCTCCCATCACCGTCTCGATCGAATCGGCGATCAGGTCCCGGCTCTGGAGGGAAAAGCTCATTCCCTCGGTGCCCATCGAGATCCCGTCGGAGACGCCGATGGTGTTGAACCGCATCCCCACCAAGTCGGCCTCATGCACCCCGCGTTTGACCTCTTTGGCGAGGTTCAGCAGGTGCATGTTGCAGGTGTTTCCCTCATACCAAACGCTGGCGATGCCCACTTGGGCTTTGTCCATGTCCTCGGGTTTCATCCCCGTGCCATAGAGCATGGCTTGCGAGGCGCCTTGGCTTTTCGGTTGGGTGATATGACAGCTCGTGCGATTTAACATAGATCCAGCGGGGCGAAGCGTGAGGAGGGAAGGGTGAAGTGGGATAGGGACGCGAACGGGGCGCGAGGGGTTCAATTGTTTAACGGCAAGCCGCAGGCGACGGTGTTTTGAAAAGCAGTCGCCTGCGGCTTGCCGTTAAACGACGGTGGCCAGCCGCTCGCCACTCACCGTTTCTTGCGGCGATTCTTTTTCTTCTGTCTCTTACTCGAACCCTTGCGTTCTTTGCGGAACGAGGAAGCCTTTTTGACGTCGGCCAGACTCCGCGAGGAGTGGTTTTTGACGACCTCCAAAAAGAGCTGCCGCTCCTGCAGATCGACCTTGGCGACGCGGACCGTGAGGTGGTCGCCGAGGCGGTACTGATTGCCGGCTTTGAAGCCGATGATCATCTGCCCGCGACGTTCAAAGCGATACGTGTCGTTCGGTAATTTCGCGATCGGGATGAATCCGTCAACGGGCAGCTTGATGCAGCGGGCGTGCAGCCCGTCGGGGTAGACGCGGCTGATCACCGCTTCCATCGTCTCGCCGACGTGCTTCTTGAGATGGTGCAGCAGCTTGAGCAGGATCAGCTCCCGCTCGGCCTGCTCGGCGTTCCGCTCTTTGTCGCTGCAGTGATGCCCCATCCGGATCAGCATCGGGAACGGGTCGTCGGGCGTCTTGGCTCCCTCGAGGATCTTTTGGACGAGCCGATGCACGGTTAGGTCGGGGTACCGCCGGATCGGGCTGGTGAAGTGGCAGTAGTTCACCATGTCCAGGGCGTAGTGGCCTTCGTCGTGCGGCGCGTAGATCGCCTTGTTCATCGCTTTGAGGACCGCGAAGTTGACGGCGTTCTCCAGCGGCTGCCCGGCGACCGAATCGAGCACGGCTTGGATCTCAAAGCGGCTTTCGATGTCGTCGCTCGAAATCCCCAGATCGCGAACAAAGCGGCTCAGCTGGCGGAGCTTGCGGCGTTCCGGCGGGGCGTGGACGCGGCGGAGGAACCGCAGCTGGAGATCGGTCAGCCAGGTCGCCACCGCCTGGTTGGCCGCCAGCATGCACTCTTCGATCACCTGGTGGCTCTCGGTGTTGATCACCAGGTACGCCCCTTTGATCTTGCCCGCCTTGTCGAGCTCGACTTTAACCTCGGGCATCTCCATCGTGATCGAGCCACGTTCGATCCGGCGATTCCGCAGCGTCATCGCCAACTGGTGCATCCGGCCGAGCAGCCCGCAGATCTCCAGCCCCCATTTCTCGATATGCCCTTCGCGATCGGCCAGGAAGCGATCGACCTGGGTGTAGTTGAGTCGCTTGTCGGAGCGGATGGCGCTGTTGTAGATCTCGGTCGAGGTGACGGTCCCGTCGTCGAGCATCTCGATCTCGACCGTCTTGGCGAACCGCACCTGCTCGGGCTGCAGGCTCGCCAGGTGGTTGCTGATGATCTCCGGGAGCATCGGGATCACGCGGTCCGGCAGGTAGACGCTGGTGGCCCGCTCGCGGGCCTCTTCGTCGAGCGGGCTGCCCGCGGGGACGAAATGGGTGACGTCGGCGATGTGGACCCACAGCGTCCAGCGTCCCTGGCGGTGCTCGAGCGAGATCGCATCGTCGAAGTCGCGGGCGTCGTGCGGGTCGATCGAGACGGTCAGCAAGTCGGTCAGATCGCGGCGGTCGGGCGTGATCGTGGCGTCAAACTTCTCCGCCTGCTCGCGGGCCGAGGCGATCACCTCTTCGGAAAAATGCTCGGGCAAGCCGAACTGCCGCATGATCGTCAGCGTGTCGATCGCCGGATTCTTGCTGCTGCCGAGCACTTCCAGAATGACGCCGTGGCCCCCTTCGCCCGAGTCGTCGGGAAACTCGACCAGCTCGACCACGATCTTGTCGTCGTTCTCCAGCGGCAACCCGCGGACGTCGCCGAGGCTGACCGGCTTTTCGTACGGGGTGCCGTCGAGGTAGGCGACGCCGCTCCCGCCGCCGCGGGCTTGGAAGGTCCCGGTGAACTTGTGGCGAGCCCGCTGCAAAATTTTCTGCACCGTCCCCTCGACGCCGCTGCGACGCGCATCGCTGCGGGGCCGCAGCCGGATCTCGACGAGGTCGTCGTTCAGCGCCCCGTGGGTTTGGCCAGCCGGAATGTAGATGTCCTCGGGAGCTTCCGCATCGGTCCCGCCGGTGTTCGGGCGGACAAACCCGAATCCGCCCACGGCTCGGCGGAAATTGCCATGGACGACCGGCGATTCACCCTCGGCCGTGGCGGGGCTCATCACCAGGTGGTTGCCGCCATAGACCAATTGCCCTTGGTGGACCAGCCATTTGACGGTCCGCCGAACTTCCCGGTAATCCTCCGGCGGGACCTTCAGCTGTGCCGCAATTTGCTTCGGCTTGGAGGGACGGTAGTCCGGCGAGTGCACCAGGCGGACGATTTGGTCGGCGAGTTCGGATGGGATTTGCATCGCCTCACGATAACCGCAGCCGGTCGGATCGGGGAGCGGCATTGCGACGCGGGCGACGCAGATTGGGTATAATAAACGTTGATGTTCTCAGTCCGGCGTGAAGGGTCTGAGTTCGGTTCGGCGGTGGCTGACCGAGAGGTGCCGGATGGATGCTCTGTATGATCCCATTCTGATTGCTCGCTTTCGGCGAGTTGCCCGGGGCGCGGCGATTGCCGCCGGGTTGCTCGGGGTGGTCGTCTTGATCGGCTGGCTGCTCGACTTCGAGCTGATCAAAGCGGTGATCCCCGGGATGGTGGCGATGAACCCGGGAGGAACGGCGGTCGGATTCGTGCTGGCCGGCGTCGCGCTCTGGATGCAGCACGGGGTGCACATCCCCCGGCAGCGGCTGCGGATTGCCAACTGGTGCGCCACCGGACTGATTCTGATCGCCGTGACGCGGTTGTTGGGGTATGCCTTCGGGTGGGACTTCGGTCCCGACCGCTGGCTGTTCTGGAATCAGATCGAGGACTATCCGATTCCCAACCGGATGGCTCCGAACACGGCGCTCGATTTCCTCCTGGTCGGCCTGGCGCTGCGGTTCCTCGATCTCCGCGTGCCGCGGGTCGGGTGGCCCGCGGAGTTCTGCGGGATCGCGGCGATGCTCACGTCGCTGTTGGTGATCCTCGGTTACAGCTACCGCGCCTGGTCGCTGACCGGTTTCGAATCGTACATCCCGATGGCCCTCAACACGGCGGTCGGCTTTGGTGTCCTCTCGGCCGGGATCCTCGCCTCGCGGCCGACCCGCGGGCTGATGTCGATCCTCTGCACGCGCGGCACCGGAGGGATGATGGCTCGCCGCTTGTTGCCCGCAGCAATTTTCCTGCCCGCGTTGCTCGGCGGCCTCAGCTGGATCGCTCACGACCGCGGCTTGATCGACGTCGTGATGGGACTGTCGCTGCTGGTCACCGCCAACATCGTGCTCTTCAGCATGCTGATCTTGTGGCACGCGGCACCGCTGAACCGGGCCGACGCCGAACTGCAGCAAGCCAAGGAGAACGCCGAAGCGGCGAACCTCGCCAAGAGCAACTTCCTGGCGAACATGAGCCACGAAATTCGCACGCCGATGAACGGCGTGATCGGGATGACCGAACTGGCGCTCGATACCGATCTGGACGAGGAGCAGCGAGAATTTTTGGAGATGGTCAAGATCTCCGCGGATTACTTGCTGGTGATCATCAACGACATTCTCGACTTTTCCAAAATCGAAGCGGGGCGGATGGAGGTCGACCAGATTCCGTTCAGCCTCCGCGATCTGCTCGACGAAACCCTCACCGGGCTGGCCGTGCGGGCTCACGCCAAAGGCCTGGAGCTGACGCAGGAAGTCCTCTGCGACGTTCCCGACGCGCTGATCGGCGATCCGGCTCGGCTACGGCAGATCTTGATGAACCTGCTCAGCAACGCGATCAAGTTCACCTCCGAGGGCGAAGTCGTGCTCAAGGTCGATCGCGAGTCGCAGAGCATGTCCGACGCTTACCTCCACTTTGCGGTCCGCGACACGGGGATCGGAATTCCGCCGGAAGCTCGCAGCCGCTTGTTCCAAGCCTTCGTCCAACTCGACGCGTCGACCACCCGCCGCTACGGCGGGACCGGGCTGGGGCTGGCCATTTCCGCTCAATTGGTGCGGTTGCTCGGGGGTGAAATCTGGGTGGAAAGCGAGGAGGGGGAGGGGAGCACGTTTCACTTCACCGCCCGCCTGGGGCTGTCGACCGAACCGATGCCGCGACGCATCCCCGCCGAACTGGCTTCGCTGCATGGGCAGCGGGTGTTGGTGGTCGATGACAACGCCACCAATCGCCGCGTCCTCCAAGGCCAGCTGACCCAGTGGGGGCTGAGCGCGACGACCGTCAGCAGCGGTGGGCGAGCGATCGTGGCGCTCGATGAGGCGAGCAAGGAAGGGGAGCCGTTCAGCTTGGTGATCCTCGACAACATGATGCCGGGCATGGACGGCTTCCACCTGACCGAGTACCTCAACCGCCATCCCGAGTTGGCCCAAGCGACCTTGATGATGCTCTCCTCGGCCGGACGCTGCGAAGACGTGAAGCGGTGCCGCGAGCTCGGCATCTCGGCTTATCTGACCAAACCGGTTCGCCGCAAGGAACTGATCAAAGCCGTCCTCGAGGCGCTCGGAACGCCCGAGCCGACGCCGCCAGCCCGCCGCCCTACGCCAGAGGAGCCCCTCGCAGTCGGACCTTCCCGAGGCGAAACAGCCGAAGGCGAAACAGCCGAAGGCGAAACAGCGGAAGGCGAAGCTGCGGAAGGCGAACGCGAGCGGGTCGGCAGCGAGCGGGTCGGCAGCGAGCGGGTCGGTGGTGAAGGGGCCGTCCGCGAACGGGGCGTCCACGTGCTGCTGGTCGAAGACAACCACATCAACCAGAAGATGGCCGGCTACTTCCTGAGGAAAGCCGGGCACCGAGTCGAGGTCGCCGAGAATGGGCTCGAGGCGGTCGAAGCCTGCAACCGCCAGCGGTTCGACGTGGTGCTGATGGATGTCCAGATGCCCGAGATGGATGGCTTCGAAGCCACCGCAAAAATCCGCCAGGACGCGGCGGAACAGCACCGAGAGCACACGCCCATCATCGCCATGACCGCCCATGCCCTCAAAGGGGACCGCGAACGCTGCTTGGAGGCCGGGATGGACGACTACATCGCCAAACCGCTGCAGGCCGAAGAGGTGCTGGCGATGATCGATCGCATGACCGCGGAGAGCGAGAGCGAACCGGCGGAGGAGGCAGCCGAGCAGGGGACGAGCATCGCAGCGCCGAGCCTCGAGTCGCTGGTCATGCGGTTCGAGGGAAATCATCAGCTCGCCCAGGAGCTGAGCGAAGCTTTTTCCGAAGAATATCCGCGGCTGATGCGCCAGATCCACGATGCGATCGAAGCCCACGATGCGACGAAACTGCAGCGCGCCAGCCATACCCTCAAAGGGGCCGTGGGAATGCTCGGAGCCCAGCGGCTCGCCGCCGCCATCGCGGTCCTCGAGTCGCACGCCCGCGAGCAGAACTTCGCCCGAGCCGACGCCGCCTACGAGCCCTTGCAGGCGAATCTCGAGCGGCTCGAACGCCAGCTGTGGATTCTCGCCTGTTCCACCTCCGGCACCTCAGCCTAACTGGACAGCGCCACTTTGGATTGGTTCGGAGCAGGACGGCTCGCGGAAAAATCGTTTAACGGCAAGCCGAAGGCGACTGCTTTTTAA
>NZ_WRPR01000082.1 GCF_010367455.1 Candidatus Laterigemmans baculatus | reverse complement strand
CGAACGCGGAGGCGTCCGTCACGAGTGCAAGATAGTGATGGTCAAACTTTCGCCCGTTAGTACTGGTTAGCTCAACACGTTACCGTGCTTACACGTCCAGCCTATCAACCTGGTCGTCTTCCAGGGGGCTTTCGTCCTCAAGGGACTACGAAACCTCATCTCAGGGCGGGCTTCACGCTTAGATGCTTTCAGCGTTTATCCTTTCCGTAGTTAGCTATCCAGCCGTGCCACTAGCGTGACAACTGGGACACCAGAGCTACGTCCAACTAAATCCTCTCGTACTAAAGTTGAACCCCTTCAAGTTTCGAACGCCCACGGCAGATAGGGACCGACCTGTCTCACGACGGTCTGAACCCAGCTCACGTACCACTTTCATTGGCGAACAGCCAAACCCTTGGGAGCTTCTACACCCCCAGGATGTGATGAGCCGACATCGAGGTGCCAAACCGCCACGCCGCTGTGGACGCTCGGTGGCGATAAGCCTGTTATCCCCGGAGTACCTTTTATCTGATGAGCGATGGCCCTTCCATACGGGACCACCGGATCACTAAGACCTGCTTTCGCACCTGCTCGAGTTATGGCTCTCGCAGTCAAGCACACTTCTACCTTTACGCTCTTCGCCTGATTGCCGACCAGGCTGAGTGTACCATTGCACTCCTCCGTTACTCTTTGGGAGGAGACCGCCCCAGTCAAACTGCCCGACTGACACTGTTCTTTGCCCGGATTCACGGGATCAAAGTTAGAATTAAAGCATGACCAGGCTGGTATTTCAACAACGACTCCACGAGTGCTAGCGCACCCGCTTCACAGTCTCCCAGCTATCCTACACAAGACATACCTCAACCCAATATCAGCCTACAGTAAAGGTTCACGGGGTCTTTCCGTCTAACCGCGGGTATGTGGCATCTTCACCACAACTACAATTTCACCGGGTCGGTGGTTGAGACAGTGCTCCAGTCGTTACGCCTTTCATGCAGGTCGGAACTTACCCGACAAGGAACTTCGCTACCTTAGGACCCTCATAGTTAGGGCCGCCGTTTACCGGGGCTTCGGTTGCGAGCTTCGCCGTGAGGCTAACCCTCTTCCTTAACCTACCGGCACCGGGCAGGCGTCAGTCTCTATACATCCACTTGCGTGTTAGCAGAGACCTGTGTTTTTGATAAACAGTCGCTAGAGCCGATTTTCTGTGGCCTCCACCAGCGTGAACCAGCGGAGGCGCCCCTTATCGCGAACTTACGGGGCCATTTTGCAGAGTTCCTTAACCACCGTTCTCCCGAGCGCCTTAGACTACTCGTCTCGCCTACCTGTGTCAGTTTTAGTACGGTTAAGTGTGCTTCAAAGCTTAGAAGCTTTTCTTGGACATCCTTCCAACATCATCCAGAACTTGAACGCTGTTAGCCCTCGCTCTTGAACTGATGGGAGCGGATTTGCCTACCCCCGTTCTTGATCGAGTGCAACGGACACTTCTAACCGTCCGCATGCTTTTCGGATGCCGTCCCTCCATCGCTCCACACACCTAGCACAGGAATATTGACCTGTCGTCCATCGTCTACGCCTTTCGGCCTCGACTAAGGTACCGGCTAACCCTGGGCGGATTTACCTTCCCCAGGAAACCTTAGGCTTTCGGCGAGCAGGATTCTCACCTGCTTTATCGTTACTCATTCCGGCATAATCACCCGATGACCCCGACACCGCTCTTTACAGTACGGCTTGTTTCTGGTCATCGGCGCTCTCCTACCGCTCTAGCCTAAAAGACTAGAACCCATTGCTTCGGTATCGGACTTACTCCCGTTCATTATCGGCGCAGAAATGCTCGACCGGTAAGCTGTTACGCACTTTTTAAATGGTGGCTGCTTCTAAGCCAACATCCCGGCTGTCTAAGCAATTCAACTTCCTTAGTGACTAAGTACGATTTAGGGACCTTAGCAGATGGTCTGGGTTGTTTCCCTCTCGACCGCGGAGCTTATCCCCCGCGGACTGACTCCCGAGATAGTTATCACGGTATTCGGAGTTTGGTTCGGTGAGGTACCCCGGGAAGGGCCCCCATCCGATTCAGTCTCTCTACCCCCGTGACATAGTGGCTCGAGGCTATCCCTCAAGATATTTCGGAGAGAACGAGCTATCTCTGAGTTTGATTACACTTTCAGTCCTCCCCACAAGTCATCCCCTCGGTTTTCAACCCAAGTGGGTTCGGTCCTCCGCGCAGTTTAACCCGCGTTTCAACCTGCTCATGGGTAGATCACTCAGTTTCGCGTCTACGGCATGCGACATTGTCGCCCTATTCAGACTCGGTTTCCCTTGGGCTACGACCCGGAAGGTCTTAACCAGGCCGCCTACCGTAACTCGCCGGATCATTATGCAAAAGGCACGCCGTCACCCGTGACCATAAAGGCCATAGGGCTCCGACCGCTTGTAAGCACATGGTTTCAGGTTCACATTCCTCCCCTAGCAGGGGTTCTTCTCATCTTTCAGTCGCCCTACTGGTTCGCTATCGGTCGTCAGAGAGTATTTAGCCTTACGGGATGGTCCCCGTAGATTCAGTCCAGATTCCACGTGGCTGGACCTACTCAGGTACCTTTCGGGAGGTGAGTCGATTTTCGCGTACGGGACTTTCACCCTCTGTGGCCGACCTTTCCAAATCGTTCCACTAATCGCTCACTTGGTAACTCCACAATGAAAGGCCCTACAACCCCGCAGGGGAAACCCCCGCGGTTTGGGCTCTTCCGCTTTCGCTCGCCGCTACTGACGGAATCGATTTTTCTTTCTGTTCCACCGGTTACTTAGATGTTTCAGTTCACCGGGTTGACGATCACCTGCCTATGTATTCAGCAGGTATCAGTTCGGGAATCTCGGGATCATCGCTTGTTTGTCAACTTCCCCAAGCATTTCGCAGACTTCCACGCCCTTCTTCGTCTTCTGACGCCAAGACATCCCCCATGTGCCCTTGATAGTTTGACCATCACAATCTCAAACTCGTGA
>NZ_WRPR01000081.1 GCF_010367455.1 Candidatus Laterigemmans baculatus | reverse complement strand
CCTTCGGCTTGCCGTTAAACGACTTGATAGCCAACTGCTGGGCACTGCTGACTTTATGGCAATTCAGCGTGAGAAAGTGGCGCTGTCCAGCTAGCGCCCGGCGGCTGATTTGATACGAACTTGAGTCAAAACCTCAAGATTTCGGGAAACGATCTTGCTGGTCTTCGCCGGGCATTGGTACGGTCCGCCGCCGAAGCCTTGCACCAGGTCTCCACCCCAACTGGTCGGAAAGCCGATATGGATATCGTCCCTCCCGCGCGTCATCGACTTCTGATGCTGGCCACCAGCTCGCTGGTCGGATGGATTTTAGCCGCCCAGTGCGGATGCCACTGGGCCGCCAGCGGTCAGAACGCGCAAGGGGCTCGGCTCTACGAGCAGGGCCAGTACAGCGCGGCGATGCAGGAGTTTCAGAAAGCGATTGCGACTGACCCGACCAGCGCCGACGGCTACTACAACTTGGCCGCCACGACGCACCACATGGGAATCCAGCGGAACGACGCGGCGCTGATCGAGCAAGCCGAGGCGCTCTACAACCAGTGCCTCGACCACGAACCGAATCACGTCGATTGCCACCGCGGGCTGGCCGTGTTGCTGGTCGAATCGGGGCGTCCGGATCAGGCCTTCACGCTGCTCAAGAACTGGACGATGAAGAATCCGCACTACGCCGAAGCGCGGATCGAGCTGGCTCGGCTGTACGAGGAGTTTGGCGAGCCGCAGACAGCCAAGAAGTATCTGGAGGACGCGGTCCAGCAAGATCCGAACAGCGCCCGGGCTTGGTTGGCGCTGGCCCGGATGCGGGAAGCCTCGGGCGATCTGACGCAGGCCCTGGCCAACTACCAGCGGAGCTTCAGCCTGAACAACATGCAGCCGATGGTTCAGGAGCGGATCGCGGCACTCAATCGCCAGCTGGCCGACAGCTACAACAGCGCGCTGAGCAGCGGCGGGACGCGGATGGCCCAACCGCCGGCGAGCAGCACCACCCTGGGTCATGGAAGATATTGAGAGCCGCCATTAGAATTCGGGCTCGTTCTTTCCAGACGCGGCCCTTTCGCTTTCGGTGCACTGGTGACCACTCAAGATCTCGCTCAACGCATTTTCAACTTCTCCGCAGGCCCGGCCGCACTGCCGGTTTCCGTTCTGGAACAAGTCCGCGACGAAATGCTGTGCTTGCCGGGGGCCGGTTCCTCGCTGCTCGAGATGAGCCACCGCGATAAGCAGTTCGTCGACATCCTGCACGCCGCCGAAGCCGATCTGCGTCAACTGCTGTCGATCTCCGACGACTATGCGGTCCTCTTCCTCCAGGGAGGATCGCGATTTCAGTTTTCGATGATCCCCGCCAACCTGCTGCGGGGGACGCAGAAGACGGCCCACTATCTGGTCACCGGCTCGTGGAGCAAGAGCGCGATCGCCGAAGCGGTCAAGGAAGGGGCGATCGAGAAAGTCTGGGACGGGGCCGAGAAGAATTACAGCACGCTTCCCTCGGCCGGCGAGCTGCGGATCCCCGACGACTCCGCCTACCTCTACTACTGCAGCAACGAGACGATCCAGGGAGTCCAGTTCCAGAGCGAGCCCGCGTGCCCGGCCGGCGTGCCGCTGGTCTGCGATGCTTCGAGCGACTTTCTCAGCCGCCCGCTCGAGGTGGACCGTTACGGAATTCTCTACGCCTGTGCTCAGAAGAATGCAGGGCCGGCTGGAGTGACCGTCGTGATCATCCGCCGCGATCTGCTCCCCCTCGGCTCGGCCGACCTGCCGGGCTACATGCTGTACCGCAACCACGCCGAAAATGATTCGGAGTGGAACACCCCGCCGACGTTCGCGATCTACGTGCTCGGGTTGGTCGCCAAGTGGCTGCAGCGCGAGGTGGGCGGGCTCGACGCGATGGCCCAGCAGAACCGCGAGAAAGCCGATTTGCTGTACAGCGTCATCGACGAATACTCCGATTTCTATCAGGGGCACGCCGCTCGCGACGTCCGCTCGCGGATGAACGTCACCTTCCGACTCCCCGACGACGAGTCGCAGGGACGGTTCCTCGCCGGTGCGGCCGAACAGCAGTTGGGGAATCTCAAAGGGCACCGCAGCGTCGGTGGGATCCGAGCGAGCATCTACAATGCGATGCCTCGCGAAGGGGTTCAGACCCTGGCCGACTTCATGCGATCCTTCGCCTCCCAGGGCTAGGCTCTGTCAGAAAAGACTGAGCCGACGGCGCTAGCCGCGGGTGAGCCGACGGCGGTAGCCGCGGGTGCTGCAGCGAAAATTCCGGGGCTGCGAGGCCCGAGGCTAGCGCCTACGGCTCAAAAGACTAAAATCACTGGGTTTTCTGAGAGATCCTAGCGCTGCCCCCCGGCCCGCGAGCTTTGCCCCCTTGGATCTTTCGCTCCATCGCTCCCTTTCCACCACCGCAACCTCATGCAACGCATTATCGTTCTGGACACCATTGCCCCGGAAGGGCTGGCTCTGCTCGACGCTGAACCGAAGATCGAATACGACATTCGGACTGGGCTCAAGGGAGACGAGCTGCGCGAAGCGTTAGCCGAATACGACGGAGCGATCGTCCGTAGCGGCGTCAAAATCACCGCCGAGTCGCTCGCCGGCAATCGCCGCTTGAAGGCGATCGTGCGAGCGGGTGTGGGCACCGATAACATCGACAAAGTGGCTGCGACTCGGCTCGGCATCGTGGTCATGAATACGCCGACCGGCAACACGGTCAGCACCGCCGAGCACGCGTTCGCCCTAATGCTGGCTCTCTCCCGCAACATCGCCCCGGCCCATCAGAGCTTGGTCGAGCATCGCTGGGACCGCAAAGCCTATATGGGCACTCAGCTGGCTGACAAAACGCTCGGGATTGTCGGCATGGGGCGGATCGGCCGCGAAGTCGCGACCCGCGCGTTGGCGTTCCAGATGCGGGTCGTCGCTTACGATCCGTTCTTGACCGACGAGCAGGCCCTGAAGCTGGGAATCGAGCGAGCCGCGACGGTCGCCGAGATGCTCCCGCGGGTCGACTACCTGACGGTGCACACGCCGCTGACTCCGGAAACCGAGGGGCTGATCAATCTCAACAACCTCAGCGAGCTGAAACCGGGCGTGCGGTTGATCAATGCCGCGCGGGGAGGCATCTACGACGAAGCGGCCCTCGTTGCGGGGCTCAAGTCGGGGCAGATCGGCGGCGTCGCGTTGGACGTCTACAAGGAGGAGCCGTGCACCGACAGCCCGCTGTTCGAGATGCCCGGCGTCGTCTGCACGCCCCACCTCGGGGCGAGCACCGAGGAGGCCCAGACGCAAGTCGCCGTCGAGGGGATTCACCTGCTGATCAACTTCCTCAAGACCGGTGAGATCCGGCACGCCGTCAACGTCGCCTCGCTCGACCCCAAAACGCTCGCCGATATCCGCGGGTTCCTCGACGTCGCCTACCGGCTGGGGTTGTTTTTGGCCCAGTACCACGGAGGTGGAATCAGCTCCTTGCGGCTCAGCTACCGCGGCGATGTGTGCGAGAAGGACACACGCCTTCTGACCAACGCCTTCTGCGCCGGATTGCTGCAGCGAGCGATGGAAGAAGAGGTCAACATCATCAACAGCGAGCTGCTGCTTCGCGAGCGGGGAATCGAACTCTCCGAGCAGAAGCACCGCGAGCGTGGCGCCTTCGCTTCGAGCCTCACTGCCGAAGTGTCCGGCGATGGGCGGACCGTTGCCGCCAGCGGCACGTTGCTCGGGCAAAACATGCCTCGCTTGGTGATGGTCGATGATTACCGCCTCGAGGCATTTTTGGATGGGCACCTGCTGATCTTCACCCATACCGATGTCCCGGGAATTATCGGCCGCGTCGGAACCGTCTTTGGTCGCCACCAGGTGAACATCGCCCAGATGGCGGTCGGGCGGGGCAGTCACCAGCCGGGGGGGCATGCGATCGGCGTGCTCAACCTCGACGGAATGCCGCCGCAAGCCGCGTTGGACGAAGTCACCGAGATCGAGCCGATCGAGACGGTCGTCGTGGCTCAGCTGCCAGCGGCTGGAGAACTCCCCTCCTGGCTTGCGTAAGCCTGCATATTGCATCAGCCGCCGGGCGCTAGCCCCCGGTTCTCGAGAACGCCGCGCAAACCGGACGCTATCGCGTGGCGGCTGATTTCATCAAGCGTAAGCCTGCATATTGCACCAGCCGCCGGGCGCTAGCCCCCGCTTCTCGAGAACGCCGCGCGAACCGGA
>NZ_WRPR01000006.1 GCF_010367455.1 Candidatus Laterigemmans baculatus | reverse complement strand
CAAGTCGTTTAACGGCAAGCCGAAGGCGACTGTGTTTTAAAAAGCAGTCGCCTTCGGCTTGCCGTTAAACGATTTTTCTGCGAGCCGTACCGCTCCGAACCAATCCAAAGTGGCGCTGTCCAGCTAGTCGGAAGTTGTCGGTGCTACGGAGTTGGGGAGTTGCGAACATCCGCCCGCCGAAGACTAGCGCCTCCGGCGGGCGGTGTTTTGTTGGCCGCCATGGGGATATCGGAGCGGCGCGGCGGTTAGGGCTGCGAGCGAGGCGCAGAGGTCGAAGTGGGAGCGGTCGCGGTGGGAGCTGGGGAGCTACCACTGCTCAACTGACCCGAACCCTCAGCGGCAACTCCGGCAGTCAGTCCCGCGTTGGTCTGAGCTGCCGACTGGGCGGCGGCTTGAGCAGCTGCCTCGGCGGTGGCTTGGGCAGCTGCCTCGGCGGTGGCTTGGGCAGCTGCGGCGCGGCCCACGGCCGATCCAGCAGCGGCGTTGGCGACAGCGGTCGGCGAGGCGTTGAGGGCGGCATGCACGGCGGTCCCTTCGCGGTGGAGCGCGGAATTCATTGCGGCGTTGGCCTGAGCCTCGGCGGTGGCCCGAGCTTGGGCATTGGCGAAGCCTCGGAGTTTGGCTTCCATTTGGTCAGCCCGCGCCAAGAGACTCGCGTCGCCGGTTTCCAGTGCACGGTCGCGAAGCTGCGAGACTTCCGACTGCCGCATCCGCAGGGCGTGGCCGATGCGGGCGTTGAGGTCAGTGGTCGAGCTAAGGGCCAGTCCGGCGCCGCGTTCTTGCGAACGATCCGCCGGTGGTTGCGGCGAGTCCGAGGGGGCGGGTGCTTCCGGAGCGGGCTGGGCTGCGGGGGCTCGGAAGGGATTGAAGCGGCCGAACACGTCGTCGTAGTACTGCATTTCGGTCGCCGAGAGTTGCACGCTCGCGGCCGCATCGACTTGAGCGTTTCCGCGCCCTTGCATTCCGGCCCGGGCGATCCGCGGTGAGTCGGCCGCCGCCGCGCTCGAGCCTTGAACCCGCGTGTCGACCCGCAGGTTGGCATCGAGCCGGGCGTTGGCTGCTCCGCCTTGAACGATTCCGGCGGCTCGCCGTGCGGTGCCGGAGACTCGCCCCCGGGCTCGCTCCTGGATTTGTGTCTGAACGCGCTGCTGCGCCTGCGCTTGGACCCGCTGCTGGGCTTGAGCCTGGACTCGCTGCTGAATCTGCGCCTGTGTTCGCTGTTGGACTTGCGCTTGAGTCCGAGAGGCTTGCGTCGCTGCCGCGTTACGCCCTAGGACGCCGGAGCCGACTTGGGCGGCCGCCACGTTGGGGAGCAAACCAGCGAGTGCCAAAGCCAGCCACTGTCGTTTGTTGAGCTTCAATCCAGTCACGTCGTGTCGCCTCCATTGCGTCATAGGGAGCGGGAGCACCGAGCCGATACCAAAACGGGCGGTAGGCTCAGACAAGGAATGTTCCCGCGGTTCGCTCTGGTGTGCTGAGCCAAATCCTGGTAGCCAGTTCGGGCCTCATCGGTTCCATTCCGGAACGAACCTCTCCGGTCTGTATCGGAAATCCAGGCTCAGCAAAATAGAAGGTTTAGTGCATGCGTGAATTTCGAGGGAACGGAAGCACGATCGCCACCCTTGTTCTCCCCCTCTGCTTGCTGGTTGCTGGGGCGGCAACGGGGGGCGCGGAAGATGGGGCCGCGGAAGATGGGGCCAGCGCGATCCTCCGCATGCTCGAAGCACGTGTCGCCAGCGACCCGCTGCACGCCGATTCCTGGCGGCTGATCGGCCGTCACCACCATCGGGCAGGGAATCAACAGGGAGCCGAGGAGGCATTCAGGCGGGCTTTGGAGATCGACCCGCAAAACATTGCCCTGCATTTCGACTACGGAAACCACCTCAGCGATTCAGGGAATCCTCAGCAGGCGAGGCACCACTATCGACAGGTCCATGTGCTCGGTCCCGAGAGCGGATACACCCGTCAATTGGTCGAGCGCGGGATTGTGTTTGACGATCTGCCGGGCCCGCCGAGTGGAGCCAGTGATCCCGCGAACCTGGGGGGAGGGCCCGACCTTTTACAAGCCAGTTATCAGATTCGGGCGTTCGACCACACCGAAGAGACGGAGCAGCGGCTGGGGCACCCCGAGCTTGAGCCCACTCTGGAGTTAACGCCTCCGCAGCGCTTCCGCGCCTACGTGGAATTCGGCGCTCTCTACAATTCGAACGTCACGCTCGCACCGATCAGTCGGCAGTTATTGGATGCCGACGCCGACAGTGCTCAAGGATTCCTGAACCCGGAGTTCGAATGGATTTGGGCCGACTGGGAACGGACGCGGATCGGAACGTTGGGCCGCGGTTACTTTACGGTCAACGAAAGTAACCTAAGCGATTTCAATTTGGCAAGTTTCCAGCCCGGGGCGTTTGTCGAACGCGATCAGCTGTTTGGCCGAACGGACCTCTCGGGCCGGATCGACTATGTTTACTCCTTGGACTTGTTTGGTGGGGAACGCCTTGGAGATCGCCATGCGGTGACCACCTCTGCGACTTCGCTGCGCCCGGACGGAGATCTGGTGCACCTCTTCTGGACGGCTAGCTTTAGCCAGTTTGACGAGGACGGCGAAAATCCCCAGGTCGAGTCGCTCGATGGACCGGCCCACACGCTCGGCATCAGTCGCTTTTTTAAGTGGGATTCGCGCTGGATCCCGGCCTCCACTTTGGGGGCGAACGTCGAGTCGGTCGATACCGAGGGGGCTGACTTCCGCTACGCCGGTGCGACGGTTCATGGTGACTTGACGCTCGCCCTCCGGGAGCGAATAAGTTTTATTCCCGAGGTGAGCGCGGGTTACCGGAGCTACGACGAGTACACCGGAGCGGTCAGTCGAGACGAGGTCGTCTGGCGTGTCGGCGGGAGATTGCGCTGGGATTGGACCGAAGCGATGTCGGTCTCCGCAGTGGCTGGCTACGACCGGTTTGCTTCCGACAATGAGCTATTTGACGCCGATCGCACCCAGGCGGGGATCGTCTGGACCTACCTGCGTTAGGTTGCTCTCGGATTTGAGCCGCACACGAGGAAACCTGGGAAGTAGGGGCTCTGGGATGATGTTTTGGAACGCTCTGCGGCGGCGCTCGAAGCGGGGGCGCTCGAAGCGGGGGCAGTGCTCTGCATCGGGGGCGGCTCGTCGCTTGCGACTGGAATCCTTGGAATCGCGTCGGCTGATGGCGGCGGTGGTCATGTCTGACTGGGAACAGTTGACCATTGAGCTCATCAATCGAGCTCGCGCGAACCCGGCGGCCGAGGCGCGGAGGTACGGGATTGGGCTGAACGACGGGCTCCCGCCGGGAACGATTTCCACGGCTTCCAAGCAGCCACTCGCTCCCCACCAAGCCCTGCTGAACGCGGCTGACGCCCACTCTCAGGATATGCTCAATCGCGATTTTTTTTCGCATGAGAATCCGGATGGCGAGATGCCGTGGGACCGAATGCTCGAGGCCGGCTATCGCTACTCATTGGCCGGAGAAAACATCGTTTGGTCAGGCACCACCGGCGCGCTCGATCGCGATGCAGCAATCCACGATCACCACGCCGGTTTTATGCGAAGCCCCGGCCACCGAGCGAATCTCTTCAGCCCAGGATTTCGGGAGATTGGAGCGGGAGTCAAACATGGCGTTTTCACAGCGGACCGAAATTATAACGCCAGTATGTTGACCGAGAAATTTGGGACGCGGGCCGGCGACGCCTTCATCACCGGCGTGATCTACGACGACCAGGTCGTGCAAGATAATTTTTATACGATCGGGGAGGGGTGGGATCAGGTCACCGTCGCTGCCGTGGAAGCCTCGAGCGGTGTCGAGTTTGTCACCGTGAGTGGCCCGTCCGGCGGGTACAGTTTGCAGGTTCCCCCGGGCGTCTACACCGTGACCGTTGGGGGCGATTTGTTGCGCCAGCCGATCGTCTTCAGCAGTGTCACGATCGGCAGCGAAAATCGCAAACTCGATGCGGAGTTTACGGCCGCTGCGATTGGGCCACCGCCCACGCCTCCCACGCCTCCCACACCGTCCGCCTGGCAGAACCCCGAAGACCCTCTCGACGTCAATGACGATGAACGGATCACGCCGCTCGACGCGCTCGTCGTGATCAACTATCTCAACCGAACCGGGGGGGGCGCGCTGCCGCCAGCTTCCTCCTCGCCCGATGCGCCGCCGCCCCCTTATCTCGATGTGACGGGAACCGGCTCGGTCGGCCCACTCGACGTGCTGGTCATCGTCAATCATCTCAACCGTGCCTCGGCTGCCAGCGGCGAGTTCGCCAGCGCGGTCGATGCGGCACTGCTTCAAGGAGCCGCCTCGGCCAACGCGGCTCTGACGGATGAGAGGCTGGAGGTCCAGAACCGGCTCGAAGAGGAACTGGAATTGATCGTCAGAGCAGAGGGTAATATTCTTGCTTGATGATCTGATAACACTCACAGGCCTGCTTCTCTAATCCAGAGCGGTCGCGGATGGTGATTTTTCCGCGGCTGCATTTGATGAGTTTTTTTTCTTGCAGGGTCCGCAGGACCTCGGTGATTCCGGCCCGTCGCACGCCGAGCATCATGGCGAGGAACTCATGCGTCAGCGGGAGGACGTCGGTGTCGAGCCGATCGTGAGTCATCAGTAGCCAACGGCAGCAGCGTTTTTCGATCGAGTGCAAACCGTTGCAGGCGACGGCCTGGGAGACTTGGACGAAGTAGTGCGCTTGATGCTCTAGCAGCGACGTGCGCAGCGGTCCGTCGCGGTCGACTATTTTGCGGAGCACCTCGGCGCGGATCCGCAGGGCGCCGTCGGCAAACTGGACGATCATTCGGTTCGGCGAGCGAGCCGCTCCCGTCAGAACCGCTAGCCCGGCAGCCCCTTCTCGGCCGATGTTGGCGATCTCAATCGACCGGCCATCGCGCATCACGGTCAGGGCGGAGAGAATGCTCTGCAGAGGAAAGTAGATGTATTCGATCAGCGACTGAAAATCGTAGAGAACCTCATGCAATCGCATCGTGACGAGGCTGAGGTGGGGTGCGAGACGCTGATACTCTTGCGGAGGCAGGCGAGCGAGCAGGCGGTTTGCCTGCGGGACTGGCGGGACCAGGGATGCCTTCATCGTGCCACGTTTCGGGGCCGGACGATTGCACTAGGCTTCGTCCCTCGAACGCGATGGCTCGACGCTTCGCAGCTGGTATGCGAGGCGCATTGGAGCCGCTGCGTGGCCAGCTCTCCCTTGTGCGGCCGGTGCCTAGCGAAAAATTTTTTCCATGCAGGGGAGGAGGCCGTCGGCGTGAAATTCGCGCCCGATTAACGGGGGCAATCTTCCCATCCCGGCGGCCTGGGGCAAAGCATAACTACAGTAGTGTAGAATTCACACCCAAAGGTGGCAAGTGCGGCGGGTTTTCAGGAACCCCCAAAGTGGCGAGGAAAAATCCCCAAGGAGGTACGGTTTCGGACAGAGAGAGGTTTGCGTCCCCGTCAAAGTGGGGCCGTGCTCCCACGGATGGTGCGCTTCCCCAGGACACTCCTGCAGCCAATTGCGATGCAGCCGGTTGCGGGGAGGGTGAAGCGGTGAGCCGGCTCAGGGTAGGGCTTCGATGGACCGCCGGCTCGCATGGCGGCGGCACAACCCGACCTGTTTGGAAGCACCCGGTAGATCAGGGAGTAGCAGTGTGAGAGGTGAACGGAGCTTTGGCCATGGACCCCGCGAAGGTTGGGAAGAAAGGGCGACAGAGGATCGGGTGCCGGAGCGGGTGGTCGAACGGTTTGCCCTCGGCGACGCCCCTGCGGAAGAGCCGCCGCGCAGGTTGACTCGAGTCATCTTCCCGTTCGCCAACTCGCTCTCGCGACGGCGACTGAAGCTGCCGAGCCGAGGACCGGAGCGGCACGAGTTCGACGGCGGCCGGCATGAGGGGTGTGAGCTCTCGGCGAGCGGGGCCGGCGCCGCGGCCAGCCCGCCGGCTCGCCACGACACGGCAGAGCGATCGTCGAACGCGAGCGACGCGCGGTGTGAGCAGACGATGGTCCAGGACGCACTGGCCCAGGCCGAAGAGCGGAGTCGCCAACTCGCCGACGAGTTTGCCGAGAGCAACCGTCGCCGCGATCAGTTTCTGGCTGTCCTCAGCCACGAGCTGCGCAACCCTCTGGCACCCATCCTCGCCGCTGTCCAAGTGCTGCGGCACGACACCGGGGACGGCCAAGCGAACCGTCAGGCGCGGAACGTGATCGAGCGCCAGGTCCGGCAGCTGGCTTCTCTCATCGACGATCTGCTCGACTCCTCACGCTTTGCCGCCGGCAAAATGCGGCTTCGTAAGGAACCGATTGAATTGCAGGTGGTCCTCCAGCGGGCGCTGGAGAGCGCTCGCCCGCAGATCGAAGCTCGGCAGCACCACTTGGTCGTCTCGCTGCCGGCCGAGTCGATTTGGTTGCATGCCGATCCCATGCGGCTCGAACAAGTCTTCCTCAATCTGCTCAACAATGCCGCCAAGTACACCCGCAACGGCGGCCGCATCGCGGTCACGGCTCAGCGGCAGGGAAGCGAAGCCATCATTACCGTCGAAGACTCGGGGACCGGCATTCCCTGCCATATGTTGAGCGACATTTTTGAACTCTTCACGCAGGCTCATCAATCGCAGACGCCCTCCCAAGCCGGCTTAGGAATCGGTTTGGCGCTGGTCAAGCAGTTGGTCGAATTGCATGGCGGCGGCGTGACCGCGGAGAGCGACGGAGCGGAACGGGGCAGTCGCTTCATCATTCGCTTGCCGAGCTCGATGGCCGCGGCCCCCGAAGTCGGCGAACTGCAGAACCTGCTCGCCGCGGTGCCTCGCTGCAGCGACGATTAACTCGCCGCGGGGAGGTTGGTTTTGAAGACGCGAAACAGCAGCCACAGCGATGGGACGAGGAACGCGGCGCCGACCGGAACGCTGCCGAGGACGAAGGCGAGCGTCGGGGCCGGAGCCGCCGCCTCACGAAAGGTGACATCGGGGTAGATCAAGTACGGCTGGTGGGCGAGCGCCCAACACGACCAGCAGTGGCAAGCCGATTCCGACCGCCGCGAAAAACATGTGGAAGATCAGTGAAAGGGCCATCTGCAGACGAGCCGCTGCGAGCGTATCCATTTCGGTTCGAAAATCCTATGTTGGGAGCCCTGGGAAGCGGACTGCACCGCGAGGGTGGCCGCGGCAATCGGGACTCTAGCGCTATTATTCGGGAGCGAGTGAGATGGACCATCGCGGCAGCGAGTCGCAGTGGGAGTCGCAGGAACAAGGGAAGCTTTTCGAGCGTTTTCTGGAGCAGACCTTTGCAAGCGGCACGGCGCTCCCGAAGCTCACCAAGCACTTGATCGCGGTCGCCATCGCGTCCCTGGCGGGCAATCCGCAAGTGGGCGAGAGGCATCGGGCGGAAGCCGAGGCGGAGGGCGCGACCGCTGCCGCGATCGAAGAAGCGGTCTCGGTCGTCGCCACGCAAGCTGGCGGCACGCAGCTGTTCTGGATCAAGGAAGACTATGAGGAATTGCTCGGCAAGCACTGGCGGAGAAAATTTCTACCCGAAGTGGACCGCAGCTTTTGGACTTACAAGCGCGCGGTGTTCGCCGACGGGGCACTCGAGGCGCGGACCAAGGAGCTAATCGCGATCGCCGTCAGCTCCGCCCTGCGCTGCCGCCACTGCACGGTGGGCTATATCGAGCGGGCACTTCAGCACGGTGTCCGCCAGGCCGAGATCGCCGAGACGTTGGGCGTACTGCGGGCGGTTTCGTGCGAGTCGCAACACCCCTCCGGTTCCGCATCGCCTTGAGAAACACCGCGGGGGACGCTATAAGGACGGAGACGCGACTGCCTCGCCGCGGGTGGTCGGCCTGGGTCACCGAACGAGTGTACGGCGGCGATTTTGCAAAGCGGCTGCGAACCGGAGTGCGACGGATGAATGACGCGAGAAGGGGAGCGTTGGACCGGTCGGCTGTGGATCTTTCTTTGTTGATCGTCCGCGTCGCCGCGGGAGTAGTGTTCATCGCCCATGGGGCGCAGAAGATGTTCGGTGCCTTCGGCGGTCAGGGGCTCGAGGCGACGGTCGAGCAGATGGGCGCGCCGCTGGGGTACGCTGTCGCGATCGGCGAATTCTTCGGTGGGTGCGGCCTCGTCGTCGGCTTCCTGACGCGTTTCTCCGCCGCTTCGCTGATCGTGATCATGCTCGGAGCGATCGCGACGGTGCATGGAAAAAACGGGTTCCTTCTGAGCGAAGGTGGATTCGAATACAACTGGGCGCTGATCGGGTTGCTCGCGCCGACGCTGATCGCTGGCCCCGGCGCCTACTCGATCGGACGCTTTTTGCCGCTGCCGCGGAGCAAGGCCACCGGGCGACCGACGCCCGTCTTGGAGTGAGCGGAGCGGACGGAATCCGATACGGCTGACGATGCGATCGACCTCCTACCCCAAAGGTCCCACCCCGGTGAATCAACGCAGTCCGAACGGTACGCGTGACGAGTCGCAACGGGAAATCGTCATCTCCCGAGTCTTCGACGCCCCGCGGGCGCTCGTCTTCCAGGCATGGACCGATTCCAAGCACGTGGCGCAGTGGTGGGGGCCGAGCGGATTTTCCAACACGCTGAGCGAAATGGAAGTTCGCCCCGGGGGGGTTTGGCAATTCGTGATGCACGGGCCCGACGGCGCCGAGTACAAAAACCAAATCTCCTATCTCGAGATCGTCAAACCCGAGCGATTGGTCTACGCGCACTCGGGCGATGAAGCGGTCGGATCAACACAATTTCACGTCACCGTGAGCTTTGCCGAAATCGGCAACCAGACGCGGCTGACGATGCGGATGCTGTTCGACTCGGCCGAGGAACGGGATCGCGCGGAAGCCTTTGGAGCGGTCCGCGGCGGCAATCAAACGCTCGACCGTCTCGCCGGTTTCTTGATCGATCAGGGTGGCGTCTCCGCCTAGCTGCGGCGCGAAGGGCTGGCAGACTGGTTCCGCCGCCGGTGCAGATGCTGGACCAGGCACGCGAATTGCACGCGTCGACCGCTAGGCTCTCCCAGAAAACTGTGAGCCGACGGCGCTAGCCGCGGGTGCTGCGGCGAAAATTTTTGGGCTGCGAGGCCCGAGGCTAGCGCCTGCGGCTCAAAAGACGGATAACCGTGAGCCGACGGCGCTAGCCGCGGGTGCTGCGGCGAAAATTTTTGGGCTGCGAGGCCCGAGGCTAGCGCCTGCGGCTCAGAGGCCCGAGGCTAGCGCCTGCGGCTCAGGAGCCCGAGGCTAGCGCCTACGGCTCAATAGACTGAAGTCACTGGAGTTTCTGGCAGAGCCGAGCCTTTCACGCATTCCCTCCCGAGCCCGAGCCGCACCATGCCCGAGGACCGACTGCCTGCTGACCGACTGCCTGCTGAACGCGACGCTACAAACCGTGAGCCTACCGTGAACCGTGAACCTGCGGTGGATCCGGAACCCGAGGAGCAGCTTCCGGTCTTCGACGCGCTCGACAACAGCTTGGAGGTGTCGCCCCCACACGTGTACGCGGACAACTTGATCGAGTGGGCATTGCAGAAAGGGGCCAGCGATATTTTTTTCTCGGACGAGCCCGAAGGAGTCACGATCCGCGTGCGGCGACTCGGGCGGCTCAAAAGCGTCAGCCGGCTCAACCGCAGCTATGGTCACCGCGTGCAGAACCACCTGCGGGTGAGCGCCGAGATCGATCCCACGGCGGGCATCCATACGCCGGCCGAAGGTCGTAGCCAGATCGAATTGTCTGATGGAACGGTGGTCGATCTGCGGCTCAGCTCGATGCCGACGCTGTTCGGTCAGGACTTGGCGGTGCGGATCTTTGATACCTCCGAGCCGCTGCGAAAACTCGACGAGCTAGGGATGGAAGATCGTGCCGAGCATCTGAGGGAGCTGCTGGCGCGGCCGCACGGATTGCTCCTGGTCGCCGGCCCGACCGGGCACGGTAAAACCAGCACGCTCTACTCGTGCATCGACTATTTGGCCGACGGTACGCTCAAGATCCACACGCTCGAGGACCCGGTCGAGCGGGTGTTGCCCGGCGTCCTCCAGTCGCAAGTCGACGTGGAGACCGGCTGCGACTTTCACGACCTTCTCAAAGCCTGTTTGCGGAACTCCCCCGACGTCGTGATGGTTGGTGAAATTCGCGACCACCGCACGGCGGAGACCGCAATTCGCGCGGGGCTGGGCGGACAGCTGGTGCTTGCGACCGTTCACGCGCACACGGCAGCCGAAGCCGTGCGGACGATGTTGGCTTACGGAGCGAACCGACATTTCTTAGCCGATGCGTTGATCGGCGTCGTCGCTCAACGATTGATCCGGACGCTCTGCCTCGAATGCCGCGTGCCGCTAGCCTCGGACGGCCCCATCCCCGTCCCCGAGCGAGTCGCGGAAAAACTGGGTGGCACGCAGCCGCAGCTGTATCGTGCCGAAGGATGTTCCGCCTGCAGCCACGACGGCTTTGCCAGGCAAACCGCCATCTGTGAAGTGCTCGAGACCGATCACCGCTTTGCCGCCGCGATCGATGCCGGAGAGTCGGCCGAGCAGTTGGAGATGCTGGCCATCGACGCCGGGATGACTCCTCTGGTCGACATGGCCCTGCTAAAGGCCGTTCGCGGTGAAACCACCGCGAACGAGATTCGGCGGGTGACGGTCAGCAGCGAGGTCAATCGGCTGGCGGAATACGCCCGGCGGGCTGCTGCGACGTCCTGACGAACGTGGGACGATCGCATGACCACCCCTTCGCAGCTCGACGAGGCTACCAAAGCTCGTCGATTACTGAGCCAGCAGTTCTTTGACCTTGGGCTCGATCGACTTGGCCCAAATCTCATAACCCTGCGGGCTCAAGTGCAGCAGGTCGGGCATGATTTCCTTACTGAGGCTGCCGTCCTCGCCAAGAAACTCCTTGCCGATGTCCAAGTAATGCACCTGCTGGCCATCGGCGAATTTCGAGATCATTTGATTGGTTTTCTCGTTCACCTGGCGGAGTGGATCTTCAGGGGTGGCGCCGCGGGGAAAGATGCCGAGCAGGAGAATCTCCGTTTCCGGCGTCTTGGTTTTCAGCTGTTCGATAATCTGCTCGACGCCGTCGGCGATCTCTTCGGGTTTGTTGCTTCGCGAGTTATTGGTGCCGATCATGATGACGGCCAGATCGGGAGAGATACCTTCGAGGTTGCCGTTGTCCAATCGCCAGATCACGTGCTGGGTACGGTCGCCGCCGATTCCCAAGTTCACGGCGTTGCGGTCGCCATAGTATTCTTCCCAGACCTGCTTGCCATTACCTTCCCAGCCTTGCGTGATCGAATCCCCGATGAACACGAGGTCGACGTTGCCCTGGGCGACGCGCTTGTTCATCGCTTCATGACGTGTCATCCACGAGCCGCCGCGGGGAACCGGAGTGACCGCGTCGTGGGCCGGTTTGGTCTGCTGGGCGAATCCCGGCAGCGGGGCGAGAGTGGCGGCGAGAACCGATAGCAACGCCCAGCGCATAGCAAATCTCATCGTGCAGTCTCCGAAGGGGCTCAGGTAAGGGACGAACGCTGGCCCATCTTAACCACCCCCTCCGCCGCTGGCGACTGCCGCCGCAGGCTGTTGGCTGGACTCTGCCGGAAACCCTGAGCCGACGGCGCTAACCGACGGCGCTAACCGCGGGGGCTGCGCCGGAAACCCCAGGCTAACCAGGGCCCGAGGCTCGCGCGTCGGGCTCAGGGCAGTCCGTCTCGTTCGATCGCATCGAGGAGCGGGTCGAGGGTGACGACTGCGATGGAGCTCGATTCGTCGCTCATCGCATATGGCAAAATCAGGTGCCCGTTGTGAACGACGGAACCGCAGCTGTAGACGACGTTGGGGACGTAGCCATTGCGCTCCGTCTCATTGGCCAACAGCAGCGGCTGCTTGAGCCGTCCGATGATCCGCGTTGGTTTCTCCAGATCAAGCAAAAACGCACCAATCCCATAGGTCCGCACCGGGCCCACCCCATGCGTCAGGACAAGCCACCCGCGGTCGGTCTCGATCGGGCTACCGCAGTTGCCCAACTGCACGAACTCCCACTCGTAAGCGGGTCTGGCGAGCAATTGCTTGCGATGCCAAAAGTGCAGTAAATCGCTCGACATAATGTAGAGGTTTTCTCCGTCTTGCCGAGACAGCATGTAGTAGCGATCGCGAATCTTGCGGGGAAAGAGTGCAAAACCCTTATTGCCAACCTCCGAACCGTTGAGGGTGCTAATTCGAAAATGGAGGAAATCGGCGGTTTCGATCAGCTGCGGAAGAACCACTTGGCCGTCATAAGCGCTGAACGTTCCGTAGTAGGTCACCTGTTGGTCGTCGTCGACGAAACGGACAAATCGGGCATCCTCGATACCGTTGGTCTCGGTCGGTCCGTAAGGAAAAAGCAGACGCTCCGACAGATCCGAAGTGGGCTGATACTGAACGGCGTAATTGCTGCGGGCCAACTCGAGAATCTCGTGACCCAGGCGGTGGAAGTCCTGGTTCTGCTGGCGATGCTGCTCGTCGCTCGTGTTCACGACCGACGCCAGTTGCGACAAGGTAAAGCGGTCGCCGAGTTCGTCGAGCACTTCCGAGCAGAATGAATTCCACAGACCGAGCTCAAACAGCTTGCTGCGGAAAAGTCTCTTTTCGTAGAAAGCGTCCGGCGCCACCTTGGGTGAAGTCACATAGCCGCTCGGCTCGTTGACGGTAATCCAACATTTCTCATCCACGGTTCCACTGCGAAAAGCGACCGAAGAAATATGTCCTTCGCCGGTCGCGCGCAACGAAAGAACAAAACGTCGGTGTCCAGCGGGGAGTCCCGATTGATCAGGATGCCAGACCATGGAAGGATTGAAGAGGGCCGCCGACTCGACCGTGTACTCGAGCGAAAAATAAGCGCCGATCAACAGCTGACGGGTTCTGTCGATACGGCGGTCGCTCGGCAGATATTCTCTCAGCTGCTCGAATCGGTGCTGGAAAAAGTCGGCTGCATTGCGGTGTCTCTGGTTGAAGTCGCGACAGACCTCCTGCCACGTCCTCTCCACCGCTTCCTCCGATTCGGCCAGCACCCGCGAGATGATCTTTACGGTCCGTTCGCGCGATCCCAGATCGAGTTTTCGAAGCAATACACGTCGAGGATCCGGGCGTAAAACGATTCCGGTGCGGCGCACATGTTGTTGTAAGTCCACGGTTCGTCTTGGCGTCGAGGCAGGTTAGCGGTGAGTACTATTCCAGGGAAGGGCCAGGCCCTGCGGTTCCGTTGCTAGTCCTTTGGCCAGTTCCCGCGAGGCGATTCCTGCCGTCTGCATCAACTCCGCCAACGAGAGCAAGTAGGCGAGCGTCGATTCGGCACCTTGGTTCTTATTCATGCTGTCGCACTGCAGTCCATCGTGGCAACCACCGGTGAGCGTATCGTAAACGGGGACGCCCAAGTCGTTGGCTCCGAGAAACCATTCAAAAGCCGTTTGCGCGCTTCGCAGCCAATCGTCATCCCGCGTCGCGCGCCAGGCAGCCAAGGAGGCCGAGACCATTCCCTGCGCCTCCAACGGCTGCTGGTCGAATGCGGCGGGCGAGCCACCACGGCGGTAGAAACCATTGCATCCGATGCTTCGCAAATGCCCCGACTCGCTCTGCTGGATCTCCGAAAGCCATTTTAGCGACGTCAGCCCACAGTCGAGGAATTCATGATTGCCGGTGGCGTGGCCCGTCACAATCATCGCTTGCGAGAGCTTGGCGTTGCTGTAGGTCAAATAATCCTCGAACCACAGCCAGTCATTGGCGGCTACTTGGTTGTACAGCCTCAGAAGCCGGGCCGAAAGTTCGCTCCGCATTTCCGTCACCGGTCGATCGCCGTCGAGTCGACGCAGGTACTCGTCGATCCCAAGTAGGGCGAACGCCCAACTCCGCGGTGAGCCGATGTCTTTCATCGCGCGGAGCGCCGAAGCGAACAACTGCGTCGCCCAGCATTGGGTGCTGCTGTGTTTGCTTCGTCCCACGCAGCTGCCCAGCGCCCACAGCGCTCGGCCGTGGGCGTCGTCCGAGCCGACCTCCTCCAACCAGCGGCGGTCAAAGCTGAGAAAGTTGCGGAATCGCCCTCGCCCCGGATCATAGGCGTAGTTCAAGAATGCTTGATAAGCCGAGGCGGCGCGCTGCAGTTCGACGCTCGATTGGTCCAGCTCATCGACCATCAGCGTAAAAACTAAGGCGCGGGCATTATCGTCGGTGCAGTACCCTTCGGCAAAATTCGGCATCGTATACGTCGCATGCTGAAACAACCCGGTGCTGTCGGTCAGCCGCAGCAGGTGTTCCCACTGAAGCGGCGGGATCGTGTATCTCCGCCGAGGGAGCGTGGGCGAGACTTGCTTGCGAACGTGCGCCGTACCCGCCTCCTCAAAGATCTTTTGCAGGCGTTTGCCGATCTCGCTCCAGACCATCTCCCGGCCGAGCTCGTACGCAGTTTTGCGGATCCGATGCCGCTTCGACTCATCCTGGAAAAGATCGATCACCGCGTCGGCGATCGCTTCGCTGTCACGGAAGGGGACTAGGACGCCACGTCCATCGGAAAGCAGCTCCTCGGCGTGCCAGTAAGGAGTGCTAATGACCGCTTTGCCACTTCCAAAACTGTAGGCGAGCGTGCCGGACGTGATCTGGGCGGGATTCAAATAGGGAGTGATGTAGATATCTGAGACGCCAATGAACTCCGTGAGCTCTTTGATATCCACAAACCGATTGTAAAAGAGCAAATTCTCCGCCACGCCGAGTTCCTCGGCTAGATGCTGCAGCGATTCGCGATACGACTCGCCATCGGCGCGGACCAGGTTCGGATGGGTCGCACCGACGACCATGTACGCGACGTCGGGGGTATGCTCCACGATCTTGGGCAAAGCCTTGATCACATACTCCAGCCCTTTGCCCGGTGAAAGCAGTCCAAACGTCAGCAGGGTGGGCCTCCCCTCGACTCCAAATTTATCCTTATTGAAATTCGGGTCGATAAAGGGGGTGTCGGGAATTCCGTGCGGCACGACCGCAATCTTCGCTGGCTGGATACCATAGATGTCAATGAGGAATCGCTTGCCGCGTTCGCTCATCACGATCAGCCGCGCGGACAACTTGGCCAACTCGAGGATCACCCGTCGCTGGTCGGGATCTGGGTTATCTAAAACGGTGTGCAGGATCGTAACCACGGGCATCCGCAGATCCCGCAGCAAGGGGATTAGATAGCTGCCTGCCGGCCCGCCGTAGATCCCGAATTCGTGCTGAACACAAACGAGATCGACGTCGCTGAAGTTCAGGTAGTCCGCTGCCCGCCGATACGCCTCGCGATCGTGCTGGAAAAACTGAAAGCGGACTTCGGGGGGATAGTCGTAGCCCTCGTGCGAATCATTCACGGCGACCACGAAGGCGTTGACCTGCCGATCGGCTCCGGCGATCGCCGCGCGCGTATCGTAGTTAAAGGTAGCAATTCCGCATTGTCGGGGAATATAGTTGCCCAGACAGGCGATGTTCCGTGGCTGAAATCCCGGCGCCATGGAGACGGATCCTTCGGTGGTGGAAGCGGAAGTCCGGCCGCACCTGCGGCGCGACGACGGCGGTCGAATCGCCGCCAGCCTTTAGCAAGATCCGTACCGGTCGCTGCACCCACGCGCCGGTCGGCTCAGCAAACGCCCTACAGGCAAAGCGTTAGAGCTGATTCAGGAATTTGCTCTGCTGGCCGCAACGACGGCCGCCAAGACGGATGTGGGCGGATTCCGTGCCACGAGGTCCGGCCAACCGCGAAAAACTTGGCCAAGGTCGTTCGTTCGCTTCCTTCCCCTGGAGCCGCAGGCGCTAGCCTCGGGCCTCGCCGCCTCGGAACTTTCGCTGCCGAACCCGCGGCTAGCGCCGGCGGCTCAGGGGGTTCCGGCAGAGGCCAGATTCGCGCCCGCAGAGCCAGCGGCCATCCGCCGAGCTGCCTCACCGACCGCGACCGAATCTCGACCATTCTGCTCCGACACGCGGCGACGATGCTGGCGGTCGCGGATCCAGGCGACTTGATCGCGAGCGAACGAGCGGAGCAACTCGGAGTAGAGCGCTTGCTTTTCCAGCGGGCTCCGCCACTCCAGATCGAACCGCTGATAGACGTCGTAGTCCTTGCCGCGGCCCCGGCATTGCCGTCCCGAGCCCCCGTAGTTCTCCAGCACGTCGAGCCGGTAGCCATTCAGCGGTTCGGTGATCTTGCGGGTGGTTTCCTCGTCGGCAATCGCTCGGAGCTTCAACGTCGTCGGCACCCAGCCCTCGAGCGTCAGGTCCCCCTTTTCAAAAACCAGACGAAACTCCTGCCGATCCAGGCGAGCTGGCTGCGTAAAGCTGTGATAGAAATTGACGGTGATACCATCGCGGTATCGCACCCGGCACTGCGCCTGATCCATGATCGGAGAGCCGCTGGGCGTGTCGCTTGGGTCGGGCCCCCGTTGTGATTCGGGCCCCTGCTGTGATTCGGGCCCCTGCTGTGCTTTGGGCCGCTCGGTCGTCGCTGCGTCGACAACCTCGCCCGGTCCAAGCCAACCGGCAAAGAGGTCGAAAAAGTGGACGCCGTGCTCAATGAAAATGCCTCCGCTCTTTTCCTGATCCCAGAACCAATGCTCGTTGGAAAGGTTTTCATCGGAAGCGTAGTTCTCAAAGAAACCATGCATCGGTTTTCCAAGCCACTCTTGCTGGATCACCTCCGCAATGTAGTCGCGGAGTGGGTTGTAAGGTTGCATGAGATTCGCGGTCAGCAAGCGATCGCCGCGCCGGGCGCGGCTGATCAAGTCGTCGGCCTCGATGGCATTCATCGCTAAGGGCTTTTCGACGATGACATGCTTGCCGGAGTCAAGCGCTGCAGCGGCTTGGGAATGATGCAAGAACGGGGGAGTGGCGATATAGACGAGGTCGATAGCAGGATCGGCCAGCATGCCTTCAATCGAGTCATACATCTTCAGACCGTACCGCTCGACGGCTCGTCGCGTTGCCTCGCGATGCGTGGCGGTGACCCCGATGGGAACGACCCCGGGAATCTGAATGAACTGTTGCATGGCGAAGAGCCCAAAGCCTCCGCAGCCAATCACTCCCAGTCCGATCGTTGCTTCCGTCGCCATGCTCCACGCTCCTTCAAGTCACTGCAGGCTGTCCAAGAGGGCATTTAACTCGTAGGTCAATACCGCCGTGCTGGTGTCGGCGGCGCCGTAATAGATGTGCAGCAGATCGCCGGTCGCGATCGTCGCCGTGGGAAACACCACGTTGGGGACGAACCCGTGTTGCTCGTACGACAAGGTCGGAGCACGGAGCGGTTCCGGGGAGCGGGCGAGAATCCGTTGGGGATCGTCGCGGTCGAGCAGCAGCGCCGCCGCATAGTAGGCGCCGACTTCGCCCGCCCGCTGCGGGGCCCGGTTTCCATGGTACAGGCAGAGCCAGCCGCGATCGGTGAGCAGCGGCGGAGCCCCCCCTCCGACTCGCCCGCTCTCCCAAGCCGCGGCCCCGGCGTGCAACGGGCGATGATCGCCCCAGTGGATCAAGTCGCGCGAGAAGGCCAGCCACATCTCCGGTTTGCAGAACGGAGTGCCAATCACCGGGCGGTGCAGGGCGGCGAAGCGTCCACCGATCGTTTCGGGAAACAGCAGAACGTCTTTGTTCTCCGCGCAGAAGGCGATCCCATGCCGCTCGAAAGTCTCAAAATCAGTGGTCGAGGCAAGGGCGGTGGCTGGGCCGTGAGGCGAGACCGCGACGTAGGTGATCCAGTAACGGTCCTGCAAAAACACGATCCGCGGGTCTTCCACCCCAAACGACTCGGTTTCACCGGTGGGCATCAGTACGGGCCGACCCCGGCTGCCTTCGATCGCCGCCGGGTCCGTCGCGTCATCCAGGTCGAACAGACGCAGATGGCTCGTGAACGTCAGCCGAACCCGTCCGCTACGGCGGTCCATGACGACTCGGCTATCGACGAGATCAAAATCGGCCTCGGAAACCCAATCGACAACCGACTCACCGCCGTCCCACCTCGGCAACGGTCGCTCTCCGCTCCGCGTTTCCAGCGGACACTCCACGATCCGCACGAGCAATCGCGTTCGCGTCCCATCGCGAATCACTCCTGGATTGAAAGCCCCGATCACCCGCCACCCGCGACGGAGCGGCGGCACTTCCTCCGGTCGAAGCAGTTGGCGGGCCGCGAGCGGCTGAGGGGTGGTGGTCATGGCGGTCGTCTGCAGCAGACCGCGTACCGCCGCCGGTGGTGAGTGCTCAGCCGCCGCGCGCCCTCAGTGACCGATTCGCAACGAGAATCCGTACGACGAGCTGGCGGTTCCGAAGCTCCCGTGGCCGTAGTGCTGCGGTGCGCGATGCAGGCGATAGTGCTGCGGCGCACGGTGCAGCTCGTAGTGCTGAGGAGCGCGGTACAGACCCCGGTGGTGCGGATGGTAGTGCGAGTGACCCCAGTGGGAACGGTAGGAGTGGGAGTGATCCCAGTGAGAGCGGTAGGAGTGGGGGCGATAGCCGCCGTGGTATCGGTGATCGTGGAACCGGTCGTGGCCGTGGTGCCTGCCGTGGTCGTAATGCTTCCCGTGGTCGCGATCCCGGTGATCGCGGTGCCCATGGTCGCGATCCCCATGGTCGCGATCCCCAGGATCGCGGTGCCTCGCGTGATCGCGATCCCCATGATCGCGGTGCCGCTCCCCTGCACGAGCCGACTCGCCGGCGAACAGGCCCGCGGCGAGGGCGAGCCCAAAGGTCAGTGCCATCTTTTTGAACATCGGAGCATCCTTTTCTGCCTTGGTTGAATTCGGAACATGCACCGCAACAATGCCAGCTGCGTGCCAAGCCGGCGCGGAATCATCTAAGTGCTTTGTTTGCAGCGATTTCGGTTGCAGGAGTCCCTGCCGTTCGTCCGCTCGCGTGTGGTCACACTGACGTCGTTGGTGTCATCGGAATGACGCACTGCGTTTTGCCGCGGCGGCTCCCGGATCGCCCGCTGGGCCCGTCGAACCAGGGGGCGGAGGCGGCGTAGAATCGGTTGCTCAGCCACTCTTCGCCCTTCGGAATCTAGGAAACACATGGAAGTCATCGCTCTGCAGTCGGGGAGCAATGGGAACTGCATTTATGTGGAGGCCGACGGGGTTCGGCTGCTGTTCGATGCGGGGATCAGCGGTCGGCAGGCCGAGCAGCGGCTCGCGGGCTGCGGGCGAGAAATCCGCGACGTCGAGGCGCTGCTGATCTCCCACGACCACAGCGACCACGCGAGTGGGATGGGCATCTATCAGCGGAAGTTCGGGATCCCGGTTTACGTCAGCGAGCCCACGCTGCGGGCCGCCGTCCGCTCGCACCGCCTCGGCGAGCTGAGCGACGTGCGGCATTTCGAGTCGGGAGCGGCGCTGCGGTTTGGGCACGTCATGGTCGAGACGATCCGTACGCCCCACGACGCGGCGGACGGCGTGGGTTTTGTCGTCGACGATGGCCAGCATCGCGTCGGCATCCTGACCGACCTGGGGCATGCCTTCCCGGGGCTGGCCGATGTCGTCCGCTCGCTCGATGGGCTGATCCTCGAGAGCAACTACGATCCGCATCTGCTAGCCACCGGCCGTTACGGACCGTCGCTGCGGGCTCGGATCGTGGGGCCCGGCGGCCACCTCTCGAATCTCGAGGCGGCGGAGTTGTTGCTTGAGGCGGGCTGCAGCCGGCTGCAGTGGGTCTGCTTGGGGCATTTGTCGGAGGAGAACAACCACCCCGAGTTGGCCGCCGAAGCCCAGCGGCGAACGATCGGTTCGCAGTTGCCCGTGCTCGTAGCCAGCCGGACGCGAGCGACCGAGGGGCTGCGGTTTTAGGGAAGCCTCTCGGCGTTCCCGCTCGGCCGTAGCGGTCCGCGGCTGCAGCAAAAATTTCGGGATTGTCGGAAGAGTCCATTCACTCTATTTCTCTTGTTTTGCCGATACTACGACGGCACGTGTGGTCGGCGAGCGATGCTCGACTCGCCCTTTCAAAGAGAAACTTCCGGGAAAACCGTCCGATGCGACAGTCCATTCTGCTCCCTGCGGTGCTGCTCTTCGTGATCCCCGCCGCGACGACCCAGGCCCAGAACACCCAGCGGGGAGCGACGTTCGGCGGCTTGGCCGGGGCGATCGCCGGCGGGCTGATCGGCGACCACAATGGGGAAGCCGGAGCCGGGGCGCTGATCGGTGGAGCGGTCGGTGCGGTGGCTGGCGGCGTCATCGGCAACGCTCGCGACAAAGAGATCGCCTACCAGCAGTCGCAGATGGCGTATCAAGCCCAGCAGCAACAGTACGCCGCGGCGGCTGCCGCCCAGCAAGCGGTCTCGATCAACGACGTGATCCAGATGTCCCGCAGCGGGCTGAGCGAGACGGTGCTGACGAATCAGATCATGCAGCGGGGCGTGCAGCGTCGGTTGGAAGTCGCCGACATCATCCTGATGCACCAAAACGGCGTCAGCGAGAACGTGATCAGTGCCATGCAGCGGGCCACGGTCGGTCCGCCGGCGGCCGCTCCCGCCCCCGCGCCGGCCCCTGTGGCTCCGGTCGCGCCGGTCTATGTCGAGCGGCATTACGAGGTCGTCCCGACCTACATCGTCCCGGCTCCGCGGTACCATCACTACCGCTACCATGACCACCATCATCACCACCACCGGCGGCACCATGGTAGCCACTGGGATGTGTCGATCGGTTTCTGAGGCCGTGCGGGTCCTACAGTGATGAGGCTGGCTCGAGTGATTCGGCCAGCTCTTGGTCGAGCGGATGGGGGTGGGCTGCGGGTTCGAGCTGGCCTTGAGCCGACTTCCAGAAGATCAGCCCTTCGATCGCCATCCAAATCTGCAGCAGCAGTAGGGCGACGCCGAAGCCGATCAGCTCCCAGCGAGCCACGGGATACCAGTTGAACAGCATCTGGTAGATGATCGCCCAGGCGGGCATCGCCATCATCACGACCATTGGCACGAACACCGGCCAAGTCGGTTTCCGCCGTCGCGCCAAGTAGAACACAGCGACCATCAGGGCCAGCCCGGCGAGCAGCTGATTGGTCGCGCCGAACAGCGGCCAGAGCAACAAGCCTCCCTTTCCGGGTTCCTCGCCCGCCAGGAGTGCCACGGCGGCCGCGACACCCACGGCGGTAGTCGTCGCCGCGAATTTGTTCTCGAGCGGGCGGATCCGCAGCGTCGCTCCGAGCTCCTGCAGCACGTACCGCTGCAGCCGCGTGGCCGTGTCGAGCGTGGTTGCGGCGAAGCAGGCGACGAGGACTGCCATCATCGCGACGGCAAACCGCAGCGGTATTCCGAGGGTGCTGAGGAAGTTTGCTCCGCCGTCGATGAACGCAGCCAGCTGATTCTTCAGCCCGTGGCTCGCCCAGCCCTTCGACTCGGCCGTCATCGGGTAGTACGTCTGCCAGGCCGCGTGACCGGTGACGGCCGTGCCATCAGGGGCAGTCGCCACCTGGTAGTCGCGGCCCGCTTCGGACTGAACTGCCACCACGGGCCCCATCCCCACGCCGCTCGTGCAAGCGAGGATGACGAGCACGGCGAGAGCTCCTTCGAGCAACATCGCTCCGTAGCCCACCGGTTGGGCGTCGGGTTCGCGGTTGACCTGCTTGCTGCTCGTCCCGCTGCTGACCAGGCAGTGGAACCCGCTGACCGCTCCGCAGGCGACGGTGATGAACAGGAATGGAAAGATCGGCGGTGCGTCGGAGGGAACGTCGGTGGCGATTGCCGGAGTCGTGGCGGTCAGATCCGCGCGTCCGCTGACCGAGGCAAGGATGAGGCCGGCGACGAGCAGCGCCAAGGCGACGAACAGCTGCTGGCTGTTGATGTAATCGCGGGGCTGGAGCAGCAGCCACACCGGCAGCACCGAAGCGGCGAAGGCATAAACCAGCAGGATCAACGTCCAGACGACGACGGGGCTCGAGAAAATTCCTGCGTCCCTCGGCAAATAATCCGCCAAGTCGATCGGGTAGTAGTAGGCGCCGAGGTAGACCGCGGCATAGAGCATCAGCAATCCGATCAGGCTCGGCACCAACAGCCCGGCGGTCCGCTGCCGCCCCCAGAGCCCGATGGCGATCGCCACCGGCATCGCTACCCAAACGCTGAGCACCGACTCGGGGTAGAGATCAAAGATCAGCGCGATCACCAACCCGAACACCGCCAACACGAGAAACAGCGCGAGGGCGAGGATCGTGAGGAACAGGATCTTGGCGCGAGGCGAGATCAAGCGGCCGGCGGTTTCGCCAATCGTTTGCCCGCGATTGCGGAGGCTGATCACCAGGGCGGCCAAGTCGTGCACGCCGCCGATCAGGATCGACCCAAAAACCACCCACAGGAGCGCCGGGAGCCAGCCCCAAAAGACGGCGATCGCCGGGCCGACGATCGGACCGGTCCCCGCGATGCTGGTGAAATGGTGCCCGAAAATGATCGGCAACCGAGTCGGAACAAAGTCGACGTCGTCGCGCTGCGCGTGGCTCGGTACCGCTGCGTCGCCGCGAAGCCCGAACAGCTTCCGGCTGAGCCAGCGCCCGTAGGTGTGGTAGGCAACCAGGAAGCCAATGAACGAGAGAGCAGCGACGAAGAGAGTGGACATCGTGGGGAGAAGTCGAATGGGGGAGGGGCGGCAACCGTCGCGAAGGGGGCGACGGATGGCGGGACGAGCCGATGGGAGCGGAGCAGCCGTGAGGATCGCGGCTGCTGCTGCAGGGATCTGGGCTGCTGCAGGGGTGGGTGACCTGCGTCAACGGCTCCCTATAATACCGCAACGTCGAGGCGCGCGGAGTTGAACTGCCGCCTCAATTCAGACGGAATCGCCAAAACAGACCGAATCGTTGGGGAAGGCTATCGCGTGTCGGACAAGATCGAAAAAACCATCATCATCGGTAGCGGACCGGCGGCCTGGTCGGCTGCCATTTACGCGGCCCGCGCAAATCTCGAGCCGCTGGTCTTTGAAGGCGCGATGACCGAAGAGAACCGCCAGCAGGGAACCCTCCCATTGGGCCAGCTGGCCCAGACGACCGAGGTCGAGAACTACGCCGGCTTCCCCTCCGGGCGGCTCAAGGCGTTCATCGACTCGGCGGTCGACTCCGAACAGCAGTATCTGCTGCCCCCGGTCGAGGAGGAGCCGCACGCGGTGACCGGGCCGGAGCTGATGAACCTGATGCGGCAGCAGGCCCGCAACTTCGGTACGCGGGTCATCACCGACGATGTGGTCTCGACCGGGCTTGGCTCGCGACCGCTGTCGGTCACCACGGCCGACAACGGGACGCACCAGTGCCACACGTTGATCGTCGCCACCGGCGCCCGGGCCAACTACCTCGGGCTCGACACTGAAACCGCGTACAAGAACCGGGGGGTCAGCGCGTGTGCGGTGTGTGACGGAGCGCTGCCGCGGTTCCGCAATCGACCGCTGGCCGTCGTCGGCGGTGGCGACAGCGCGGTCGAAGAGGCGGCGTATCTCTCGAAGTTCGCCTCCCAGGTGTACATGGTGGTCCGCCGCGACGAGCTGCGGGCGTCGAAGATCATGCAGGACCGCGCCCGGCGGATCGAAAACATCGAGATCCTCTGGAATCACGAAGTCGAAGAGGTGTTTGGCACCGAGAAGGGGGGGGTGAGCGGCCTGCAGCTGAGGAATAACAAAGAGAACAGCACTCGCGAGCTGGAGGTCAGCGGGCTGTTCCTGGCGATCGGCCACACGCCCAACACCAGCTTCCTCGGCCCCGAGATTGAACGCACTCGGGACGGCTACATTCGCTGGACGACTCCGCAGCGGACCTACACGACGGTCGAAGGGGTGTTTTCGGCCGGCGACGTCTCGGATGACTACTATCGCCAAGCGATCACCTCGGCCGGGACCGGCTGCATGGCCGCGCTCGACGCCGAGCGGTACCTGGCTGAGCACGACTTGCTCTGAGGCGTGCCGCTGGCACGAGGGGGCGGCGCCGGATTAGGCTATCGGTCTGTTAGAAGACACTGAGCCGACGGCGCTAGCCGCGGGTGCTGCAGCGAAAGTTCCGGGGCTGCGAGGCCCGAGACTAGCGCCTGCGGCTCACCCGAGGCTAGCGCCTACGGCTCACCCGAGGCTAGCGCCTGCGGCTCACCCGAGGCTAGCGCCTACGGCTCAAAAGATTGAAATCACTGGGTTTTCTGACAGAGCCTCGCCCCCGGTTCTCGAAATCGCGGGGAAAACCGGACGCTAGCGCGTGGCGGCTGATTGAAGACCCTGTTTCGTGACGCTCTGCCGCAACTGCTGACCGCACGCTCCCACCGCACGCTCCCTCCACTGGATGATCCGATGGATGACCGAATGGCCGAAGAACGGCAGATGCTACGCGAGGCCCTGGACAAGGGAGTGGGAGGGCGGCTGGGAACGTATTTGCGGCTCTCGGGGCCGGGGTGGTTGCAGAGCGCGTTGACCCTCGGCGGCGGATCGCTTGCCGCGAGTCTCTACATGGGAGTGCTCGGCGGTTATGAGATGATGTGGGTCCAGCCGCTTGCGATGATTCTCGGAATCATCATGCTCGGCTGCATCGGTTATGTGACTCTCAGCACCGGCAAACGTCCTTTCGCCGCGATCAATTCCCATATCAACCCGGTGCTCGGGTGGGGCTGGGTACTGGCCGTCGCTGCGGCCAATATCGTGTGGGCGCTGCCGCAGTATTCCTTGGCTTTTGGCGTCACCAGCCGCAACCTCTTGCCGGGCGTGTTTGGCGACGGCGGGACGCTCGCCCAAGCGGCGCCCGATGCCGGTTGGCTGGCGGGCGACGGTTTGGCCAAGCTGGTCTTCGTGCTGTGCGTGTTCGCGATCGCGATCTTCGTCACATGGAGTTACGACCGCGGCGGCCTGGGGATCAAGATCTATGAGACGATTCTCAAGCTGACGGTCGCCGTGATCGTTGCCTGCTTCGTGGGCGTGGTCGTGATGATCACGATGCGGGGCTCGCTCGATTGGGGTCAGATCCTGGCCGGCTTCGTTCCCAATTTTGCGCTCTTTGAGCGACCGGTCAGCGGTTACGACGAGTTGCTCGCCGCCCTTGGTCCGGTGGGTGACCCCATTCGCGAGTACTGGACGAATTATATTGTTTCCGGCCAGCGGGATGTGATGATCGCTGCGGCGGCGACCGCGGTCGGCATCAATATGACCTTCCTGTTCGCCTACTCGATGCTCCAGCGGGGATGGACCAAGGAGTATCGCGGGCTGGCGATGTTCGATCTTTCGACCGGGATGTTCATTCCCTTTTTGATCGCGACTAGCTGCGTCGTGTTGGCTTCGGCGGTCCAGTTCCACCTCAAAGCCGGCGACGCCCATCTCGTCCAGGGGCTCGAGGCGAGTGGTGGTTCGGCTGCAGACCCGGCTTACCAGGCGAGGGTCGCAAGCATCACCGCTTCGGTCGACAAGGCGGTGGCAGCGCGTCAAGCCGCACTCCCGGAGACGGGGGAGGCGAGCGAAGCCGAACGCCTCATCGCCTCGACGCTGTTGACCCGCAACGAGGCGGACCTGGCGGTCTCGCTGGAACCGCTCGTCGGCAAAGTCGCCGCCAATTACCTGTTCGGGTTCGGTGTGGTGGCGATGACCCTCTCGACGATTTCGCTGCTGATGTTGGTCAGCGGGATGGTGGTCTGCGAGATGCTCGGGCTGCCGCCGGGAGGCTGGCCGCATCGCTTCGGTACGCTACTGGCCGGTATCGGAGGCATGTTTGGGCCGTTCATTTGGAAGGGGGAAGCCCAGGCGTACTTGGCGATTCCCACGAGCGTCGTCGGGTTTATGCTGCTGCCGCTGGCATACGTCGCGTTCTGGATGCTGCTCAATAGCGAATCGTTCATGGGAGCCGAGCGACCGAGCGGAGCGAAAGGGCTGCTTGGAAATGTTTTGGTGGGAATCGCGGCAACGACCGCAACGATCGGCAGCGCTTATATGGTCTGGAACAAGCTGGGAATGATCGGGATTGGCGTCTGGTTGGGCTTTGTGCTGCTCGCCCTAATCGTCCAGTTCACCCGCAAGAGTTCGCCCGAGTCGTCCATTCCCGCGACTGAAGTGTAGAAAGCCACTCGAAGGAACGCCTGATGAAATGGATGTTGATTTCGGAAGCTCGCGGCGATGCGGCCGTCGGCCAGCCGTGCGAGATTCGCGGCTGGATTCGGACGCGGCGAGATAGCAAAGGGGGCTTCAGTTTTCTCGAAGTCAACGACGGGAGCTGTTTTGGGAGTCTCCAGGTCGTCGCGCCGGGCGAACTGGAGAACTACGATTCCGAAATCAAAAAGCTCTCCGCCGGGTGCAGCGTCGTCGTTCGCGGAACGATCAAACCTTCACCGGCGGAGGGGCAAGCGAGTGAGCTGCATGCCAGCGAGCTCCGTGTGCTCGGCTGGGCGGATCCAGAGACGTATCCGCTCCAGAAGAAACGCCACAGTTTCGAAAAGCTTCGGGAGTGGGCGCATCTGCGGCCGCGGACGAATACCTTCGGCGCCATCGCTCGCGTTCGCGATCAGGTTTGTGCATCGATCCATGATTTCTTTCGCGAAGAGAGTTTCCGCTACGTTCAGACGCCCATCATTACTGCCAGCGACTGTGAAGGGGCTGGCGAGATGTTTCGCGTCACGACGCTCGACCTGGATCGGCTCGCGGGTTCCGGCGGTCCGGTCCGCTATGAGTTGGATTTCTTCGATCGCCCGGCTTATTTGACTGTGAGCGGCCAATTGGAAGCGGAAACGTATGCCACGGCGATCGGCCGCGTGTATACGTTCGGTCCTACGTTCCGCGCCGAGAATTCCAATACCAGTCGGCACTTGGCCGAGTTTTGGATGGTCGAGCCGGAAGCGGCTTTTTTCGACCTGCATGACAACATGCAATTGGCGGAACGGTTCCTCAAACGAATCTTTGATGACTGCTTGAAAACCTCGGCCGAAGATATGGAGTTCTTCGACCAGCGAATTGAAAAAGGCAAGATCGAGCAGCTCCGGGGTGTGATCGATAAACCGTTCGTGCACATGACCTACAGTGAGGCGGTCGAGGTGCTCACTGGATCGGGCGAAACGTTTGAGTTTCCCGTCGCGTGGGGATCGGATCTGCAAGCCGAGCACGAGCGTTTTCTAACCGAGCAGCACGTCGGGGGGCCGGTAATCCTGACCGATTACCCCTCGTCGATCAAACCGTTCTACATGCGGCTGAGTGATGACGAACGGACGGTCGCCGCGATGGATGTGCTGGTGCCCGGGGTCGGCGAAATTATCGGCGGCAGCCAGAGAGAGGAACGGCTGGAGGTGCTGCAGAAACGGATGGCGGCGCAGAACTTGTCGGAAGAAAATTACTGGTGGTACGTCGACCTGCGTCGCTTTGGAACCGTACCTCACGCGGGGTTCGGGTTGGGGCTCGAGCGGATCATCCAGTACATCACCGGGATGACTAACATCCGCGACGTCATCCCGTTTCCCAGAACGCCCGGTAGCGCCGAGTTTTAGACGCGTCAAGTATCTCTCGTGTATTTGATCAGCCGCCACGCGCTAGCGTCCGGCTTCCGCGGCATGTTCAGGAACCGTGGGCTAGTGCCCGGCGGCTGGTGGGGTGAAAACCATTGCTGTAGCGCCATCGACGACCGTAGGACGATTGGCTCCGAGTCCCACTGGCGCTCAGCACCTCGGCAACGCGCGGACGTTCTTGCTCGCTTGGCTGAGCGCCCGCAGCCGCGGAGGCCGCGTCCTCCTGCGGATCGAAGACATCGATTCGCCTCGGGTGAAACCGTGGGCGGTTCGGCAAGCGGTGGAAGATTTGCAGTGGCTGGGGCTGGACTGGGACGAGGGGCCGGTCATCCAGACCGAGCGGTCGGAGATGTACGCCAAAGCGCTCGAGCGACTGATCGAGGCGGGCCGCGCCTACCCCTGCGTGTGCACGCGGAGCGACATCGCGGCGGCCGCTTCCGCTCCGCACCTCGATCACGAAAGCCCACTCTACCCGGGTACCTGCACCCCCTGGCGACTCGGCGACGCGGTGCCGGCGGACGATTCGTACTGCTGGCGGTTTCGCGTCACCGCGACCCCCGACTCGTTTCGCGATCGCTTGCGCGGCGAGTGCCGTTTCGATCCGCTCGCCGAGCTCGGGGACTTTCCGATCACGCGGAAAGGGGGCGCGGCAGCCTACCAGCTGGCCGTCGTGGTCGATGACGCGGCGATGGGCGTGACCGAGGTCGTCCGCGGAGACGATCTGCTCTCCAGCACCATCCGGCAGCTGCAACTCTACGCGGTTCTGGGGCTCGAACCGCCGGAGTTCGGCCACGTGCCGCTGGTGCTCGGTCCGGACGGTCGTCGGCTGGCCAAACGCCACGGCGATACGCGGCTGAGCACGTTTCGGGCTGCCGGAATCGCACCGGAGCGGATCATCGGCTGGGCCGCCGCTTCGGCGGGGCTCGTGGATCGCGAAGAACCGGTCACCCCGCGGGAGCTAGTCGACCAGTTCAGCTGGAGCAGGCTCCGCCGCGATCCGGTCACCGTCGACGGCGAGCGTTTTCTAGCCGAACATCGCTGACGTACTAGATGTGGGGTTTGGCGACGTGGTTGCGGAGAGCGACGCGGAGCGGGTCGTCGTCGGGGCCGCAGAAGCCCCAGTGCTGCCGGCGTCGCCAGCCTTCGCCATACTCGAACGTGTGGGTCATCCGGGCCACTTGCTGGGTCAGGTCGCGCATCGTTTGCACATAGGAGTCCATCCCCTGGCTCTGGTCGAGCCACTCCTGTTGGGAGCGGTGGCATTCGAGTGCGGCGACTTTGCGGTCCATCACATCGGTCGTATCGACGATGAAGTCGGGATGGACCAGTTCGCACAACGGGGTGCGATTGCCGTGGGGCTGAGCGTGGTAAACGGTCACCGGATCGTAGTACGGCTCGACCGGCGGATCGGATTCGAGGTTCGGCATCCCGTGGGAGAAAGCGGCGGAGACGGCCAAGCGGCACGTCGTTTCATGGTCTTCCATGTAGTCGATCGGGGCGTGCGTCAGCACGATCGAGGGCCGGGCGCGGCGGACGACGGCGGTGACTTTAGCGAGATTCTGCGGGGTATACATGATCTCCATGTCGCGGGCGATCGGCGGATAAAAGGTTGCCCCGAGTGTCTCGGCTGCCCGCTTGGCTTCTTCCAGCCGCGTCGCGGCGCATTCCTCCATCCCCATCGTGGTGCTGCCGCGCGAGCCGTCGGCGAGATTGAAGTAGTGCAGATCCCAGCCGCAATCGGCTAAACGCAGCAGCGTTCCGCCCATGAGAATTTCAATGTCGTCGGGATGCGCAGCAATGGCGAGAACGGAAGGCATGGCTTTGTGGGAGCGAAGGAAAGAAGAAGGAAATGAGCAAAAACGTTGCTTTCGCGGAGCGAAAGGCGACTAATGGAAACTGGAACGTCACCCTCCCCCCGGGAGGGTCGCGAGGAACGAGCGGGGAGGGTCGTACGCGACGTAGCCGTCAAACAGCTGGATTCAGGTGTCCCTCCCCGGGCCTGAGAGCCCGACCCTCCCGGGGGGAGGGTGGCGATGAAGTGGAGTTTTCCGACAGAACCCTAGTCCTGCCAGCGTTTGAGTTTGCGGTCGAGCGTGCTGCGTTCGATCCCGAGGATCTTCGCCGCCCGACTCTTGTTGCCCTCGGTGTGACGGAGGACCGCTTCGATGTGCTGCTGTTCGAGCTCGGCTAACGAGAGCCACGACCCGCTGCCGTCGACTCTCCCGCCACTGCTCGGCTCGCCTGCCGACTTTCCGCCACCCGCTGCTCCACCACTCGGAGAGGGCAAACGCAATTCGGAGAGCAGCAGGTCGTTGGCTTCGATGATCGGTCCGGCGGAGAGCACCACGGCTCGTTCGACCGTATTTTTTAACTCGCGGATATTCCCAGGCCAACGGTACGCCAGCAGCTTTGCTTGGGCCGCTTGGCTGAAGCCCTCGAGCCGCCGTCCCATCTCGCTGCAGAAGCGGGTGAGGAAATGTTCGGCCAGCAGCACTACGTCGTCGCCGCGCTCGCGAAGCGGCGGCACCCGCAGCTCGAGCACGTGCAGCCGAAAGTACAGATCGCTGCGGAATTCTCCGGCGGCGATCGCTTGTTCCAAGTCGCGATTGGTTGCGGCGACGACGCGGACGTCGGCGCGAATCGGGGTGTTGCCGCCGACCCGTTCGAAGGGCTGGCCTTCGAGCACGCGGAGAAACTTGGCTTGAATTTCGGGCTGCATCTCCCCGATCTCGTCCAGCATCAGCGTTCCGCCGTCGGCCGCTTCGAATTTGCCGATCTTGCGGTCGGTCGCTCCGGTGAAGGCGCCTTTCTCATGCCCGAACAGTTCGCTCTCCAGCAGGCTCGGCGAGAGCGCGGCGCAGTTCAGGCAGAGAAATGGTCCGTCGCGGCGAGGGCTGGCGTGATGGATTGCCGCGGCGATCAGCTCTTTGCCTACGCCACTCTCCCCTCGCACCAGCACGGTGGCTCCCGTGGGAGCGGCGCGGGCGATCTGTTGCTCGATGGCCCGCAGCGATTTGCTGCGGCCGATGATCTCGACGCGGTCGGCCAATTGCTCGCGCAGCTGGGCAACCCGCTGTTCCGAACGGTGGAGATGGTGTGCCAGTCGCCGCTGACGCCAGAGGTGCTCGAGAGCCAACCCAAGGTTGGCAGCCGCCGCCAAAGCGAACTCGAGGTGCTCGGTGTGCAGCTCCGGCTCATCCGCACTGGAGTAGAGGTGAAGTAGACCGACGATGGAATCGCGGACCCGGACTGGTGCACACAGGATGCTCGAGGTGCTCAGCTCGCCGCGGCTGTCGGGGCTCGTCAGCGTGACGTCGTTGACCAGATTTCGAGCCAGGATCGCTTCGCCACCGCCGAGGACCGTCGCCGCGACCGAATCGGGAAGCCGCCGGTAGGAACGCTCCGGCTGGCAGCGCGTGGCGAGGGCCGTGAGCTTCGTCGCGGTGCGGGCGGCCGGGTCGGGTGGGGCGGTTTTGCGAGCGAGCATCAGCACCGCTCCGGAGGCGACGCCGGCAGCGGCCGAAACCGCTTCGAGCGTCGCGGCGGCCGCTTGTTCGGGAGTTTCGCAGCGGCCGAGCTCGATCGCGGTCCGAAACAGACTGATCGCCGCGGGCGGGGTGGCTCGATCGGCGGTCGGATCGAGGAAGGAGGTGTGGACGCGGCGCTCGGTGATCACCGTCGCTTCGATTTGATCGGCAGTCCGCTGATCTTCGCTCCGCTGGGCGCCCGTCTGCTGCTCGCCGCGAGCGTCTTCAGCCGCGGTGGCTCCCTCGACGCTGAAGGCATCGGTCAGATGGTGGACGAACGTCATCTGATGGCCGGCGACCGAGATCGCTTCGCCTTCGCGGAGGGCGTGGGGGCCGGCGATCGGTTCGTTGTCGACGAGCGTGCCGTTGCGGCTGCCGAGGTCGCGGATCATCCAGCTTCCGGCTTCGTCGTACAGCTCGGCGTGGGAGCGGCTGCACTGGTCGCTGCGGACGATGATTTGGCTCTGCGACGAGCGGCCGATGATCGCACGGCGTCCGGGGAGCAAGCGGAAGACATCGGTCCAGCGTCCTCCGCGGCGGATGACGAGATAGGCGGAATTGCTGGAATCGGTACTGCCGGAACGATCGGGTGTGCGGAGCAACGTCAATTCGCAGGGAGGGAAGGCAATTTGGTTGAAAGCCTACAGGGGCCTGAGTATTGTACGGTGGAAGTTCCTATTCCTATCGTGTTTCCCGCCGCCGCGGGTTGTCTTTCCCGCCGCCGCGGGTATTCGGAGCCGTTTGATGCAACGCCGCCCCGCACCGAGCCGCAAATCCAGCTGGATCGCCAGCCCTTCGGTCGCCCTCGCTCTGGTTCTTTCTCTCGCTGCCCTGCCTGCGGTTTGGGCCGGCAGCAGCCTCGTCCGTGACGCCGCCGTGGGTGGGGTGCTGATCGACGCCGGTGGGCTGGTCCGCTCGGCCACGGTGGCCGAACGCACCGAATTCCTCAACCGGTTGCGGGCCGAGGTTGCCGAGCCGCGAGGCGATCTTGCCGAAGCGACCGAGCTGCGGATGATCTCGCTCCGAGCGCTGCAGGACGCCGTGCGCCGCGAGCTGCAGACCGGTCAAGCGATCCCCGACGAGATGCGGATGCTGGCCGGCTTGCAGCGGGTCGAGTACGTGTTCGTCTACCCCGAGCGGAATGACATCGTGTTGGCCGGACCGGCCGAGCCGTGGGTGGTTCGCGAGGACGCCTCGGTCGTCGGTCGCACCTCGGGCCGCCCGGTGCTGCAGTTGGACGATCTGATCACGGCGCTCCGCAGCGTCGAGCCGTCACGCGATGGCGGGATCAGCGTCTCGATCGAGCCGACTGCCGAGGGACGCCAGAAGCTCAATCACATGCTCAGCCGCGTGCGGCTGCAGCCGGGCCAAAACCCGAAGCTGCTCGAGCCGATGATGCGAGAGGCGTTCGGCCCGCAGACGGTCAAGCTCCGCGGCGTGCCCGCCGATAGCCACTATGCCCGCGTCCTGCTGGCGGCCGATTATCAGATGAAGCGGCTGTCGATGGGGCTCGAAGAAGCTCCGGTCGAGGGATTGCCGAGCTACCTGGAGATGGCTCGGAACCAACGGCACTCGGGCAACGAAAATCCCCGCTGGTGGATGGCCTGCAATTACAACGCGATCAAGCACGACGGCGATCGGCTCGCCTGGCAGCTCAGCGGTCAGGGGGTCAAGACGCTGACCGAACAGGACCTCAGCGACCAGACCGGAGCCACGGTGCAAACCGGTCGCAAGAATCCGACAGCGGAAAAGTGGGCTAACCTGATGACCGAGCGGTTCGACGCCCTGGCCTCCAAGCAAGCGGTGTTCGGCCAGCTGCGAAACGTGATGGACCTGAGCGTCGTGGCGACCTTGATCGCTCAGGAAGGGCTGGACCGGGCCGCCGGATGCGATCTGGGATTGCTGATGGGCCGCGAGGTCGAAGTCCCCATGGCTTCGCTTGACGTTCCCAAAGCGGTGGCGCCCGAGTGCAGTTTCATTCGCGGCCGCAGCGGCTGGGTGGTGACCGCATCGGGTGGCGTCGACGTGGGAGCGTTTGAAGTCGTCCAGTCGCAGGAGCTCGATCCCGGGCTGAGCAGCGTCTACGCTCGGGCGGACCGCGAGGCCGCGGCCGCCGAACAGCCCTCGCAGAATCGCTGGTGGTGGAACGGCTGAGTTCGCTCCACTCTCTCCCCCCTCCCATTCTCTCCCCCCTCCCATTCTCTCCCCCCT
>NZ_WRPR01000080.1 GCF_010367455.1 Candidatus Laterigemmans baculatus | reverse complement strand
GCGGCTCCACGCCGCAGACGGTTCGGGCTCCCGTTTAGTCGTCGCCGCAAAGCTGCTGGCGAGGAAGCGTCCACGGAAGAATCGTCCGCGGAAGAGACCGGCGAGTTCGAGGACGGCGAGGCAACTCCACGCCGCAGACGGTTCGGGCTTCCGTTTGGTCGTCGCAAAGCTGCTGGCGAGGAAGCGTCGGCTGAAGAATCGTCCGCCGAGGAGGCTGGCGAGTCCGAGGACGGCGAAGCGGCTCCGCGACGGAAGTGGTTCAAGCTGCCGTCTCTGCGCCGGGCCGCTGCGTTGGAGGAAATGGATGAGTCTGCAGAGGAGGGTGCGGATGAACCGCAGGGGTTGCAGCCCCCAACCTCTTCCAAGCCTGCTCGCGAAGCGGACCCGGACGACGACGATGGGGACGACGCCGATTTCGATCCCGAGGGGGTCGACTGGGAGTCGATGAACAAATCGGAACGACGGCGAGCCCGCAAGTTGCTCAAGCGGCAAGGGAAAGCGGCCTAGGCCCCGTCATCACCCTCCTCGGGGAGGGTGATGTTCTCGTCTTCGCTGTGGCTCGTTAGGTGCCGGCTGGGTGGACTCCGCTCGGGGCGATAAAGTGAGGGCTTTGCCCGTCGCTACCCACTCGCTTTGAAGCTATGGTCCGGACTCGATTCGCTCCCAGCCCTACCGGTTATTTGCACATCGGGGGCGTACGCACCGCTCTGTTCAACTGGCTGCTAGCCCGGCAGGCGGGAGGTCAGTTCATCTTGCGGATCGACGACACCGATCAGCAGCGGAATGTGGAAGCGGCTCTGAAGCCGATTTTGGACGGGTTTCGCTGGCTGGGGATCGATTGGGATGAAGGGCCGGAGGTCGGCGGACCCTACGAGCCCTACTTTCAATCGCAGCGGGGCGAGGCCTACGCGGCGGCGGCCGCGCGGTTGCTCGCCAGCGGCCACGCGTACCGCGATTATGCGCGGCCCGAAGAGTTGCAGGCGCAGCGGGAGGAAGCGGAGAAGGCGGGCCGGACGTTCGTCTATGACCGCCGCTGGATGGCCGAAGACGATGCCGCGGCGGATCGGTTTGAGGCCGAGGGGCGAACGGCGGTTGTGCGGCTCAAGATGCCGCGCGAAGGGCAGTGCGTGATCCAGGACCGGATCCGCGGCGAAGTCCGCGTCGATTGGGCCTCGGAGCAGGACCACGTGGTGCAACGCGCCGACGGGAGCTGCTTGTACCATTTGGCCAGCGTCGTCGACGATCACGACTTTGCCATTACCCACGTCGTGCGGGCGGCCGAACATTTGCCCAACACGCCGCGGCAGGTCTTCATCGCCGAAGCCCTCGGCTACACCCTCCCGGAGTACGCGCATTTGCCGTACGTCGCCGAGCCCGGGGGAACGGCCAAGCTGAGCAAGCGGAAGCTGGACAAGTATCTGAAGAACAAAGACTTCGCCCAACTCCTCGAGCACGGGCAGCGGATCGCCGAGCGGGCTCATCTGACGGTCGACGCCGACACCTTCAACCCCGTGATCGTCGATTTCTACCGGGAGACCGGGTTCCTCCCCGACGCGATCCTCAACTACTTGCTGTTGCTCGGCTGGTCGCTCGACGGTTCCACCGAACGGTTCACCCGAGCGTCGATGATCGAGAGCTTCACGCTCGACCGCGTCAATAAGGCTCCGGCCAGCTTCGATCCCCAGAAGATGCTGGCCTTCGAGGCCGATTGGATGAGCGAGCTGGAGCCGAAGAAGAAGGTGGCGATGGTGCTTCCCTACCTCCAGCGCGCCGGTCTGGTGAGCCAGCCGCCGGAGTGCGAGCTCTCGGACAAATTGACGCGGATCGTCACCGCCGCGGGGGACCGCATTAAGGTGGCAGGAGATATCTTGGATTTCGACTTCTGCTTTGTCTCGCCGGAGAACCTGAAGTACGACGAAAAAGCCTTCGAGAAACGGATTGCCAAACCCGCCGAGGCGCGGCCGTTGCTCGAACAGTTTGCCGCACGCTTGGCAAGCATCGAACCCTTCGTCGCCGAACGAATCGAGGCGGAGTTGAAACAGTTCTGTGAAGAGCAGGACATCAAGATCGGACAGATCATTCACGCGCTCCGTGTCGCGACGACCGGGCAGCCCGTGGGCTTTGGCATGTTCGAAACCTTAGAAGTCTTGGGCCGCGAACAGACCGAGGCGAGAATTCGCCGAGCCGTGTTGTTGGAAAATTCCGAAAAGGGTTAGAGAAATGAAGCGGAATTTGGTCACCCTCGGGCTGCTCCTGGGCTCGGGACTCGCGCTCGGATGCCACCGCGAGGAGCGGCCCGTGGTGTTCGAACCCAACTTGGTCCACGCGCATAAGTACGCGATGACCGAGGAAATGCCCATGGACCAGGTGCTCAGCGACACCCGGTGGGCGGTGGAGAAAATGTTCGGCACGCCGGACCACCCCCAGCTGCCCGAAGCGGTCGTCGAAGATGAGGAGTTGGCCTCGATCGTCTCGCTCGAGCGGCTGCAGCATGCGGCGGGGCCCGTTGCAGGTGGCGACTCGGCGGCAGGTGGCGACTCGGCGGCGGGTGCGTCCGGTGGCGGTGCCGGGTTGTACCGCGTGCACTGCGCCCCCTGCCATGGCGTCTCCGGTGACGGGCGAGGGCCGACCGGGGCGATTTTGAATCCCTATCCGCGCGATTACCGGATGGGAGTTTTCAAATTCAAATCGACCACGCGCGGCGCCAAACCGACCCGCGAGGATCTGGCCGAGCTGATCCGCGACGGGATCCCCGGAACGGCGATGGTCAAAATTCCCAGCCTGACGGAGGAGGACATCCAGGCGCTCGTCGATTACGTCATCTACCTGTCCTGGCGGGGTGAGGTGGAACGGAGAATGATCGACGGTGCGGTGCTGGAGTTGGATGTGGCAGCGGGAGACCCGGAGAACCGGATCATCGTTCCCGAGTTTGCCAACGCCACTTCCGAAGAAGACAAGGAATTGTTCGAAGAGCAGTGGGATTACATCACCGACTATGTGACGGAGATCGGTGAGACGTGGCTCGAGGCGGGGGACGAAGTCACCGAAGTCGAATTGCCCGAGGACATTCCGGTGCCCGCCAATCGTGCGGAATTCGTGGCGATGATGGAGGGGCCCGAGGCGGAGCAATTGCAGGCTTCGGTCGAACGGGGGCAGAAGTTGTTTGTCGGGGCGGTCGCCTCTTGCGCCAAATGCCATGGGCTGGAAGGAAAGGGGGACGGCCAGACCAATGACTTCGACGATTGGGCCAAGGACTGGACGGTGCGGGTGGGACTCGATCCGACCGATCGCGAGCAGCTGATCCCGCTGTTGGCGCGCGGCGCCCTGATGCCGCAGAACGTTCAGCCCCGCAACTTTGCCGAAGGCGTATTTCGCGGAGGGAGCGATCCCGCTTCGCTCTACCGACGGATCGTCAACGGGATCGCGGGAACGCCGATGCCGGGGGCGACGTTCGTCGAGGGCGAGTTCGAAGAGCAGGACGTGTGGCACGTGATCAACTACATCCGCTCGCTCGAACAACCCGCTCCGCAGACCGAGGCCGTCGCCGGTCCTGCCGCGGAAGGCGAAGCGGCGAGCTAGGTCGATTGATGCAACTGCCGCCGGCCGTCAGCCCGAATATTGCATCAGCCGCCGGGCGCTAGCCCCCGGTTTCCGAAAACGCCGTGAAAACCGGACGCTCGAAGCGCGGCGGCGGATCCAGGCGAGACACTGAAACTGTTCCACCAAAAGAAAGCTTGCTCCAGGAATTCAGGATGAATGACTCGCTGCCTCCCTCTCCTTCGGACGAAACCGCACCTTCGAACGAAACGGCTTCCGCGAAGTTGAATTTCGTCGAACAGGCGATCGAGCGCGATCTGGCCGCCGGTCGCTTCGACGGCGTGGCGACGCGCTTTCCGCCGGAGCCGAATGGCTACTTGCACATCGGGCATGCCAAGAGCATTTGTCTGAATTTCGGGTTGGCGAAAAAGTATGGAGGCTCCTGCAATCTCCGCTTTGACGATACGAACCCGACCAAAGAAGAGACCGAGTATGTCGACTCGATCATGGAGGATGTCCGCTGGCTCGGTTTCACCTGGAACGAGTTGCGGTATGCGAGCGACTATTTTGAGCAGCTCTATGATTGGGCGGTGCAGCTGATCCGCGATGGGAAGGCTTACGTCTGCGATCTGACCGGCGAGCAGACCCGCGAGTACCGCGGGACGGTGACCGAACCGGGCCGCAATAGCCCCAACCGCGACCGCAGCGTCGAGGAGAATCTCGACTTGTTTGCCCGAATGAAGGCGGGCGAGTTCAAAGATGGCAGCCGCACGCTGCGGGCGAAGATCGATATGGCGTCGCCGAACATGATCCTTCGCGATCCCGTCATGTACCGGATCATGCACGCCCATCATCATCGCACCGGTGACGCTTGGTGCATCTATCCGATGTACGACTGGGCTCATGGCCAGAGCGACTCGCTCGAGGGGATCACGTTCTCGATCTGCACCCTCGAATTTGAAAACCACCGACCGCTCTACGATTGGTTTTGCCAGGCGCTCAAGATTCATAATCCGCGGCAGATCGAATTTGCGCGGTTGAATCTCACCTACACGGTGATGAGCAAACGCAAGCTCTTACAACTCGTTCAAGAGAAGCGTGTCAGCGGCTGGGATGACCCGCGGATGCCGACGATCAGCGGACTGCGGCGGCGGGGCTACACGCCCGAGTCGATCCGAAATTTCTGCGCCGAGATCGGAGTGGCGAAGTTCAACAGCACGATCGATGTGGTCAAGCTGGAGAACGCCGTTCGCGAACACCTCAATCGCGTCGCTGACCGGCGGATGGCTGTCCTCGATCCAGTGAAGTTGACCCTCACCAACTGGCCCGAGGGGCGAGTGGAAATGGTCGAGGCGGTGAACAACCCCGAGGATCCGGCAGGAGGAACGCGGCAGGTGCCGTTTTCCGGAACGCTGTACATCGAGCGCGACGATTTCCGCGAAGAAGCACCCCGCAAGTTTTTCCGCCTCAAGAAGGGAGGGGGCGTGCGGTTGCGGGCCGCCTATATCATCGACTGCCACGACGTGGTCAAAGACGCCGACGGGAAGGTGGTCGAAATTCTCTGCACTTACGATCCGGAAACCCGCAGCGGCAGCGGGTCGAGCGATCGCAAAGTCAAAGGCACGATTCACTGGGTCAGTGGCGAGCACGCGGCGGATGTCGAAGTGCGGCTGTACGACCGGCTGTTCCGGGTCGAGAACCCCGACGCGGGAGCCGAGGGCGAGACGTTCCTCGATCACCTTAACCCCGATTCGATCCAGACGATCACGGCCAAGGCCGAGCCCGCGGTTGCCGAAGCCGAGGTCGGCACACGGGTCCAGTTCGAGCGGATCGGGTATTTTGTGGTTGATTCGGACAGCAGCCCCGAGCAGCGCGTCTTCAACCGAATCGTCGGCCTCCGCGATACCTGGGGAAATATGGAAGCCAAGGGGCGAGCGGATTGAGGAAAGACTTTGGCGTTCCCCACTCGTCACCCTCCCCCCGGGAGGGTCGCGAGGAACGAGCGGGGAGGGCGCCTGGGCGTCGAGGTAGGCGTCGGAGTTGGGACCCAGAGAGTGGATCAGCTCGCCCTCCCCGGGCCTAAGAGCCCGACCCTCCCGGGGGGAGGGTGAGGTTGTCACGGCGTTTTTTAGAAATCGGGGGCTAGCGCCCGGCGGCTGATGAATAATCCGGGCTAGCGCGTCGCGGCTGATGAATAATCCGGGCTAGCGCCCGGCGGCTGATCGGATGCGCGAGAGGTGCGCAAGACCGCTACTTTCGCGGAGCGAAAGGCGACTATGTTTTCTCCTCGTAATGCGGAAGTCGAAGTTCGCCTGCCATGATTGCACTGATTCCGCTGCTGCTGTACTTCATTTTCTCGATCGGCTTTTCCTTTCTCTGTTCGATCGCCGAAGCCGTGCTGCTGTCGGTGACTCCGTCGTTCATCGTCACGCTTCGCGAATCGAAGCCGGCGGCGGCCGAGCGACTGGCGAAGCTCAAGGAGAACATCGACCGGCCGCTGGCTGCAATCCTCTCCCTCAACACGATCGCTCACACCGTGGGGGCGGCGGGCGTGGGGGCGGAGGCGGCGCGGTTGTATGGCAATCAAGCGGTGGGGATCGCCAGCGCCGTGATGACGCTGTTGATCTTGGTCCTCAGCGAGATCATCCCCAAGACGATCGGCGCACTCTACTGGCGGTGGCTCAGTCCGCTGGTCGGGCTGCTGGTCGACTGGCTGATTCTCCTGCTCTATCCACTGGTCTGGCTCAGCGAACAGCTGACCAAGATCCTCTCGGGCGGCCAGGTTTCGCATGCCGTGACCCGCGAAGAGCTGATGGCGATGGCCGAGATTGGAGCCAAAGAAGGCTTGCTCGATATCAACGAGTCCAAGGTGCTCGGCAATCTGATGCGATTCCGCCACGTTGCCGTGGCCGACATCATGACGCCGCGGACGGTGATGATCGCCTTTGAGCAGCAGTCGACGGTCGGGGAATTCTATGAGAAGCAGAGCGAAGTGCCCGTTTCGCGGCTGCCGATCTTCGCCGGAAAGCTCGACGACGTGACCGGCTTCGTGCTCAAGAGCGATCTGCTACTGGCGCAGGCCCGCGGTGAAGAGGATCGGCCGCTGAGCGATTTTCGTCGCGATCTGCCGGCGGTGATGGAAACCACGCCGCTGCCCGATCTGATGGAGATGCTGCTCGACCGCCGCGGTCACATTGCGATCGTGGTCGACGAATATGGCAGCGTCTCGGGGCTGGTCACGCTCGAGGATCTGGTCGAGACGTTGCTCGGGCTGGAGATCGTCGACGAGCACGATCGCTCGGTCGACATGCAGCAGCTGGCCCGCCAGCGATGGGAGGAGCGGGCCCGCAAACACGGTTTCTTTCGCGAGGAGTAGGGGATTTTTCCCTCCTACTCGTACTCGTACTCAGCGAAGCGGTACTCGTACTCGTACTCGTACTCGAGTCGAGCGCCGCTTACGCCTGCAGGACCAACGCGCGTATCGAGTACCGCTGCGCTGAGTACGAGTACCGCTGCGCTGAGTACGAGTACCGCTGCGCTGAGTACGAGTACCGCTGCGCTGAGTACGAGTACCGCTGCGCTGAGTACGAGTACTGCTGCGCTGAGTACGAGTACGAAGGAAGGGGAGGAGTAACATCCACCTCAGGCGAACCAGTCGCCGAGGCATTCGTCCATCCAGCAGCGGGTGTTTCCGCGAGCCAGGAAGGCGACGTGGCCGCCGCCGCGGGGGATCTCCAGGTGTGTCGACTGGGGCCACTCGGCGTGAGTAAAGCAGGCGATCGGCACGATCGGATCATCGGCCGCGGCGAGCACCAACGTCTCGATTTTGTTGTTGGCGACGAAGTTGGCTGCGGCCGACCGCCGGTAGTAGTCTTCGGCCGAAGCGAAGTTCGAGAGCGGAGCGGTGATCCGGTCGTCGAGTTCGCGGAGCGTCCTCGGGCGCCGCGTCAGGTCGATTTTGCGAAATGCTTCGCTGGCGCGGACTTGCGACGGGATCCGACTAAACAGCGCGCGGATGAAGTAGCGGTTGTAGGGCCGCATCCACAGCCGCTGCATGTGGTTCGAGCAGCGGACGAGATCGACCGGCGGCGAGACGGCCGCCGCGCGCACAAGCCGCTCGCCGGCAGCCCCCAGCGAAGCCTCTCCCGCACCGAGTTCGCCGAGCCCCTTGAGCAGCTGATTGCCTCCGAGCGAGACCCCGATGGCCCAGATCGGACCGGCCCCGGTGATTGCCGCAATCGACTCGATCGCCGCCAACACGTCCTCGCTCCGTCCGGCGTGGGTCAAACGGCGGGCGAACGATTCGGCCGCTCCACAACCCCGCATGTCCATCCGAAACGAGCGGACCCCGCGGCGGTTGAAACGATCGGCCAGCCGCCGCATGTAGCTCGCTGCGTGCGAACCGCAGAGGCCGTGGATCAGCAGCAGGCTCGGGTCACCCGGTTGCCACTGGGGTGGGCAGTCGTCGTGCAGCACGATCGCGTCGCCGTCGGGCAGATCGACCCGGTGCCGCGTCGCCCCTTCGGTGTCGTGGGCCAGCGTCAGCGGCCGGAGTGCGATCGCGATCGTCTGCAGGTGCCCGCCGCGAAAGACGCGGTGGGGGCGAAACGGCTGGGGCGTGAAATTCGGCATGGGCGAACCCGGGGGCTCCAATGCGGGTGGCTCAAACGGTGCGCCCCCTCCATAATGCCCACCGCAGCGGCCATGATCAGCGGTCATGCTCGGCAGTCATGCTCAGCAGTCGTGATCAGCGGTCATGCTCGGCGACGACGTCAGCGGGCAGGCTTGGCGCACGCGCTCTCAATCATCTTGTTTTCACCTCAACCCCGCAGCCCCTCTATGAGTCTTTTGGTAGTCGGATCGGTTGCTTTCGACAGCATCCATACTCCCACGGCCGAGCGCGATCGCGTCCTCGGCGGCTCGGCCGTCTATTTTTCCTACGCGGCCAGCTACTTTACCCCCGTTCGCTTGGTAGGCGTGGTCGGCGAGGATTGGCCGCAGGAGCACACGGAGATGCTGCAGGCGCGCCGCGTCGACACCGCCGGGCTGCAGGTCAAGGAAGGGGGCAAGACCTTCTTCTGGAAGGGCAAGTACATGCCCAACATGAATGATCGCGAGACGTTGGAAGTCGAGCTGAACGTGTTTGGCGACTTCGACCCGCACGTCCCCGAAGCGTTTCGCGACAGTCGTTACGTCTTTCTGGCCAACGGCTCGCCGGTGGTCCAGGCCAAGGTTCTCGACCAGATGGCCCAGCCCGCGCTGGTCGTGGCCGATACGATGGACCTGTGGATCCAGACTCAGCACGAGGATCTGCTCAAGCTGCTTCGCCGGATCGATGGCTTGGTGATCAACGACAGCGAAGCGAGGTTGCTCACCGAGGAAGAAAACTTGGTCGCCGCGGGGATGAAGATCCGCCAGATGGGGCCGCGATTCGTGATCGTCAAGAAAGGCGAGCACGGAGCGATGTTCTTCGGCGAGGAAGCCGTCTACACGCTGCCCGCCTACCCGACCGCCAAAGTCGTCGACCCGACCGGTGCCGGCGATAGCTTTGCCGGCGGGATGATGGGCTACATCGCCGCCCAGGACAAGCACGACGAAGCCACCCTCAAACGCTCGCTCGCCTACGGCACGCTCGTGGCCAGCTTCAACGTCGAGGACTTCAGCCTCGAACGGATGCAGCGAATCGAGCTCGACGATCTCGACCAACGGCTCGGCTGGTACCGAGAAATGCTGACGATCGGTTAAAAGGTGCCCCATGCAAACCATTCGCTCCTTCATCGCCTTGCCGATTACGGCGGCGATTCAGAAATCGGCGGCCGGGCTGGTGCGTCGCCTCTCGGGCGAGCGGGATGGGATCAAGTGGGTGCCGGGAGAGAACCTGCACCTGACGCTGAAGTTCCTCGGGGAAGTCGATAACCGCGAGCTGCCCAAGGTTTGCGCAACGGTCCGCGATTGCTGTCGGGGAATCCCGCCGTTTGCCCTAGAGTTTCGCGGCGCCGGCGCGTTTCCGGACCCGTCGCGGCCGCGGGTCGTCTACGCCGGGATCGTCGAAGGAGGCGAGGTGCTCCGTGAGCTGGTCGGGCGGCTCGAACCGGCGCTTGCCGATCTTGGGTTCAAGCCCGAGCCGCGCGATTACGTCCCCCATCTGACGCTCGGGCGGACCCGCGGAGGAAGTCGCCGCGGGGCGCCCGAAGTGGGAGAGCGGATCCGAGCGGCCGCCGACGTGGAGCTCGGATCGATGCTGGCGGAGAAGGTTTGTCTGTACGCCAGCTTTCTCGATAAAACCGGCCCCACCTACCAGGTCATGGACACGATCGAGTTGTGACGGAGGACGGAGGGCTGGGGGCCGCTTACTTCTCGACCCAGACCGGCTGGGGTTGGATTTCGTCGGCCACTGGACCGCCCTGATCTTTGCGGCCGCTCCCTTCGAGCCGGCTGATCAGTTCGACCGACATGTCGTGGTCGCAGACGATTTGGCAGCTGAGCCGGACGCCCGCCTCGGTCACTCCGCGGGCCCGCAGGACTTCCTGCTCGGCGGCCGTCATCTTGTCGGGTTCTCCCTCGACGAACCGCACCCGGCAGGTGGTGCAGCGGGCGACTCCGCCGCAGGCGTGCAGTTGGTCGGTTCCGGCTTCGTCGATCAGGGCTTGGACGAGCCGTTTGCCTTGCGGGACGTCGAACTCGCCAACACCAGCCACGGTCAGTTTCGGCATCTCTCAAAGTTCCTCGGAGTTGCAGGATTGCTTGTCGTTCTCGGGTCGCCTTGGTTGAGGCTGCCCATCGTAAGGCTTGTAGGGAGCCAGCGGGAGGGAGCGGCCTGGCGAGCGTTGCATCTTGCGTTCCCGGTTTCCGGGACCACGCGTATACTGCCCCTCGACACCCACTATCGGAAGTTACTCAAACGGAATCGTCATGATCGAGGAGTTGGAGCTCGTCCCGGCCTCGCAGTTTTCCTCCGAAGAGCAGCGAGTGGGGCTGGTCCGGGCGCTCCGCGAGTTCGCCTCCAGCTTCCCTCCGGAAATGTTCGGTCGGGCGGCAAGCGTCGAGGTCAGCCCGCGGCCGGTGATCTATCGCGAGCGGGACTGGATCGTCTGGCGGTTTGAAGTTCGCGATTCGAGAAACAGCGGCCCTCGCGAAGCCGAGATTGGGTTCATGCTCGAGCCGAGCCGAGCGGGCGGCAGCCGGGGACGATCGCCCGCGCACGCTGTGAACACCCCGCATCGCATCCGGTACTCGGCTTCGAGCCACTGCGATTGCCACTACTTTCAGCGGTATGACGAGTGCAAGCACGACGCGGCGATCGCGCGGTGGATGCTGCAAACCGTCTGCGACAGTCACGAAAAATTTGAGCAGTGGCTGGCGTCGATCGACCAGACGGCGCCGCGGGCCGGCGATTATTTGCTGCGAGACCTCGTGCAGCTCGCGGCCGACGTCCAGCCGCCGGCGGAGCGGACCGAGACTCGCATCCAGTGGCGAATCAGCCTCGATCCGCAGAGCAAGCGGATGCCGATCACCGTCCGTGCGATCGAGCAGCGGCTGAAGAAGTCGGGCCGCGGGTGGACCAAGGGGCGGGAATTGCGGGCTCACGCGATGACTGCCGCCGCGCTCCAGGCGGCGACCGAAACCGACCGGGCGCTGGCGTCGCAGATCCGCGCGTTCGCGATGTCGTACACCTACCGGGCGCAGGCGTACTGGGAGCTGTTGCCGTTGTTCTGCGACCATCCGGCGGTCGCTTGGGACGACGCCGAGGCCACGCCGATCGTCGTCGAGGAGCACCCCCTCCGCTTGGCGCTCCGCGAGCATGGCGAGGATTATCGGTTGCTGGTGACGCTCGGCGACATGCTGCTGACCCCCTGCGAAGGGAGCCTGCTGATCTGCGGCGACTCGCCCGAGACGCAGCGGATCGTCGTCGGCGACCATGCGGGCAACCGGTTGCTGTTCTCGGCACGCACCGAATCGCGTCTCGGGATGTGGATCCTGCAGGTTTTGAACCGGGGTGCGAACGGGCTGGAGATCAGCCGCGAGACGGCGGTCGAGCTGATGGAGTCGAGCGGGCGTTTGGCTTCGTTGGTGGAAGTCGAGTTGCCCGAGTCGTTGGCCGGGCCCGCGGAGCCGCTACCGCCGGAGCTCTCGCTGCTGCTGACGCCGAGCCGCCACGGGCTGCAGGTGGCGCTGCGGTTGGCCGACGCGCGGCTCGCCGAGCCACTGGTTCCGGGGCTTCCTCCCCAGGAGGTCCGCATCCACCGCGCCGAGGGACCGCTGCGATTGGTCCGCAATCCGCGTGAAGAACGCGAGCGCGGCGAGGCGTTGGCCGAGCGGCTCCAGTTGGGGGCGCTCGATTTCGTCGGCGAGTACAGCTGGCAATGCGAAACCGACGATGCCGCGCTGCGGTTGCTCGACACGCTGCGGGAGCTCGGCGACGAAGCCCCGCCAGTGCTGTGGCCCGAGGGAAAGAAGATTCGCATGCTGGGCGAGCTGCAGCCACAAGCGATGCGGGTGCAGGTCGAGGATCGTCGCGACTGGTTCGGGCTTACCGGATCGCTGAAAATCGACGACGTGGAGATCTCGCTCGCCGATTTGTTGGCCGCGGTCCGCGGCGGGCAGAAGTACGTCCGCGTCGGCGACAATGAATTTGCTCGGGTCAGCGACACGTTCCGCAAGCGGCTCGAGCAACTCGGCGACACCGTCCAGCCCGACCGTGGGGGCGTGCGGGTCGCGAGCGCCGCGGTCCCAGCGGTCCAGGAATTGATCGGCGGGGACATTCCCTTCGAGGCGGCCGCGCGGTGGCGGGAGACGCTCAGCCGACTCGAGCAAGTCCAGCGGATGCGGCCACGAGTGCCCAAGACGCTCGATGCCGAGCTGCGAAGCTACCAGAAAGAGGGCTACTGCTGGTTGGCGAAGCTCTCGGCCTGGGGAGCCGGTGGGTTGTTGGCCGACGACATGGGGCTCGGCAAAACCGTCCAGACGCTCGGCGTGCTGCTCGATCGCGCCAGCGATGGGCCAGCCTTGATCGTGGCCCCGACGAGCGTTGGTGACAACTGGTTTCGCGAGACGCTGCGGTTCGCCCCGAGCCTGACCCCGCACCTGTATCGCGACGGGGACCGCGAAGCGATCGTCGAGGCGGCCGGGCCGAGAGATCTGGTGATCGTCAGTTACCAGCTGCTCCGCCAGGACGCCGAGCGATTCGGCTCGCGGGCCTGGCACACGCTGGTGTTGGACGAAGCCCAGTACATCAAGAATGCGGCGACCAAGACGGCCCAGGCGGTGCGGGCGATCGAGGCGGGGTGGCGGCTGGGGCTTTCTGGAACGCCGCTGGAGAACCATCTCGGAGAGCTGTGGAGTCTCTTGCGGACGATCAGCCCTGGGCTGCTCGGCTCGTGGGAACAGTTTCGCACCCGCTTTGCCGATCCGATCGAAAAGCATGGGGACGAGGGTCGCCGCCAGTCGCTGGCCCGCTTGGTCCAGCCGTTCATCCTGCGACGGACCAAAGACAAGGTCCTCAGTGAATTGCCGCCGCGCACCGAAGTGACGCTGTTCGCCGAAATGGGCAAGACCGAACGCCGTCGCTATGAAGCCGCGCGGCTGGCGGCGCTGGCCGACCTGAATGGCGGTGGCGGATTGAGTGCCGCTGCTGAATCGAATGGCGGCGGCGGAGGTGAGCCGAACGAAGGGGACAAGCGGTTCCGGGTGCTCGCGTGGCTGACCCGGATGCGGCAGATGGCGTGTCACCCGAGGCTGGTCGATGCGACGTGGAAGAAGAGTTCGGCCAAGCTCGATCTGTTTCTCGAGACGGTCGAGGAACTCCGCGAGGGAGAGCATCGGGCGCTCGTCTTCAGCCAGTTCGTCCAGCATCTGAGCATCGTTCGCGAAGCGCTCGACAGTCGCGGAATCGCCTACCAGTACCTCGACGGCGCGACGCCTTCGGCCGAGCGTCAGCGGCGGGTCGACGCGTTCCAGCAAGGCGAGGGGGAGTTGTTTTTGATCTCGCTCAAGGCGGGCGGGACCGGGCTGAACCTGACGGCCGCCGACTACGTGATCCACCTCGACCCCTGGTGGAACCCGGCCGTCGAAGACCAGGCGACCGACCGGGCCCATCGGATTGGCCAGTCGCGGCCAGTGACCGTCTTCCGGTTGGTCGCCCGCGATTCGATCGAAGAACAAATCCTCTCGCTGCACGCCGACAAACGCGAACTGGTTGCCAGCGTGCTCGACGGCACCGATCGCGCCGGGCGGATGTCGACCGCCGAGATGATCGAACTGATCCGCGGCGGAGCTGACTGACGTCCGTATTGCCGCTGGCTGGGTTTTCGGCGACTCTAGGCACTGACAGGAAACCTGGAACGACACCCTCCCCCCCCGGGAGGGTCGCGAGGAACGAGCGGGGAGGGCGATGCGGGACGAAGAGTCTCGACACAGCTGAGTTCGGCAGCCCTCCCCGGGTCTAAGAGCCCGGCCCTCCCGGGGGGAGGGTAATAGTGAAGTCCAGTTTTCTGACAGAGCCTAGCGCCTACGGCTCAGTAGAGGCCCGAGGCTAGCGCCTACGGCTCACCCGAGGCTAGCGCCTACGGCTCACCCGAGGCTAGCGCCTACGGCTCACCCGAGGCTAGCGCCTACGGCTCAAAAACCGAAATCCCCGAAGCCTCCGAAATCCCCGAAGCCGCCGAAATTCTCCATGCCCGAACGATCACGGACCGAATCGTCTGGCCATCCCGTTTCCGCTAGCCGCGTTCCGGCCAATCGCATCGTCGTCTATTGCTTGATCGCGGTGCTTGGTGCGGCAGCCGACTTGGCGACCAAGGAGCTGGCCTTTCGCTATCGCGGGCTGCCCAGCGAAAAGCCGGTGAAGTGGGTCATCGAGGGCTACTTGGGAATCGAGACCGCGGTGAATACCGGAGCGGTGTTTGGGATCGGAGCCGGCAAGGGGCTGCTGTTTGCGACCCTCTCGGTGATGGCCGGGGTGGGGATCCTCGTCTGGTTGTTTTGGTTTGGTGCCGCTCGCAGCTGGTGGTTGTGCACGGCGCTGGCGATGGTCAGTGCGGGAATTCTCGGCAACCTCTACGATCGGCTGGGGATGTGGTGGTACGAAGGGCTTCCGGTTCCCTGGAAGAGCGGAGTCCGCGATTGGATATTGATGCAGGCCGGTGACGCCTACAAATGGCCCAATTACAACATCGCTGACAGCCTGCTGGTCGTCGGCGCGATCATGCTCGTGTGGCGGTCGTTCTTGCCCGAGCATCAGCAATCCAATTCCACGGCGGAGGCAGATCTTTGAACGCAGCAGACCGAGGGCACGGGGCCGTCGAGGGACCGGGGGCTTGGCAGAGTCAGTACGAGGGTCGGCTGCAATCGATGCTCGAAGCGGCGGAGCTCGCCGCCGCGGTGACGCTGCGGTACTTCGGCGGCCACGGCTTGGACGTCGAAGCGAAGTCGGATGACTCGCCGGTGACGGTCGCCGACCGAACGGCGGAAGCGGAATTTCGCAGTGCCATTGGCCGGGCCTATCGCGACGATGGATTGCTCGGGGAAGAGCATGGTGAGGCCGCCGGCAGTTCGGACTACCGCTGGGTGGTCGACCCGATCGACGGCACCAAGTCGTTCATCGCGGGCGTTCCCCTGTATTCGACGCTGGTGGCGCTGGAGTCTCGGGGCGAACCGGTGGCCGGCGGGATCTGGATTCCGGCTCTGGGCGAAGCGGTCGTTGCGGCGAAAGGGTTGGGGGCGTGGCATCGGGCTTCACCGAGCAGCCCCTGGAAGCGCTCGCAGGTCTCGGCTCGCGGCGAGCTCGCCAAGGCGATCTTCGTCACCACCCAGATCGATTCCTTCTCGGCCCGTGGCAGCGGCCAGGCGTTTGAGCAATTGCAGCAGGCGGCCTGGATCACCCGGACCTGGGGGGACGGCTACGGGTACTTCCTGGTCGCCACCGGAAGGGCGGACGTGATGGTCGACCCGATCGTCAATCCCTGGGACGTGGCCGCCATTCGGCCGGTGATCGAAGAAGCCGGCGGCCGGTTCAGCGACTGGTCGGGCGTGGCGACCACTAAGTCGGGCGATGCGGTCGGCACCAACGGCCCGCTGCACGAGGAAGTCCTGCGGTTGCTCCGCTAAACCGGATTATTCATCAGCCGCCGGGCGCTAGCCCCCGGTTCTCCGCGGCGCTGGGAAAACCGGACGCTAGCGCGTGGCGGCTGATTTACCACGCCACTTCGTGACTTTCTGCAGCAACGTCTGGCTTGCGGCCGAGGATGCAGAACCTGAGGTAGGTCAGCAGGGCGTGGGGCGAGTTGGCGAAGTAGTCCTCGCCGGCTGGGTGCAGATGGCGGCGCAGTTCGGCCCGCTCTGCGGCGGTCCCTCGGGAGAGGTTGTCGAGCCGCTCTCGAAATTGTTCGCCGAGCCACGCCTTGAGAGGCTCGTCGAATGGTCCGCTGCGGTCGAAGGTGTACGAGCGGACGGTGAGGTCGGCGAGCCCGGCCGAGCGCAGCAGCGCCGAGGCGTAGCGCGGAAAGGCGTAACCCTCCTTTTCTTGGTCCGCCAGGCCCTCCCACTCGAGGCGGTGGAGGAGATTCTCCGTCTCCGGGGGCCAGGAGCCGATCAGGTCGTGCAGGTTATCGGTCTCGGTGACGATCACCACGCCCCCGGGGCGGCAGAGGCGAACCATTTGGCGCAGCAGCCCGGCGTGGTCTTCGATCGACTCGAGCGAATCGATGCAGAAGACGACGTCAAAAGCTTCGGCGAACCGCTCGGCTTGTTCCGGCTCGAGGAGATCGCAGTTCTGGAACGAGAGCCGCGCCGAGAGTCGGGCTGGGGAGTCGCGGCGGGCGACGGCGAGATAGGCCTCGTCGACGTCGAGCCCCACGACGCGGTTGCGGGGGTCAATCTCGGCCAAGAGGCGGGAGAAAAAGCCGTCGCCGCAGGCAATGTCGGCGATCTCGCGGCCCCCCGAAGCGGGTTCGGGGCAGGCGCGCAGGAGATCCTCGAGCATTTCCCGCAAGTCGGTTGCAAACGCCGCGTGCTGCAGCTGCAGGCAGTGGGCGTAGTCGGGTAATCGATCGTCGGGTAATCGGTCGTTGGGCAGTTGTTCGTCAGCCATTTACAAAATTGCCAGGGCGCGTTTAAACTTCGGGGCTTTCCCCTGGGCGTGCGCGCTCCGGGGACCGCTGGTGGTCTGCATTTACGTCTCGCGCTGCGAAGTTAAAGTCCCATGTTTGAGTCGCTTTCGGAGGGCTTGCAATCGGCCTTCAAGAGCTTGCGTGGAAAGGGCAAGCTCACGGAAGGCAATATGCGCGAGGGGCTGCAGGCGGTCGAGCAGGCAATGCTCGAGGCCGACGTCAGCTATCCGGTCGTCCAGGATTTTATGCAGCACGTCACCGAGCAGGCGCTCGGCCGGCGGGTGTTGCTCAGCCTGCGGCCGCACGAAGAGCTGGTGCGGATCATCTATGACGAACTGGTCAAAGTGCTCGGGCCGGTCGATTCGTCGCTGCATCTGAAGAAAGACGGCGTCACTGTCATCATGCTCTGCGGGTTGCAGGGTTCGGGAAAGACGACGACCTGCGGCAAGCTCAGTCAATTATTGCTGGAAGAAAAGGTCCGTCCGCTGCTCGTAGCCGCCGACCTGCAGCGTCCCGCGGCGATCGATCAGCTGCACGTGATCGGCGAGAAGCTGGGGGTTCCGGTCTACAGCGACCGCGACCAGAAAGACCCGGTAAAGGTTTGCCAAGCCGGTCTGGCGAAGGCCAAGCAGGAGGACGCGCGGGTCGTGATCCTCGATACCGCCGGGCGATTGGCGATCGACGAGGAGTTGATGGCCGAGCTGGGGCGGATCGACCGCAAGATCGGCCCCGATCAGGTCTATCTGGTCGTCGACGGGATGACGGGCCAGGACGCGGTCAATAGCGCCGGGGCATTCAACAAGGCGCTCGAGCTCGACGGCGTCGTGATGACCAAGCTTGACGGCGATGCGCGCGGCGGGGCGCTGCTGTCGGTCAAGCAGGTCACTGGCGTGCCGATCAAGTTCATCGGCACCGGCGAACATTTCGACGCGCTCGAGCCGTTCCGTCCCGAGGGGATGGCCAGCCGCATCTTGGAGATGGGCGACATCGTCGCCGCCGCTCGCGAGGCTCACCGGATCGTCGACGAGGCGGAGCGGGAGGAGCTGGAAAAGAAAATGGCGGCCGGCGAAATGACGCTGGACGACTTTAAAAACTTGCTGGAAAAAGTGGCCAAGCCCGGTTTGATGGGCAAAATGATGGGGCTGATGCCCGGCATGGGCCAGCTCAAGGGGCTGATGCAGAGCGAAGAGGCCGAAGGGGGCATTCGCCAAACGATCGGTGCGATCAACAGCATGACCGCGGCCGAACGCCGCAATCCCAAGATCATCGACGCCAGTCGCCGCCAGCGGATCGCCCAGGGAGCCGGCGTGCAGGCTCCGGTGATCTCGCAGCTGGTCAAACAGTTCGAAATGATGAAGCCGCTGATGCAGGGATTGGCCGGCCAAGGGGTGGGCGACCGGATGGCGATGATGCGGCAACTGCAGTCCAGCGGGGCTTTGACCGATCCTTCCATGGGCGGGCTGAAGGTCAAAAAGAGCACCGGCAAACGGTTGAGCAACGCCGAGCGGGCGAAGCTGAAAAAAGAACGAGAAAAGGAATTGCGTCGACGTCGGCGCAAAGGGGGCTGAGCGGTTTGTGGAATCCCGCTTGGCCAATCACCACTATTTAATCATATCGGTTTGATCGAGGAGTTTTTATCGTGGCAGTCAGAATCCGACTGAAGAAAATGGGCCGGACCCACCGTCCGTACTTCCGTCTTTGCGCGGTCGACGCCCGGGCCCCCCGCGACGGTCGGGTGATCGAAGAGCTCGGACATTACGACCCGATGTTGCCCGAGACCGATGCCCGGGCGCGGCTCAAAGCCGACCGCATCGATTACTGGTTGGGCGTCGGGGCGCAGCCGAGCGACAAGGCGGCGGTCCTGATCAAGAAGTACGGCACCGACGGAACCCACCTGGCGGCGCAGGAAGCTGCCCTCGAGCGGCTCGGCAAACGCAAACAGTACACCCCGCAGCCCACTCCGGCTCGCCCGGCGGCCGCACCGGCGGCCGAGAAAGCCGCCCCCGCCGAGGAAGCGCCCGCGGCGAGTGAAGAGGCACCGGCCGAGGGCTGATGCGGTTCGACATTATCACCCTGTTTCCGGCGATCTTCGACGGTTACCTGACGCAGAGTTTATTGGAGAAGGCGATTCGCCGCGGGTTGGTCGACATCGCTTGCCACAACCTGCGGGATTGGTCCGACGACCCGAAGCACCACAAGGTGGACGACCGACCCTTCGGCGGCGGCCCCGGGATGTTGCTTCAGGTCGCCCCGACGGTCGCAGCGGTCGAAGCCGTGGAGACGTTCGATCCCCGCCCGGCGCGGCGGCTGATCCTGACTCCGCAGGGCCGGCGACTCGATCAGAGGCTGGCCGAGGAATTGGCGACATCCGAGCGACTGCTGTTGCTCTGTGGTCGCTACGAAGGTTTTGATCAACGCGTCATCGAGATCCTCCAGCCGGAGGAAATCAGCGTTGGCGATTTTGTTTTAAATGGTGGTGAGGTGGCGGCGATGGTCGTCATCGACTCGATCGTGCGGTTGCTGCCGGGCGTGTTGGGTGACGAACAAAGCAGTTTCGAAGATTCATTCAGCCGCGGTAACCGTTTACTCGAATTTCCACAGTACACCCGCCCTCGCGAATACCGAGGGCACACGGTCCCCGAAGTCCTGCTCTCCGGAGACCACCAGCGAATCACTGCCTGGCGAGCGGAGATGAGTCGCGAGAGAACCCGCCAACGACGCCAGGACCTCCTGGATGAAAATATTTAAACGTTAAATTGTGCCGAGAGGAAAACGATGAGCCAGCAATTGATGGCGTTGGTCGAACAGCCCAATCTGAAAGAAGACGTCCCGCCGTTCGAAGTCGGTGACACGGTCGACGTGCACACCAAGATTTTGGAAGGCGACAAAGAGCGGATCCAGATCTTCAGCGGGACCGTGATCGCCCGCAGCGGCTCGGGCAGCCGCGAGATGTTCACCGTCCGCCGGATCGTGGCCGGCGAAGGGGTGGAGCGGAAGTTCCCGCTGCACAGCCCGCGGATCTCGAAGATCGAAGTCAAGCGGAGCAGCGTTGTGCGGCGGGCCAAGCTGTACTTCCTCCGCGATCGCGTCGGCAAAGCGGTCCGCCTCAAAGAACGCCGCCGCGGCTAAGTCGCTGGCGGACTACCTCCGCGGACTCCGCAGCCGATTCGACCGCTGGCGATTCGGCGCGATCGATCCCGCCGCTTCGCTCGGTAAACGAGGCGAGCAAGCGGCGGCAATCCTGCTGCGCCGCAAAGGCTACCGGATCCTGGCCGCCGGCGAGACCGACCGCGGCGGCGAAATCGACTTGATCGCCCTGGACCGGAAAACGCTCGGCCAGCCGTCGATCGTGTTCGTCGAGGTCAAGACCCAAGGGACGCGACTTCCCGGCAACCCGGCCGAACGAGTCGACGCCGATAAACAGCAGCGGCTGACGCGGGCGGCGCTGCGATATCTCAAACGCCACAAGCTGCTCGAGCATCGCGCTCGGTTCGACGTCGTCGCCGTCTGGTGGACCGATGCAGGGGCCCCGGAACCGGAGCGGATCGAGCACTATCCGAACGCCTTCGAAGCCACCGGCGAAGGCCAGTTCTACAGCTGAGAGGTACGTCCGCTCCCGTACGTCAGCCTTTCCAGGCTGACTTGCTGCGGTGGGGGTCAGGCTGGAAAGCCTGACGTACGGTGGGCTCTGTCAGAAAACCGTGAGCCGACGGCGCTAGCCGCGGGTGCTGCAGCGGAAATCCCGGGGCTGCGAGGCCCGAGGCTAGCGCCTACGGCTCACCCGAGGCTAGCGCCTACGGCTCAAAAGAGTGAAATCGCCGGGTTTTCTGACGTACGCTACCGGCGGGCCGGGTCTTGGAGGCCTTGCGCCTCGAAGCCCTGTTGGCGGAGCAAGCAGGCGTCGCAGTGGCCGCAGGGGACGCCTCCCTCGCCCGGATCGTAGCACGAGAGGGTCTGGCTATAGTCGACGCCGAGCGCGAGTCCGCGGGCGATGATTTCCGCTTTGCTGAGATCGATCAGCGGGGCGTTGATGCGGATCGTGTGATGTTCCTCGATCGTCGCCTTGGTCGCCAGATTCGCCATCTGCTCGAAGGCTCTGATAAATTCGGGGCGGCAATCGGGGTACCCGCTGTAGTCGAGGGCGTTGACGCCGATGAAGATTTCCTGAGCGTGAAGGGTCTCGGCGAATCCGAGCGCGAGCGCGAGGAAGATGGTGTTCCGCGCGGGCACATAGGTGACTGGAATCTCTTCACCGATCTCGCTGATGCCAGCCGCTTTGGGGACCGCGATCGACGGATCGGTCAGGGCGGAGTGACCGATGGCCGCCAGGTCCACGTCGACAATTACGTGCGACGCGACCTTCGCCCGCTGTGCAATCTCCATCGCCCGCTGTAGCTCATACGTGTGCCGCTGACCGTAGCGGAAACTCAATGCGTGCACCTCGTAGCCCTCGTGCTGGGCGATCGCCAAACAGGTCGTGCTGTCGAGTCCGCCGGAGAGCAGCACGACGGCAGGGCGGGGTGGGGTGGGGAGCATCGACATGGGAGTGCTTTGCGGTCAGGACTCGGCGGTGGGCTGCGTCGGCTTCCAGAGCTTGCGGCCCAGCGCGGGGTTGTAGTTGGTCCAGTTGCCGTCGGCGGCGACGTCATTCTCGATGATCGAAGTGGCCGAGGCAATTTTGGCGTCCAGGTTGTCCAAGTGGTGCAGCGTGAGCGCTTCGAGCGTGAGCGGGATTTTAGGACTGCCGTATTCGAGCATCCCGTGATGGCTCAGGACGAGGTGTTCGAGCTTCCACCGCAGTTGCTGCGGCACCGCTTCGCCGCCGCTGCGTTCGACCTCGGCGATCTTTTCCGCCAGCATCTGCACGCCGATCACGATGTGGCCGACCAGTTGGCCGCGATCGGTGTAGCTGGTTTCGTCGCCGCCGGCCAGCTCTTCGACTTTGCCCAGATCGTGCAGGAACGCGCCGAGCAGCAGTTGGTCGCCGTCGAGCTGCGGATAGCGGCCCGCGACCAATTTCGCGAGCTCCATCAGATCGACCGTGTGCTGCAGCAGGCCCCCGGGATAGGCGTGGTGGTTGTTGACCGCGGCGGCGGACTGCTTAAGCCGCTCCAGGAACGCCTCATCGGCCAGGAACGCTTGCCCAATCTGGCGGAGGAAGGGATTCTCCATGCTCTCGATCAGCTCGCTCGCCCGCTCGACCAAGGCTTCCGCGCGGTCGGCATCGAAGCGATCGAAGTCCGCCGGATCGACCTCGGCGGGATCGACCCGCGTGACTTCGCTGACGATCATCTGCAGCCCGCCATTGAACAATTGCGTGCGGCCTTTGCAGCGCACGAAATCGCCCCGCGAAAACGAGTCAAAGACCCGCTCGTCGGCGTTCCAGAACATCCCGGTCAAGGTGCCGGTCCGGTCCGACAGTTTCAGCAGGATGTACTTGCCTCCCTGGCGGTTGGCCCGGAGTTGTTTGTCGGCCGCGCGAAACGTCTGATCGAGTTGGTCCTGCGGTTCGAATTGCGTGATGTAGCGTCGTGTCATGAGCGAATTGGGTGAGCGGAGGATAGTCGCCTTTCGCTCCGCGAAAGCAGCGTTTTCGCACAACTTTCGCGGAGCGAAAGGCGACTAAAAAGGCGACTAAAAAAAGGGATGATGAGAGTTGCGCCTCTGCGCTACTTTCGCGGAGCGAAAGGCGACTATGCTGCAGACTCAGTCGGGATCGTAGGCCAAGTTCGGGGCCAGCCAGCGTTCGATCTCGCGGAGCGGCACCCCTTTCCGCTTGGCGTAAGCTTCGGTCTGGTCGCGGGTGACGCGGTCGACGGTAAAGTACCTCGCCTCGGGGTGGGCGAAGTACAACCCGCTGACGCTTGCCGCCGGCGTCATCGCGAAGCTCTCGGTCAGCTCGACACCGGTCCGCTGCTCGGCCTCGAGCAGATCGAACAGGATCCGCTTCTCGGTGTGATCCGGACAGGCCGGATAGCCGGCGGCGGGACGGATGCCGCGATACGCTTCGGCGATCAGGTCTTCGGTGGAGAGTGATTCCTCGACGCCGTAGGACCACTCGCGTCGAACCCGCTCGTGCAGCAGTTCGGCGAAAGCCTCGGCCAAGCGGTCGGCGACGGCCTGGACCATGATGGCGTTGTAGGGATCGTCGTGCTGCTCGCGGTAATGGGCGACCAGTTCCTCGGCGCCGTCGCCGGCAGTCAGCACGAACGCTCCGATGTAGTCCTGGCGTCCACTGTCGACCGGGGCCACGTAGTCGGCCAGCGAGCGGTAGGAGGTTTGGCCCTTCCGCTCCCACTGCTGGCGGAGGAAATGGAACCGGGTCAATTCGCTCGAGCGGGACTCGTCGGTGTAGAGGATCACATCGTCGCCCTCGCTGGCCGCTGGGAAGAAGCCGTAGGTGGCGTGCGCCCGGAGCAGGTTCTCGGCGATGATCTTGTCGAGCAACTTCTGAGCGTCGTCGTACAGTTCGCGAGCTTGGGCTCCGACCTGTTCGTTGTCGAAGATCTTGGGATATTTCCCCTTCAGCTCCCAGGTCATGAAGAACGGGGACCAGTCGATGTAGGAGCGGATTTCTCCGAGCGGGAAGTCGCGCAAGATGCGCGTGCCGGTGAACTCGGGGGTGTCGATCCGCACGGACTGCCAATCGGTTTTGAAGCGACCGGCCAGGGCGTCGGCGTAGGGCACCAGTTTCTGTTGTCGCTCGCGATAGCTGGCGACGAGCTGCTCCTGCGTCTGCTGGTTCTGAGCGATGAACGCGTCGCGGTTCTCGGTGCTGATCAATTTCTCGACGACGCCCACGCTGCGGCTGGCATCGATCACGTGGACCACCGGCCCGTCGTACGCCGGGGCGACGCGGACGGCGGTGTGCTTGGCGCTGGTCGTCGCTCCGCCGATCAGCAGCGGCATTTTCATGCCCGTCCGCTTCATCTCGCGAGCGACGTGCACCATCTCGTCGAGACTGGGGGTGATCAGTCCCGAGAGGCCGATCATATCGACGTCGTGCTGGACCGCCTTTTCGAGGATCTCTTCGCTCGAGACCATCACGCCGAGGTCGATGACTTCGTAGTTGTTGCACGCCAGCACCACGCCGACGATGTTTTTGCCGATGTCGTGGACGTCGCCGCGAACCGTAGCGATCAAGAATTTGCCTCGGCTCGAACGGGATTCGACGCCGAGCTCGATCTTTTCCTGCTCCATGAACGGCTCGAGGTGCGCCACCGCCTTCTTCATCACGCGAGCCGATTTGACGACCTGCGGCAGGAACATCTTGCCCTGGCCGAACAGATCGCCGACGACCTGCATGCCATCCATCAGCGGACCTTCGATGACGTCCAGGCAGCGGTCCATTTGCAGCCGGGCTTCCTCGGTGTCCTCGACGACATACTTGTCGATACCCTTGATCAGCGCGTGCTTGAGCCGAGCTCGCACGTCGGTCTCTCGCCAGGAGAGATCCTCGCCGGCCGCTTTCATGCCTTCGCCTTTGACCGTCTCGGCGAAAGCGAGCATCCGGTCGGTGGCGTCGGGACGGCGGTTGAGCAGCACATCCTCGACGTGCTCGAGCAACTCTTTGGGGATCTCTTCGTAGACTTCGAGCTGGCCGGCGTTGACGATCCCCATGTCGAGACCCGCGCGGACCGCGTGGTAGAGAAACGCGCTGTGCATCGCTTCGCGAACGCGGTCATTGCCGCGGAACGAGAAGCTGATATTGCTGACCCCGCCGCTGGTTTTCGCTCCCGGGCAGAGCTGTTTGATTTGGCGGACCGCCTCGATGAAGTTGACCGCGTAGTTGTTGTGCTCCTCAATCCCCGTCCCCACGGTCAGGATGTTGGGATCGAAGATGATGTCTTCCGGCGGGAACCCGACTTCCTCGACCAGCAGGTCGTAGACGCGTTTGCAGACCGCCACCTTGTGGTCGGTCTCGGCCGCTTGACCATGCTCATCGAACGCCATCACGACGGCCGCCGCACCGTACTGGCGGACCAGCCGAGCGCGACGGAGGAACTCCTCTTCGCCGTCCTTGAGCGAGATCGAGTTGACGATCGCCTTGCCCTGGACGTTCCGCAGCCCCGCTTCGAGGACTTCCCACTTGCTGCTGTCGATCATCACCGGGACCGCCGCCACGACGTCATCGCCGGCGATCAAGCGGAGGAACCGCGTCATCGCCTCCACGCCGTCGAGCAGCGCGTCGTCGAAGTTGATGTCGATGATCGAGGCCCCGTTTTGCACCTGCTGGCGAGCGACCTCGACCGCCTCTTCGTACTTCTCCTCACGGATCAGACGCTTGAACGCGCGACTCCCAGTCACGTTCGTCCGCTCGCCGACCATCGTGAAGGGAATTTCGGGACGCATCGCAAAGGGGAGCTGGCCGGAGAGCCGCGTGTAGACCGGCGTCTCCGGCTCCTTCCGCGGTGCGACTCCCTCGATTCGCTCGGAGATCGCCCGGATGTGCTCGGGCGTCGTCCCGCAGCAACCGCCGACGATGTTCAGCCAGCCGCTGGCGGCAAAATCCCCGATCATCTCGGCCATTTTCTTAGGCCCCAGGTCGTACTGGCCCATCTCGTTGGGCAGCCCGGCGTTCGGGTAGCAGCTGATGGGAAGCGGGGCGACCTGCGAGAGCTGTTCGAGGTGGGGTCGCATCACGTCGGGCCCGAGGGCGCAGTTCATCCCGACCGAGAGGAGCGGGAAGTGGCCGATCGCCGTCACGAACGCTTCGATGCTCTGGCCGCTGACGAACGTGCGACCCCCTTTGTCGAAAGTTCCGCTGACCATCACCGGGACGACTCGTCCCCCCTGGTCAAAGTAATCGCGGATCGCAAACAGGCAGGCTTTCAAATTCAACGTGTCGATCTGCGTTTCCGGCAGCAGGATGTCGACGCCCGCTTCGATTAAGGCTGCGACCTGGCGGCTGTAGCTGGCCGTCATTTCTTCGAACGTCACGTCGCGGTGGGCCGCATCCTCGACCCGCGTGCTGATCGCCGTCTGCCGGCTGGTCGGCCCGATCGAGCCGGCGACGAACCGCGGCCGATCGGGGGTTTTGTCGCTCCACTCCTCGGCCGCCGCCCGGGCGCAGCGAACCGCGGCGGCGTTGATCTCGTCGACCAATTCGACCGGCAAGTCGAATTCGACCATGCCGACCGGCGAGGCGCCGAACGAATTGGTCTCGACAATGTCGGCTCCCGCTTCGTAGTACGCCCGGTGGATATCGGTAATTTTCTCCGGGTGCGTCAGGCAGAGAATGTCCGAGAAGCGACTGAGATCTTTGTGATGTTCGCGAAACCGCTCCCCCCGAACCGCAGCTTCGTCCAAGTGGAGCCGCTGAATCATCGTGCCCATCGCGCCATCCAGCATCAGGATGCGGGTTTGCAGCAGTTCGGCGATCAGGTCCGAGGTGGGTGAGGTTTGAAGCATGTCGGTTTGAACAAAAGGTGGCGTGACCACGGAAAGCCGAGCGGAGAGGCCGAATCCACAACCTCGCCCCGCCAGTGTCGCGGTCGTAACGGGAATCCGTCCAATCGTCCCATGTAAGGCCGATTTCGGCAAGGTTTTGAAAAAACCTCTCGCAGATCGGGTTCATCAGCCGCCGGGCGCTAGACTCTGTCTGAAAACACTGAGCCGACGGCGCTAGCCGCGGGTTCTGCAGCGGAAGGCCCGAGGCTGCGAGGCCCGAGGCTAGCGCCTTCGGCTCCCACCGCGCAACCGAACGATCTTGCCTAACCGGTCTTCTTTCGGTATCCCGCAAAAAGCTCAAGACCGCCACAGTGCGATCCGATACCGGACAGCAGTGAGTTGCGCTTCTCCACGAGGGAGAGCTCAGCGGATGGCCGACACCCGTCGCCAATCAAGGAAGATGAATCATGACGGCTTCGACACCGCAGACCCCGCCCGGCGGGAACCCGCAACGCATCTTCGTCAACGCCGAGAGGGTGGTCGACCGGCCGCCGACGTTGTTCCGGGTGCCGACGGTTAAGAAGCATCCCGCTCCGGGAGACGCGGCCGCCGCTCTGCAAGAGCCTCCGCAACCGCTCGAGCCGGCTCCGCAGGTCTCACCGGGCACCCCGCTGCAGGGCACAGCCCCCCTGCAGGGCACAGCCCCCCTGCAAGGCACAGCCCCCCTGCAAGGCACAGCCCCGCTGCAAGGCGCTGCGCCGTTTCAGAGCCCTGCCGCCCCGCTGCAAGGCGCTGCGCCGTTTCAGAGCCCTCCCGCGCCGCTTCAGGAGACTGTCGCGCCGCCGTTCGGGGCTGCGGAAAGCCCTGCTCCGAAAGCCGCGGAAAAGGACAAATTTCCCAAAGTCCGGACGCCGCTGGAGAATTTCCCCGCCCCGGCCGGCCGAGGCTGGATGGAGGGCATCGGCTCGCGATTGGTGCTGCTGTTGCTGATCGGAGCCGTCGCCACCGTGGCGGTGCTCGCCAACCGGGGAAGCACGCCCACCGATACCAACCAGACGCTCGCCAACCTCGACTTGCCCGCGCTCGACGAAACCCCGGCACGCGAAGCCGCGACGCGAAGCCAGCAGCCGACCGCCACCAACGCTCCCCAATCGCCCGGTGCTCAGCAGGCTACCGACGACCCACGCGCTGGGGGCGACCCACGGGCTGGCGCGAGCGAAGCGACGGGGGCCGCGTCCAGCGACAACCAAGCCGCCAGCGGTTTGTTCGGCTCGGCGACCGATAAGCCTGCGGTGGAGTTCAATCCCGCTTCGACCGATCGTCCCGTGCCGGAGGCTCGCACCAGTGGTGGGCCGCGAGCGGCGGTTCCAGCGTTCGACCTGGCCGGGCTCCAAGCGGCGAACCCCGACTCCCCTGCCGATGCGGGGACGAAGCGAAGCTCCGTCGAACTCTCGGAGGAATCGCAGTCCGAGCCGATCTCGGTAGCGACGCGACAATTCATCACCGAAGCCGACCGCCGCGCCGGCGGAACCACGCCGGCCGAGCCGAACGCCGCCGCTGCTGGAATCACGCCGGAAGATGCGATTCGCGCGGCCGTCGATGCGGCTGTCGCCGGAATCGGGCCTCCAGCGGAAGCGGCGCCGGCTCCCAACTATTCGACGACCGACCAGCCGGCGGGAGTCGTGGACTGGTCGCAGTACTTGCCGGCGACCGAGCCGCCGTCCCCCTACGGCCCCGCCGCGCCGGCGAGCGAACCCGACCCATCTCCCTACGGCCCAACTCCCGGTGGTGCCGGCGCGTACCCGGCGATCAATCCGCCGCGGAACCCGAGCGGCCAACGCGGCTTTGCGGCAGGCCCCGAAGGCCCCGCGGCGCGAACGGCTCAGAACCCGTATCAAAGCAATCCCTACTCCAGCGGTTTTGGGCAGGGGCAGATGCCGAGCGATCCGTATTCAGGCAGTGAGCAGGGACCAGCCGCGCAGTATCCGAGTACGCAGTACCCGAGTACTCAGTACCCCAGTACTCAGTACCCCGGTCCTCAGGACTCGGGCACTCAGTACCCCAGTACTCAGTACCCCAGTACTCAGTACCCCGGTACTCCTCCGGCTCCTTCGAGCGGGTACTCCTCGGGCACCGAGTATCCAGCCACTCCTTGAGTCGCATCGGCTTGGCTGCGCGATTCCCTCGTCAGACCCCACCCCTTGGATTCTTTCCACTGCACCGTAGGTACCCGCCATCATGAGTAAGCTCGACGAAGCCTTCCTGAAGGCATACGCGAAGGACCGTGGGCCAGTGGCGCGGGTTCAGCCGAGGGGGTCCGCCGAAGAACGGCTCGGCGAGCAAGGGCAGGAGACGGCCTCCAAGATATGGATCGACAGCGACGACCGCTCGGTGGTGCGTCGCGACGAAGCGGTCCGCGATTCCGCCTCGACGATCGGTCAAGCCGCCGCGGGGCGTGTCCGCGGGAAGGCTGCTGCGGATACCCGTCCCTCGACTCCGCCGCCAGCTTCCGGATCGGCACCGGCCAGGCCGTCGATCGACGCGGCCCCTTCGGTGCTGGTGTTCGACTCGGCCCACGAACTCCAGGGGCCCCATTACCAACCGGTCTCGTTGAACCTCTCGGCATTCGACCTGGTCGACGCGCCGCCGCAGAGCCAGCCAACCCCAGCAGTTCCGGCCCCAGCAGTTCCGGCCCCAGCGGCCACGACGGAGCGCGGGACCGCTGGCCGAGGGAGCGACATCGAAGTCAGCGAATCGACGGCTCGGCTCGCGGCGGACGAGACTCCGGCGGCTTCGTTTCAGGCGGTTTGGGAAGTCGAGCGGTTTGACTTTGAGGAGACGATTTGCGAGCTGATCCGACCGGCCAGCCCGCTGGGGGAAGCTGCGCGGCGGTTGCGGGGAGCTTGCGCCGAGGGACTCAAATTGTTGGCGGTCACCAGTCCGCGTCGCGGCCAGGGCTGCTCCACGTTAGCCATCGCATTGGCTCGGCTGGTCGCAGCAACCGGAGCGCGGGTGGTGTTGGTCGACGGCGATCTTGATCATCCGGCGCTGGTGGAAAAACTCCGGCTGGAAGTGGAACAGGGCTGGGACGAGGCCCTCCGCAGCGGGCTGCCAGCGGAGGAAGTTGCGGTGAGTTCGGTCGAGGACGGATTCGCGGTCCTGCCGCTCCTCGCCTCCCGGTCGACTGCCGCTCCGGCTCCCGACGCGCCGGCTCCCGACGCGGCCGCAACCGCTGCCATGCTGGACCAGCTCTCGGCGGCTTTCGACCTGGTGATCCTCGACGCCGGAGCGATTGACTCTCGGGACTGGATTCCGGGAGCCCCGCTAGCCGGTTCGGCCGAGTCGACGTGTCAGATCGATGCGGCGCTCGTGGTCGAGGATGCCCGGGGGGACGATCCGGTTGCCCAGCAAGCTTGCCTGCGGCAGCTGCGGCGGTTTGGCATTGAGAACCTCGGGATCGTCGAAAACTTCGCCGACTGATTCCTGCGCACCCGTCACACAAGTTCCCAACCTTCGGATGGATTGAAGATGTACCAGCGGCATTGGAAGCTCAGCGGTCGCCCGTTCGAGAACTGGTGTGAGAGCCGTTTTTACTTTCCTTCGGACGTGCACCGCACGGCGATGCTGAAACTCCGCTATGGAGTCGAGAGCCGCCGCGCCGCGATGACGCTGTGCGGCGACAGCGGGATGGGAAAGACGATGCTGATCGAAGCCTTGGTTGCACAACTGCCCGAGGATCTCACCCCGGTCACGCGAGTCGTCTTTCCGCGGCTCACGGGCGATCAATTGCTCGGCTACGTCGCCGATGAACTGACTGGCGAAGAGCTCAGTTCGAGCGAGACCGCGGTGGCTTCGCTGCGGCGGATCGAGCGATTCTTGCGGGAGAACGTCGAAGCGGGTCGGCACGCGGTGCTGATCATCGATGAAGCCCATCTGCTGACCCATCCCGATCAGCTCGAGACGCTGCGTCTGTTGTTGAATCTCCGCGCCGGTGCGACCGAATCGGAAGCGGCGCTGACGATGATCCTGGTCGGCGATGCCACGTTGCTGGGATTGGTCGAACGCAGCCATTCGCTCGACCAGCGGATTTCGGTCAAAGCGATGCTCGGCCGCTACACCCTCGAGCAATCGACCCAGTACATCGCCCATCGCCTGCGGACGGTCGACGGAGACGCCGCCGAAATTTTCACTCCCGCGGCCCTGGAGATGCTTCACATGCGGACTGCCGGCATCCCCCGCCGGATCAACCGCTTAGCCGATCTGGCGCTGATGGTCGGTTACGCCGAGGACCTCGAGCAGATCGACGGCCCCCACATCGAAGGCGTCCACCAAGAGCTGGTCGCCGTCGCGGCCTAACCGTTACTGCAGCAAGCTTCCCGTGCAGCTGCTGCCGGCTCCGGCGGTGCAGCCGTAGCAGTGGTCGGCCACGGCGATCGGGCGGTTGAGGAACTGGCCCAGTGAGTCGATCTCCCAGACGGTCGTGGCGTGACCGGCGATCGGCAGCTCCAGCATCTGGTTGAAGTCGCAGTCGTAGAGTCTGCCGTCCCAACCGATCGAGACCAGCGAGCGGCACATGACCACCGCGGCCGCCTCGGCATTGAAGTGCTCGTGCAGCAGTTGCATGTACGCTTCCAGGCGGTCGCTCCGCTGCAGGTCCCACAGGAACCGCTTGATCGGCAAGTTGGTGATCGTGATCAGCTGGTTGAAGCGGATTCCAAAGGCCTCGAGCAACTCGCGCTTGTAGTCCGCCTCGAGCGACTCCTGCGGGGGCGGCAGCGTCGGTCCGAGCGGGTTGTAAACCAATCGCAGCCGCAGTCCCGACTCGCTCTGGCCGTAGCCGAGTTCGTTCAGTCGCCGCAGCCCCTCGATGCTCCTTTCAAAGACGCCGCGGCCGCGCTGGGTGTCGACGTTCTTGGCCGAATAGCAGGGAAGTGAAGCGATCACCTCCACGCGATGCTCGGCGAGGAATTCGGCCGTCTCCTCCTGACCCGGTTCGCTCAGCACCGTCAAATTGCAGCGGTCGATGACGTGACGCCCGTCGCGGGAAAGCTCGCGGACGAAGTCGCGGAAGTGGGGATTCAGCTCGGGAGCTCCGCCGGTAATGTCGACGCACTCGACTTGCTCTTCGTCGGCGATCAACTGCAGCACCCGCGTGGCGGTTCGCCGGTCCATGTTCTCGGCGGTTTTGGTCGGCCCCGCTTCGACATGGCAGTGCTTGCAGGCTTGGTTGCAGAGCTTGCCAAGATTCACCTGCACGGTGCTCAGCCGCTCCCGGCGGAGCGAACCGCCCGCCTCAGCCACCTTGGCGGCAAACGGAGTCACGGCGCAAACGCTCGAATCGTCGACGATCGGGAGAGAGGAAGAAGAGGGGACACTGTCGTTGGGCAGTGGAATCATTGCGTGGTGTCGATTGAGTTGTTTAACGGCAAGCCGCAGGCGACTGCTTTTGGAAACACCGACGCCTGCGGCTTGCCGTTAAACGATTGGGGGATGAGCGGTACGCTAGCCGAGCAGCTCGGGGATGATCCGGCCGTGGACGTCGGTCAGCCGCATGTCGCGACCTCCGAAGCGGAAGGTCAGGCGGCGGTGATCGATGCCGAGCAAGTGCAGCATCATCGCGTGCAGGTCATGCATTTGCAGCGGGTTCTCGACCGCTTTGTACCCATACTCGTCGGTCGCTCCATAGGCCGTTCCGGCGGCGACTCCCCCGCCCGCCATCCAGATGCTGAACCCGAACGGATTGTGATCGCGGCCATCAACCCCTTGGGCGAACGGCGTCCGTCCAAACTCGCCAGCAAAGACCACCAGCGTCTCGTCGAGCATTCCGCGGCGGGCGAGATCCTCCAGCAGCGCCGCGATCGGTTGGTCGACCGCTCGGGCGTTGTCCTCGTGCCCCTTCTTCAGCCGGCGGTGCTGGTCCCAGCGGTCGTTGCCCTCGGTCACCGGACAGGTCAATTCGACGAACCGCACGCCGCGTTCGATCAAGCGACGGGCCAAGAGGCACTGGCGCGCGTAGATCGCCGTCGGTTTGAACGCGTGATCGATCCCATAGGCGGCAAGCGTCTCGGCCGATTCGTCCTTGAAGTCGACCAGCTCCGGGACGGCGGTCTGCATCGCAAACGCCATCTCGTAATTGCGGATCGCTGCTTCGAGGCTCCCCGGCGAACCGAGCTGGGCGGCCGAGGCCCGGTCGAGCTCGGCCAACAACTGCCGACGGATACCGACCGAGTTGCCGCGGGTTGAGCTCCCACCGGCTGGGCTGCTGGGGGGCCGCAGATTCGCCAGCGGCGACTGGCCGGTGCCGAACACCGAGGCCTGGAAGTCGGCTGGTAGAAAACCGCTGGCAAACGTCTCGAGCCCGCCCGGCGGCGTAAGGCCGCCATTGATCACGACGTAGCCCGGCAGATTCTCGCACTCGCTGCCCAGCCCATAGGTGATCCACGCGCCCATGCTGGGGCGGCCGGCAAGCCCCAGCCCGGTGTGGAGGAAGTAGTTGGCGCTGGTGTGTTCGCTAAAGTCGCTGGTCATGCTGCGGACGACGCACAGCCGGTCCGCTTGCGTGGCGAGGTGGGGGAACAGATCGCTGATCGGCAACCCGCTCTGGCCGTACTGTTTGAACTTCCACGGACTGGCCAGCGTCGTTCCGTTGCTGTCGAACTGCGTCGGCTCCTTCTTCATCGCAAACGGCTTGCGATGCTCTTTTTCGAGCAGCGGTTTGGGATCGAACGTGTCCATCTGACCCGGGCCGCCATCCATGTACAGGAAGATCACCTGCTTGGCCCGCGGGCGATGGTGCGTCGCTTCGGCCGCGGCGGAGTAGCGTGGAGCCAGGGCGGCCAGCGCCACGCTGCCAAAGCCGCAGGCGGCGTCCCGCAGCAGTTGGCGGCGAGAGAGTTCGATCGGCCGCATCCGGCCGCACGGGTAGGGTGGGGCGCACTGGTAGGGTGGGGCGCACTGGTAGGGCGGAGCGGGCGGCTTCATGGCAGGAAGATGAACTCCTTGACGTTGAACAAGACGTGGGCGAGCTCCTGCCAAGCCGCGGGACGGTCCGCGGCGTCCACCGAAGTCAGGAAGCCGATGGCGGTCTCGAGTTCCGTGGCCGAGGGATCGCGGCCAAACGCTTCGCGATACATCCGGGTCACCCGCTGGGCAAGGGACGGCTCCGGCTCCACCGTCACCCTCCCCCCGGGAGGGTCGCGAGGAACGAGCGGGGAGGGCGTTTGCAAGCTGGACTCAGCCCTCCCCTCGCTGTCGCTCGACCCTCCCGGGGGAACGACGCGTTCGGCCCAAGCCGCGCTGGCCTCGTGGAACAAGGGATGGTTGAGCATCACGAGCGCCTGGGCCGGGACGTTGGAAACGTTGCGGCGGCCCGCGGTGGTTGCCGGCATCGGAGTGTCGAAGGCCAGCATCGTCGGGGACAGGAAGTTGCGACGGACGGCGATGTACAGGCTGCGGCGGCCGTCGCCATCGAGCGGACCACTCTCAGCGGGCCGTCCACGACCGGTCATCTCTTCGCTGAGATGGATCGGCACCGACGGGCCGCCGAGCCGTCGATCGAGCAAGCCGGCCAACTGTAGCGCTGCGTCGCGAATCACTTCCCCTTCGAGTCGTCGCACCCGAGCGGTGTGCAGCAGGCGGTTTGTCGGATCGACCGCCAGCGCTTCGCTCCGTGGCTCGGAACGCATCGCGTAAGTTTGCGTCCGCACGATCGCGCGGATCGAGCGTTTGGAAGACCAGCCGCCGGCGACAAAGTCTTCCACGAGATAATCGAGCAACTCGGGGTGCGAGGGCGCGTCGCCGAGGACTCCGAAATTGTCACACGAGGCGACCAGCCCGCGGCCGGTGAGGTGGTGCCACAAACGATTCACCGCGACGCGGGCAAAGAGCGGGTTCTCGGCCGAGGTCCAATTCCTCGCCAGCTCCAAGCGATCGCCCGCTCCTCGGTCCACGCTCGTGGCGGTCGAGGAGAGCGTCGACACGAGCGCCGTCAAATCACCCCGCGGAATGCGCTCCCCGGGAGCCCCCGCATCGCCGCGGAGAGCCAGCGGAATGTCGCGAGGCGGGAGTGGGGCGGCGGCTAGCACCGGTGTGGGAGCCGGAATATTTGAGGAGGCGTCGAGGAATGCGTCGAGCCGCTCGGCTGCGTGCGGCGAGAGTTCCTCGCGGCTAAGCGAGCGAAGCTGCGACATTCGCCCTTCATCGGCCGACGGATGCTCGCCCTCGCCGAGCCACTGGACGTGCGAGAGTCCCACGAAACCGTCGCCCTGATCGACCAACTCGATATGAGCGGTATGACCGATGTAGTGGCGGAGGTCGCCGCTCTGGATGTGCCACCGCCACTGGCTGCCCGATGGCGGCTTGAAGCGAATCCCACCAAACAGCAGTTGGTGGTAATCGTTCATGAAGTAGCCTTCGACGACCAAGCGGACTTCCGCTTCGCCTTCGCCGATCACGCGGTAGGCCAGCGTGTCGCCGGTGATCTCAAACGGCGGCGACCGCCAGACGCCCACGGCGGCTCGGCCAAGCCGACTGGAGTCGACCCAGGAAGCCGGCTCGACGACCACCCGCGAGCCCGCCGCTTGTTCCGCGGGTCCGGTCGGTTCTGCGGTGCCCGCTAGGGGTTCCGCCGGAGCCGTCCGCACGGTGACCGCCCAGTCCGCTTGGCTGCGACGATCGAAAGCCCAGCCGCTGGTCGTCGCTCCGGTCGCGGACCGCGCGCTGAAATCGAACAGCATCGCTGGCGATCGGCTGGAGGGCGGTTGGTTGGGGGGTGGCGGTAATTTCTGCTCGGCGAGCACGGCGGCCTGCAACTCGGCGGCCACTCGCCGCACTTTGTCGATCGCCGCGGTCGTCCGCCCCCCGGGATCGGTCGGGCTGAGGCTGCGGGTGGTCGATTGCAACAAGCCGCCGAGGGCATAGTAGTCCGACTGAAGGATCGCATCGAACTTGTGGTCGTGGCAGCGAGCGCAGGCGATCGTCAATCCGAGAAATGTTTTGCCGGCGACGTCGATCTGGTTTTCGACTCGCAGCGCATGGTCATCGCGAGCATCGACTGGAGCGTGGACCGCATCGCCGAGCCACCAGAATCCGGTTCCCAGCAGCGATCGATTCGTCTGGTCGATCGGATCCCGGCGGGGATCGGCGACGAGATCGCCGGCTAGTTGCTCGGTGGCAAAGCGGTCGTAGGGAACATCTTCATTGAGCGAATCGACGACCCAGTCGCGATACTTCCAGGCATGCGGAATGGGGTAATCGAACTCGTGCCCGTAGGTCTCGGCGTAGCGGACCAAGTCTAGCCAGTGCCGTCCCCAACGGACGCCGAACTGCGGATCGGCCAGCAGGCGATCGACGACCCGATCGAAGGCGTCGGGCCGATCGTCCTGCGCGAACCGCGCGATCTGTTCCGGCGTGGGAGGCAAACCGATCAGGTCAAAGTAGATGCGGCGGAGCAGGGCGGGGCGGGAAGTCCGTTCGGCCGGTTCGAGTCCCGCTTCATCGAGGCCCCGGCGGATGAAGCGATCGATCGCCGAGGCGGCCCACTCGGGCTGGCTCGAAGTGGGCTGGCTCGAGGTGGGCCGAGGGGGGGCTTCGGGGGGCGGCGTGATGCGGCGCGGCTGCCAGGCCCAGTGCGAGCTGATCCGCTCCTGCAAATCGAATCCGCCGGCGGAAGTCTTGGCGGTCGTCCACGGCAGCCCGAGCCGAACCCACTGTTCGAGGATTTTGCGCTCGGCCGCCGACAGCGGTTCGCTCGGCGGCATGTCGAGCCCACTCTCGTAGGAGACCGCCTCGATCAGCAGGCTGCCGTCGACATCCCCCGCCGTGGCGGCTGGTCCGCTGTCACCGCCGTGGAGAACCGCGTCGAGCGAGTCGAGCCGCAGGCCCCCTTTGGGTTCGTCGGTCGCGTCGCTGTGACAGGCAAAGCACTTGGCCGCCAGCAGCGGACGGACTTGCCGCTCAAAAAATTCGACCGCTTCGGGCGTCGTCTCCGCAGGGGCCGAAGCGTCCGTAGCGATCGCGGCCGAGCCGGCCAGGACGACGGCGAACAGCGAAAGAGGCAACCGCAGGAACATGGCAGTGCGCACGGAGGTGGGAAGGGGGCGGAGTGCAGACCAGTCTACCCGCTGCCAACGCGGCGCACAAAAACGCGGGGGAGGGCGGTGGTGGTAAAATCAGCCGCCACGCGCTAGCGTCCGGTTCCTGTCGCGTTTTTGGGAACCGGGGGCTAGCGCCCGGCGGCTGATGGGACGATGTACGCGCGGCTTGGCCCTCTGGCTGTCTCTCGTGGATCGGCGATGATTGGGGTTCGCTCGCAACAACAACCGCAACACAAAAGGTGGACTGGGGTGCAGGTTCAGATCGTGATTCCGGCTCGGCTGGCTTCCACGCGGTTGCCGGAAAAACTGTTGCTGCGAGCTGGCGGCAAATCGGTGCTGCAACACACCTACGAAGCGGCTTCGCGGGCCGCCTGTGCCGAAGGGGTGATCGTGGCGGTCGACGATCCGCGGCTGGCGGTCGAGGTCGACGAGTTCGGCGGCAGCGCGCTGATGACCAACCCGGAGCACACCAGCGGCACCGATCGGGTCGCCGAAGTCGCCGCAACGCTCCCCGAGACGGCGGTGTTCGTCAATGTTCAGGGGGACGAGCCGGAGATTGATCCGGCGGCGATCGACTTGGTCGCCGGGCTGCTGCAAAAATATCCCGCGGCCATGATGGCTACCGTCGCCACGCCGATCCGCGATCCGCAGCGGCTGGAGGATCCGGGCTGCGTCAAAGTGGTGATCGGAGCGGACCACCAGGCGCTCTACTTCAGCCGTGCGGCGGTCCCCCACGTGCGTGGTGGCGTGAGCGCGTTGGAGCTCGATGCCGAACCGCCGCTGTTCTGGCACCATCTTGGACTGTACGCCTACCGCCGCGAATTTTTGCAGTGGTTCGCCGCCCAGCCGCCCGGGAGGCTCGAGCAGGCGGAGAAGCTCGAGCAGCTGCGGGCTCTCGAAGCGGGGCGAGGGATCGTCGTCGGCCGCGTCGAAGCGGCAACTCCCGGGATCGACACGTTGGACGACTTTGAAGCCTTTCGCCACCGCGTCGAAGGGGAATAGTTAGGCCTAACGAAGCCGAGACCCGCGCGGTATCATTCGCTCCCATGACGAAACATATCTTTGTGACCGGTGGGGTGGTCAGCTCGCTCGGCAAGGGCCTGACCAGTGCTTCGATTGGGATGCTGCTCGAGCAACGCGGCCTGCGGGTCCGGATGCAGAAGCTGGATCCGTATATCAACGTCGACCCAGGGACGATGAGCCCTTACCAGCACGGTGAGGTGTACGTCCTCGATGACGGCTCGGAAACCGACCTCGATCTGGGGCACTACGAGCGATTCACCTCGGGGCCGCTGAGCCGCGACTGCAATTACACGACCGGTCAGATCTATTTGTCGGTGATCGAGAAAGAACGCCGCGGCCAATTTCTCGGCAAGACCGTGCAGGTCATCCCCCACATCACGAACGAGATCAAATCGGTCATTCGGAAGATGGGGGGCGACGACGTCGACGTGGTGATCACCGAGATCGGTGGCACCGTCGGCGACATCGAGAGCCTGCCGTTCCTCGAAGCGATTCGCCAGTTCTCGTTGGATGTGGGCCGTGAGAACTGCCTCTACATGCACCTCACGTTGGTCCCCTATCTAAAGGCGGCCGACGAGCTGAAGACGAAGCCGACCCAGCACTCGGTCGGCCAGCTCCGCGAGATCGGGATCCAGCCCGACATCCTGATCTGTCGCTGCGAACGGAGCATCTCGCGGGAGGATCGCGAGAAGATCGCCCTCTTCTGCAACGTTCCCGGCGAGGCGGTGATCGAGGAGAAGGACAAGGATTTCTCGATCTACGAAGTCCCCCTTTCGCTGGTCGACAACGGTCTGGACGAGTTGATCGTGCGGCGGTTGGGGCTGCAGGCCAAGTCGCTCGACATCTCCCGCTGGAGCGAATTGCTGCACGGGCTGCGGAATCCGCGGCACGAAGTGTCGATCGCCGTGGTCGGCAAATACGCCGAACACAAAGACGCTTACAAATCGATCTACGAATCGCTCGATCACGCCGGCATCCACCATCGGGCGCAAGTCCGCATCGGGCGGATCCAGAGCAGCGACATCGAGCGCGAAGGCCCCGAGCGGCTGCTGGCCGGCTACCACGGGATCCTCGTCCCGGGCGGGTTCGGCGAGCGGGGGATCGAAGGCAAGCTGCAAGCGGTTCGCTACGCCCGCGAAAAAGGTATTCCCTACTTCGGGATCTGCCTCGGGATGCAGTGCGCGGTGATCGAGTACGGGCGGAACGTGATGGGGCTCGACGGGGCCCACTCGACCGAGGTCGAGAAGGACGCTTCGCACCCGGTGATTTGTCTGCTCGATGAACAGCGGAACGTGACCGACAAAGGGGGCACGATGCGGCTCGGCAGCATGCCCTGCCAACTCGCTGCGGGCAGCGCCGCGGCGACAGCCTATGCCGCCGAAAGCGTCCAGGAACGGCACCGCCACCGGTACGAGTTCAACAACGAGTACCGCCAGCAGTACGAGGCGGCGGGGATGCGATTCGCCGGGACCAGCCCCGATGGTAAATTGGTCGAGATCGTCGAACTGGCCGAACATCCCTGGTTCGTGGCCGTTCAGTTCCACCCGGAATTCAAAAGCAAACCGCTGCAGGCTCATCCCCTGTTCGCCGGCTTCATCGGGGCGTCGATCGAGCGCCGCAAGCGCCGCGCCGAAGGGGACGCGCAGAGCCTGCCCGCGGCGGCGGAAACCGAGGAGGTGAAAAGCAATGTCTGATGCCGACAAAGACGAGCCGAAGTTGGTCGTCGACGAAGATTGGAAAGAATCGGTTCAGCGGGAAAAAGAGCAGGCCGCTAAGCAGCAGCAGGCCGCCGCTGCTGGCTCCGAGGCCGAGACCGCTGCTGACGAGACCGCCGCTGCCGCGGTGCCGCAAGCGGAAACCGCGGGCGAGAGCGCTGGGGCCGCCGGCGGCCAAGCGGCAGCCCCCGCGCCGGAAGGTGCTGCGGGAGGCGGCGGGGAGTTGCCGCCGGCCAGCTTCGACTTCCTGGTCACGACCCTCGCCACCCAGGCGATGATGGCGCTCGGCCAATTCCCCGGTCCCGATGGCAAAGTCGGCGAAGTCGAAAAGCCGATCGCCAAGCACTACATCGATCTGCTGGCCGTGCTCGAGGAGAAGACCAAAGGCAACCTCGACGCCGGAGAGCAGAAGCTCGTCTCCGAAGTGCTGCACAACCTGCGAATGACTTTTGTCGCGGTGAAGTGAGAGCGCTAGCCCGGATTATTCATCAGCCGCCGGGCGCTAGCCCCCGGTAATATCTCACCCTCCCCCCGGGAGTCGTGCAGTTTTCCGGTCCCCTCTCCCCCGCGGCTTGGCTGCGAACGAAAGTTCCGCAGCCGAGCCGCGGGGGAGAGGGCTAGGGTGAGGGGGCCGTAGCCGGCCGCTTAGACCCCCTCACCCCAACCCTCTCCCCCAAAGAGAATCGCGAAAATGTTTGGGGGTGAAGGTCAAGCGATTGCCGCGATTC
>NZ_WRPR01000079.1 GCF_010367455.1 Candidatus Laterigemmans baculatus | reverse complement strand
GTCCCCTCCCCCGTCCTTCCAAACTCAAAAATCTCAAATCCCAAATCGCTACCCACCAAACCTCCCTCCTTCTTTCATCCGCGTTCTCCGAGCTATCCGCGGTCCTCCCCCTTTCCGTGACCTTCCGTGTCCGCTATTCGAATTATTGGTGATTGTTTCCCTGCCCAGGTGCATACATAGATTCCGGAAGAGTCAGGGAATCTCAGCTTGCCACCCCTCATTCCCCTCCTCCCTTGCGTCAGCGTTCTCCGTGCTCTTCGCGGACCTTCCGCTTTCCGTGCGCTTCCGTGTCCGTCCGTGGCCCCCCCTACTCCCTACTCCCTGCTCCCTGCTCCCTACTCCCTACTCCCTACTCCCTACTCCCTACTCCCTACTCCCGGCTACCGGCTACCGGCTACCGGCGCCGTCCCCATCATCCGGTCGAGCGGGCTGATCACGCACAGCCCCGGGCGATTCATCACATGCGTGTAGATCATTGTCGTCTTGACATCCTTGTGCCCCAATAACTCTTGGACCGTTCGGATATCTGCCCCGTCCTCCAGCAAGTGCGTCGCGAACGAGTGTCGCAGCGTATGAGGCACCGCGGTCTTAGTAATGTCGGTCCTGCGGAGCGCCTTGCGGAATGCCGTTTGGAAAGTCGTTTCATGCACATGATGGCGGCGCGTTTTCCCACTGCGATTGTCTTTCGACAACTGCCGCGAAGGAAAGATGTATTGCCAGCGAAGTTCGCGGTTGGCGTTTGGGTATTTTCTCGCCAGCGCGAACGGCAAATAGACTTCGCCCAAGCCCCGATCCAAATCCTCAGCATGAATCGCTCGTGCCGTTTCGATCTGTCGCCGAAGTGGTTGATGGACCGACTCCGGCAATACCGTGACTCGGTCTTTGTTCCCCTTGCCATTGCGGACCACAATCTGCCCCTTTTCGAAACAGACGTCCTTGATCCGAAGCGTCCGACATTCGCGGTGTCGCAGCCCGCCGCCGTACATCAGCAAACCCATGGTCCGCATCGAGCCATGGAGCCAGCCGAGCACCTCAGAGACTTCAGTTTTCGTCAGCACGACCGGGCGGTACTCGCTCGCCCTCGCCCGCAGTGCATTGATAAATCCAACCTCGCGGCCCAGCACTTTCCCGTACAAGAACAAGCAGGCTGACAGCGCCTGGTTTTGCGTCCCCGCCGCAACCTCGCCCGTGACCGCGAGATCCGTCAAAAACTCGCCGATCTCCTTCTCGCCGTATCGATCCAGTCGCTCGTCATCGAGGTGGCGGATCAAGCGGCGAATCCAACCCGTATAGGCATCTTCGGTGCTCTTGGGGTGGTGCAGCATCCGCATCCGCGCCCGCATCTGCTGCACGATCTCAGGCTCTTCCTCATCGACGCGCCCCGGATTTCCTTCTCCCTCCACCAACTGCGCCTCTTCCTCGCTCCCCTGGTTGGAGAACTCGTCGCGGCGGGCGATTTCGCCGAGCTTCAACTTGATCGGGTGAAAGTCAGTCTCGTCGCTGCCTAGCACCAGCCGCTGATACGCCTCCAATGCGCAAGCCGCCTGAAGCCGACGCCAGGCAGGGACCCGGTTGTCACGCAGCGATCGCAAGAAACCGATCACCAGGTTCTCGCGAATGGGCAGCGGCGTAAGCGATTCGAGCCTGTTGTGCTGGGCGTACCCCTCGACCCACCTGGGATACCAAGTCTGTTCCGCACCACTCAAATGCATCCGCCCCAGCCGCTGCACAAAGACATTGAGATCCATAGCTACCTCCCCCAAGCCCCATACGTCATGCTTTCTGACCTGACCCAGCCCGTACGTCAGGCTTTCCGGCCTGATCTGTTGCCTCCCCGTCCTCTGGGGGGCGATTTTTGTATAGGATCTATACGGGCGTTCCGCTGTCTGGCAAGTCACTATTCTGAAAATTTTCCGCGTCGCCGGGCACTGGCTCTGCAGAAGGGGGTTGCCGATCTGAGCCCCAAGTGTCCTGCGGTATTGCCGTCGAAACCGCGTTTCCGCCCGCCACTACCGACCCCCATGCAACGCGGCGAGCGGAAAAAATTTTTTGACACCACGGCATGCCGCCCCGTAAGATCGGGGGGCCGCAGATATGCCGCGGCTCAGCCAAAGAATGCTTCTCAGTAAAATCTCGCTGAGCCACACATAATTAATTGTTATGCCAACGGTGCAGTCCGGATCTTTCGACCAACCGGACAACGAATGCTAGGCAACAACAATCCTTATTCGCCGACCACCAAAGGTCACCT
>NZ_WRPR01000078.1 GCF_010367455.1 Candidatus Laterigemmans baculatus | reverse complement strand
TCCCCAAATCGTTTAACGGCAAGCCGCAGGCGACTGCTTTTCTAGATCCCCAAATCGTTTAACGGCAAGCCGCAGGCGACTGCTATTTAAAACACCGTCGCCTGCGGCTTGCCGTTAAACGATTGCGCAACGAACCACTTACGCCCCGCGCGGCACGAGCCCCGGCCCCCCCTCCTGCTTCACATACAGCAGTTGGGTCGGGTAGGCAAATTCGACACCGAGCGTTTCGAACCGCTCGTGGATCGCCAGGTTGATTGCTTGCTGGATGTCCATGTAGCGTGCGAAATCGGGCGTGAGCACGTAGTACACAACTTCGAAATTTAATGAGAAATCGCCGAAGCTTTTGAAGTGGGCGCGGTCGAAGCGAGTTTCTTCCTGCTGCTCTACTGCCTCGCGAAGGACCTGAGGAATGGTGGTCAGGAGCGATCGCGGCGTTTCGTACGTGACTCCGATCGCGAATACCACCCGCCGCTCTCGCATCCGCTTGTAATTTTGAATACGGCTCTGAAGTAGATCATTGTTGGAGAAGACGAGCTGCTCACCGGAGAGGCTCGTTAAGCGCGTCGTCTTTAACCCAATGCTCTGCACGGTCCCCATCTTGTCGCCCACGGTAATGAAGTCGCCTGGCACGAAGGGCTTGTCGAACACGATCGACAACGAGGCGAGCAGGTCGCCGAGGATATTCTGCACCGCCAGCGCGACCGCGATGCCGCCGATCCCGAGCCCTGCGATCAGAGCGGTGATATCGACGCCGAGATTGTCGAGCGCCAACAGCACCAGCACGACGAACAGCAGGATCTTTCCGAGCACGGCAAGGGCCGAGAGCGTCATGGCCGCCGCCGGATCGGCTACCGATTTCTGCTCCGTATACCGTCTGACAGCGGCGCCGATCAGCGAGTTGCCCCAAAACCCGGCTTGCAGCAGCAGGACGAGCACGATGATGACCTGCAGCACCTCCTGGGTTCGTGCCGGGAGCCCAAGCATCAAACTGCCGCAGAACGCCGCGACCGCCACGATGAACCAGGTCCGGGTCTCGCGCAGCGCGTCGACCGCCGCGTCGTCCCACACACTCGTCGTCCGGGCCGCCAACCGCGAGGCCTGTCGCGTCAGGACCTTCAACACGATCGAGATCACAGCGACCGCGACCAAAAACACCGCCAGCGCCGTGAACCAGCGAGCGGTCATATCGTCCGGGAGGTAGTAGTCCCGCCACCGCTGCCACGATTCGGGAAACTGCAGATCTTCGAAATTCACGTTGGTCTGACCCCGTTGGTGGAGATGAGGTTGGGCAATGCGGCTCAAGCATAGTGCGAATCCGCAGCCGCGCAAGGGCCCCGCCCAGCCGCGAACCCACTGCCCTCGACTCCTGAGCCGACGGCGCTAGCCGCGGGTTCTTCCACTCCTGAGCCGACGGCGCTAGCCGCGGGTTCTCCTGAGCCGACGGCGCTAGCCGCGGGTTCCGTGGCGTTGCCCCGGGGGGCTGGGCGGTTGCTCGGCGCAGGAGTTGCTTTACCTGCGAAAGCAAACTCCGCTCACCGCCACCCCAAGCTGATGAAAACCCGCAACGTGTTGAAGCGCAGCGGACGGGCGCTCCGCCGGCTGCTCCACCTGATCGCACGCCCGGTCCAGAAAGATCGCGGCCGCGGTGGATTACTAATCCAGCCCTATCGGGGTTACGGGTCGAGCCGCGAAATGTACATGATGGGCCGCGTTTTTCGGCAACCCGGCCTCGGCCAGTCGGTGACCAAGCAAACCACGCGTCGCGATCTTCTCGACATCTTTCGCCGCTTCGTCCGCCGGGGTGTTCGCGACGCCGTCGTCATCGCTCGCTTTGGCAGCGATGAACAGCGAGTGCGGACCGACCGCGATGGCTACTTTTCAATCCACATGCACTTCTCCCAGCCGCTGCGGTCGAAGCATCTTTGGCATTCGCTCGACCTCGAACTGGCCGGCCCCGAAGCGAGTGCCAACAAAGCTGAAGGCTTGTTCTTCGTTCCTCCGGAGAACGCGCGGCGGGTAATCATCAGCGATATCGACGACACGGTGATGTATACCGGGGTCGTCAATAAAGCGCTGATGATGTGGCGACTCTTTGTCCAAGGCCCCCGCAGCCGCGTCGCCTTCCCGGGTGTCGCCGCCTTCTACCAGTCGCTCCACCACGGCCTGGCCGGCGACGAACTGAACCCCATGCTCTACGTCTCGCGAGGTCCTTGGAGCATCTACGAGGTGCTGGTGGAATTTTTTCACCTGCATCGGATTCCCGTCGGTCCCATCCTCTTCCTGCGGGAGTGGGGCCTTACCTTGCAGCGTCCTCTTCCCCGCCGAGCGGAAGATCACAAGCTGACCTTGATCCGCCGCATGCTTGCTCTCTACAGCGACCTCCCCTTCGTGCTGATCGGCGACAGCGGCCAACACGATCCAGAGATCTACCTTCGCGTCATTCACGAGCATCCCGGACGGGTTCTGGCGACCTACATCCGAAACGTCAGCCGCGAGCCGGCGCGAGCCAAAGCAATCGAAGAACTCGCGGCCGAAGTCATCGCCGCCGGCAGCAATCTCCTGCTCGCTGCCGACAGTTTCGCGATGGCCGAGCACGCCGTTGACCATGGACTGATCCCACCGGAAGCCCTCGTCCATGTCCTCAAAGAGCGGCGAGAGCAGGAGGATCGGACGCCACTCCACGCGACGCGCAAAATCGAAGGCTCGACGCAGGAGCAAACCCAGCAAGCGCTCGATGCGGGAAAACTCGAGGAGGCGCTCCAGGAGCACCAACCGGATGACGCTCCGCCAAACATCGCAGTTCAATCCCAGTCCCAGGCGGGGCATAATAGAGCGACCTGAGACCAACCGGCCTCTCCCATCCAGCGTCCTCCTACCAGCGACGCGGCCCGCCCGCGGCATCCCACCCATGACTGCACTCAGCTCCAGCAGCGCCCATCCGTTGACGCGGCGGGCTTTTCTTCAAGACGGCTCGCTCTTTTTAGCTGCGGCGAGCGGCGCAGCGACAGCCATCGGAACGCCATGGGCTGCATCTCGCCTGCTCGCCGAAACCCCGCAGCCGGCTCCCCAACTGCAGATCGGTCTGGTTACCGACCTGCACTACGCCGACCGCCCGCCAGCCGGCACCCGGTTCTATCGCGAGACCCCGAGCAAACTGGCCGAAGCGGGGGACGCGTTCAGAGTCGCTCAGCCAAACTTCCTTGTTGAACTGGGGGACTTCATCGACGCAGCCGACACGGTTGCTGAAGAAACGGAATACCTGCGAAAGATCCACCGAGAATTCGCCTCGATCAGCGATGCCCGCCATCACGTGCTCGGCAATCACTGCGTCTTCACACTGACGAAGCAGGAGTTCTTGGACGTCGTCGAACAGCCCCGATCGTACTATGCCTTCGACGCCGGGAACTTCCACTTCGTCGTGCTCGACTCCTGCTTCCGCAGCGACGGACAGCCCTACGGACGCAAAAATTTCGAGTGGACCGACCCGAACATCCCAGCCGACGAACTCGAATGGCTCGCCGCAGACCTGCAGTCGACTTCAAAGAAAACGATCGTCTTCGCGCACCAGCGTCTCGACGTCAGCAACCACTATGGCGTGAAGAATGCTCCAGCGGTTCGCCAAATCCTCGAACGATCCGGAAACGTGCTCGCCGTCTTTCAAGGGCACAGCCATCGCAATGACTACAACCACATCGCCGGCATCCACTACGTCACTCTCGTAGCAATGGTCGAAGGCACAGGCGCGGCCAACAACGCATTCTCGCTACTCAACGTTTTCGCCGACGGGACACTACGGCTGGATGGCTTCAAGAAGCAGCAGGATTACAGCTGGGCGACATGATGTCGAACCTGTTCGCTGGCTTGCCATCTGCACCTCAGACGAGTCTCCCCGAGGAAATTGTCGAAGTCCTGGCCGAGGGGACGCACGTCCGCATCGAGCGAATCGTCTCCACCGGCCAAGCCAGTCCGCCCGGTTTCTGGTACGACCAGGACGAGCACGAATGGGTGCTCCTGCTCACCGGTGAAGCCGGCTTGTGGATCGCCGGAGAAGACCAGCCGAGAGTGATGCAGCCGGGCGATTATCTGAATATCCCGGCTCACCAAAAGCATCGCGTCGAGTGGACCGCGCCAAACAAACCCACCCTCTGGCTGGCCGTGTGCTATTCCAACCCCCCAGCCGCCACGCACTAGTCCGGATTATTCATGCGTTTGGGTAGATCTGTCGCAAGTTCTTGTGGCGTTGGAAGTTGCAACAGACCATGACAGAACAGTGTGTTAAATCAGCCGCCACGCGCTAGCGTCCGGTTTTCTCTCTCACCCTCCCCCCGGGGCTGGTGTAATTCTTTGCCCCCTCTCCCCCGAAGAGAATCGCGGCGACTGCTCGACCTTCACCCTTTGAGAATTTCGCGATTCTCTTTGGGGGAGAGGGCTGGGGTGAGGGGGCTAACGCGGCCGGCAACCGGCCCGCTCTGGACCGGCCAATGCATCTCCGGAATACCTTTGAACCGTAAGGCGTGGATAACGAAATCTACATGCTCCTCACCGCGCCTCGAAAACATTCCGGCCGCCGAGCCACGTCTGCTCGACTTCGATGTCCTTCACCTCATCGAGCGGACACTCCAGAATATCTTGCTTGAGGACCACGAAATCGGCCAGCTTTCCGGTCTCGATCGACCCCTTCGTCTGCTCTTCAAAGGTCAGGTAGGCATTGTTGATCGTGTACAACCGGATCGCATGCTCACGGCTGGTCTGCTGCTCTGGGTGCAGCGGTTCATCTGCTCCCTGAGGCACCCGCTTCAGCGTGATCCACATACCCAGAAACGGATTATAGGGGTTCACCGAGCGCAGACTGCCGATCTTTTGCATGTGGTCCGATCCACCTCCAACGATCACCCCTGCTTCGGCAAGGCTCCGGTAGGGCTGAAAGTATGCCAGCCTTTCCTCGCCAAATTGCCTGGTCAAGGTTTTTCCGTCGAGCCACAGCCAGGCGGGCTGCAGATCGGCGACAACGCCCAATTCTCGCATCTGTTTGATTGCCCCCGGACTCATGAAATTGCAGTGCGTGATGCTCGGTCGCGACTCCCGGACCGAGAATTCCTTGTCGATCTCAGCATAGGCATCGATCAACGCATGGACGGCGCCATCGCCGACCGAGTGCGCGGTAAACTGCAGCCCATTCTGCAAGGCAGCCCGGGCCATCCGGAGCAGACGACTGTGAGGAATGTATAGCAGCCCTCGATAGTCGGGATCGCTAATCGAATAAATACTGCTGACACCCCACGGCTCTCGCATATACGCGCTGCCAGTCAGCATGCCACCGTCGAGAAAGACCTTGATCCCCCGCACCCATAGCATCTCGTCGTACTGGTGCGCCGGATGGGAGGCTGCCTCGGCAATCTTCTCTTCCACTTCCTCGATCGGCAATTGAGCGTTCACGCCGTAATAGCAATAAACGCGGCAGGTGAGGGCCCGTTCGTCCTTCAACTGCTGGTACAGATCGATCGCCGAATCACTCGCATTGCGATCGGCAATGCTGGTGATTCCCACCGAGTTGTAGTCAGCCAGCAGCGCCCGCAACCGTTCTCGCCGGTCGAGCTCCGTGGCCGCTCGACTATTGGCCCGCGGCGTGACCAGCCTCGTGCAACTGCGGAGAATCCCCGTCAATCGTCCCGTCTCAGGGTCCCGCTCCAGATAACCAGGTCCGTCGTCGGTGATCTTGTAATCCTCGCCAATTCCGCTGATCTCCAGCGCTAGCGAATTGACCGCCGCATCGGGTCCAGTCCGGAAGTAGACAGGATGTTTCGGAGCCACCCGGTCCAACTCTTCCCGAGTTGGAAACCGTTGATCCTCCAGCCGCGTAATGAACACCTGACTGAGGACGATCCACTCGCCCGGCTCCACCTGCTCGGTCCGCAACCGAATGTAGTCGAGCACTTCTTCGATGGAATTCATTTCCGGCACCGGATGATCGAACTCATACATCGATGCCCCGGTCGGATGCACGTGCGAATCGATCAACCCCGGAAGCACCGTCTTCCCTTCCACGTCGACCCGCCGCGTTTCCGGCCCGGCGAGAGCCAGAATCTCATCGTTGCCTCCCACCGCAACGATCCGGTCTCCCTCGACCGCAAAGGCCTCGGCGATCGTAAAGCCCTCGTCGACCGTTACAATCTTGCCCCCATGGACGATCAAATCGGGAGACGCGGCACCAGCCGCCGCGGCGAGCAGAGCAACGACGCCTACGGCCAACAAACACGATCGGTTTCTGAACATCGGAGCGCTCTTGGTCGAATTCGATTGGCAGGAATGGGAGGATTCGCCGCGGGCATCCTGCGCGGTCCGCTTCAGTATCTCCGCCGCCCGCTGCCATCGCAACAAATCCGCTCCCAAAGTCCCCCTCCCCCTCCGCCATAGTCGCCTTTCGCTCCGCGAAAGTTGCGCACCCCCCCCTTTTCCCCTCCGCGAAAGTCGCCCAACCACACTCCCCTTTCGCTCCACCAAAGGTACCTAGCTGGACAGCGCCACTTTCTCACGCTGAATTGCCATAAAGTCAGTGGTGCCCAGCAGTTGGCTACCAAGTCGTTTAACGGCAAGCCGAAGGCGACTGCTTTTTGAAACACAGTCGCCTTCGGCTTGCCGTTAAACGATTTTTCCGCGAGCCGTCCTGCTCCGAACCAGTCCAAGGTAGCGCTGACCACCTAAACAGTCCGGCTCGATTCGACAACCCAGCCCCCAACCGCGACAATGCATTAAGAGCCTTTTCGCATTCGCTCCATTCCAAGGACTCGACCCATGCGATTCACATCCAGCCTGCTCGCCTCGCTGCTTTTTGTCTCCAGCGGGGCTTATACCGCGATCGCGGAGGACGTTTCCTATCCGCGCAAGGAACTTCTCGTCGAACCCGCGGAGGTCCAGAAAGCTCTGGAAGCCGAAAACGTGGTCCTTCTCGACGCCCGCCCTCGCGAGGAGTATGAGAAAGGACACATCCCCGGCAGCCGGTGGATCGACACCAGCCAGTGGGAACGAACGTTCGACCCCAGCATCGATGCGGGCGATTGGTCGGAGCGGATCGGCGCGCTCGGCATCACGCCGCAGGCGCAGGTCGTCGTGTATGACGACAATTCCTCCAAGGATGCAGCTCGCGTGTGGTGGATCCTCCGCTTCTGGGGTCTTCGAGACGTCCGCTTGCTCAACGGCGGGTGGGCGAGTTGGAAGGCCGCGGAGGCACCAATCACCGAGGAAATTCCCGAGCCATCCGAGGCCGCTCCCTTTCCAGTCAAACCGACGGGACAACGATTGGCGACCAAAAGCTCGATCCTCAACTCGCTCAGCGACCAGTCCCTGCAAATCATCGACGCTCGTTCGGAGTCGGAGTTTTGCGGGCTCGACGCTAGGAAAAACCGCAGAGCCGGAGCGATCCCTGGAGCCAAGAACCTCGAATGGAGCGATCTGATCGATTCCCAAACCCAGCGGTTCAAATCAGCCAACGAACTGCAAACGCTGTTCGATGAAGCGGGCGTCGAGCTCGACAAACCGGCAGCCGCCCACTGCCAGAGCGGCGGACGGTCCTCGGTGATGGCCTTTGCCATGGAACTGATGGGGGCCGCTCCCGTGCAGAACTACTACGCCGGCTGGAGCGAGTGGGGCAACACCGACGAGACGCCGATCGTCAAACCCGACGCGCCCTAGTCGCCTTTCGCTCCGCGAAAGTAGCGCAACCCTCACCGAGCAAAAAGCAACTCCATTTGGGCCGCTTTCCTGGCACGCCGCGTGCATCGCAGTTCTTGCAGAGCGGGAGTATCAAGTCATTACGGCTCGTTGGCCGTACTCCCAGTGGCGATAGATGCTTCCGCTGGTTTCTCGCTGAACCTTGTACAGGAGAAGTGCGATGAACTGGGACCAAGTCAAAGGCAACTGGAAACAGATCCAGGGCAAAGCCAAAACTAAATGGGGCAAGCTGACCGATGATGACCTGATGGTGGTCGAGGGAAATCGGGATCAGCTCGCCGGTAAGATTCAAGAACGTTACGGCTACGAGAAAGATCGAGCCGAGCGGGAAGCCGATGAGTTTGTCAACTCATTGTGAGCCTAGCCGGTCACTGCCCGGGTGATGAAGGTTGCCCTGGCGGTTTTTGCAGAAGTGTCACCTGTGTTCGGGGAGCAGCCGGAATAATTTTGCCGGCGTGCTCCTCCCGAGCAATCTCAGCGGACAGCGCGACGATCAGGGCTGTCGACCACCGTCTCCGCTCTCGAGCGTGGACGAGATAGCGAATCGTGCAGTCGGTCCATGATTCGGCGAGCGAAGCGAATACCTGCGGCTCGCTGGCGATATCGAACGCTAGCCGAGCCCGTGCGAGCAGTGCCTCGTAGTCCTTCGCGGCACCGACCATCCGCTCGCCAATGACCCGCCGCGCCGTCTCTTCAAGCACGTCCATGGCGTAGACGAGATCGCTTTCGCCCGCGATGCCGACGGTGACCTCATCCCATACGAATGGAAAGTCGCGGCTGTAATTGACGATATTCGATCGCAGCGCCTCCCAGTTTGGAAACGTGATCATCGCTCCGGTCGGCTGCGCCCCGCTCACAGACTTTCCGGGGCCTCCCGCCTCCCAAACGGTCGTGGTCAAGACATCGATTCGGTAGACATCCCCAAAGACCTCACCGACTTCGATGCGGTCGCCGATCTTGTAATAGCCGCGGAAAGAATTGAGCAGCCAACCGGTAAAGCTCTCGATCGGTGTCTGCAGTGCCCAGGACAGCGCTAAACCGACCAATCCTACGGAACCGAGCATTGCCCGGGCATCGCCAGCAATCACGCTCAAACCGGCCGCGATCGCGAGAAGATAAAGCCCGATCCGCGTCAGCGCCGCAACTGCCTCGCCACGCTCCCACTGCTGAAACGATTTCCGCAACAACCACGTGAGCAGCTTTCCCAGAAGCGCCGCGAGGATGATCAGCACCGCGGCGATGAGCAGCTTCGGCAGCAGCCCATACATCACCTGGAGCAGCTCGCCGATCGTCTCTACTCCCTGAGCCAACGCGTCACCCGGATCCTCGGGAACTTCGAGCGGCTGCTCAAGCGCGTCGACTTCCTGCCCGGTCGCCTCCTGGCCGGTTGCCTCCGGCCCTCCACCGAGCATCAGCAGCAAAGCGGTCATCGCCACGGCCAGCACCGAGCCTTGGCGAAACCGCTGCAGCCGCGACTCCGCCCCGCGGCGATAAGCGGCAACCCCCGGCCCCCGCCGCCGCGCGCCCCTTTCTCGCGCCTGCCGCCTCCCCGACCGGGGCTCGGCGCCCCGCGCTGGAGCCCGCCCCCCCTCGGTTCGCCCCGTCCGACGCGTGCTCCGGTTTCCCTGTTTGGACCCGCTGGCAGTCGGCGGTCCATCGGCAGCACGATCCAAGCCTCGAGAACTAGGCCGGCGACGGCGTGAAGGGAGTCTCCGCGGCATATCAAAACCAGGTAAACCCAAAAGAAGTGCTGGTACGTGACGGGATCGCCCGTCCCAGCGATGCCGGCGAAGGCGACCAGGCAACCAGCAAGCAACCGTGAGCCGTCTCGCTCCCGCTTCGCCCCGAGCCCCCCCCCCTCTACAGACGGGAATGCCGTCACCGCCAGGCGTACCGCCCAAAAAACCAAAGCACGCCCAGAAGGATTCGAACCTTCGACCTACGGATTAGAAGTCCGTTGCTCTATCCAGCTGAGCTATGGGCGCTCTTATAAAGAAAAATCGATTCTTTGGCCTATGGCGTCTTGCCCGCACCCCGGCGCCGCACTCCCGAAGGGCACTCGCCGGCCGCAGGCCCGCCCTAATTTAGCCCAAACCGGGCAAGAGCCCTAGCCGGAATCGCAGGGACAGCCATGCCGCGACGCAGCACCGAGATTTACACCTACCCGAACACGAGCTACAGCCTGACGAACAAATACGTCACCGACCACGGCTACGCCCAGCTGCCGCTAGCCGGCCCTCAGGCGAGCCCCACCGCCGACACCTGTGCGATCGTCCGCCTACACGCCGGCGTCTGCAAACGAGTCCTGGCGATCGAAGCCGTCCGAGCCGGCAAACACCCCACGCTCCCCACCCTCGCCGCCGAACTCGTCGACCCCAGCGGCATCCGCGAAGTCCTCATCAGCACCGAAATCGACACCAGCGCCCCGCAAATTGAAGCCGACCAAGCCTCGAGAAGCTTCGCCATCCGAGCCATCTACACCTACGCCCTCTCCCGCCCACCAACCCCACAGGAAAAGCTGCGAGCCGGCTCCATCCCGATGGACGCCACCGCCCCTGAATCGAACTCGGTGCTGCTGTCGGCCGTCACGGATGCGGACGCCCATCTCCAGTGGGAGCCGCCAGTGTGATCGGCGTGCCGTTGGGAACCGCGTCTCCCGCTCCCTGTTTCACCGCCCCCAAAGCATCCGCCCCGGCGGGGCAAGGATGGCCCCCCAAGCTGTTGATTTGGGTGCGGCAACCGGCGAGAATACTCGTGGCTACGATATCATCAACCAGCGAGAACAACACACTGTACTGGTGACAATAGTCCGCATCCCACCATTCTCGCCGGTCCGACCGGTGATGAACAAGTTCGCCGATCGATAGTCACACCACATGGGAACGCGGATCAACATCCTAATGCCACACCGCCTTCCTGAATGGTCGGATCGCGTTCGCGTGTTACGCTTACTCTCGACAGCGCTGCCCGCTGCTCGAGCCGTGGAGGCCTATTTCGCGACCGGAAACCCGCAACCGAGTTCTGTAGGCGACTGGACCGCCGAACCGACGTTTCCGCCACCGGAAACGAGGGACTATCAGCGTTACACCGGACCAGGCCCGCTTTTCGTCGATATCAATCCATACGCGGTGCATGTACGCACTGGAGCGCGTTGGCGCGGATTCTTGAGCATCCAACCACTTCGTCATGTTTGCCTCGACGCATTCCTCGCGATTGCCGCCACGTTCGACGCTCGAAGCGCTCGTTGTTTTCCGGACAATGACTTTGTATGCGATGCATTCTGGGGCGGCGAGGACTTTGGCAGGTGCTGTGCCATACTCAATCGCCAATTCGGACCCGCCGTCCCACTAGACGAAGCTGTTGACGCCAATATTGCCTCGCTGGCCTGCAATGGCTGTCCCGCGATCCAATGCTCGCTCTCGCTGGAGAAAACGGCGAGCAATCGGATATTCGGGAGCGGCGGGTGACGCGTTTTTGAGTCTGTCTTGGTGGGCCTCCGCCCCGTAATCCGTACCGTTATTTGCACTGACCTCCATGGCCAGCCGACTCTTTATTTCGATCGCAACGCTTCTTCTCGTTTGCTGCAACGCGACCTTCGGCGAGGACTTGTCTCCGTTGAGCTGCAAGCCAAACAAGTTCGTGTTCGCGGGCGTCACTCACTCCGTACGCGAGGCGACGATTTCTGGTGTCTTGAATACGCCCGAATGGGCAAATTTTCATGGTCAGCCAAATTTCATCAAATGGCATATCGACATCGTCGGAACATGCGATTCTCCTGGTCACGCACCGTTGCGAGTATCTTTCAATGGCCTAGGACTCCATGTGAATCGCTGGCAAGGCCTAGAAGGCGAAAGACGCCGATGGGTGAATTGGCAGAACCCACAGACTGGTGGGCCGTACGCACTCGTGCACCGGGATGAACTAGAAAGCGTTCGGTCTGGAGACTTCAATATCTTCGACCGTAACGGACAGTTGTTTCGCATCGTTTCGAGCGGGTGCCTTGACAACGCCGCTGAGTTCTCGCTGGATGTCTCTTTCACATTCACCGGCGTCGTCGTCCACGGCCAGCATGGGGAACCAGAAGAGTCCTTACGCCGTCGGCTTGAGGCAGAACTTCCGGGCCATGACTTAATGCTCGAGAAACTGACAGAGAATGTGAACCAAAAGCCATCCACGGTGAGTGCACATTTCGCCCCGAGCCCAGAAAATAGCAAATAACGAGCGGATGAACGCGAGCGGGAAGCGCCGGTCGGCGTGCTTCGCTCGGTCAAGCCAAATCTTGGCCGCGTTATCCGAACCGTTACCCACCAAAATGAATAACGCTAACCCGGAATCCCGCGGAATTGATCCGGAGTGTTACGCCCGGGGACTTGAACCCATCCTGAAGCGTCGTTCGGAACGCGAACAGATTTTCTTTGCGTACAACTGTGCATCTAGCGTCGCTCACTTCTACAGGAAATTCGATCCCACTGACTTGTGCACCGAACGCGCCGTCCGTACCGTCAAACTGTGGCTTGATGGACAATGCTCTATCGACGCCGTGAAGGAACTCGTGCCAAAGGTCAGCCATGCATTCGAACGCGCGATGGCCGCCTACAACGAAACCGACTCATGCAACAACATACACAATGCATCACCTGCAGGCATTGTTGCGTATCAAGTGACCGAGGCTGCACGGTCAGTCGAAGACCTCTTACATGCTGTCATCTACTCAAAAGAAACGGCATGTGATGATCCTATCGATCCAACAGGCTATTGTGCGGATGCTGCCGCTGGCGCGCTAGCGGCGAGGATTTACTGTGAAGCCGAAATCAAGCGGCAGTCAGACCTGATCTATGCCCTTGAATAGCGCATCGAGGGCAACTCCAAACGTTGGACGCGAACCGCGGCGTCACGAGTGGGTTCCGTTGATGGCCTGGATTAACTGTGTGATGACTGAGAACGAGCGAGAACACGACGAGATCATCGCGGAGTGCACAGAGGCGCTCGAAGCTGATCCGGACGACGTCAACGCTTTGAGCCGGCGTGGCCGGGCGTGGTATGCGAAGAAAAACTACGACAATGCGATCGCGGACTTCGATCAGGCGCTGGACGGGAACGCCGACCGCGGTGACGCACGCTACATGCGCGGGTTGGCTTTCAGCAAAAAGGGTAAGCACAACCTCGCCATCACGGATTTCACTGAAGCGATCCTCCGCGGCCTTGAGGAGAACTGCCTCCCTCGCTGCTACTACAACCGTGGTCGCTGCCGTTACCTGAACGGACTGCACGACGACGCGATCGAGGACCTTACTGAAGCGATTCGACTCGCCCCTCAGCACGCTAGGGCATACATGACACGCGGTCTCGTTTGGCAAAATCGCGGCGACTACCAAAAAGCGATCGCGGACTACGATCTCGCTATCCGCAACGATCCCGAGTCTGCGGACGCCTATCACAACCGGGGCAACGCTTGGGTGTGCCTCGGCAAGCTCCGCAAGGGGATCGCTGATTTCACGCAAGCGATCCACCTCGATCCTACGAGCGCCGTCACTTACACCAGTCGCGGTGTCGCTTGGAGACGCAAGGGAAAATACGCGAAAGCACTCGCTGACTACGAGCGAGCCCTCGAGCTCGATCCTCATTCGGCGCAACGCCGTGCTGTGCTCGCCGAGTTCTTGGCGATTTGCCCGCGGAGTAGCTACCGCGACGGCTCTCGCGCGCTGAAGCTCATCACTGAAGCATGTGAACTCACGGACTACAGGGACGCGGATTTTCTCGGCTGCCTCGCTGCCGTTCACGCGGAACACGGCGATTTCCAGTCTGCGATCTCGTTTCAGAAGAAGGCCCTCTCCCTCGCCACCAAGGACGACGACAAAAAAGACATGCAGCGCTACCTTGAGTCGTACGAGGCGGGCGAATCTTGCTGGATGCAACCACCGACCTGGTGCCAACGCTGGGCTTGACTGAATCTTTACGATCGGCGCCCGCTATGTTTAGTCACGAATGGCCTCGTCTCCTATCCGAACGTATTTACGCATACCTCCGCTGAACGGCGAACGCCGATGATGCACCTGCGTCACGGTAACCGGGCATGCACAAGTAGAAGATTCTCCACCGCGACCGGACGATCATCGCCGTTCGGCCGCCGAGGAACGTGAGTGATGGGCATCAGCTGATGGCTCGACTTGTTAGCCCTTCCGGATCAGTCGCTCTCCCTCCACAATACCGATGACTTATCCTCCAACAACTGGTATTACGTCCATGCAAACTGTCCTCACCGGCGACATTTCGCGTCCTAAAGCAATCTGCGCGATGCGCGGAGTACTACTTCTTGCGACCTTCGCATCCCTTTTTTTCAAGCGGCTATGCGGAGGATAGTCCAGGTGATGCAGCGCAGTCGTATATTTCGCAGTACCAAAGCACCAAAAGCATTCGCGACAACCGCGTTACTCTCCTTGGAATCACAAAGGGCGTGGCGTTCCTCAATCAGCAAGATTTCGATCCTGTAAAAGGGCGGGAGCACGGCGGCAACGCTGTACCGTGGCTGAGAGTTTCAGCGTTGGTCGAAGCAATCGGGGATGCAAAGATTGAAGGAGAAGCATTACATCAGTACCACCTCAAAGTCGTAACGGACGACGGAGGGAATTTGATCAAGCCGATCAACGTTCGCGTGGATGGTCGTTCATTCGTCAGCAGATCTTACGAATCCGCCCCGATGGCACTTGATTACAAACCGCTCGCCTCAGGAATATTCCCGACTGTGCCCCCCGCCGTTGAGAAACCTGAGAATGCTGTGGTGGTGGTTTTTACATATTCGGGCGACATTCGAGCATCTGAGACGGCTGAACTGCGATTCGGGATTGGCGTGAAAGATAGGCACCTGGAAGTTGTATTCGATAACGTGCCAATGCCATAGGTAAAGCCGCCGAGGAAGCGATTAGGGCGGGCGGCTTCGCCCTGCGATGGTGAAGTAACGGTCGTCCAAAGCGATACGGGAGCCTCGGCCGGCGGACTCTGCACGGGCGGCCGACTGATCATGTCGCCTGGAACTCTGATGTGCTGAGTTCTACAATAAGCGACTATTTCACCCGCTGCATCGAGACCCGAGCAGTTCCTTCCGTCAGTCGGGGAACGCTTGTGCCTCTCAACGACTGCCTTCGCGGTCGGACCACTCAGGACCGCATTCTGACTTCGGTCGTCGAGCGACTGGTTTCTCAGATCGATGAGCTCGACGAGTCGAATTGCTGGCTTGCGGACCAGCCGATCCCGGTTTCCATTCCGGGCCGCCGGTTGGCGGTGACGGTTTCGCTGGGGCCGGGGCGGTTTCCGGCGGAATTCTTTGCCGGCGGCGGGGCTGATACGCTGGTCGAAGATGGGTCGCTGGTGATCACGCCGCTGGTGGTCACGCCGGCCGATCGGCCGCGGCGGAAGTGGCGGAAGATCGCTGGCGAGAATCGGGCGGGGGATGCGCCGAGCCTGCTGTATCTCAAGCACGGGATCTTGAGGGCGCTGCTGGCCGATCCGAACTGGGAGCCGCACGACGGCGACAAGCCGCTGCTTCGCGATATGCTGTCGCCACTCTCCTGCGACGATCCGCATGACGTGCCGGTCGGCGAGACTGTCGCCGCGGCGATGCGGATGCGGTTCTCGACCGTGCTTGACTGGGATCTGAGCGGGGGCAGCCCGTGGCGTTCTCCTGCACCTATGCCGGCCAACCCGTCTGCCTCGACCACGAGGGACGGCTGGCCGAACTTCTCGAGACACGCTGGCCCGATCGATACCGCGGCACTGTCGCTCGGTCGCCGCGGATCAGTTGCCGGCTCGTCTATGATCACTGGCCCGATCGCTACGGCGCCTATGAACTCACCCCCGCGGTCAACAACACCGGGACCAGCCCCGAGCGGCGATCGATCCGCTCGGCCTGGTACGTCGAGCACTTTGGCGGCGCCGTTAGCGCTGCTGCCCAAGCGGACGCCCAAGCGTTTGCGGATCGAGTTGCCACGGACCTGCTGGCCTGGGGCAACCGGCAAACAATTGCCTCCTTCGCCGGCATCGCTCCCTGGTCACTCAGCGGGCACGACGATTACCTGTCGATCCGGATCCACGATGACATCGGCGGTGCGGCAGCGCGATGAGTTGGCGCTGCAGCTGCGCGGGACGCTCACCACTCGAGACGACAGCGGCTCGCCGACCGCTTGACCATCTGCCGAACCCAGTGCCCCCACTACCTCCCCCAAGGAGACCGCTGCGGCATCCAAGTCAACAAAAACCGCCCCGGCCACCTAAACCACATGATCACCCACCCGCGGCCCGACGGAACCTGCCCGGCGAATCCGCCGCTGTGGGGCCGTGAATCCCGATCCCAAAGGAACAGTTCACCGCACGAGGACAGAAAGCGACTTTCGGAGGATCACGTGAGACGCGTTGATAGCGATCTGGCGGCTAGCTAAACAAGCTGCTTTCGCGTCTCTACTGGCTCAGCCTCCGCCGGGGGGCTAATGTGTTCCGCTTCGCAGGGAACGCGTTCTGGAGCAGATCAAGCGATGGCGAAGCGGGCTAGTAAGAAGCAAGCAAAAGACGGGAACGGCGCGAATCTGGGGTTCGAGGCCAAGCTATGGTTGGCGGCCGATAAGCTGCGGAACAACCTCGACGCGGCCGAGTACAAGCATGTCGTCCTGGGGCTCGTGTTCCTCAAGTACATCTCCGACGCGTTCGAAGAGCTGCACGCGGCGCTCTTGGCCGGGGAAGGGGAGTTCGAAGGGGCCGACCCGGAGGATCCGGACGAGTACCGGGGGGCGAACGTGTTCTGGGTTCCCCCCGAAGCCCGCTGGCAGCACCTGCAGGATAGCGCCCGCCAGCCGGGAATCGGCAAGCTGGTCGACGAGGCGATGATCGCGATCGAACGCGACAACCCGCGGCTCAGGGGCGTGTTGCCCAAGGATTTTGCTCGGCCGGCGCTCGACAAACAGCGGCTCGGCGAGCTGATCGACTTGATCGGCACGATCGGGCTCGGCGACGCCGAGAACCGCAGCAAAGACATCCTGGGCCGCGTCTACGAATACTTCCTCTCGGAGTTCGCCAGCGCCGAAGGCAAGAAGGGAGGCCAGTTCTACACGCCGCGGTGCGTCGTCCGCGTGCTGGTCGAGATGCTCGCCCCGTACAAGGGCCGCGTCTACGACCCCTGCTGCGGCTCGGCCGGGATGTTCGTGCAGAGCGAAAAGTTCGTCGAGGAGCACGGCGGGCGGATCGGCGACATCGCGATTTACGGCCAGGAGTCGAACCCAACGACGCGGCGGCTGGCGCTGATGAATCTCGCGATCCGCGGGATCGAAGGGGATTTGGGGCCGGAGCACGCCGATACCTTTCGCCGCGACCTACACAAGGACCTGAAGGCCGACTTCGTGCTGGCCAACCCGCCCTTCAACGATTCGGACTGGCACCGCCGCGACGACGACGTGCGGTGGAAGTACGGAACGCCGCCGAAGGGGAACGCCAACTACGCTTGGGTCCAGCACTTCATCCACCACTTGGCCCCCGGCGGCTTGGCCGGGTTCGTGCTGGCCAACGGCTCGATGAGCAGCAACCAGTCGGGCGAAGGCGAAATCCGCCGAGCGATCATCGAAGCCGACTTGGTTGACTGCATGGTCGCGCTCCCCGGCCAATTGTTCTACAGCACGCAGATCCCGGTCTGCCTCTGGTTTTTAACTCGCCGCAAGCACGACGGGCGGCGGCGGGATCGCCGAGGTGAGACGCTGTTCATCGACGCCCGGAAGCTGGGGACGATGATCGACCGCGTGCATCGGGACTTACCCGACTGCGAAATCGAGCTGATCGCCGACACCTACCGCTGCTGGCGAGGCGACCCCGGTTTCAAGCCGACTGCGATCGACGACTACACCGACGTCCCCGGCTTCTGCCGTTCCGCGAGCAAAGACGAAATCACCGAGCACGGCTACGTGCTGACGCCGGGAAGGTACGTGGGGGCCGAAGAGCTCGAAGAGGACGACGAGCCCTTCGAGGAAAAGATGCGGCGGCTGACCGAAGAGCTGAACGAGCAGTTCGAGGAGTCGGCGAAGCTCGAGAAGGCGATCCGGTCGAACTTGGAAGGACTGGGATATGGAAATTAAAGGCTGGACGCAGACAAAGCTCGGCCCCTTAGTCGAGCTACAAACGGGCCCTGCCTTTAAAAGCTCCCAATTCACTACAAACGCCCAAACTGGCACGCGTCTTGCGCGCGGCGATAACGTGAAAGAAGGGGCATTCTACTGGGCGGAAAAAGCTAGGTACTGGCCTGTAGTTTCACCGGAGCTCGAGAAATTTCTCCTGCAGCCTGGTGATGTACTCATTGGAATGGACGGCTCCAAAGTAGGCAAAAACTGGTGTCGCGTTCGCAAGGAGGACTTACCGTGTCTGCTCGTGCAACGAGTCGCGAGGCTTCGTTCCAAAAAAGGGCTTCATCAGGACTTCCTACCGTACCTGATCGGCAACCGGGAATTTCGTACATATGTAGAATCCGTCCGAACGGGGAGCTCCATTCCGCATATTAGCGGACCGCAAATTCGAGACTATCCGATACTGCTACCCCCTCTATCCGAGCAGCGGGCGATCGCCTCGATCCTGGGTGCTCTGGACGACAAGATCGAGTTAAACCGGCGGATGAATGCGACGCTGGAGTCGCTGGCCGCGGCGATCTTCAAGAGCTGGTTCGTCGATTTCGACCCGGTGCGAGCCAAAATGGACGGCCGCCAACCACCGGGCATGGACGAGGCCACGGCGAGGTTGTTTCCAAGTGAACTAAATCACCAGGGGAACGGCTTGGTACCTCATGGCTGGAGATGGGAAACAATCGATGAATGCACGTCGCTCATCATCGACTATCGCGGAAAAACCCCAAAAAAGCTCGGCTCCAAATGGTCACTGTCAGGGATCCCTGCCGTCTCCGCGAAAAACATCAAAGGCGGAAGGCTGATTCGCCCTGAAACATTCAAATTTGTTGATGACGAGCTTTACGATCGGTGGATGAAGGACAAACTTCAAACGGGCGACATTCTAATGACTTCGGAGGCGCCGCTGGGAGAATTATATTTCCTCTCGCGGAACACAAGACTTTGCCTCAGCCAGCGACTATTCGGCATACGAGCGGCCCCCGCAATCTGTGATCCTGCTTACTTATACATGTGGATCGCATCCGATGACGCACAAGTTGAGCTAGCATCAAAAGCAACCGGTACAACGGTCGTCGGAATCCGCCAAAGCGAGCTCCGGAAGATTCGTGTACTCATCCCGCCATGTGAGATTCAGGCGAGAGCGGCCAGCGTCTTCTCGCCGACGTTGGATAGAGTTCACCAAAATGAAGATGAATCCCGCACGCTCGCGGCCCTCCGCGACACGCTCCTCCCCAAGCTCCTCTCGGGCGAATTGCGTGTGTTCGATGCCGAGCGGGTGGTGGAGGCGGCGGTGTGACCGGACCGCAGCACGACGCGGGCCTGGGCGGTGACGCAGGCCCGTTGCCGATGTACCCCGTGATCGAGGTCGACCGCGATCTCGCCTACGACGTGGAGCAACTCGGGAAGGAGCAGCAGGGATGGTAACCAACCCCTAAAACAGCTGAAGCCGCCCCGAAGGACGGCTTCGCTACTCCTTCTACACATGGCAGACGAGCTCTGGATCAGTATCGGTAAGTCGCTGATTCAACTCAAGCTACTCTTCCAACACGCGAGGGCGTCCACGGACAACGCGGCTAGTATCGGCGGGAGCGACAGTGGGCTAACACTAGAGACGCCGGCATTTAATTTGACTGGCGTTGCACGCTATGGGATTGCCGCAAACCGTTGGTCCACCACGGCTTACTTATTTAAGCTCATTTAAACTCCGGCTCGCCGAACTCCACACCGGGTCAGCCGCCATAGCGAGAGGCGAAACCGTCACACCGGCGGATGCACCGGCGCTATGCCGCATCGTTAGACTGAGCCCCATGAACTTCCTGTACGTCGCCTGGCACATGAAAGAACCGCCGCCCGTGTGGGGGCCCGTGGGCCGCTTGGACTTCGATGGCAGCGTCTACCGCTTCCGGTACACTCGGGGAGCCCAGACGCTGCCCGGTTTCCAGCCCTTTGACGGGATGCCGGAGCTCGAGCAGGTCTACGAATCGGACGAGCTGTTCCCGCTGTTCAAAAACCGCCTGCTGCCGCCGTCCCGGCCTGAATTCAAGGCCTACCTGGAGTGGAGCGGGCTGAGCGCCGACGAGTCTCCGGAGCCGCTGGTGGTGCTGGGGCGGACGCAGGGTATCAAGCAAACCGACGCGGTGGAATTATTCCCCTGCCCGGTGCCGGACTCCCGCGGCTGCTTCATCAATCACTTTTTCGCCCACGGCGTCCGCTACCACCTGCCCAACGCCGGCCCGGTGCTCGAGCAGTTGCACCCGGGGGACGAGCTCCAGCTCCGTCCTCAGCCGCTGAACCCGAAGGACCCGAACGCGGTGGCGATCTTTGCCCACGGCACCCCGCTGGGTTACGTCCCCCGCTATCTCGCCGCCGACGTCAGGCATCTCCTCGAGGAGTGCCCGACGAACGAGGTGCGGCTGTTCGTCCAGCGGGTCAACCAAGACGCGCCGATGCAGCAACGGCTGCTCTGCCGGCTGCGAGCCTGCTGGCCGGCCGACTTCCAGCCCTGCCGCGGCGAAGAATTCGAGCCGATCGTCGCGGGCGTGCCGGCGGGGTGATCCCTGTGTCGCCCCGCTGGGGCTGGTGCGCGCGTGGCGGGGCCGCCAACCCACGGCTCACGCCGTGGGCTATTCTCTGTCGCCACTCTGTGGCTGGTGCGCGCGATGGCTGGCTCACCCGATCGCAGCCCTCCTCCTTCTCTCCGTGCCCTCCGTGCTCTCTGTGGCTGGCCGCTCCGCCCATCCTTGCACACCGACGCTATTCAGCCAGCTGCCCCCCCACGCGAGGCAAGCGTTTGACTATCATCGGGGCTCTTCCGACTCCGCACCTGTGCCTCGCGACCGCATGTCCCTCGCCTTCAACGAAACCACCGTCGAACAGGCCGCCCTCGATTGGCTGGCCGAGCTTGGATATTCGACCGCCTCTGGCCCTGAGCTCGCCCCTGATGGTGACTCACCCGAACGGGACTCCTTTGGCGACGTGGTGCTCGCTGGGCGGCTGCGGGAAGCGATTGACCGGCTGAACCCCGACGTGCCGGCCGAGGCCCGCGACGAGGCGCTGCGGAACGTTTTGCGAATCGACGCGCCGACGCTGATCGCCGCTAACCGCCGCTTCCACGCGATGCTCCGCGACGGGGTCGAGGTTGAGTACCGCCGCGACGACGGCTCGATCGCCGGCGACCGGGTGCGGTTGTTGAACTGCGACTCGCCCGCGGCGAACGACTTCCTGGCCGTCAACCAGTTCACGGTCCAGGAGAGCGGCCACACGCGGCGGCCCGACGTCGTCGTTTTCGTCAACGGGCTGCCGATCGCGGTCCTCGAGCTCAAGAGCGCGGCCGACCAGGAGGCGACGATCGACGACGCCTTCAAGCAACTGGGGACCTACGAGGCGCAGATCCCCTCGCTGTTCCACTACAACGAGCTGCTGGTCGTCAGTGACGGCCACAAGGCTCAAATTGGCTCGCTGACGGCCGGCCGTGAGTGGTTCAAGCCGTGGCGGACCGTTGAGGAGGAACGGCCGGTCAAAGGCAAGACGGAGCTGGAAATCCTGATCCGCGGCGCGCTAGCCCCGGAGCGTCTGCTGCCGCTGGTGCAGAATTTTGTGCTGTTCGAGGACGACACCGACAGCGACCGCGTCCACAAGATCCTGGCCGGCTACCACCAGTTCCACGCGGCCCAGGCCGCCATCGAATCGACCGTCGCGGCCAGCCGCCCCGGCGGCGATCACCGTGGCGGGGTCGTCTGGCACACGCAGGGGAGCGGCAAGAGTTTTACGATGCTCTTCTACGCGGGATTGGTCGTCGCCGATCCGCGGATGAACAACCCGACGCTGGTCGTGCTGACCGACCGCAACGACCTGGACGACCAGCTGTTTGGCCAATTCCAGCGGTGCTATGAAATCCTCCGGCAGAAGCCGGTGCAGGCCGACTCGATCGAGCACCTCCGCGAGCTGCTGCAAGTCGCCTCCGGGGGCGTCGTCTTCACCACCGTCCACAAGTTCGCCGAGACGTCGGGAAAATTCCCTACGCTGACCGAGCGGAGCAACGTCGTCGTGATCGCCGACGAGGCCCACCGCAGCCAGTACGGGTTTCGGGCTCGCCGCGATAAGAAGGACCCCGAAAAAATCTCCTACGGGTTCGCTCGCAACATCCGCGACGCACTCCCCAACGCTTCCTTCATCGGGTTCACCGGGACGCCGATCGAGCAGAGCGACAAAAACACCCGCGCGGTCTTTGGCGACTACATCAGCGTCTATGACATCCAGCGGGCGGTCGAAGACAAGGCGACCGTGCCGATCTACTACGAGAGCCGGGTGATCAAGCTGGCGCTGGAGGACAAAGCGGTCAGCGGCATCGACGACGACTTTGAAGCGATCACCGAGGAGGAGGAATCGGAGACCCGGGAGAAGCTGAAGTCCCGATGGGCGGCGCTCGAGTCGATGGTCGGCGATGATGACCGCATCCGGGTGCTGGCCCGGGACGTGGTCGAGCATTTTGAAAAGCGGCTCGAGTCGCTGGACGGCAAAGGGATGATCGTCTGCATGAGCCGCCGGATCTGCGTCGAGCTGTACGATGAAATCATCCGCCTGCGGCCCGAGTGGGCCGGTAAGCCGCAGCCGGATGGGAAGCTCGCCCAAGACGGGGCGCTGGCGCAGGTGGCCGAATCGCCCGAGGCCCGCACGTATCGCTTCACCAAATCGGCGGCGAGCGAGCGGGACATCGACGACGACCAGGGCTTCGTGAAGGTGATCATGACCGGCTCGGCCTCCGACGGGGCGGAGTGGCAGAAGCATATCCGCACCAAGCAGCGACGCCGGGCGCTGGCCACGCAGTTCAAAGACCCCAGCAGCCCGTTCCGGCTGGTGATCGTCCGCGATATGTGGCTGACCGGTTTCGACGCTCCCTCGCTGCACACGATGTACGTCGACAAACCGATGCAGGGGCACGGGCTGATGCAGGCGATCGCGCGGGTCAACCGCGTGTTCCGCGAAAAACCGGGCGGGCTGGTCGTCGACTACTTGGGGATCGGCGACGCGTTGCAAAAGGCGCTGCGGACCTACACCGAGAGCGGCGGCAAGGGACAGACGACGGTCGACACCCGCGAAGCGGTCGAGGCCCTGCAAAAGCACTACGAGCTGTGCTGCGACATGCTCCACGGTTTCGACTGGTCGCGGTGGACCAGCGGCAGAGCAGGGGATCGGCTCTCGCTGATGGTGGCCGCCCAGGACTTTCTGCTCGAGCAGGAGGAGGGGCGTCAGCGGTGGATCGCCCACGTCGACAACCTGTCCCGCGCCTTCGCCCTCTGCCCGACCTCCGAATACGCCCACGAGATTCGCGAGGACGTCGCCTTCTTCCAGATCGTGCGGACCGCGTTCCGCAAGTATTCGCCCAGCGGCAAATCGGAATCGGAGCTCGACCACGCCGTTCGCCAACTGGTCTCCAAAGCCGTCGTCACCGCCAGCGACGAAGTGATCGACGTTTTTGCCGCGGCCGGGATGGAGCGGCCCGATGTTTCGATCCTGTCAGACGAGTTCCTCGAGGAAGTTCGTTCGCTCCCGTACAAGAACGTCGCCGCCGAGCTGCTCAAGAAGCTGCTCTCGGACGAAGTGAAATTCCAGGCGAAGCGAAATGTCACGCAGTCGCGGTCGTTCTCCGAGATGCTCAAGCAGGTCCTGACCGCCTACCACAACCGCTCGATTTCGACGGTCGAGCTAATCGACGACCTGATCAAGATGGCCAAAAGCCTGCAGGCGGCCCAGCGGCGAGGCGAAGAGCTGGGGCTGAGCGACGACGAAATCTGCTTCTATGACGCGCTGGCCCAGAACGAAAGCGCGATGGAAGCGATGGGGAGCGACGAGCTGAAAGTGATCGCCACCGAGCTCGTCCAAACCGTCCGCCGCAGCGTCACCATCGACTGGACCGAACGCGAATCGGCAAGAGCCCGAATCCGAGTCCTAGTCCGCCGAATCCTCCGCAAACACGGCTACCCCCCTGACCTCCAAGCCGAAGCCACCAAAGAGGTCCTAGAGCAGGCCGCGGTGCTCTGCGAGGGATGGGTGTAAGAAACGGAGGATCACGGCTTAAAAAAATCGTCCAGATCGGTTTGCCGCGGTGATGGCGGCAGCATCGACGACTGCGGCGCATCGACGAACTGAACGAGGTCTTGAACCGCAATTCTCCCACGCGCTATCGTAGACATCTCGCGGGTGTTGTAGGTCAATATGCAGTGGCACTTATGAACAATCGCCCACGCAAGAATCATCGCATCGAACTTAATCGCGACTCTCCCCCCGAAATGCTCCTCACGGTTCGTCCTAGAGGATTTGACGAGCAGTGCAGCTTCGCTGGCCGCCAAAGCGTCGAAGGGCAATATTTGAAAGTTCTTCCTAAGCGTCTTGACTTCATTCTCCCGCCTGCCCGTGTCGGAATCGACTAAATACTCGGACATAACGGGCGTGGGGATCGCCATTTCGGCTCGCTCCACACTCATCCGCATTAGGGCATTTCTTGCATATTGGACCATTTCGTCCTGACCAGGCGACGCAGCGCCACGGACCCCCCAGATCAGCACATTCGTGTCGAGGCAGATTTTCACTCTTGCCTCATCGCTTTCGCGTAGCGGTCCGGATCCACCGTGTCCCAGCGTCCTCCTGAGGCTGCAGCGAGTTCTGCAAATGCCGTCAAGGGATCCGCGGGCTCATACTCACCAATCTCCCGGATCAGGAATCCCACCAGCATTCTGTTTCTTGTATCCCACTCGGCTCGCCCGCTCAGTTCAATGGTCGTCTTTAGCTTTGCGCCGAGCTTCTTCGCAACGGTTTCATTCAAAACACGAGCTTTAACCTTGCCGCCGGAAACATGAATCGTGGCGGCTAGATTGTCGACGTCGACCGACCGCAAATTGGCATACAGAGTCGTTTCCTCCCTATAGACGTCCTGAACCCCGTGTTTGAAGTTGCGCGGAATCGCTGGAAAATACACGCCAAGCCCCCGAGCGCCCACCGAAAGATTCCAAGCTCGCTTCGCCATCAGCCCTGCGAGTTCTTCAATGGCTTTGGTGCACTGTTCCGGTAACTTGGCGAGATCCTCAACAGCAATTAGGTGATGAAGCCGCTCGACGACGGAAGCACGCGATGGGGAAGTCCGAAGCACGAGCGACGCGCTCTTGTCCTCTATTTGTACAAGATAGAGCTCATCGTGCACGCCTTTATCCCAGGCATTCGAGGCGATTCGAACGGCACGTTCGTACAACTGCACCGCGCGAAGCAGATCACGGAGTGGCACAGTGTCTGGATGCACGTTGTCTCCTTCGATCCTAAAATCGAGCTCGACATTCTCCAGATCATCCATGGCGAACCTCTCGTTCTGGGGACCGGCACCGACGTCGCGCTCGGTGCAGTTCTGACGGCGTCGGTAGTGGATCCCGCGGCTGCCTGCAACACCGGTTCGCAATCAACTGGCGACGCTTCGGTACCGTGTGTACTTTCGTTCCTCTATCATAGCTGCGCGGCGAGGCCGAGATCAAAAGCGACAACGGGCCACCACATCGAGCCCTTCAGGGGGCCCTCCCCACGGCTAGCAGGTCGGCTTGGGCGGCTGGGTCGAGGGTCCGGAACAGGTTTAGCAGTTCGGCCTCGATGGCTGCTGATGGGCCCACCGGCAGGCCCACGGGGGCGGCGGATTCGGGTTTCGCTAACGTTGGCGTTTGCGAGTGAGATACCGTTCGGGTGCACAGAGGCAAAACCGTGTAGAAGGGAAGCGAGCGGTCTCGCAATCGTTGTCTGTGCTCCGCGCGCTCATAGGAAGCTGCCGAGCAGGCGATGGGATGCCAGAGACACTGCTGAGCGGTGCGCCCCCCCCGAATGGCGATTACTGGTACCCGCGCGTCAATCTGAACTTCACCCAGACCGTGAGGCAGAGATGTACCAGGGGAGCCAAAACAATTGAAGATCCAGACGTTCCACTGGGACGCGGTTCTGACCGGTGCCGGTACCATAACGCTGCCCTCGGCGGTGCAGGTGCTTGCCGTGTGGCCGTCGCCGGTCGATGCGGATGATTGCTTTGCGGAGGCTGGTTTCGCGGAGTTCGCCGATAGCGACGACGCGTGGGACTCGGACTGGCGGGAGGTTGTGTCGACTGCCATCGATTTCCTGACGCGGTTCGGTGAACCGCGGATCCGGCGGCCGATCGTTCCGGTCACGGCGAACGGCCTCTGGCAGCGCGTCGTGAAGAGACGGCCGAAGCACAGTGAGATCGCGTTGTCGCTCGTCGACCAGGTGATCTTGAGCACCGAGCACGATCGCTTTCCGCCGGCCGTTGTCGACTTCGGCGAAGAGCCGTCCGTGACGCTCGCGGCGGGCGATGGCCACCCGATGCTGTGGATCTTCTCGGGCCCGAACGCCGGATTCTCAGTCCGCGACCTGCTGAGCCAGATTCGCCCCCAGCGCCCCCACAGCCAGCGGCGGCTCGATTGGTCGGTGCTCCGTCCGCCGCGGTGAGCAAGCAGCGGGCAATTTCGGACGCAGAGTGGTGCCTGCTGCCATGCCTCCAGCCGTTCGGCTAGGGCGTCGACTTCCACGTAGGGTTTAGCCAGCGATGAGTCGGTCTCTGGCTGTGATGCAGCGAGGGTCGCCTCCACCGACGCCACGAAACCCTATAACTCCTAACCTATGATGTACGCGAGCTAATACTTGCAAGGTTTTGGCCGGTGTGCGCACACTCTGGGCTTGCTTTTGGTGACCCACTGTGGCTACCTCGGGGTTTCGTGCGACGCTGGTTTCTTTATAGAGAATGCTCAGAGGCATTGAAATTAGCAGTGGGCTTCTTCGCATTAGAAGTCCGTTGCTCTATCCAGCTGAGCTATGGGCGCTTTCTATCAAGAAAACTGGCGTCGACAAGCCCTGGCCGCCTCGGCATGCCTAAACATGGTAGAGTTCGTGAGTGACCGCTAACACGGGAGCGAAAGGCGACGATGACGGGGCGGGGGTTATTCGCCGTGGAGTGGGTCGTGTCCCCAGTTCATCAGCGAGTAACGCCAAGGCGTCTCAGTGACGTCCCCGTTGGGCCGCTGGGCGGTGTGCCGTTTAATGTAACCCGTGACTTTGTTCATGTGCTCGTAGTCGGAATCGGTCAAATCGGCTTTCTTTGTACGCTTGATCTTCACAATGCGTCGACCCGACTGATGACCGGTCGACTCACCGGAGTCTGAGTCACCTACGGCCTGGGACTGCTCGGTCTGGAGCCAATTTTCCAGTTCCTTCGGAGCCATATTCGTCAGGTCGTTGAATTCCTGTTAGACCTTTTGTTGTTCGGATGAATTCATATCAGGAGTCTTTCTGTAATTCGCTGTGAAGTTTAAGAACGTTGTTACTGTCCTCGACCTCGACGTAGTACGCCGGATTATCCTCGGAGCCGTGACGGGTAATCTCCTCACCGCCAATCTTTCGCGTCACCTTGTGCGTGAATGCGGTTTTGACTTTGCCATGACCGTAGCCAGTACCCCATTTCCATTTCACCGCTTGCCCCTCATGGAATGGATTCATCGCTGCATCCTCCCTAGAAATGCTTCAGACAGGTCTCGAAAAACAACATTCGCAGTTCATGCTCCCCGGACTGCACTCCTCTACGAGTGATTGTGCCTGCGCTGACCGGAATCCGTAGCCGGTGTTCCGTTGTGCTCTCGGCACGCCCGGCCGCGTACGGTCCGTCGATGCGGTAGCCTCGGTACACTTCCCTCAGGGGTGCATCAACTTCCGCGCCAACTTCGCTGATTTCGATTCTGGCTGTTGCTTCTTACGCCATGGATTTTCGTCTCGCGCAAGGTGCCCGAGAGCGGGAGGTTGCAATCGTCAGCTGAATGAACGAGAAGCCTCGCGGCATGCTGTATCGATTGTACGGTCTGCAGTGATTCCAATGAATCGGGTTGAGTGTCTTGACCGGAAACGGTGCGGGGCGCCGAGCGAGGCGGCCCGAAAGACTCCTTTAGATCCCAGGCCCGCCAAAAGAGCGGGGCCGGTGCATGCAATCGGTCCGCACCCAATCACTCCCGCACCCAAGCAGGCGGAACATAAGACTGGATCGATCCCGCATGGCGAAAAGGAGTTCGGACGTGGTGTATCGCATTGTTACTTTGCGTAGCCGTTTCAAAGCGACGCGACTTTTCGGAGCAATCCTCGTCGGCGCCGCGCTCGGCGGAGTGCCAACGGGCGCTTCGGCCGATGAGACCGATTCGGTTGCCGCGCTTCCGGCGGAGCACCTGCCGCCACCGCCGCAGAAGATGCTTCCGCCGCGCGATTGCCTGCTGTGTCCAGGCCCTGCCCCGGCGGCTCCCTGCTTCGCTACCCACCGCGGCTTCCTCTACTACGGCAGCTACCCGTGGGATGACGATCCGGCCAATGGTTTCGATGACTGCCCGGGAGGCCGCTGCGGACGTCCAGGAGCGGCGGTGTCGCTGTGGTGGATCGGGATCCACAACCCCAAGGCAGCAGGCTCTCGCCACCACGCCGCTCACCATAGCCACCATCACAGCTCCGCTCCGGTCGAAGGAGCCCGCTGATGAAGCGTCTGTTCTGTTACACCAGTGCATTGGTCAGTCTGGCGATTGCAGGCTGTGCGTCGCCCTCAACTCGGCAAACGGGGCTCACCGAACCCTCGGCGGTGCCGGCGGGCCCCCATCCCCTGGCCGAGGCGATTGCAAAGCAGAGAAGTTCGGCCGCCCCAACTCCCGAGCCAGCCCCAACTCCCGAGCCAGCCCCAACTCCCGAGTCAGCCCCTGCATCCGCGTCCACCACAGCGGTCGCGACGGTCACCTTTCAGGACGAGGCGGCTCCCAGCCCGCCCCGGCGGCAGTTGCTCGACGAGCCGGCGATCACACCCGAGCGACCTTACTCGTCGGCCGAACCGCAAGCCCCAGTTGAGAGCGGGAACGTCTATTTGCCAGCTCCCGCGATCCCGCCGGCGCCGAGCGTCGCCTGGGAGCCCTCAGCGATGACGTTTGACGGCCAGCCGCCGCAGCGGGAGTGATGATGGAGGTGCCGGTTTTCGACTGGAACCAAGGGACCATTCGCCAAGCCGAGGCGGATTACTCGCGGCAAGTCGGAGAGTTGCGGCGGACCGAGTTGGTTCTGCGGCAGCAGCTCGCGCAGCAGTATCGCAACTATCTCACCGCGGTTCAGCAGGTCCGCAACTATGAGCAGGTGATTTTGCCCGAAGCCAAGTTGGCGTACGACCTGCGGCTGCAAAGCTATGAGGAAGATCGAGCTCCCTGGACCGATGTCCTGCAAGCTGAGCAAGACTACTTCACGCACCGTGTCGAATATATCCGCACCTTGATTATTTGGCGGGAGAGCGAGGTCAGCATCATGGGCTTTCTGCTGCATGGGGGGCTGTCGGATCCGCCCGACCCGACGCCGCCGGGGCATATCGACGCCGTCCCGCAGCCACGCTGAGGCGGCTCGAGCGGCACCGCAACCCGCCGAGGGGGGAAGTTCGATCTCGAGCTATCCCCCCTCGCTGCGTTGAAGCGTTGCGCCATTGTCGCTACCGCTAGCCGGCCAAGTCGATGCCGCACGGAAGCGGGATGGACCTCGGTCTAGAATGGCCGGTAGCGATTGAGTCCAGAGATTGCATCCGCCGCTGGGCGCTAGATCGGATCAACCGCCACACGCTCGGCTCTGTCCCCCTGAGCCGACGGCGCTAGCCGCGGGTTCTGCAGCGGAAATGCCGGGGGCTCGCGGGGGCCCGAGGCTAGCGCCTACGGCTCTGTCAGAAAACCCTGAGCCGACGGCGCTAGCCGCGGGTTCTGCAGCGGAAATGCCGGGGGCTCGCGGGGGCCCGAGGCTAGCGCCTACGGCTCAAGAGGTCGATTTCGCCGGATTTTCTGACAGAGCCCAGCCCGGTGGCGGCGGATGAATAGTCCCCGCTAGATGTCACCCACCTGAGAGAGGTTTCGATGACCGACGACAACGGCCGACGGGAGTTTTTGCGTCGCGGAGCCGTGGCGGCCGCTGCGGGTATCGTCGGGGGAGGATCCGCCGCAGCACCCGGCCAGGATCCGCCCGCCGCCGAGACTCCCCCCGCTGCAGATGCAAGGGCCGGCGACGCGCGGCCGAGCGGTGCGGAGGCGACAGCCGCAGAGTCGAGCGAACGGCTGCCCGAGAAGTTCCAAGAGTACTCGCGGTATCGCCCCAGCTATGGGGGACCGCCCGAGAGCGACACCTATATGGGCAAGCTGGTGCCGGGGCTGCGTGCTTCCGGCCTTCCTCCGGTCCGCGTGGAAGCGCCCGACCTGGGCAAACTGCCGTGGAAGATGGTCGACGGCGCTAAAGAGTTTCACATCTACTGCGAACATGTCCGTCGCGAGCTGTTGCCTGGCAACTGGATGGACTTTTTTGGCTACAACGGCAGCATGCCAGGGCCGACGATCGAGGTTCAGCAGGGGGACCGCGTGCGGTTCGTGGTTCACAATCAGCTGCCCGAGCCGACCACGATTCACTGGCACGGTCTAGAATTACCGGTCGAGGAGGATGGTGTCCCGGGGCTGACGCAAAAGCCCATCGCGCCCGGGGAAACGTATGTCTATGAATACGACCTGCACCAAGCGGGCACGTTCTTCTATCACTCGCACATGCCGATGCAGGAAGCTTTCGGGATGGTGGGATTTTTCATCATTCATCCCGCGGTGGCTTATGACCCACCGGTCGACCGCGACTTCTTGCTCCTTTTTCAGAACTTTCGGATCGACCCAAATCAGACGATCCCCAATTCGATGGCCATGGAATGGAGTTGGCACACGATCAACGGCCGCAGTGGTCCCTACACCACCCCGATGGTTTGCCGGCACGGCGAGCGGGTGCGGATTCGGATTCTCGACTTCAGCCCGATGCAGCATCACCCCATCCATATTCACGGGCATACGTTTTGGAAAACGGGACATGAGGGAGCACGGATTCCAAAATCCGCGTGGATTCCACGCAACACCGAATTGATCGCTGTGTCGCAAGCAACGGACTTTGAGTTCATCGCCTTCAATCCGGGCGACTGGATCATGCACTGCCACATGGTTCACCACATGATGAACCACATGGTTAAACAGGTGGGACCACGGATTCGCGAAGACGTCGATGTGACCCAATACCGAGGCAACCTCGACTCGCGTCCGCAGGTCAAATTCCCGCATACCGATCCCGGATTCGAAGTCCCCGGCTACCCGCAAATGATGCAAGGCCAGGAGATGAGTCCGGCCGAGATGCAAAAGATCAACAATCGCCGCGAGACCCGCGGGATGCGGCCGATGTGGCACATGGGGGTCAAGGGCCTGATGACCGTGGTGCGGGTCCTACCAGACGACCTCTACGATCTGGTGATGCACAGCGACGAGGAACTGCAGCCTGGACAGGTGTTTGAGGAGATCAAACGCCGCCGCGGCAAACCCGAAGGCAAAGAGCAAGCGTAGCTGGAGCACAAATCCCTCGTGTCTCCTATTGCGTCGCCCGAGCCACACGCCAAATGGCAGGTCACACGCCAAATGGCATTGGGGCGCGTGTGGGATCCCTCGGCGTGCAGTCGGGTACCGCGATCAGCCGTCCCCGCCCAATGCCTCCTCGGCCTGCGGCAGCATGACCGAGCCGGACAGGGACCGGGCCGGGCGGGGACCGAGCCGGGCGGGGACCGAGCCGGGCAGGAGCCCCGACGGTGGCGCATCAGTTGCAAGGTCAGGTGCAAGGTCAGTTGCAGGAGGAGTTGGCGGTCCTGTTCCGCCGAGCCGCGGTGCCGGCCGGACAGCCGTAACGCCCCAGCAGCAGTAGCTAGGGGGACCGCACCGGCTCGAAGGGCGGCGCGCTTGCGACAAAGCCCAAGAGATCCCTGGAGGTATCCGCAATGTTCGGTTTCGAAAAGCCTTCTCCGGTCGCGGAACACGAGGCGGAGGGCGAGATCGAGAGGGTGTATCACGAGATCCGGCAAACGCTGCGGGTCACCGGGGTCAACCTGATCTTTCGCCACTGGGCGAGCCACAAGGGTTTGCTGCCGGTGATTTGGGATGCGATGCGGCTGAACGCGGAGACGCAGATCTTCGAGCACGCCGCCGACCAATTGCGAACCGAAGCGGTGCGGGCCATCGGTTCCCTCGGACGACTCGGGGCGACGTCGGAAATTGCTTTGGGGGATAGCCAGCAATATCAGATCCGCGCGGCGCTGACGATGTACCATTACATCAATCCCAAACTCCTGCTGTTCGCGGCCGCTGTGCGACTGGGATTGGAGGGCAATGCCAATACTCATGCTCCTCCTGCATCGGCGATCGGAACCGTCGAATTGGGGTTCCCGCCACGGATGTATGCGATGGAGATGGAGGATCCCGAGCCTGACGACGAACGACTGAGGAAGATTTTTGCCGACATCCAGCAAACGCTGAAGCTTGAGTCGATTAACAGCGATTACCGGACGCTCGCGCTGTGGCCTGATTACTTGGCCGCCGTATGGAAGCAACTGAAGCCGGTTGTGCAGCGTCCAGAATACGACGCGGCGACGAGCCTGCTGCGCGAATCGGCGCGGACTCTCGCCGCCGCGCTGCCTTTCCCAGTGCACCTCAGCCGTGACTCCGTGGAGAGCAGCGGGGGAAGCTTCGACAAAGCCGTCGAGAGCACCGAAGCGTTCGAAATGTTGCTCCCGGGCCTGATCCTGAACGTGACGTTCTGTTTGCAGGACTGGCACGACGGCGAGACCCTCGCCCGCTCTCCCTTCCCAGCCCCAACTCGGGCGGGCGGCTCGCAACAAACCCCTCGTAACCGTTAGTGAGGAGGCGGAAGATGCACTGGCGAGAATTTCAATCGCTGCAACGAGTGACCGAGCTCGGCGATCGATTCATCAGCTATGTCGACCAAGGTCAGGGCCCGCCGGTGGTTTTTCTGCACGGCATCCCTACCTGGGGATATCTGTGGCACGGCATGCTGCCCGCGCTCTCCACCGAGTGCCGCACCCTGATCCTCGATCTTCCCGGATTCGGGTACTCGGACAAGCGAGATTGCTTCGACCGCTCGATCGCCCGCCAAGCGGAAATGGTCGACGGCTGGATGGAGCAGATTGGAGTCGAAAGAGCCGCGGTGGTGGCGCACGACATCGGTGGCGGAGTGGCGCTGCGACTGGCAACGCTCTTCCCGCACCGGGTCGAGCGGCTGTGCTTGCTCAACGCAGTCTGCTACGACTCCTGGCCGATCGAAGCGATGCTGCAGTTCGGACATCCGGAGACCTACCACAAGGTTTCCGCGTCGGCCGCCGTCACGCTGTTGCGGCAGGCGCTCAAGCAAGGATTCTCCCACAAACTCTCGGAGGAAGTCCTCGAGGGGCTGCTTTCCCCCTGCCGCACGGAAGTCGGCAAGGTGTCGATGATTCGCAACGCCGCCGCCCTCAACACGAATCTGACCACCGAACTAACGCATTTGCTACCGAGAATCGAGGTCCCGACGCAAATTCTCTGGGGCGAGGACGATACGTTCCAGTTGGTGAAGTACGGTCAACGGCTGGAAAGTGATATTCCCGACGCGCGACTCGTCCGCATCTCCGACGCTCGGCACTTTGTGATGTTCGATCAACCCGATGAAGTGAACGAACACCTGCGAGCTTTCCTCGCGGTGGCTTCCACCGGTCCGCTAGCGGCGCCACTGCAGTAGCTTCTTAAGCGCCCGGGCGACGCGGGGAGTGAGCCGGGTTCGATTATAGGCGTCGGCCGCTTTCTTGATCACCTCAGACTCGGTTGGGTAGGGGTGAATGGTATCGGCGAGGGTGCTGAGACCGGCGCCAGCGACCATTGCGAGCGTGAGTGCTGAAATCGTTTCGCCGGCATGTGGCGATACGAGCGTCGCTCCCAGGATTTCATCCTTACCCTTTCGCGTGTGGATTTTAAGGAATCCGTCACCGACACCCTCGAGGACAGCCCGATCTACCTGAGAGAGCTCGACGGTGAAGCTGTCGAGCGGAATATTTTGCTTCTCTGCCTCGTGCGGATAGAGGCCGACGTGGGCCAGTTCAGGGTCGGTATAAGTGCACCAGGGGATCGTCAGCGTGCTAACGCGTCTCCGGCCGAAAAAGAGGGCATTTTGGATGACGATCCGGGCCATTGCATCGGCGGCGTGGGTAAACTTCAAGCGCGAGCAGACATCGCCGGCGGCATAGATCCGTCGGTTGGTGGTTTGCAAAAAATCGTCAACGCGAACACCCTCCTTCCCAGTCTCGACTCCGGCGGCCTCCAGAGCGAGACCGTCGATATTGGGAGTCCGCCCGGTGCTGACCAAGATCTCATCGACGATCAGCTCATAGTGCTCCCCATGCGAATCGACCTTGAGCCGTTTTCCCTCGCTGGTGCGTTCGGCTCGAAGGTGTTTTCCACAGCATCGCACCTGGACGCCGTCACGGAGCATCGATCGACGAACAATCTCCGCGGCTTGCGAGTCTTCGCGTGGGAGGATGCCGTGCGTCGATTCGATGAGGGTGACCTCACTGCCGAACCGCGCGAAGACCTGCGCCAGCTCGCAGCCGATGGGGCCGGCCCCGATCACGGCCAGCCGGCGAGGAAGTTCGGTGAGACTGAAGATGGTTTCGTTCGTCAGGTACTGGGTTTCCTCGAGCCCGGGGACCGACGGAGCAGCGGGATGGCTGCCGGTGGCGATGCAGGCGCGGGCAAACCTCAACTCTTCTCGACCGACAGCGACGGTGTCGGGGCCCAAAAACCTCGCCTCGCCAAGAAACACGTCGACGCCGAGCTCACGAAAGCGGGCAGCCGAATCGTGCGGACTCAGGTCGGCCCGAAGCCGCCGCATTCGCTCCATGACCGCCGGAAAGTCGACGCGGACCCCGGCTGGGACTCGGACCCCGTACGGCTCGGCATTGCGAACGTCGGCGGCGACGCGAGCGGAGCGAATGAGGGCTTTGGATGGCACACAGCCCACATTGAGGCAATCGCCGCCGAGCAACTGCCGCTCGACCAGCGCGACCTTCGCTCCGAGGCCTGCAGCGCCGGCGGCGGCCACAAGCCCGGCGGTGCCCGCCCCAATGACGACCAAGTTGTAGCGTCCCTGCGGCGTCGGATTCTGCCACTCGAGCGGATGGACGTTGTCGCGCAATCGCTGGTTGTGCACCTCGAGAGGCTCGAGCGCAGGTAGGGAGCGGGGGACTGCGGTGTTCCCAGCAGGGGCATTCGAGCTCATCGGTTTCGCTACGGTGAATTGTCGCAATCGTGTCCGGCATCTTTTGGACAATGCGGGCGTTCAAGTGCGGCAAGCCACAGACGCCGGTGCATTGAAAAAGCAGTCGCCTGCGGCTTGCCGTTAAACGATCATCCTCGCGAACGTTCTGCTCGAGTTGGAGTATGGCGTGATGGCTGAGATCGTGCGGATTCTGTTCCCCACGGCCACTCACCCGATCAGCTTTGCGTCCATCTGAATCTCGGCGCGGAGCACTTTGGAGACCGGACAGCCCTGCTTAGCTTGGTCGGCCGCTTTGGCAAACGCGTTGGCGTCCATTCCGGGGACTTTGGCCGAGACGTCCAAGTGGATTGTCGTGATCGCAAATCCGGCGTCGACCTTCTCCAAACTCACGGTCGCCTTGGTCTCGATCTGCTCCGGGGTATGGCCTGCCTCTCCGAGGATTTTGGAGAGGGCCATGGAAAAACAGCCGGCATGGGCGGCGCCGATCAGCTCCTCCGGGTTGGTCCCTTTGCCGCTCTCAAACCGCGTCCCGAACGAGTACTGGCTGCTGGAGAGCACACCGCTTTCGGTGGAGATCGAGCCGCTGCCTTGCTTGAGGTCACCCTGCCAACGGGCGGTCGCCGAACGCTTCATGGTTGTTCCTTTCGCGTGAAAAAATCTCCGTCGCGGCATCCATTCGAACGTCGCGGGTTATCGTTATCATTGGCGGCAGACAAGACATGCTCAGTTCGCGGAGGTTTTTGCAGGTGGTCATTTCGGAACGATCGGGAGTCCGCGGACGGCGGAGACAGTCGTCATGGTCGAGGTCCGCGGCCAGCCGCAAATCGGCCCTGGGGTTGCTCGCGGCTGCGGTGATGGGGATGGCGCTGCCGCTGGCTTTGCTCGATCAGCGGCACTCTGCCGCCGAGTCTGAGCCGGCGCTGACCGCCGAGGACCTGCGGACGCCTCCCACCGAACCCGAGCAAGCGGTCGCGACGTTCGAAGTCCTCGACGGCTTCCGCATGGAGCTGCTGGCGGCCGAACCGCTGGTCGCCGATCCGGTGGCGATGGTCTATGACGAGAACGGTCGGGCGTACGTGTTGGAGATGCGGGATTATCCGCACGCGGTCAAAGAGGACGACGAACCGTTCACCGAGCAAACCGATCAGCCGCCGCTTGGACGCGTGCGATTGCTGGAGGATACCGATGGCGACGGCGTGTTTGACGAAAGCCACATCTTCGCCGACGAGCTTTCCTGGCCCGCGGGCTTGGCCTGCTGGAAGGGAGGCATCTATGTCGGAGCGACGCCCGATATCTGGTATCTAAAAGACACCGATGGGGACCGTCGTGCCGACGTTCGCGAGCGCGTCTTCACCGGGTTTCGCAAATTTAATGTGCAAGCGGTGATGAACAATCTGCAGTGGGGATTGGATCATCGCATCTATGGAGCCGCCTCGGGTAATGGCGGCACGGTCTCGTCGGTGGAAGAGGAGTCGAGGGAAGGGCAGTCGGTTGAAAATTTAAGAATCTCGCGCCGCGACTTCCGCTTCGAACCGGGCACCCGTGAAATCGAAATCACCTCGGGCGGAGCTCGGTTCGGTCACTCGATCGACAACTGGGGGAACCGCTTTCTTTGCAATATTCGCAATCCGTGCCAGCACGTGGTGTTGCCCGATCGTTATCTAAGCCGCAATCGCTATTTGGCAGTTCCGAGCGCCATCGCCGATGCCGCTCCTTCGGGCGACCAGTTGCCGGTGTACCGCATCAGCCCGCCCGAAAAGTGGCGAGTGCTGAGCGCGCGAATTCGTCTGGCCGAGCGGGCCGAGCATTTGCCTCGCGACACATTCGTCTCGAACCTCGTGACCTCCTCGAGCGGCGTGACGGTCTATCGCGGCGGGGCCTATCCCGAGCCGTACCGCGGCAACGCGTTCACCGGTGAAGTCGCCAGCAACTTGCTGTACCGCCAGACGCTGACTCCCGTGGGACCGACGTTTCGCGCCGAGCGGCCCGACGCGCGAACCGAGTTCGTGCGTTCGCGGGACAACTGGTTCCGGCCGGTCAACTTTGCCAACGCTCCCGACGGTACGCTGCACATCCTGGACATGTACCGCGAGGTGATCGAGCATCCATGGTCGGTGCCTGAAGAGTTGTGGAAGCTGATCGACTTCCGCAGCGGCAGCGACCGCGGGCGGATCTATCGCTTGGCCCCGCCCGGGTTCACCCCTCCCGCACCACCGCGGCTCGGCGAGGCGACGACCGAAGAACTTGTCAGCCATCTCGCTTCGCCCCATGGTTGGTATCGCGATACCGCGCATCGTCTGTTGTACGAGCGGCAGGACCGGTCGGCAGCGGCGGCCCTGCGGCAACTGCTGCGGGAGAGCGATTCGGAGCTGGCTCGGCTGCACGCCCTGTGGTCGCTCGAAGGCCTCGACAGCCTTGAGCCGGCCGACGTGCTCCTCGGGTTGTCCGACGCTTCGAGCGGCGTTCGCGAGCATGCAGTGCGGCTGGCCGAGCCGCGACTCAACCCAAAGCCAGCCAACGCGGAAACGAAATCGACCGCCGCGGAGTTGCTCGATCGGATCCTGCAGTTGGCCGAAGATCCCGACCCACGAGTCCGTTTCCAAGTCGCCTTTACCCTCGGAGAGACGGACGATCCGCGGCGGCTTGCGGCGCTTGCCAAGATTGCGGTTCGCGATGTCGCCGATCCCTGGACGCGGCCCGCGGTGCTCAGCTCGATTGCCGGCGAGGCCGACGCGCTGCTCGGTTTGTTGCTTGAACAGAAAGCGGTGACCGCTGCGGAGGCGGGCTGGGAGTGGCTGTACGAGCTGGCGATGCTCGTCGGGGCGGAGAACGATCGCGAGGCGGCCACGCAAGTTCTCGCCTGGGCGACCGAAGCCGACCAGGGTCCGCAGCTGGCGATCGTCTCGGGGCTCGGCGATGGACTGCGGCGAGCCAAGCAGAGTTTGGGCGCCCTGGCCGAGGAGTCGGCCGAAGCACGCGAGGTGGTCGCCCGAATCATCGAACGTTCGATCGAGACCGCTGGCGACGAGCAACAGCCGGTGGAAGTCCGCGTGCAAGCGATCGAGCTGCTCAGCCACGGTCAACTCGAGCAACTCGGCCCCACCCTGCTGAGCTTGCTCGATGCCCGTCAGCCTCACGAAGTTCAGCTGGCGGCGGTCCAGACGCTGGGGCACTTTTCGGATGCCGAGCTCCCTTCGCTGCTGCTCGGCTCGTGGCGATCGTTCACGCCTCCGGTGCGGGATCGGTTGGTCGAGACGTTCATGTCGCGGCCCAACTGGACTCCGGACCTGCTCACGGCACTCGAGAGCGGGCGGGTCTCGCCGGGGCAGCTGACGCCGATGCAGCGGTATCGTTTGCTCGAGCGATCGCCGGAGGAAATCAAACAGCGGTCGGCAAAAATCTTTGCCGACTCGGTGCTCGGCGGTCGTCGCGAGGTGATCGAAAAATATCGTCCGTCGCTGTCGCTTGCGGCCGATCGCGAGCGGGGGCGAGCGGTCTTCCAGCGGGTCTGCGCGGCCTGCCATCGGTTCGAGGACAGCGGTTTTGACATCGGTCCACCGTTGGCGCTCGTCGCCCACCGTGCTCCGGAGAACGTGCTGGTCAATCTGCTCGATCCCAACCGCGAAGTGGCCCCGGACTATCTGGAGTACCTCGTGCTGACCGACGACGGCCGCACGATCACCGGGATCGTCGTCGCGGAAACCGCCGCCTCGATCACGCTGCGACAACCCCAGGGCGTCGAGGAAACGGTGCTGCGGGAGAACATCGAGCGGATGGTCAGCAGCGGTAAATCGATCATGCCCGAGGGGCTTGAGGAAATGATCGACCCGCAACAGATGGCCGACCTGCTCGCCTACCTGCTCGAGTCGCAGAGTGGCAGTCGGTGAACAGTGTGAGGCCTTCCCTGCGGTTGGCGGTGATCGGTGGCGGGCTGTCGGGACTGGCAGCCGCCTACTACCTGCACCGCGCGGTGCCCGAAGCGGAGCTCCTGGTCCTCGAAGCGGAGGACCACACCGGCGGGGTGATCGCGACGGAACGCCGCGACGGGTGGTTGATCGAGCACGGTGCCGACTGCTTCTCGACGAATCCCCCCGACGCCCTGCAGTTGTGCCGCGATCTCGGCGTCGAGGGGGATCTGATCGAGCCCGAGCCGCGAGGGCGGCGGGCGATGATCAGTCGTGGCAAGCGGCTGGTCCCCGTCCCCGAGGGCTTCGTGCTGATGCGGCCGACGCGGATGGGAGCCGTGTTGCGAACGCCGCTGCTCTCCTGGAGGGGCAAATGCCGGCTTTTGGGAGAACGGTTCGTCAAACCGCGGCGAGACGACGCGGACGAAAGTCTGGCTTCGTTCGTCCGCCGGCGGTTTGGCCGCGAAGTCTTGGATCGCTTGGTCCAGCCGTTGGTGGCTGGGATCTACACCGCCGATGCCGAGCAGCTGAGCATGCAGGCGACGATGCCTCAGTTCGTGAAGATGGAGCGCGAGCATGGGAGCTTGATCGCCGCCACGCTCGCTTCACGCCGCGACGAGGCAGCGTCGCTTGAGCGAGCGAGCAGCGGAGCGCGGTACGGCCAATTTCGCGTGTTTCCCGAGGGGATGGGGCGGTTGTTCGAGGAGCTCATGGGCTCGCTGCCGCCGGAAGCCATTCAATTCAACGCACCCCTCAAATCACTGGCCCGCGAGAGCGATGGCCGTTGGCGACTGCGGATCGAGGGCCGCGACGAGCTCATGGTCGATGGGGTGCTGTTGGCGGTCTCCGCGCCGGTCGCCGCATCGCTGCTCGACGCCTCGGGATCCCGTTCCGCCGACGGAGCACCGCTCGCGCGAATCGCGGCCGATGAGTTAGCGGCGATTCCGTATGCAAGCAGTGCCGTCGTCGTACTTGGTGTGGAGACGTCAAAGATTGCTCGCCTTCCCGACGCCTTTGGGTTCGTGGTGCCGGCGGTCGACCGACGGCGGATCTTGGCCGGTAGTTTTGCTAGCCATAAGTTTCCCGGCCGGACGCCGCCGGGGCGGACGCTGATCCGGGTCTTCATCGGCGGGGCACTGCAGCCGGAACTGCTCGAGCAGGACGATGCGCGGTTGATCGAGATCGCTCGCGAGGAGTTGGGCGAGCTGGTGGGCCTGAGCGGAGAGCCGGAGCTGAGTATCGTCCGCCGCTGGACTCGAGCGATGCCGCAGTACCACGTCGGCCACCGGCAGCGGGTGGAGCGGATCGAAGCGGAGCTCGAGAAGCTGCCGGGACTTGAGATCGCTGGCAACGCTCTGCACGGGGTCGGGATCGCCCCGGTCGTCGGCACCGCCCGCCGCGCCGCCGAACGTTTGGTCGCCGCCGTAGCACGCGGCTGACCTTTACTCGGATTTGCCGGCGTCTGTAGGATGCCCTCCGTTTGTTTACTTTTTTCACTCGATTTGCGTGAAAATCCAATGGCCGGACACGGACGTCCGATGCCGAAAGACGAGCACGCGAAGCGGGTCGACCGGTTCCGGTCGGCGCTGCTCGGGAGCGTCGCGTTTTTCGTCTGGATCTGCGGTGGATTTTTCGCCGCCGACGCCTCGCGGGCAGCCGAAGGGGCACCCGCCACCGTTGAGAGCCTCGCCGCCGACAAAGGCCTCGCCGCCGACAAAGGCCTCGCCGCCGATGGGGCTGAGGGAGTCGAGCTGGCACTCCGCGTCCGCTTGATCTGCGACACGCCGCTCGAGATCGAAGGGGAATTGCTCGCTTCGCAAGGCAACTTCGAGACTCCCGAAAACCTTTCGATGGATGCGGGGACGACCGGCGGTTTTTGGCTCCGCCCGGACCGCCAATCGGTCCGCGTCCAGCCCCGCGGCGCGTCGGACCGCCTCGGCTTTGAGACGCGTTTTGTGGGCAGCGCAAGCGATGTGCTGCGGCTGAGGCTGCGGCTCCGCGATGCGGCGGCTGCGCCCGCTCCCGGAGCGCCCGGGGAACAGACGGCGAACGTCGCTCTGCCGATCGAAGATCTAATCGATGGTTCTTACGACCAAGTCATCGCCGGGGGCGTTCGGCTGTGGGTCACGCGGGCTCCGGGCGATTCGCTCCACGTCCGCCTCGGCTCCTCCGGAAATCTAGTCTTTTCAGCCTCGGAAGAGGTCCCCTTGGGGGTCACGCTCAACGCGGTGACCGTGCCCGACTCGCGTCCCCTCGAGCTGCAGATGAAACTGCTTCGCGATGGCGACAAAGGCCGCGCGCCACTCTGGCAGCGAACGGTGAGGATCGATGCCGAAGATGCCGAGTCGCTGGCCGCGGCGGCGGTTGCGGTGAAGCTCGACGCCGGAAGTCTCAAGCTACCCGAGCGCGAGGGGGTCTATACGCTGCACACGCGGTTGGTCCCGAGCGGCGGCGGAAGTCTCGTCGATCGGCTGGCTCGTCCGGAGATTTTTAACCCCGGAGCTTTTGCCGCGGGTCCCTTTGCTGGCAGCGCATTCGCAGCCGAAGCCTTCGCCGAGCGTGCGGTGCAGTTCGTCGTCCTCGAGCCCTTGCCGCCGCCAGTCGACCCGACGCCGATGCGGGAGATCGCTCGGCTGCGTCCGCTCGACCGCAATTGGCTCGGCGTCGGAGCGACCAATGCCGAATCGGGGAAACCGCTGGCGCCAGAGAGTTACGCGGGCCGCGAGGTCGCCGCGCTCGCTCCCGGCGACTGGATGGTCCAGCCGATTCCGGTCGACCAGCTCGGTAAACCGCACGTCGTCGTCGTCCGCTATCCGGCCGACCAGCCCGTGAAAATCGGGATCAGCATCCGCGAACCCAACGCAGCCGGCAAATCCTCGGCCCTGGGGGTCGACGGCGGTGTGGTGCACGAGCCCGACGTGGCCGCTTTCGATTTCACTGGCGAGCAGCCCCGGACGCTTCCCACCCCGACGGCGCCTGCGGGCATCTCGCCTCCAGCGGAGCTGGCCTCGGGGACTCCACTGAATCGCGTCTCGGGCTCCGCCGCTCCGCTGCCGAGCGGCGGAGCTGGTACGGCCGCCACTGCCGCTGGCAGCCGTGCGTTGTGGGGCGAGCACCGCGTGGTGTTCTGGCCCCGCTACCACCAGCCGGTCGTAATCATCCACAACCCCGACCCGCAGCGAAGCGTGCGGATCGAGTCGATTGCGGTCGAAGCGGGTCCCGATCGAATGGCTGGAGGGCGATTGGCTGGCGGAACCGCACCCGGGGCGCAAGGTCGACTGGCCGCGATTTATTTGGACAAGCCCTTGATGACCGACGTCTTCGGTTGTCAGGGAGCCGTCGACGCCGACGGAGCGGTCGTCCTGCAGGACTGGAATACGTTCTTGCAAGCCGGCCATCGGTTGGTCGACTACGTTCAGGCGAGCGGCGGCAATGCGGCGGTGATGACGGTGATCGGAGAAGGAGGAGCGCTCTACCCGACGAGCGTTTTCGCTGCCACGCCTCGCTACGACACAGGGACGTTCTTTTCGGATGGCCGCGATCCGCTTCGCAAGGACGTGCTGGAGTTGATGCTGCGGCTGTTCCAGCGTTCGGGATTGCGGCTCGTCGCCGGCGTCGAGCTGGCTACACCGCTGCCTCGGCTGGAAGCGGCCCTGGAGCACCCCGAAACGGCGGTCGGGCTTCAGTGGACCGACGCGTTGGGGCGTCAGTACGTCGAGCGTCGTCCGCCGCGGCACGGTCTGGCTCCCTATTACAACGTGCTCGATCCGCGGACCGAGGCGCAGGTCTCGGCGGTCGTCCAGGAGCTCCGCAACCGGTACGGGCACCACCGCTCCTTCGCCGGGCTCGGCCTGCATCTGGGCCCCCAAACTTACCTGCAACTGCCGTCGCCGGCCTGGGGGCGCGATCTCCGCACGCTCGAGCGGCTGCGCAGCGACTGGTCCCGCGGCGACACTCCCAATCCGCCTCCCTCGGGCGCCGCCATTCACGCTTGGCTCGATGGCGAGGCGGCCGAGTGGTTCTCGGTTTGGCGGCAACGGCAGCTGAGCGGACTGTATGAACGGCTAGCCTCGGAGACCGGCGGCCGACCGCTCGTGCTGCTGACCGCCGACATGCTGCCGCAGCCCGGCGGCGGGGCGCCGAGCGGTGTCGACGCGGCCGCTTGCGGCCTCGACTGGCAGGACCTCGCAGCCCGCCCCGGGATCGTTCCCGTGCGGTTGCTTCGCGAGCAGCTACTGGTCGAGCCGGCGCGGCGGGTCGACGACGCAAAATTGTTCGAAGACCTCGGCTGGGACCACCTCCTCTCGCAAGCCAGCGGCGCTGCCGGCAGCATGCTGTTCCGTCCCCCCACCGAGCAACTCGTGTCCGTTTCCGCCACCGCGGTTCCCTGGCAACGCAATGGAGAGCCGCTGCGGCTGTTCACCCAGGCGGTGCCTGGAGGCGAGGCCTATCGGCTGCGGTTGGCCCGGATGCTCGACAGCCTCGACCCGCAGCTGATCGCCGTCGGCGGCTGGGCTCCCTCGCGGGGGCAGGAAGCGATGGGACGGTCGTTCATGGCAGCCTTCGCGGCCCTTCCCGAAGCCCCGTTTCAGTCGGTCCCCACCGAGGATGCCGCGGCCAGCTCGGTGCGGGTGAGGCAGTACCGCGACGAGAACGGCTTGTACATCTATGCCGTGAACACCGCTCCCTGGCGGATGCGGGTGCAGATCGCCACCGACGCGGCCGCCGGGACCGAAGTCCGCTTGCTCGGTGACGCCCCGCAGACGTGGACGATCGGCCAACGCTTTGCCCAGGTCCAGCGAGGAACGGCGCCTTCGGGATTGAGCACGACCTGGGCCGGTGAGCTCGGTCCTGGCGAGTTGGTCGCCCTGCACGTCCGCGGTCCAGCTCGAGGCGTAGCGGCGTGGAGCGGCGTGCCGCTGGCGGCGGATCGCGTCGCCGCGGAACTCGCTTCGCAAGTCGAAGAGCTGTCGGCGCGGATCTCGATCCTCGGCCGCCCCCGATCCTACCCGGCGCTCCAGAACGGCAGTTTTGAGACCGGCAGCGAAGAGCGGATCGAGGGTTGGCTGCGGGCCCAGCACCCGCCCGATTGCGTTCGCTTTGATGCCGACGCGGCGGACGGACGACGGGCGATCGTGCTCCGCAACGAACCGCGTCCGGGAGCTCGCACGTGGCTGCTGAGCGACCCGATCACCACTCCCCCAACCGGCCGCATCGCCGTCTCGCTACGGGCCCGCAGTCTCTCCGGAGCCCCTCGAATTCGCCTCGCCTTCGAGGGCCGGATCCGCGACACCGCCTTGCGACGGAGCCTCGAAGTCACGGTTCCCGCCGGGGGAGCCTGGCCGGACGAACCCCTCTGGCTGATGGTTCCCGACCTTCCGGCGAGCGAGGTCGAGGAGCTGCGGGTGGCGATCGATTTGATTTCCGCCGGCGAAATCGCTATCGACGAGGTGCGGCTCTATGATTTTTACTTGACCGAACGGGAACGCAGCGAACTGCAGCGGCAAATGTTTGTCGCAGTCGAGCGGATGCGGCGGGGCGATTTTACCGCGGCCGCCCGTTTGCTCGACTCGCACTGGGCAAAGTATCTACGATGGTTGCGGATGCCCGCAGCCGGTGGATCCGCCCCGTCACCGGCCGCGCCGCCAGCGGGGGGATCGAACCTCCATCCTGCGTCCTCCGAAGAACCTCCTCCCGGTGTCGCCCGGCGTCTGCGGGAATGGTTGCCCGAGCCGTTACGTTTTTGACAAACGACCGGACAAGACGTTGTAGAACGGATTGTTGTTGTCTGCGGATCCTTGAGCACAGCGAGGCCGACGGAATGAGCGAATTGAACCAAAGCGACACTGAGGTCGCTCAAGCCTCGAAGCCTCGCAAAAGAAGAAGGCTTCGCCGCTTGCTGGGCTGCGCCGCATTGTCGCTCATCGGAGTCGGCGCAGCGTTAGGATTTTCCGCTCAGTGGGCGCTCCGCAAAACTCGGGAAGTTCCTGATTTCTACCTCCAGGCGGCTCGGCGGATGCCGACCGACGTGATCGAAGCCAGCCGCGAGCTGGAACACGAAGTCGAGATCCTGACCACCCAGGTGGGCCAACTCGGGGGCTGGGAAGCCACGTTCACCGAAGCCCAGATCAATGCCTGGCTCGTCCACCAGCTGCCGCAGGAGTTCTCCAAAGTCCTCCCGGCCGGGGTCGAGGAGCCACGAGTCGTGATCCAAGACGATAAAATTTTGGCCGCCGCACGGTACAAGGACAGCCGCATCGAAACGGTCGTCTCGTTCGAGCTGGCCATCCAGCTGACGGCCGAGCCCAACGTGCTGGCGCTCGAAGTCCGCCAGCTGAAGGCCGGCGCGCTCCCTCTTCCGCTGGGCCGGTTCGTCGACAATATCACTCGCCGCGCCGCCCGCGACGAGTTGGAAATTCGCTGGGACCAGAACGACGCTGGCCACCCGATCGCCCTGGTCACCGTTCCCAGCATCCATCCGAGCTACGTGCGGACGCCGGTGATCGTCGAGTCGGTCTCGCTCAGCGAAGGCCGGATCACGATGGCGGGCCACACCGGCCCCCAAGCCCGCGTCGTCTTTCAGCCCCGCGGACCGGTCTACAAACTGGCCTCGCACCGCATCTCCCGCTCGAGCGAAGGCCGCTCGGTGCAGAACTGAAGTGAGCCGACGGCGCTAGCCGCGGGTTCCGTCGCTTTCACGGAATGTGAGCCGACGGCGCTAGCCGCGGGTTCCGTCGCGCTGGCGAACGGTATGAACGTGTGATTGAACGTCGCTGCAGCGTAACGCTTCCCTGCGGCGCCAACCGGACTGGGCCCGAGGCTAGCGCCTTCGGCTCAAAAGACAGGTAAAAGTCGCTCGCTTTGGCACTACCGTCCGGCGGCCGATTCGTTTTCCTCCAGCCAGACTTCTCCGCCGGCGAACACGATTCGCCCCTGCAGTTCGGGCGACTCGATTTCGAATGCGATGAGCGCGTTTTCGCCTTGCTCGACTCCTTGAGCGAGCGGACCGCGGCAGGTGCCTCGCGCCACGCGACGGACGCTACCGCGATTTTCCGAGACCGGGCCTTCGTAGTCGAGGTAGGCGATTCGGTGTGGCGGCAGAGGCGTCGCCACGACTGCGGGGCCGCCGAGCGTCGGCAACTGGTCGACCGCCCAGGTCCGCAGTTGCCCCTCGACTTCGAACATCAAATCGAAGTGGGAACGCCGCCCGTAGCTGGCGGGAACTTCGTGGCGCAGGAAGACGAACCGAGGCATCTGCGAATTCTACTGGGGATCGACTCGCGTTTCCTCGCGAGCGCTGACCGGCGTCGGTTGGCGGCGGCTGTACGCTTCGACCTGGACGACCCCGGTCTGCGGACTGCTGCTTTCCAACACCAAGGTGTACTCGACCGTTTCCCCGGCCCGCAACTCGCTGATCTCGCTCAGATAGAAATAGCCTCCCGCTTCCCGCTGGAGCGCCTCACCCGGCGTCACCGTCTGGCGAATGCTCCGCAAACGAAGCTGGCCGGAGAGGGCGAAGCGAATTTGGACTTCGGAGTCGGGCAGGGGGGTCGGGTTGGTCAGCCGAATCGTGTAGCGAATCGGTTGCCCGACCACGACCGGATCGTCGCTGTCAAACACGTTCAGCTGAAGCTGCCCCGGCACCACCGCGCCATTGCCCCCCGCACCCGTTCCGGGCGCACCCGTTCCCGGCGTACCCGTTCCCGGCGCACCCGTTCCGGGGGCCGCAGGTCCGGGAGTGGGGCGTGCGTCGCGGGGATCGGTTTGCAGCGGCGGAGCGTTCAATCCGCCGCCAGTACCGGGTGCACCAGTGCTGGGTGCACCCGTGCTGGGTGCACCAGTACCGGGGGCGGGGCCGCCGGTGCTGGGGCCGCTGGGGATCGTCGGAGCGGGGATGCCGACCGGTGGCGGAGCGACCGGTGGCGGAGTTTGCGGCTGTGGGACGGCCGGGAGGACGCGGAAGTCGAAGCTGCCCTCGCTGCTCGCCCCTTCGGCGACTTGGACGGTGAGCACTTGATCGGCCGGACCGGTCGGGCCCAGGACGCGGTACAGTCCTTCGAGAAAGATGCGTTGTCCGGGGTCGACCTGGGCCAGCCGCCACTTGATCTGGTACTGGCCGAGCGCTGCGGCGTCGAACCCTTCGGTTGCCGAGAGCAATTCGAGCTGCGGAGTGAAGGTCGCAGTGACTTCGACGTTGGTCAGCGGTACGCGTCCGGGGTTTTGGACGAAGTAGCGGAACAGGGCTTCCTCGCCCACGCGGACTTCCGGACGTCCGGCGATCTCGGCGATTACTGCGGGCGTCACGGGAACCGGGTTGGTAGCCGTCACACAGGCTCGGGCATCGGCCCGCTGGGCTCCCGAGGCGGTGACGGTGACGTTGACGCATCGTTCGCCTGGTTCGAAGACGTTGAAGTCGGTCGCCACCGACCAGGTCGCTCCGGGTGCAAGCGGTCCGTCATCCTTATCCTTGAAGACGGTCGGCGAGCCTTCCTGGACGTGGTTCATGCCGCCGTCGCCACTGACTTGCAACCGCACATCGCTCAGCGGCTGGGAGCCGATGTTGGTCACGTCGATCAGGAACTGGGTATCCTCGCCGACCGTGATCCGCTCGCGTCCCTCGGCGACGGCGACCGACAGTTCGAGGCTGGGGACGAAGACATCGACGCGGACCTCCGCGGTGGCGAACAGCTCGCTCGTCACGTCCCGTGCTTGGAACTCCATCCGGAACGGGTTCCGCGAGGTCACGGTGAGGTTGATGTCCCCCTGAACCCCTGGCGGGATTCCCTCTTCGTAGGTCCAGACGATTTGGTTGCCCGACTGGTAGTAGTCGAAATCGCTGCCGACGAGCCGCACGCCCTCGGGCAGCAGCGTGCTGACCTGGACCTTGCCGGTCGGCAGATCGCCTGGGTTGGAGACGTTGGCGTAGATCGTCACTGGCTCGTCGAACGAAGCGACCGAAGGGGCACCGGCGCGCAGCTCCAGCCGCGGGGCGCTCCAGGTCACCAGCGTTTGGCCGCTGCCGAGGGTCAGCTCCGGGACGTCGGTATCGGTTCCGGCTGGCCGAATGACTTCCATCGCAATCGTCGCCGTGCCGCTGGTGCCGGGCACCGGCTGGAGCGTCGCCACCGCATTGCCGCTGTCGTCGACAATCGCTTCCATGGTCGGTGCACCGCTCGGAGCGAAGCCGGCCAGTTCGGGCGTCAGGATCGTGTAGCGGACTTTCCAGCCGACCGCCGGAATCGTTCCTTCACTGCGGGTCACGCGCGTGGTGAGGGCGACGGGCTGTCCGGCCCGAGCGATCTGCGGAGCGGGGAACTGCCACCGCGCGTCGACCCAGTAGATCGTGGTCGTCGCCCGCCGCTGGTCCCAACAATCGCTCTCGGGGGCTAGCGCCGTGATGCGGCTGACCCCTTCGCTCGGGCTGCTGATCGTGGCCCAGGCTTGGCCCGGTTCGAGCGGCACATCGTCGTTGGTCCGCCGCGTCCCGCGGGTGATCAGCGCCGGCTTGGTCCGCGTCACTCCGCGGGCAAACGAACCGCTGACCTTATCGACTTCGCGCTTGTTCGCCATCCGCTGCAGCAACGAGGCATCGTCCGGTGCGATCTCGATAAAGTGCCCGACGCTGTCCGGAGTCAACATCCACTCGATCGGTTCGCCGGTCACGAGATAGCCATCGTTCCCGCAGACTCCCGAGAGCAGCACGACTTCGCCACCGACCGGAGCCACCACGCGATTCGGCGACAGCAATAGCCGACCCCGCCGACCTTTGCGGGGCAGGTGGATGAAGTCTTTCACATGGCAGTGCTCGCCAATCATCACCGCAGGAGGCCCCGTGGCGCAGTCGTCCGACAACGGCGCTCCGGGAACGCACTGCGGCGGCTGTCCAGGAGTGCCCGGGGCCTGCCCTTGCAAACAGGGAGGCGGGGGAGGCGGATCGCTAAACGCGGGCTCCGGCAAAACTCCGTGCAGGCACGACAAGCAACCGCCCGGACGCCCCAGACACGACCGGCAGCTGATCCCGCTCAGGCAACCATCGGGACCGCACAGCGAGGGATGGACCAGCGTCGTCGAAGCGGCTCCGGGAGCGAACAAGCAGTTGCCCGTCGGATCGATCGCCGGCAACCGCAGCTCGGCACAGCCGCCCAATGGTCCCAGGCCAGATAATCCCAGTCCAGCGACAACCAGGCTCAGCAGCACCGTGCGGAGGAGCCCCGCCGCTCGGGCCTTCAGGGGCGTGGCACCGGATTTAGGGGCACCGGATTTAGGGGCACCGGCCGATTGCGTCACGGCGGTGCGGGCGAGCCGCACTGGGAGCAGATGACTCAGCACAGGCGCGGCGACGGCTTGAGGATGGTGGATGTGCATGATCGGGAGTTTGGCTTCATCTGCGGTGCGGAATCCCGATGGTGGGGTCCGGGTAAGATTTGCCCGCCGAACCCTAGCACGCTCCCAGCTAAGATGAGGTAAAAAGGCAGCACAAAACGTTTACAAAAGACAACGCAACTGGCTGATCCGTTCCACTTAGAGCGACCGTAGCGACTGCGCTGGCTGAGGCGAGCCGACAAACTTTGCGGCTCGCGGGCACGCTCCTTGCAAGGGGCGTGGGCCGGAGGTGCTTGCCGGCTGCCTAGCCTAGAACTGCGGCGTCCCCTCCCTTTCGCCCCCATGACGACGTGAAGGAAACAACTCGATGAGGCGATTCTCCCTCTCCCCGAGGTCCCATTCCCCCCGAATCAGTTCCACTCGACCCCGCTCCTCCCGCTTCCGCCTAGCCGCCTGGTTTTCGGTCGCCGCAGCCTTGTCGCTCGCCGCCGCCCCCGACAGCGAGGCCCAGATTCCGCAGAGCCAGCGCGCGGCTCTGGCTTCGCGGATCGACGCGGCTCGCCAAAATCTCGACCCGGCTCGGATCCCCGATGTGGGCGCAGCGCGGGAGGAGCTCCAACAGGCTTACGAGCAGGTGCTCGCTCACCTCGACGCGACCGCGAGTCCGGAGACACGGGAGGGGTGGCTGGAGTACCTCGGCTACGACGCGCTGGCCGATGCGATCGAGCGCGACGCGGCGGTGGCCGAGCAGGGACAGCTGGCACAGCGAATCTACTGGCGCCTGGTCCGCAACCAATCGGGGCTCGAGCGCCAGCCGCTGGTCGAATTCCGCGAAGCGCTCGACCGGTTCATCAGCGCCGCGCTGTTCCAGGACGCCGAGCGAACCGTTCGCACCGTCTCCGGCCAACTGGGGCAGGTCGCCGAATTGCTGCGGGAGACCGAAGGGCCGCTGACGGCCGAGCATACCGCTCGGATCAACCGCGTCCTTGAGTTTGCCGCTGCAAGTCGTCTGGCCCCCGAACTGGTCGACCAGTTGCGAGCGACGATTGGCAACAACAATGCGCGCGTGCTGGTCGGACGCGAGCTGATCACCGAGATTGTCAACCGGCCGGTCAACCGCCAAACGCCGAGCGACGAATGCATTCTCGGAGTCCGCATCATCGGCCAAGCTCACTTGAACGGGGCGGTCGTGGCCGATTTGATCCCCAGCGAAGGGACGGCGGCAATCCGGCTGACGATGGCCGCTCGGTTCGACAACTACGGAACCGGCTATGCTTCTCCGGTGCGGCTCAAGACGCACGGGTTTGGCAACGTCAGCGCTTCGCGAGTGCTGCACTTGGGCGATGCTGGAGTCATCGCCGAACCGGTGCTCACCTGTGCAAATCTCGATTCGCGGATTCTCGGCATCGAGCACCACTTGCGGCTGGTCCGCAGGATCGCCGCCCGCCGCGCGGCCGAGCAAAAGGACGAAGCGAATCGGATCGCCGAGACGAAGCTCGAAGCCCGCGTCTCCCGGGAGTTCGCTCAGGAGACCGATGAGCAGATCGCGGGCGGCAACTTGCTCCCCGAAGAACAAGCTGGCCCCGTCTTCCGCCGACTCGATCTGTCCCGGCCCACGCGCCACTGGAGTTCGTCGTCGGAGTACTTGCAGCTCGGGCTGCGAATCCGGGCTCAGGACCAGACGAGCACCGCGGTCGCTCCTCCTGCACCTCCGGTCGGACACGACCTGGTCGTCCAACTCCAGGAGTCGGCGATCGACAACCCAGCGTCCGAACTGCTCGCCGGTCGGGCGGTGACCGATGTGGAGTTGGCCGGTTTCATCACGAGCATTTTCCCCGGTTTCAGCCCTGACCTGCTCAACCCCCGCGACGAAGCGGACGAGACCGACGAAGCGGACGAGACCGGCGAAGCCGAAGCTGCGGCCGACGAAGCTCAGGAGCCATCGCTGCTCGAAGCGGTGGAGGCGGCCCGCGATGTCGCCGAAGCGGCTCGCGAAGCGGCCGAGACGCTCACCGCCGATCCGCTGACGATCCACTTCGCTCCCCTCCGGCCGGTGGTCTTCGAAGCTCGCGAGAACACCCTCCGCCTCGGAATCCGCGGCACCCGCTTCGAACAGGGAGATCAGGTGCTCGAGCAAGCGATGGAAATCACCGCTCTCTACCGCCCCACCCGCTCGGCCGAGGGCTACGTGACGCTCCAGCGCGAAGGGGACGTGCAAGTGAATTTCCCGGGCGGCAGCGAGCGACGCTTGGGGATCACGCAAATCGCTCTCCGCCGCGCCGTGATCGACAAGCTGGCCGAAGCGTTCCCCCCGCGACTCCTGCATCAGCCGCTGACGTTGCCCGGTGCGGGTCCCGGCCCGACGGGACCAGCGGGCCAGTCGGTTTCGGCAGCCCAGCCCGCCCGCGAGCCGCTTCGCGCGACCCGCATCAGCTCGGGCGACGGCTGGCTGACGGTTGCTTTCGACTCGACCGACGCGCCGCTCCCCGCTCCCCGGATGCTCGCCGCCGACTGAACCCGGCAGATCAGCCCTCCTCCTCACTCACCCTCCCCCCGGGCACTGGTCTCTACGCAAGTCGCACGACCTATCATCACCCTCCCCCCGGGAGGGTCGAGCGTCAGCGCGGGGAGGGAGAGCAATCCCGAACGATAGCCCCACGCGAAGCTCACCGTTGCAGAAACCCTCCCCGCTCGTTCCTCGCGACCCTCCCGGGGGGAGGGTGACGCATGCGGCGTGGCGGATGCTCGCTTTTGCGGTACAGTACGCCTGGGGACGCCGCGTTTGCAGCGCGCGTCCCTCTGGCGTCGATTGGTCACGGATTCCCGGACGAGTACCGCAGGAGTTGAGAGCAAGATGGACGGTCGTTGGGTCGAAGTCGAATTTGATTGCCTGCCGCTCCGCTCGGTGGGGCGGCTCGACATTCCAGTCGATGCTTCACCGCGGTTCGCCGAGTTTGTGCTCCGCGTCAAGCAGGCGATCGAGCGCCACGGGACGCACAACACCTATTACTTGCACGCCGCCCATTGCACTTATCATCTGACGAACGACCCCGAGCTCGGCCGGTTGCGACTGGATTTCGAGGGCACGGTCTTGACCGACGCGGCAGACCGGGAAGTCCGCAGCATGGATTTGCAGGTCACGCTGAAGGAAGAGACGTGTGATTGGTTGACCGAGCCGATCGTGCGTTGGTTCAGCGAAACGGTCAGCCGAGCGGTCGGTGTCGAGTTCAATCGCTACATCGCCGCGGGCGATCTGACGCGAGCCGAGGAGCGGCTGAAGCAACTGCAGGCACAAACCGAACAATCGGGCGGTTTTTTGGGAATGTATCTCTAGATTTTGGCAATCCGCGCTCCTGCCGTTGACGCCGGGCACGGATTTAGTAGCCTTTAGCCCACCTGAAGTGCCGCGGCTGTGGCGGAACTGGCAGACGCGCTAGGTTGAGGGCCTAGTGGGAGATAATCCCGTGGAGGTTCGAGTCCTCTCAGCCGCACTTCAAAAGTTTTCGCCAAAGCCCTCCGCGAACCGTGACCGGTTTGCGGAGGGCTTTTTGCGTTTCTAGCCCGCCCCGTTTTTCTTTTCCTACCGCCATGCGTGCGGGGTAGAATGGGAGGGTCCGCTGTCGGATGGTGATCGGCCACCATCGCCCATGCAACCCATCAGCCGCCACGTGCTAGCCCGAATTATTCATCAGCCGCCGGGCGCTAGCCCGGATTATTCATCAGCCGCCGGGCGCTAGCCCCCGGTTCTCAGGAGATCTCGTGTCCGTGTTCCGTTTTCGCGCCTCCCCGTCGCTGTGCAGCTTGCTCGTCTCGGCGTTGGCCGTCGCCCTGCCGGCACCGAGCGTCGCCGCGGAAGCGACGGCGGCGCTTCGCCACGGCGGCTCGCTGAGCGGAGAGATTGCCGAGTACCGAAACGAGCAGGTCCGCGGACAACTGATCCGCGTCGGCCCCGGCCTGATGCTGGCCCTGCCGGAGGTCGAATTTCGCAAGATCGACGACGATCAGGAGGTGCTGGCCGAGTACCGACGGAGAGCCGACGCGGTCGCCGAAACGGCTGAAGCCCACTGGGAACTCTCCCGCTGGTGCAATGCGCAGCGGTTGTACGCTCAGAAGCACCGTCATCTCCGTTACGTGCTCGAGCTCGATCCGGACCATGGCCCGGCCCGCCAGGAGCTGGACTACGAACCGACGGCCGATGGCTGGGTCAAACGCACCGCGCTGCGACGCGAACGGGGGATGCTCCGGGACGGTGGCGAGTGGCGGTTCGCCGAAGAAGTCTCGATGCTCCGCACCGAAAAAGATAACGAGCTCGCCCGCAAGAACTGGATTCGCGAGCTCGCTCGACTTCGTACCCAAGTCCTTCGCGGCGGGCACCGTGGAGCCGAAGCGCTGCAGGAACTGCAAGCGATCAATGATCCGCTCGCCGACACGGCCATCGCCCGCGAACTTCTTTCGGGTAAGCCCTCCGGTCTCTTCCGCCGCGAGATGTGGATCGAGATCCTGGCTCGACTCCGAACTCCGACCGCCGTCGAAGCGTTGACGCAAACCGCCATGAACGACGCCTCGCCGACGATTCGCGATCTCTGCTTCGAGCATCTGCGGGAATATGGCCGGTACCGCGCGATCGGCTACTTCATCAGCAAGCTCGACAGCAAAGACAACCGCGTCGTGCGTCGCGCCGGCCGCGCACTGATCGAGCTGAACGATCCCGAAATCGCGCTCCAACTGGTCGACGCACTCAAGACCAAGCACCGCGAAGTGATCGCCCCTCGCAACGATACCAACGTCGCCATGACGCCCAACGGAGGCGGTGGCATGCAGATGGGTGGTAAGCCCAAAGTGATCGACCGCTACCTCAACAACCCGGAAGTGCTCACGGCGCTCCTGGAAATCGTTCCCGAGGGAGTCAACTACCAGTACGACCAGGACGCCTGGCGCGTCTACTTCGCCAACCGCCTCGCCCCCAGCCCCGGCGACCTCCGCAGAGATCCGTAAGAGAGAGGCTGTAGGGAGCAGGTTTCAGGTTGCAGGGAGCAGGGGGGTTGGCCACGGAAGGACACGGAACAGCACGGAAGGTGGGCGGTGCTCGGGTTCAAGGCATCTGAGATTTGAAGTTTGATCTCAGATTCCACATCCCCCTCCGCGCATCAATTGGTTTGATTCGTGTCATTCGTGGTTGTTTCCCTCGCCAGATCCGCCTCGCTTCTCGCTTCTCCTATTTGCCTGGCCGCGATTCGCGACGCACGTTTAACGGACGGAGATTTGTTCCGATTCGGCGCGAAAAGCGAGCGTTGCGGTGAGCCCCCTCAAGACGATCCTGCGGTCCGCGCGAAGCCGAGTCACTCAAGTGCTCGGCCCACGGCGACTCGCCCGCCTTGCCGCTGCGGGCGATGCTCCCATTCCGGTCCTGTTTTACCACCGGGTCGCCGACACACACCCCAACGATTGGACGATCTCCTCCCGCGACTTTGAGCGGCAGATCGACTTTCTCCGCCACTCGTTCGAGGTCATCGGTCTGGACGAGGTCCAGCGACGGGTTCGTGAGCGTGACAGTCGCCGCCCGGCGGTGGCGATCACCTTCGACGACGGCTATGCGGAGAACTGCGACTTCGCCCTGCCGCTGCTCCTCCGCCACGGGCTTCCCTGCACCTACTTCGTCGCGCTCGACCACATCGAGAGCGGTCGGCCTTTCCCCCACGACGCTGCCGCCGGAATCCCGCTGCCGATCAACACCGCCGCGGAACTCCGTGACTTGGCCAACGCAGGAATCGAAATCGGCCTCCACACCCGCAGCCATATCGACTTTTCCCAGCCGCATGGTCCGGCCGAGATCGAACGGGAAATCACCACGGCCACGCCCGAGCTGAGCGCGATCCTCGGCCGCCCGGTGCGTCATTTCGCGTTTCCTTATGGACTTCCACAGCAGCTCGGCAAAGCCGCAATTCGCGCCGTCGCTGCCGCGGGGTTGGACGGCTTTTGCAGCGCCTTTGGAGCGTACAACGTTCCCGGCCGTGACGCCTTTCACATCCGCCGCGTGCACGGAGATCCCGATTTTGCTCGCTTTCGGAACTGGGTGCAGTTCGATCGGCGAAAACTCCGCCACGAGCCAACAATCCATTACGACCTGCCCCGACAACATCCATCAGCCGCCACGCGCTAGCGTCCGGTTCTCCCAGCATCCATCAGCCACCACGCGCTAGCGTCCGGTTCCCTAAAACTCGCCCGGGGAAAACCTTCCGTGCTCCGCCCCCAGATCGTTTGGCCTCGCTACGCTCCCATTCCGCGCAATCGGCGGGGGCCGCTTCACGCGATGTTTGTGATCACCAGCATGCCAGTCGGTGGCGCCGAAACGCTGCTCGTGAATCTGATCGCTGGCTTTGATCCGCGCCGGATCCAAGCCGAGATCGTGTGCCTCAAAGAGCCGGGGCCGCTGGGGGAGACCGTCGCCGAGCGGTGGCCGCTCCACAGTGGGCTGCTGGGTTCTAAGCACGACCTGCGTGTGCTGCCGCGGCTCATTCGGCTGTTTCGCTCTCGCGAAGCCGATGCGGTCGTCACCGTGGGGGCCGGAGACAAAATGTTTTGGGGCCGGTTGGCGGCTTGGCTCGCAGGCGTGCCTGCGATCCTCAGCGCCCTGCACTCGACTGGCTGGCCCGATGGGGTTGGGCGGCTCAATCGCACTCTCACTCCGCTCACCGACGGGTTCATCGCCGTCGCCGACCACCACGCCGAGCACCTCCGGGAGCGAGAGCGGTTTCCCGCCGCGCGGGTGCACACGATCCGCAACGGCATCGACACTGAGCGGTTCGCTCCCCAAACCGCGCTCCGTCAGCAGATTCGCCAGGAGCTAGAAATTCCGGAGACCGCTCCGGTGATCGGGATCGTGGCGGCGCTCCGCCCGGAAAAGAATCACGAGATGTTCGTGCGAGTCGCTCGCCGCGTCGTTGACAGCCGACCCGATGCCCAGTTCCTCATCGTCGGCGATGGTCCCCAGCGTCCCCACATCGAACGGGCTCGCGACGAAGCCGGGCTAGCCGCTCACGTTCGCCTGCTCGGCACGCGTCACGACACTCCCGCCCTGCTCGCCGCGATGGACGCCTTTCTCCTCTGCTCGCACAACGAAGCAAGCCCGGTGTCGATCCTCGAAGCGCTCGCCTCGGGCGTCCCGGTGATCGCCACCCGCGTGGGCAGCGTCGGCGAGTCGGTCGTCGAGGACGAATCGGGCTACCTTGTCGATGGCGACGATGATGCCACGATGGCCCAACGGGTCCTGGAGCTGATCGGCGAGCGCGAGCTCGGTCAACGGCTGGGGCAAACCGGTCGCCGCTTGGTGATCGAGACCGGCTCGCTGACCTCGATGGTCGAAGGCTACTCGCAGCTGATCGAAGCGATCTACGACGACCGAGTCCTGCGGCGCACCGCCGCGGCCAGCGCCTCGCCCGCCGCGGTGGCTACTCGCACAAGTCGCTATCGAAGATCCGAGCCTGAGCCCAATTCGCCCGCTGTTCCTCGATGAATTCCAGGTGCCGCGGGTGCACTTGGTAGGCGTCGTGCGCTGCCCGGTCACGGAAGACGACATGCAAGGAGACGTCGAACTCCTGGTCGTTGACTTCGCGAACGAGCTCGGGATTGCGGCGTCCCACGGCGAAGTGGACCACGCCGTCATGGCCATCGAGATATCGATTGCAAGCGGCGATCATCCCGTCCGCCGCAGCATCGCTCTTGTCGCGGAGCGTGAAAAACACATGGTGAGCCAATTGCGGCATCGGTCGGGCCTCCCTCGAGGGTGTGAAACAAGGAAGTGCGACAGGTTAAAAAACCTGACCCCTCGAAGGAATCCCCTACGGCTCCGCCATAGTCGCCCTTCGCTCCGCCATAGTCGCCTTTCGCTCCGCCATAGTCGCCTTTCGCTCCGCGAAAGTAGCGTTATTGCGCAACTTTCGCGGAGCGAAAGGCGACTCTCGAGCATAATATCCGCTTATTCCTGCGGCTCGGACGGCCCCAGGCTGCTGCGGTGGGTCAACCCTGCGCGGTCGAGCAGGCTCCGCCGCAGCACTTCTTCGATGTGATCATCATCGGGGGGCGGAGGCCCGAAGGCGCCGAGCAATTCCGGCTCGTACTTGACGATGTACTCGTGCTTGGCGATCGCCAGTTTGCAACCCGGGTCGAGTCGCTTGCGGATGATCTTGCGGTTGTCGACCTTCGTCCCGTTGCGGCTGTTCAAGTCGTTGACGAACCAGTAGCCCTGCTCGAGCGTCAAGCGGCAATGCTTGCTCGAAACATTCGCGAACTTCAGAGCGATGTCGCACGAGTCGCGACGCCCGACGAGCAAATGTTTCTTTAGCAACGGGATGTTGTCCCCACCCCCGGTGGGAACGAGTTCGCCGAACTCACCGGTTTCTGCCATTGACGCGGATCCGACCAAAAGGGAATTGGAGGAATAGAGGGGCCGAGCACCCACCACGATAAACCGCGAGAGTAAACTCCTGCTTTCGCCTGCTCCATTTTAGCATCAAAGTCGCACAAGGCTACAATCGAATGCAGTACCCCCTCGAATTGCGGTTCAAGCTGCTGACCTTCGGGCAACGGATCACCGCGACCGACAAGGCGGGCAACACGATCTTCTTCATCAAGCAGAAGATGTTCAAGCTGAAGGAGCAGGTCCAAGTCTTCGCCGACACCGAGCAGAAGAGGCTGCTGTTCCAGATCGCCGCCGACCGGGTCCTCGACTTCTCCGCCAGCTACCACTTCACCGATGCCGAAGGGAACGACTGGGGGTCGGTCCGTCGCCGGGGAATGCGCTCGCTTTGGTCGGCGCACTACGAAATCCTCGAAGACGGCAAGGTCGTGATGGCAATCACCGAGGAAAGCCCGATCAAGAAGATCATCGAAAGCCTGCTCGGCGAAATTCCGATCCTTGGGCTGCTTGCGGTCTACCTCTTGAACCCCAGCTACCGCGTCGTGGGCGTCGACAACCAGCCGCTGCTGCGACTGGTCAAACGGCCGGCGATCTTCGAAGGGGTCTACCAGGTCGAAAAGCTCGGCGAGCTTCCGCCGGACGAGGAACTCCGGTCGCTGCTGGCGATGATCATGCTCGTGCTGCTCGAACGCAAACGCGGCTAAACCTTGAGCCCGGCGAAGCGTTCAGCCGAAGCGATGCAAAAACGTATCGAGATGAGCCTGGGCGACGCGAGCCCGTCCGAGTTGGCCCGCCTTCTCGGCCGCTTCGACGAGGCTCGCCAGCCGCTGACGGTAACTCCCGAGCTCTTCCAGCCCTAGATCCCAACCGGCTCGATAGTGCGCTTCGTAAGCGTCGGCCGGCCGCCCCTGCTCGGTCGCCGTCAGGGCTACTGACCGCCAGTAGTCCGCCGCACGGCTGCGGAGCGTTCCTGCACTGGCCCCACCCGACTCGCCACCGGCGATCGCCTGCAGATAACCGTCGATCTCGTCCGGCTTCGGCGAGCCTGCGCCCGGTTTCTCCGCGATCTCGATCCGCCGCTGCGATTCGAGGACCTCGAGCCGCCAGAGGGAGAACTTCCCTTTCGCCGGGGGGAACCAGTGGGTGCGAAAGCGGATCGACTGATCGGCGAAGGCGAGCGCTACCGCGCCGCGGCGGTAGTACTCGGCGGCCTCCGCGACGTTTCCTTCGCGTTCCGCGGCCCACCCGGCGACGTCGAACGCCCACCCTAAGTCGCCTCGTTCGCGGCAGACGGCCGCAGCATGCTTGGCCGCTCCCTGCCAGTCCTGACTGAAGTCGAGCTCTCCGCCGATGCTGCGGCGAAGCTCGCTGCGTGAAGCTTCGTCGACCAGCGCCGTATCGAACAACCAACTGACGGCATCTGGCTCCCAGGGAATCCCTAGTTCAGCGGCAATCTCGGGCGTAAGCCACCGCCGCAGTCCGCTGTCGAGGGCTGCCAAAACCAGCTCACTCCGCAGCCCCACCTCGGAGACTCGATGCTCGAGAAGGATCTCCACCAGCTCGGGGAACGACGCGGAGCCGAGGGCCGTGCGGACTTCGCTCGGCAACCAATCGCTAGCCCAGCGAACGAGCGCCCCTTCGCCGTCGCCCGCCCGCCGCGGTTCGGCCGCGACGGCATGCGCATGGTTGCGGCCCGGCAGGCGATCGTGGAGCGAGTCGAACACGATCGCCTCGGCCAACGTTCTGCCCCAGGGAATCCAGTCGCCGCCGCCGTGATACCAGTGAATCACTTCGGCGATCGCGCTGTCGCTGCCGATCCGCAAGCACAACCAGTCCCCCTTGCGATTGCCGAGCACCGGCAAGCTGTCCGGCAGCATCAACGCGGGCCACAGTACCTCGGGATTCTCCGCGAGCAGGACTTCGGGAGAGACCGGTTGATTGAACTCGCCGCGGCCGGCCAACTGCCAACCGCCGCTGTCGAACCATTCGGCCAAGCAAGCATCGAAATGCAGGGCGTAACGCTCCTGCAGCTGGTGCGACCATGAGCGGCCGCCGCGGTTCGATGCGGCTTGGGTCGGTTTCAAGGGAGTTCGGGCATAGAGCGAAAGAATTGGAGCAGAAAAGGGGACAAGTCGGCCGTCCGCCGCGGCCTGCTCCTCCTTCCCCGGCGAGCCGGTCGGGATCGCGGCACCTGGAGCGAGGCAGGGGCAGACTAGCGAGATTCATCAATCTGCCGCAATGCCGCCCGCCCCCCGGGCTTCCCACCGCCTAGCCTTCCCGCCCCCAGGACCGCGAGGAACTCGCGACGCAGGTCGCCGAGCGTTTCTCAGTGTAGTCCACCCGGCCCGCAACCCCCCCCCTACCGGTGCCGGCGGAGCAGGAATCACGCCTGAAATCCGAAACGGCCCCTCCCACCATTGACCTTCGCCGCGAACTTGCAAAACTAAGGCGATCGAAGCACAAGCGCCCGTGGCACAACTGGATAGCGCATCGGCCTCCGAAGCCGAAGGTTACAGGTTCGAATCCTGTCGGGCGTACTGAGACAAAACCCAGTCGAATCGTTACTCAAATCGATACCGGGCACCGTGCCCGTGCGACGTTTTCCCGCTGATTAATCCGGTAGTAAATACCGGATTACCGGATTCGGGGAGAAACAGCACATGGCACGCACGAAAACCGGGACTCCACCCAGCTATCGACTGCACAAGCCCACCGGTCGCGCCGTCGTCACCATCGGCGACCGCGACATCTACATCGGCGAGTACGGCACCGAAGACTCGAGGCGCCAGTACGGCCTTCTTTTAGCCGGCGAAACCGCTCCCAAAGCCAAGCGGGATCCGGAGCCGAGCGAACAGGCGATCACCGTCGTCGAAGTCTTGGCCGCCTTCTGGAACCACGCCCAGAGCTACTACGTCAAGAACGGCGAGCCCACGAACGAGCTCGACGCCCTTCGGCTCGTCATCCGCGACGCACGGACGCTCTACGGTCGCGAGCCAGCCGAGTCGTTCGGCCCTAAGAAGCTAAAAGCGGTTCGCCAACTCTGGATCGACCGGGGCCAGGCTCGCCCGACCGTCAACAAGAACCAGCGACGGCTGACACGCATCTTCCGCTGGGCAGTGGCCGAGGAGCTCATCCCCGGCGCCGTGCTTCACTCCCTGACCGCAGTGCCCGGCCTCAAGAAGGGCCGCTGTGATCTGCCAGAGCCTCCGCCAATCCAGCCCGTGCCGCTGGAGGTGGTCGAACGAACGATCCCGCACCTACCGCCGGTGATCCAGGACATGATCCGCTTCCAGCTATTGACTGGCGCCCGCCCTGGCGAAGTCTGCACGCTCCGGCCAGGCGATGTCGACCGCTCGACCGACGTCTGGGAATACCGAGTGGAAGGGCACAAAACCGAGCACCATGGCCGGCAACGGATCGTCTACATCGGTCCCGAGGCCCAGGCTCTGCTGCGGCCGTACCTGCTGCGTGCCCCTGATCAGGTCTGCTTCTCGATGGCCGAAGCGGTCGAGCAGCGTCGGCAGGCTGCCAGCGAAGCGAGAAAGACTCCGCCGAGTTGCGGCAATCGCCGCGGCAAGCGATCCAACGCTGATCGCAAATCGACCGAGAGGCAGCGGACGCCGCAGGTGTGCTTCGACCCGAGTTCGTACCGCCACGCCATCCACCATGCCTGCGACGCCGCGTTCCAGGCTCCGGAGCCGCTGGGACAGCGAGAAGGGGAGAGCAGGGCGGCCCGCGGCCGGCGACTCCCCGAAGCCGAGCGAGAACAGCTGGACGAGTGGCAAAAGCAGCACCGTTGGCACCCGAACCAGCTGCGGCACACCCGCGGCACCGAGGTTCGGAAGCAGTTCGGCCTTGAAGCGGCGCAAGTTATACTCGGCCACGCTGCAGCCGATGTGACGCAGATCTACGCCGAGCGAGACGCTGAGAAAGCTCGCGAAGTCGCCCGCAGAATCGGCTGAAGCGCGACGTACTCGGTTCGCAGGCGACGGCCTGCGAACCCTTCTGGAATATCGCCGCACGACGGTGCGACGGTACGTGGGCGAGCGGATTGATCCCCGCGCGACGCGGCCGGCCGGATGCGCCTTTTCATCCAGCCGGCCGCGTCAGCCCGCTGCGAAAAAAGGCATCTCCATGGGTGACGACAAACCCGCATCGATAACATGGCGTGTCGTCGCGACTCGCAGATCCTACGAGTGCAATCGGGACCACGGCGCTGAGCTACTAAAGAGACTGCTGGAGGGCTCGCCGCTCTCCGCCGAAGGCGGAAAAGTGAGCAAAGAGCTCAGACTAAAAATGGACGATGACACACTGAAAGTCATCGATGAGCGAGGACGTACCAGGCTCAGATTCAGCGAAAGAGAATGGTCACCGATCTCCTTCGACGTTGCCCGAGAGCATCTAGTCGACGCGAAGCCCTGTGTTTCGCACCTCGAGTTCGACGAGCTCAACTGGAAGTGGAGGATTCGGTCAAGATTCTGCGACGCACACCCTAATGACGAAACCATCGAAGACGTTCTGGCGGATGAAGCCTACTGGTGGATCACCAGCGTCGATCGGGAAGCCCTGGTACCGGCCGAACTCAACTTCCACGTCGACCTGGGCGTTCCATGCACCGTACAGATATCGTGCGGAGAGCTCTGCGAATTCGACCCCCGGGACGACTGGGAATTCTTCGGGAGTGCACAGAACACGTTGGACGAGAAGGAGTATCTTTTTGCCGGCGAAGACGGCGTAATGGTCGTGACCGACGTGAGAGCGGGCGATTTTCCGACAGCCCGTGAGCTAACGATGAGTGAAGCACTCGGTCTCTCCGGACTGCAGGACGAGGGAAATCGCTCATGCAGCCATCCTGAGGAACCGCTAAGCCTAATCTCCATAGATGAAGAGACAGGCTCCCCTACCGCAGATGATGGCAAAGCGGGCGCGCTGAGCGAGAAGGCTCAGGTACAGCTCCCCGATTCAGAGCCTCAGGACTCTGAATCAGCATCAAATTCTTCAAACGACGAGCCAAACCACGCCGTTGCTGACATTGAGCATAGGGAGCCAGTACCCTCCGACCTCGTAAGACTGTCTGAGGCGGCAGGCATGGTCCAGAGAGAAAAACGGACGCTAGAACGTTGGCAGCAGAAGGATGACACATTTCCGCTACCCGTAATACAGGGAGGTGGCGGAAAACCCTCCTTCTGGAGCTGGGCGGAAATTCGCCCCTGTCTTGAGCGTCATGCGAATAGGTCGCTTCCTGAACGTTTTCCTAGTCATGGTGAGAAGTAGCGTTCCACCGCCGACACGAAAATGAGGCTCCACCGCCGACACAGATTGAAGGCAGGTCCCTGCTAACCGCCAACCGCACACAACCGCCGAAATCTTATTTTTCGAGAAGTAGACTCCCCGCTCGTAAGAACACACACCAACGCACCTCATCGAGCGAGGAATAACGATGCGGAGCCATCAACACCAACCCAACCACTTTTTACGAGCGGGCGAGGCCGCCAGAGTTGTCGAGCAGATCACCGGCGAAAGGCCCCATTCGGCTTCCATCCACCGCTGGGCTTCGCGCGGGCTGCGCGGCGTCAAGCTAAGGACCATCTATGCGATGGGGGCCCGACGGACGACGGAGAAGTGGATTCGCGAATTCTTTGAGTCCGTTGCTGCAGCAGCAGAGGAGGGGCAGGCAGCTCCGGCAACTGAGCCCGACCGGCTCGCAGCAATCCAAAAAGCCGAGCAGGCTCTCGATTCCGACGGCATCTCGCCGGGATCTCTCGACGATCCTCCCGTCGACACGAAACGACGCCGCGTAGTCAGGCGTCGCAGACGCTCGTGACGATTCGCGTTTCGTGCTGTCGCGCTCGGCCCAAAACTGACACGTCCCGCCAATCCGGAGCTCTCTTGCCGGGAGCGGGACAGTCAGCTCCCGACGCGACCGAAGACGCACCTCGCTGCCGACAGAGCTAACGCGGCCGCACCGTCTGGCCCCGCACCGGTTCCCCAGACGGCCGCCACTCCCTTGGCAGCGGAATGCCTCACCTGCTGCGACACCCAGAACTACCCGCTGGACTTGCGGGAAATTTCGGTGCCGCTCACTCCAAGTTGCTTCGGTTACCGCAACTAGTCCGAGCTTCTCGTCTCACGACGAACCGGCTGCCGCTCAAGGCATTTGCGGCCGCGGTTCGTCGAGCGCTACCCCCGTTCGACACGCAACGCTGAGGCGAGTCCGTTCCCTCAATCAGGCGAGTTGATCTCGCCCTACGCCGCCAACAGCATGCTCCCCAGAAAACCTCGAAAATGGCCAACCCCCTACGGCGCTCCAGGAGGCAGAGGAAATCGTGCCCCGCATCCGCAGAGACCATCGCCCTCGCCCTCGGCAAATTCGACCGCGAGCGACTCGCCGAAGATCTGTCGGCAAAACACAGGCTGATTCTCGGCCTCGAGGAGATGCTCGGCAGCCACTTCAGCTGGCTCTACGCCAAAGACGAGTTTCAGCGACACGCATACAACCCGAAGATGATCCGGGAGATTATCCCGAGACTCCAGGCGTGTGCCACCAGCTTCTCCGACGGCCAACCGAACGACGTCTGCAAGCTCCCCTTCATCTGCCCCTTCTGCGCCCGTAGCCGCGCCGAGGGCTTCAGCCGGCTCTACCGCCGAATGGCGCACGCCCGCCTCAAGAAGAACCGCTGGATCAACGTTCTCTTCGGCGCCGTCCTCGGACCGTTCATCCATGAAGACAACGTCGTCAATACCTTTCGCGAGCTACAGCAGTACGTCACGGAAGTCCGCGAATCGATACGCTGGCAGGCCAATAACGACAGACGACGATCCGGAACGACCGCCCTCTCGTCCGTCTACCAGCTCGACTTCTTCGTTCACTTCAATCGGCGAGTGACCAACCGAGGATTCCGCTTCCAGCCCCACCTCCACTATGTCGCCCAAATGACCGACCCAAGGGCGCCCCTGGAAATCATCGAGAAGTACATCGAATCCAAGGCGCACGAATTCGAATACAAGCGAGCCAGCCGAGAGGTCATCCGCATCGATCAGGGACGCCAAACCCGCCAGTCCCACAGCATCGAACGCCTGTCGCATATCGGCCGCTACTGCGGATTCCTCGTCAAACCCTACGTCGAAACCGAAGTCCGGATCGCCGCCATCGCTGGCCTGCCGAAGAGATTCAAGCAATTCAAGAGGAAGAACTCGCAGAGCGAAGATGAAGTCCTTGGAGTGCACTATCCGCAGGAGAACCCCACCGGCGAATACAACGCCCGCTTCGATCCCGATTCGGGTCTCTGGATTCCGGTATCGGAGCGCTAATGGTAAGCGCGTCAGAAGGCCGAATTTCAGATGAACGCGTACTACTACCCTTATAGACATCCAAGACCGGGTAATTGCGAGTAGGTCGATTCTGCTCGAGAGCTCTGTCATCCATCACCTACGCGGAGACCATTCAATGACAGTGAATAAGCCCAAACGCGGAACCGGTTTCGTCGAATATGCCAAAGCCGATTTGCGATTCCCTGCGTGAGACGCAGCAGAAACGGTTGCGGGGATCGATTGGTTTTGTCTTCCCCGCTCCCGAACAGAAGCAGAGCTGGGGGCTACCTGATTTCGAGGCGCCAAGAGTAAGCGCCCGAGAGAATCTCGCCCTATTTCCACAAGGACCCGACACAGATATGCCCAATTCCACCACCAAAGCGTCCTCTATTCACGGACAACCCCAAAAGCTCCGGGGACTCTGGGAGCGACTGCACAACAAAGCCTTCCACGAAGGCCTGCTCGGTAACGTGCCCTGGGCATGCAATCACGAAACACTACGCTGAAATTAACGAAGCCCGCCGAACCATCGGAACCCACCTCGAAAGCAACCTCGACCGTGGCCCCTGCAGCCTCACAGACGCACGCCATACGGCTTCCGAGGCTCCGGGGTCGCCCGAAGAGATCCAAATGGCCCAGCCGGCCTCTGAGGAGCTCGTGGCGAGGGCAATCGCATGCCGATCGGGAACAGTCGCGCCGAGCAATGGGACGTGTCTCTTTCGGCGAATATCCACAACCATCGCTGTCACGCGAGACCGACTCCACGCTGGGTGCTTCCTTTGATTCGGGAGCTTGCTGCGACACGCAAATTTATATCGGGCACGAAGGCCCCTCGATGACTCGAGGAGGCCGCTCCTGGCCCCGCTCGAGCTCGCAAGCCGCCCCAGAAGGTTCGACTGGTGCCCAATTCGTCAAAGCCCGCGCATCCAGGGATCCAGCCGCTGCACGCCCGAAACACGGCCGAAGCCAAACTCCTCGTAGTACGCTCCGACCAGTCTCAGACGCGCTTACTATTAGCGCCTTTGTTTGCCGTGCCGAAACGGAATGGGTGCCACCATTTCCCGCTGCTTACGAATTGGCCTCAGCCACTAGAGAGCTCGGCAACGATCCCACGACTCTCAAACTCAGCTCCGCGGCAGCCAGTGCCCGTTCCCCTCGAGCTGTATCCGCGGTCCGCGGGCAAAGTCGCCGCCAACGCACTTCGAATTCTGCAGTCTGCGCTGCGCGAAGACATCTGGGGCCGCTGTATATCCGCTCCAGACCTCCGGGAGGACATCAGGGAGCCAACGAAGGGGCCGAACACGCTGGAGGCACGCCCATGGCTGCTCCAGCCTATGCCTCGGGCGGCCTCGGTGGTCATCACTGCCGCGGGCGTCGATTCACCCAGTCACGCGAGTCTCACTGGCTTCCAGAAACCACCCTCGGGCTTCTGTCTGCAACCGGTCGAGCTCCGACGGGTCGACTGTGTGCGCATCTGAGGACCAGCCAGTCAGCAGTGTTTGCGGGTTCGTCTGTTAGCCTGAGCCGCGGTAGTACCGTATCCCAACACATATCTCGCATCAGGAACCGCAGGCCATGGCTAATCCGCAACCCGACAACGTCCCATCTCCCCACGAGTGGCGTCAATCGGTCATCCCTGACGAGTTGCCAGTCCTCGAGAGCGATCTAACCGATGACCAGTGGTACGCCGTATCCGGCCTGCTCTGCCGCCCACCGCAGCCGACTCGAGGTCGGCCCCAGGAAATTGATCTGCGCGCGCTACTCAACGGAATCCTGTACCACCATTCGAGGAACTGCTCCTGGCGCAACGTACCCAAGCGGTACGGCACACGTAGCTCCCTCAATAACTACTACCACCGGTGGTCCCAGGACGGCACGCTGCACCGTGTGGCGGTTCGCCTCCGGATCGCGGAGCTCCAACCCCTCCACGATGAACTGATGTGGCTGCACCGCTACGATGCAAAGCTAAGTTTGAAGGCCACGAGCAGGACTGCCGACAAATCCCTCTCACCTGTCGGCTGATCTAGGTGCTGATCGATCCGCGGCGAACTCCCACCCGCTTAGGAAGTCTCGCTGACGCCTTCCGCAGCGGATACAGCGCGGCACTGGGTGCGCGTGCTGCCCCCCGCCGCCGTCCCTCAACAAGGGCGTACACATTTCGGCACCACCACCGGAACCGTTAACACTGAAAGGACTCCGGCGTCTCTACATCACGCCTTCCAAACTTGCAGCGTCGCCCATTTCTGGGCTGCATCGCAAGCCAGCGGATCCGGCGCTCGCGCCAAATTACTGCTGTCAGCACATACGTGCCGAGGAAAAGGTGTCCAAATATTGCGTGAGGCGTGGCGATGTCGAGGCACTCAGTCGGCCGCTGCAAATCACGCTTCAGTCGCCCCCGCGCAGGATGGACTGAAACCCGTTCGTAACCCACCGTGGCACTCTCGGTGCGGGCGCCGGGATCCCAAACATCAGGGCAGCCGTCAAATTCTTGGGACTTCAAGCCGCCTGCAAGGCTCTTCGCTGTCGCGATCGCCAGCGAGCATCCGATCCGGAGTGTTCGACAGAATCCCCATCTGACAACGACCACTGCCTTGTTTGGGCACCCGAGGAGATGCGTAGTCGACCAGCAGCCTCCCCCTACTCGCAGGGAAACGACGGCCGCTGCCGCCCCCGTTGCTGGACGGACCGTATCAGTCACGCGGCAGATTATCTAGGCAACGTGATAGTCAGCCTCGGCGCCACCACGGGCAAGGCCGAACGGAGGTCCTTCTGATGCCAGCCCGAGCGCCACGTGACCGGGCCCGGCAATTCCCGCCCAATCCAAGCAGCAAGCCGCGGCCGTAACCAGCTCGCGACCACCAATCGGTGACGCTGGTGCCGGTCGCGCCAGCCATGCCGACGCCCGTTCGCTGCGGGATTGTCCGTACGATAAACCCGAGAGGCCCTCACTCCAGTGACGCAGTAGACTTGCCGTGCTCCCCAAACATCCGCAAGCGTACGGCTGCTTCGGTCACCGTCATCGAGACGCCCGCGGGGCAACTGCCGATCGATCCTCCTCCCTCTCTCGCCGCTAAAGATCATGGCCAGACCCTCATTACGAGAGACCGCCAAGCTCGCAAGTGCTCGCTCTTTCGATGACCTCAGCAAGGATGAGAAGAAATCGCTGAAGCAAGTGGGCGTTACGAGCTCTAAATTCAAGGAGTTGCAGGCTGGGTATGCAGAACGGTCGATGGCCCCGACAAAATGGCTCGGAGTTCTCAGGTTCTTCCAGGAACTGCAAGCGGACCGAAAGCCCGTAAAGCTGGTACGCGACCTCTGTGGCATCGACGCCCGCGCACTCCGTTCGTTCAAGTATCTCACGAACATCGATGACGATGACTTCGACAGATGGGCCGCCGCTGGCCTCTCTCTCTCGATGTTGCGACTACTCGGCATAGCCTGGTCAAGAACCAGGACGGGGGACGAAAGGAGCCAGAAACGGCAAGCCCATATCCGGGAGCTCGCAGACCATGCCGTTGCGGAGGGATGGACGGTTCGGGAGCTCGAACGAAAGCTTCATCCTCGCAAGAAACGCAAGGCCGAGAAGGAAAGGGACTTACAGGTCTGCTTCTCGACGCTCGCGTCTCTCCTTGCGGAACTCGAGGGCTCTGCCGGCTCATCGAAGAGGAAGTCCCCAGAAAACAAGCCAACGCTGAACGACGTGGCGAAGGCATACAAACGTGACTGGGGAAGAAACCCCAAATTGCTGTCAGAGGACCAGCGGGAAGTATTGGCGGCCGCGGTACTGAAGGTCGCGGAACTCCAACAAACCGGGGAGCAAGGGAAAACCCGGCAGAACTAGGGGCACCACCGCGACCGAGCATGAGATTCTCACCCGGCCACGCCGCCTTGAGGAATATGGTGTTGCCGAGCCGGTTTGCTCACGTTCCTCCATCTTTATTACAATACCTGGAATCAATGCGCTTACCGTAAGCGCTCTCAAGCCGTGGCAGACGAGCCCTGCTTGGATAGCAACATGAACCTCCAGGCTGCTCCGCTCCTCCCGACACTCACCTCAGAGGAACCGAAACCGATGCCGACTTTGAAACGAAAGAAACGAGCCAGTCAGAGATCGTCGAGCACGTCCGCGCCCAAGGCTGAAACGAAGCCCAAACTCGTGTTTTATCGGCTGAAGTACCTGTCCGCCCGCGACAAGAAATGGCTGACGCACGAGTCGATCCGGCTGCACCCAGCCGCGATCAGCATGCCCAAGCTGGAACGGGAGGAATATCAGGTCCTGAAACGCTCGATTGCTCCCGAGGGCCGCTCAGTCCATCTGACCACCCCCATCGTCATCACCTCGAAAGGGCTGATTGTCGACGGCCGACACCGCGCGAGAGTACTCGTGGAAGCCGGCTACGGGGACGAACTCGTTGCACAGATCACGGCGAGGCGAGGCCAGTGGGTTGAACTGTTGCCTGCGGAGGAGAATCCACTCCACTACGCCGTGAAGATCCAGCGAGGCCGTCGGAACTGCCCGGTGTGGAAAATCGCGAGGACCGTCTTGCCGGAATATCAGAAAGCCGTCGAGGAGGGGAACCGGCTGCGCGGAAAGCGGGGGCACACCGAGGGGGCAAAATCTCCTGTCGACGCCTTTTGCGACAAGATGGGTATTTCGAAAGGCGTCTTCAATCAGCTGTCCTGGGTACAGCGGACGGCACCGCCCCACGATTTCGAAGCTCTGAAAGCGGGAGACGTCACCCTCCATGCGCTTCATCAAAGACTCAAAGCCGCGGAGAAGAGACGGCAGGCTGCGTGCGGCCCCGGGACATCGTCATGCGATGAGCTATCGACCGACGGATGCTCTACCAAGAAGAGCAGGCAGGATCGCGGCGGCAAAAAGGCGACCGACGGCCGATCCACTGGGGGCGGAAAGCCCACGGCACGCCGCTCGCCGCGTAAAGACCGAGAGCGCGCTGTGGAACTGGTCAACCAGTTGCTCAGCGGAGATGCTGTCCAGTCTGCCGCTGCAGCCGCCCGAGATCTGATAGCATCGCTCGATGCTGGCCCCCGGCAGCTGCTCATCGACGCGGCCCACGAGGCCGCATCAAGTTGATCGACGTGAGATGAGTCCTCCCTTCCTTTGCCGTTGCCGGTTATCCTTGGCCTGGGTGGCAAGTCGGCTGCCGCCAGCCCGGTGGTTACTGGCGCTCTCACTACTTAGATTCTATGCCAGCTCTTAATGCGTCCGCCGCCGCGACCGCCTGCCGTGCCGCCGCGAGTACCCGGCGGAACCCCGCTCCAACAGCGAGACGCATCTTCGCTGTTTTCCCATGGCTTTCCTCCCGGCACAGGTTCGCCTGCCCCTCGTCCGGGCCCCACCGCCACCAGCCTTTCTTCTGACGTTCTCCGCACCGGACTTCAGGTTTAAGCTGCCGGCTCGGCAAACGCGGCGTCGGGATCGATGACCTGCCACAGGTATCACCACTAGAGCCTCCCTGGCGGAACACTCTGAACAACTATCCTCAACGTTTACCAGTACCCCATGACCGTTCTCCATCAACGGACAGACGAGCAAGCCTCGACCCCCTCGAAGACCAAGTACAAGCGAGCCGTCGCACGGATGCGGCCGACTGACAGCCCCGAAGAGGCTCGCTACGGATACCTGCTCGAGATCAAGAGCACTCCGTACCTGGTGACACCGTTCAAAAACCAGCGGCAGCGTGACAGATTTGAGCGTGCAGTCGTTGGTGATTATCCCCATTGCTCTGATTTCGCGTTGGCAGCTGCAATCACGCTCGCATTCGCCGGTGAGGATCCTGCCGACCGGCGAGCAGGGCTGGAACTCCTCGAGAAGGTGCTCAGCGACTATTGCGACCGCTACGGCGATCCGCTCGAGTACGAGGGAATGGCCCACCAGGACCTGACCCAGGAGATATTGAAGAGCTGCACGCCTCAATGACGAACGAGAGAGAACCGGTGACGAAGCTGGACGGGAAGAAGGTCGTCGTTGCTGGCGGGAGCGGCTTTATTGGCACATCCTTGACGGATCACCTGACCGCTTGTGGTGCTTCGGTCGCGATTCTCTCCCGCTCCAAGCCCACGCAACCCGGGCTTTGTGAGCATCAGTCTTGGGACGCCCGCTCGGTCGGCTCTTGGGTGGAAGTGATCGACGGTGCCGATGCTGTGATCAATCTCGTCGGGCGGACCGTCAACTGCATCAAGACCCCGGATCACCAGGATGAGATCCTGAGATCGCGGATCGAAGCGACGCGGGTCCTCGGTGCGGCGATGCGTTCCGTGGCATCGCCACCGCCCGTCTGGGTGCAAATGAGCACGGCTCATATCTACGGCGATCCGCCGAGCCTCGTTTGCACGGAAAGCTCTGTCGAAGGCTTCGGGTTCGCACCCGAAATCGCTCGCTCTTGGGAGCAGGAATTCGCCGACAGCAAACTGCCGGAGCAGCGCGGCGTCATTTTGCGGACCAGTTTCGTGGTGGGACGCGACCGGGGTGCAGGCGGCGGTGCCCTTTCGACGCTCGGACTGCTGGCGAGGCTGGGATTGGGCGGTCGCGTCGGCAGCGGAACACAGGGGATGAGCTGGATTCATGAGACCGACCTGAATCGTCTAGTCGCTCAGGCAATCGCGGATGAAACGATGTCGGGCCCATACATCGCGTCTTCACCCAACCCTGTTTCGCAGATCGAGTTCATGCGCACGCTTCGCCGAGTCCTCGGCATGCCCATCGGCTTCCCAGCCTTCGAGTGGATGGTGCGGATCGGCGCTCCGTTATTCTTGCGGACGGATCCCGAACTGGCCCTCTACGGCCGGTACGTGGTGTCGGAACGACTGGTAGACGCGAAGTTCGAGTTCCATTATCCGGAGCTGGAGCCTGCTCTGCGCGACCTGTACGCCAAGCCGATGAATACGCCGCAGCCGGAGAATTAGGTTGCTCTGCAGGTTCAATTGATGAGACAACGGAGACCGCATGAGCGTCGAGGCAATTGCTGGCTGCATCCTGGGAACCGCGGTCGGTGACGCGCTGGGACTGCCGTATGAAGGCGTCTCACGCGATCGGGCTCCACGCCTGCTAGGGCCGCCGGCGCGGCATCGCTTCCTGTTCGGCCGTGGGATGATTTCCGACGACACCGAGCACACGCTGATGGTCGCTCAGTCGTTGATCGAGGCGGGCGACGACGTTGACGATTTCGCACGTCGGCTCGCATGGCGACTCCGCTGGTGGATCCTCGCCCTGCCGGCTGGTGTCGGGAAAGCGACGGCCCGGAGCGGAATCAAACTCTGGCTGGGCGCCTCGCCCACAACCGCGGGCGTCTTCTCAGCCGGCAACGGACCAGCGATGCGAGCCGCGATCCTCGGAGCGGTGTTCGATGACAGGGATAGACTGCTCCGCTTCGCCAAAGCCTCTGCGAGGCTCACGCACACCGACCCGAAAGCCGAGGCGGGTGCGATCGCTGTGGCGCTCGCGGCCCAGGCCTCACGGGCGGGCATGCAGGACCCGAACCGCTTCCTGCAGTCGCTCGCCGAATGCGTCGGCGAGGAAGCTAGCGAACTGGTCGCCCTGGTCCGCCAGGCGTGCGAGAGCGTTTCCGCTTGCGAATCGACCCGAGCGTTTGCCGCCTCACTCGGCTTGGAGAAGGGAGTCACCGGCTACACGTACCACACGGTGCCGGTCGCGATCCACGCCTGGCTATCCCATCCAACTGACTACGCTAGGGCAGTCACCGCGGTAATCGAATGCGGTGGCGACGCGGACACCACTGCAGCGATCGTGGGCGGAATTGTCGGATCGGGAGTCGGTCGCGAGGGAATTCCGAAGGAGTGGATCGACGGCCTCTACGAGTGGCCGCGAAGCGTCCGCTGGATGGATCGCCTGGCACAGCAGTTAGCCGAGTTCCGCAGCACCTCGACTCCCGCGAAAGCCCTCAGCATCAATCCTTTGGCGGTGCTGCCCCGCAACCTACTGTTTCTCGCGGTCGTCCTGTTTCACGGCTTCCGACGCTTGGCCCCACCGTACTGATGACCGCTGACCGCGCCACGATCGAAGCGAATCTCCGCCAGCACGTCGAGACCCTCGCCGGGCTGATCGGTCCCCGCACGCTCGCGCGTCCCAAGACGATCGCGGCCACTATCGGGTATCTCGAGAATCAGTGGCGAGAGATCGGGCACGAGGTCGAGCGGGAGACCTACGTCGCCCTCGGAGAGCAGGCCACGAACTTGATCGTGGAAAAGCGGGGCACGAGTCGCTCGGATGAGATCGTTCTGCTGGGCGCCCATTACGACACGGTTAGCACAACGCCCGGAGCCGACGACAACGCATCGGCCGTCGCAGTCCTGCTGGAAGTCAGCCGTCTGCTCCGCGACCACGACGGCCGGCGAACCGCACGCTACGTCGCGTTCGCTTGCGAAGAGCCCCCCTTCTTCAACTTTGGCGAAATGGGGAGCCAGCACCACGCCAGCCAGTGCCGACAGCGAGGCGAACGGATTGCCGGCATGCTCTGTCTGGAGATGGTGGGGTACTTCAGCGACGAGCTCGGCTCGCAGCAAGTCCCGCCGACGATCCCCGCAAGACTGCACCGCTTCTTTCCGCGCCGCGGCAACTTCCTGGCCGCCGTCGGCAACCCGCCGTCATGGAAGCTGGCCTGGGCCTTCCGCCGCGGCTTCAAACGAGCCACACGCCTGCCCCTGTTCTCAATCTGCTTGCCGGAAACGGTCCACGAGATCCGTCTGAGCGACAACAGTTCGTTTTGGGACCAGGGCTATCCCGCCCTGATGCTGACCGACACCAGCTTCCTGCGGAACCCCAACTACCACCTCGAAACCGACACCCCCGACACGCTCGACTACGCCCGCATGACCGAAGTCACCCTCGGCGTTGCCGGCGCGATGCGGCGACTGCTCAAGTAGCGGCTAGGTCTAAAGGGTGCATGCTACCTGTAGCGGTAATTTGCGAGTGCAAATACCAAGTGTCCACCAGCCGAGCGATGGAGCATCGGAAGCCGCAAGAGACAATCTGCGAAACTAAAGCAGGACGATGGCAACCTGCTCACTCCTCAGACAAGACGCTCTGCTCACTTCCCGGCTCTGGACTGCGTGCTAGCTTTTGCTGCAGTCGGTGTCCGGGAGAACCGGGACCACGGGAACAACGCTTCCGGTGGTCGGCAGCCGACAACCGCCAATGCTATGGCGGATGGTCTCTCCTCCGCAGACCTCGTGTCTGGAGGTTGTCCCTGTCTAGCTACCTGTGGGCTAGATCGGTGAGTCCGGATTCCCATACATCCGAGACGGCTCGGGCGTACAGGCCTGTATTGGCCCATGCCCGATGAAGGTGCTCGAACACCGGTTCGAGAAACACCGAACAGGGCGTAGTGGCGTCCGAGAACGGGCACCATTGCGATTGATGCAGACGCGGTAACTGCGTCTCTCCGGTGCGTCGCATGCGCACCACCCAGTGGGCTATAGCCGAAATCCGGCACCGAGGCCGCTAACGGTCCGGATCGGCAGCCCCAGCATGCACCCCCGAACAATGAACAAAAAGGAACGATACATGAGTGTTCAAGAAGCCAACCCGATCGAGCTCAACAGCGATCCCATCGAGCAAATTTTCAAGGGAATGGCAGGGATCGCAGAGCTGCTGGATGAAATTGTTGACCTGAGTTGGCCATCGAAGTCGTCAGAAGAGCCCCTCCAAGACCTGCTTGAGATGCTTCAAGACACGGTCGCCGCTCTCGCTGCCGTGTGCGGCGAAGGATCCATGGAACATCGCCAGTCGTTACGAGAGCTCCACGATCTTCTTGAGCCCCCTCACCGTACCGAGGGAAGCACCACGCCGCCAGAAAGCGTGGCCAGCAAATGGCGTCGCTTCAGCCGCTGCCTTACCGGCTGTGTCAAATTGGTCAGAGGCGTCGCCGAGCACCGCGAGACGAAGGCGGACAAGCACCAGCAGTCTTCTGCCCCTGCAGGAAGCTTCCACGGCGGGAGTCCTGTGGCCAAATCAGAGCTTATTTACGCCTGTGACAAAGCCCTCGAGGCACGAACAAATTTTTTGGAGCGAAATGCCAACCTGTAGGGTGACCAGGGCATGCTCCTGAACGGCAGATTCCAGCGCATCAGAAGGTGACGGAACGCCGGCACCTCCGCAGATAGTGTAGCCAAGGACTGAAGTGATCGTTGGCAGTTACACGTGCTCCTTTCCCCATAACTAGGACAGCCGATGAGCAGAGGTTGCGGGCCCAGACGAAAGCTCTGGGCCCCAACCCTGCGTCGGCGATGTGCTGTCGGGTAATATTTTCGCGACTTCGCGCTTCCATCCGAATGCGTGCCAGCTGAGCCTCGACGATGCACAGCAGCGGCGGAAGCCATTCCGGGATCTGCCAAACGACGCTTCACTCACCTCCGGCGCATGCGCTTCACTCACCCCGCATGATGGGCGCCGTGGGAAATCTCTGGCCTGCAGAGTAGGAGGCGTCCATGGGAGACGACAGGTCGAGTCGGCTCATTTGGAAAGCCTCTTCTTCGGGCTCAGCGTCGCCCATCGACGATCTCGGGATACCGCTCTACAAACCTTTCTCGCCAACTCCGGAGCGTCGTCCTACTCGGCATCGGTCCAGCCGAAGTACGCGTCCTCTTGGCCAGTTGTGTAGTGGACCGCAGGAGCACCGTGGTCGGCGAGCATCGCGCCATTATCTCGCCGAACGTTCGCTCGCTGCGTCACCGCGCACCGCCAGTGACTACCCGAAGCGCGGAAGTCACCCTGGGTGTTGCCGGCGCGATGAAACGACTGATCAAGTAGTGATCTACGGATCCGTCGCCGAAGGGCATTCCCGTGCCTTGGTCGCGTTGAGCTGGATGAACCCGTGCCACTTCGCCGGTACGTCGTCTTCGTAGAAGATGGCCTCCACCGGACATTCCGCAACGCATGCTCCGCAATCGATGCACTCTTCGGGATCGACGTAGAGCATCTCCGCGTCCTCGTGAAAGCATTCGACCGGGCAGACCGGCAAACACGCCTTATCCTTGCACCCACTGCACGGCAGAGTCACCACCATCGCCATTTTCTTGTCTCCCTGTAGGATTCGTCGATACGTCACTCAGGAAGTGAGTAAACGGCAGTGGAACCGGACAGCGACCGCAACAACTTTTCCGAAATTCCCCTTGTGGATCATTCAGGCGAGGAACTGCTGCGGCTCTGGAAAGCGGGCGACGAACAGGCCGCGGGCGTGCTGGTCGATCGTTATGCATTCCGGCTTGTGGCGCTCGTGGTCCAGCGGATGAACCCTCGTTTCCGCAGCTCGGTCGATCCCGAGGACGTGGTGCAGTCGGCGATGGGCAGCTTTTTCAACGCCGCAGTGCGGGACCGCGTCCGGGTCAGCGACTCGGTCTCGCTGTGGCGACTGCTGGCTACCTTTGCCCGCCGTGAACTGGCGCGGTCGGTCGAAAAACAGACCGCCTTCAAACGCGGCGGCGGCCATACTCGGCTAAGAGCGTCGAGCCCGAGCTGTTCGTCTTGTTCCTGCAGCAAATCCTCGCGGCTCTGGCGGCCGTTCACGCCGCGGGGCTCGTACATGGCGACCTCACGCCGCGCAACATCCTGGTCGATCGAGCAGGCCAGATCACGCTCACCGACTTCGGGTTCTCGCAAGCACAGCGACCGCAGGCCTCGGCCGGCTCGACCGGAGGAGAACTCGAGTCGCCTCTCGGAGGCACCCTCGGCTTCGCGGCTCCGGAACAGATTTCAACAGCCTTCGGTGAAATTGGCCCTCGCACGGATCTCTACGCCGTCGGCGGACTGGCCTACTGGTATCTAACCGGCCAGGCCCCGCACCATGCCGACCAAGTGGCCCAAGCGATTTCCAACACCATTTCGCCGGAGGAAGTTGCCGTCCCTTCGCCGGATCCAGAATCAAAAGCCGCAGCGGCGATCGCACGACTCGCGGTAACCACTCTCTACAAACCCGTAGTCCATCGCCCCGCATCCACCGATCAGCTCACAAGCCTGCTCAACGCGGCACACCGAAACGCGAACAGAATCTCATGAACAAGTCACTCGTCTCCACCAGCAAATTCCTGAGCCTCGTCTTGCGGCACAAGCCGGAGGTGATCGGGATGCAGCTCGATCCGGAGGGCTGGCTCGAGATCGATGTGCTGCTCGCCAAGGCCAACCAGCATGGGCACTCGCTCACGCTCGAACTCCTGCATGAGGTGGTCGCTACGAACGACAAGAAGCGGTTCTCGCTCAGCGACGACGGGCTCCGCATTCGAGCCAACCAAGGGCACTCGATCGCCACGGTCGACCTAAATCTGGAACTGGCGAGCCCGCCCGATGTGCTTTACCACGGGACCGTCGAAGCCTTCCTTGGTAGAATCCGCAAGCACGGCCTGCTCAAGAGGTCCCGCAACCACGTCCATCTCTCTGCCGACGAGATTACGGCCACCAAGGTCGGCTCGCGCCGCGGCAAGCCAATCGTCCTGGCCGTGGCCGCCGCCCGAATGCACGCGGCTGGCCACGAGTTCTACCTGTCGGCAAACGGAGTCTGGCTCACCGAAGCCGTGCCAGCCGAGTACCTGACCTTTCCAGCCAAATACTCGCGAGAGACGCCGTCGAGCTAGGCCCGGGCGTCCTGGAGTAATCTCCCACCGCCAGAGCAAGCGTCATTCGCACTCCCCACGATGGACGCCAGGGGAATCTCCGGCCTGCTGAGGAAGCGACCACGAGGAACCACACGTCGAACCGGCTCCTCTAGCAAGCCTATTCCTCGGGCTCAGCGTCGCCCGGGGGTGGCATCGGCAGGTCGCTCTCATGCCCCCATAGCGGCAGAAAGCGTGGGTTAGGCGGTTCCCACCAGTCGGCATAGGCGACCGGAAAGATGCCCCGCTCGGCGTAGCCCAGCATTCGTGCGTACCAGCCCGCGTAAGCCCAGTCATCGCCAAAGGCCCCATCAACGACCTCGGGGAACCGCTCGCCGAACTTCCTTGCCAGCTCCGGAGCGTCGTCTTCCTGCGCATCGGTCCAGCCGAAGTACGCGTCCTCTTGACCAGTAGTGTATTGGGCCGCAGGGGCACCGTAGTCGGCCAGCAGCGCGCCATTGTCTCGCCGAATGTTTGCCCGCTGCGTCACCGCGCACCGCCAGTGACAACCCGACGCGGACATCCCGGGTGCGATGCGAAGCAGCTGGTAGCCTTGCTTGTGCAGTTCGTGAACCATCTGAAGAACAAGAAGTGCTCGTCGCTGCAGCCTATCCATCGGGTCTCCTCGTCTTCGTAGTAGGTGCCGCGAGCTACGCCCCTCGCGACTTCGGCTAGAGCGTACCACCGTGCTGGGAGCAAGGCAGCTGGACACTGGTCATGCCTTATCTCTCCTAAGCGGCGACGGAGAAGACGCTTCCAGACCCGTCGACATCGACACGCCCAGCCATATTTGCTCAAGGGTCGTCCGCCAGCGACGCCCCAACTCGGTTCGGTTTGGTGCGAGTCATGACTTTTGGTGAAACGGAGACCGAAGTGTAGGTTGACGAGGAGTAAGAGGATCATCGTACCTCAAGGGACGACACCTCTCGAATACTTCGACTATCCGATTCAGAGATACCGCTCATGACTCAACCACGTCGGTCTCGGTGGACCAAATCCGATCTCGATACCCTAAGCGATATTTGACTGGAACGTGCGTCCGTTAAACGAACACAGCTTCTGTCCCTGATAGTAGAAGTCAAATCGTGCGCCTCGTATTGCGGGAAAGACTTCCCCGGCCCGAGCATCTTTCAACAAGCAGTTCTGAAAGAACTCATGCTGTGCAAGCCTGGCAAGACTATCTCCGCCTTCCCAGTAATCGTAATGTGCCATAGCTAATTCTCGAGGTGCACGACGTTGGCTCTTCATAGTCTCCACCATTCAAGATCATTCTTCAGTTCCACATTCGCCGCCAGCTCTGCGAACCGCTCGGCATTGTCGAGGTGGATCGGAACCACTCGCGAGCGGGGGAAGGCAGAAAGGAGACGTTCTAGCTGCTCCACCGTCGCATGGCCAGATGTGTGGACATGGAAGTGGGGGACGGCTTTCTGGCTTGGGGTCTGCCCGCCAGTCTCCTCGTCATTTCGAGCGTGATCGGTCGCTGGCGATGACGAAGGCGACAGGACGCTGAGGTGTTTTTGGCTGCGGTCGAGGTATCCCGACCAGAGCGAGCTGATGAACGAGGCTCCCTCGAGACAGTCGGCCCGCTTCAGCTCTCGGAGCATACTTGGTCGGCAGACCATCACTGATTCGCCAGCGGCTCCTACAAGGCCTTCCGGATAGATGCGGTGCGGATAGTAAGGAGCCGGGATATCAAAGGCTTTGCGAGCGATAATTCGCTGCTTCTGGCTCCAGGGCAGAAACACCCTCGTGTCTCCGTGCGCCACGCTTGGCAGGTCATCGTGATCCGCTGCTCGCACAATCTCCGCCGTGTACATATCCAAGATCAGCTTACGGCCAGCACGCTTGGCCGCCTCCCAAACCGAGACCAGCCGATCGATGTTTTGGCTCGAGCACCAGACCAGCCCCATCCCTTCCGTCTGCTGGAAGATCTCAGCCATCCGTGCCGCGACAGACTCTTCGTTCGGATACGCATAGTCCGGCGTTCTCCCCACCCGTGTGCCCTCGCAGATCAGCAGGTCGATGTCCGGAGGCGGGCTTGAAACCAGCTCCTCGAAACGAGCGGCGTTGCGGCCGTGGCCGCGAAGGTCTCCCGTGTAGAGCAACCGCTTTCCGCCCGCCTCGATGAGCAAGCAGTAGCTGTCGAAAGCCGAGTGATCGATGCGGAGCGGCGTGACCGTGAGCCCCTCCGACAACGTCCCGGAGATTCAGATCGTGACGACCGGCGTGCCGAAAGACCTCAATCATCTTCTCGGCTGACCAATTTGATCCGCCCAGCTCTTGTGGTAGATCGAGTCCCGGCAGGCCGAAGGACGCAGTTTTAGACCGCCATACTATCGGGGATTTCAGCTCGCCCCGTTCCGCCAACCGTTTTGCGGTCACATCAATCTGACGTTTGATCGATTCGACACTCCCGACCGTGGGGGCCGCTTTCTTCAGAGGCCCGACTTGAACAGTGAAGACCGTGTTGAGCTCATTGACAAAGGGCTGTGCTGAAACATCCGGCGGTAGACGAAGGAAAACGCGACCACTGCCTTCGGGTTTTTCCTCGAGCACGTATCGCCGCGTCTTCGTCGGCACATTTGGATCGACGACGTAGACTTGGCCGTCGGCAATCTGCTTTAAGATGACAAAGTGGCGTCCTAGCACCTCGCCGTCTTCTCTGGTGACCGTATAGCTCAGGATCTGAAGCTCGTCCGGCTTGACCTGAAGGACCAATGGGTGATCTTCGCCCCACGTCTTGCCATCTGTCGCATGCGGCGAGTTTGGTGCCGACACTACTTCAATTGTCAGCTTTGCCCCCTCCAGTTGCGACTCGTAGGATTTGAGCAGCCTGACAAATTGGTGATTCGTAACCCGCCCTCCAAGCAGTGCTTCCTGATCTTTGAAGGACTGCAGAATCACGCGGTGCGGATGCCCTACCGGATCAAGGCCGAGCATCATGCGGCACGCCTGAAGTGTAATATTGGCTGCACAGCTGGCGCAGGGGCCGCCACCGGTTTTGCTGATCAAGAAGCCGACATCGGACATCTCGACAAACACGTTCCCGCTGGAGGCATGCTTCTCCTGCAGGTTCCCAAGGAGAGACGTAGGATCGGGCCGCCGTATTGGATCAGCGGCACCCGAGCTCTCTGTGAAAGGAACGAGCCGGATGTTCTCACTCGCCGCTACGAGCTGCATGGCAAGCATTGCGAATATCGAAGCGAGGACTATCGAGATGCGAGGCACTGGTTACGGTTCCTGAAGGCTGAGAGGTGAAGGCAGAAGGGGGAGTCGCTGGGGCATTGCAGGGGATTGGTTGTGGAACCCTGCGTGAGAGCGGACTTGCACGGTGACAGCGGTGCGTCGTTAGGCAGCGAGTGCGAGGGCGCGGACGCGTTGCAGGATAGTGATCAGTTCGTCGACTTGGTCCGAGGTGAATAGCTGGTCGGGACCGTGGGGGGAGATGTCGGTGAACGGGGACTCGTAGAGCAGCGATTCGTCGACGACTCCGTGTTCGGCCAACTGGTTGATGATCATGTTGACGAACTCGATCTGGTTGGCTGAAAAGGTCTTGCCGGTCAAGAAAGCCCCCAGGGCCTCTTTGGCCGCCTCTCGGTCCATCCCGACCAGGGAGCGGACAAAGAGCCCCAGCCCCTGCGCCTCGGCCTTCGCCTGCTCGAAGAACTCCGACTGGCCAAGCCCGTGCTCGGTCAGCAGCTGCTCGAGCCCTTCCAAATCGCTCGCGGTCATCGGCAGGTTTGCACGCAGCTTGGCGATCGCCGGATGCGACTGGTGCTCCAGGAGAAAGGCCTTCGCTTTCTCGCGGAACTTTTCCAGTGTGGCGGCTCTCCCGAATCCCGGCAGAGGAAACTCCGTCTCCTCGCCCATCTCGTCCTCGAAGTCCGTGTAGAGCGGCTCCCGCGATTTCTTGTCAATCAACTTGACCAAGTCCCGCAGTCGTCGCCTCGCCGACTCCAGCATTGGAGTCGTAACGCCCTCCCACCACTCATCCGTCTGAATATCCAGGATCAGCGGCATCTGGGCACGAACGGAAGGAACCGACGATAGCTCTTCCAGCACAGCGGCGATTTCCATGACTTGCTGCCGCAGGCGCGCATAGGAGGGCTCGGCCTTCAGGTGAGCTAGCTGCAATTTCAACAGCAACAGGTCGAAACGCTTCGCCTCTTCCGTCTCCGCCGCCATCTGTGTCGGCAGGCCCGCCAAGTCAGCCGCCAGTTCGCGAGCGTCCTGGTCGCTGAGCGACTTCCATGCCTCCAGCTTCGCAAACCGCTCCACCAACCTCCGGTGCGGGCGAACCACAAAGTTGTCGAGGTTCATCGACGCGACCTGTTGTTGCAGCGTTCGCCTCGTGCTGTCGCGGATCTGGATTTCGGTCATCGGCCCCGTGTAATCGGGCGTCACTTCATGCGTCACGCCGGCGGCCACGCCTCCGCTCGCTTCGAGCCGCCCGTCAAGTTCGCGGAACAGCTCCAGACGCGACTTGAATAGCCGTGTCTGCAGCGAATCCCCCACCGATCCCCCGGTCGCGGCGGGATTCGCGCTGAAGTATTCGAGGTTCTGGCAATAGTCAAAGACGTAGAAGAACTTCTTGTCGTCTCCCGGGCCAAACAGATCGGGAGAGAGCCGTGTCCCGCGCCCGATCATCTGCCAGAACTTGGTCTTCGAGCGGACGAGCTTGAAGAAGACCAAGTTGACGACCTCCGGAACGTCGATCCCGGTATCGAGCATGTCGACTGAAATCGCGATGTGCGGCTCTTTCTCCTGGTTGGAGAAGCTGTCGATCAGCGACTGGGGGCGGTCCACCTTGAAAGTGATCACCCGGGCGAAATGTCCGTGGTAGTGCGGATAGTTCGCATCGAACCGCTCTTTGATGAAGTCGGCATGATCTTGGTTCTTGGCGAAGATGATCGTCTTGCCCAAGCGGTCGCCTCCGGCCACCTTCAGGCCCCGCGTCATCAAGTGCTTGAGGACCTTGTCGACGTGATTTGTTTCAGCGGGAAGTGAGACTTTCTGGGTCAGTTACAAGAGACAGATTCGGGGGCTGAAAAGGGTAAGGTTCGTTGACGGATTCCGA
>NZ_WRPR01000077.1 GCF_010367455.1 Candidatus Laterigemmans baculatus | reverse complement strand
CCGCCCGCCTCTTCTCGTAAAATCCAACCGCATCAGCCGCCCCGAGCCTAAAATCCATCAGCGGATGAAATATCCGGGCTAGCGTCCGGTTTTCCCAGCGTTTTCGGAAACCGGGGGCTAGCGCCCGGCGGCTGATTTCGTTACCCAACCTCGGCCGGTTTTGGCGTCGGCGCCGGCTCGGGCAGCGGCTCGGCAGTTCGTGGGGCGGGGGTCGGTTTCGGAATCGCGCTGCGGCGGAACAGCCCCATCAGCTTCTCCTGCGCCGCCAGCGTGAGGCTGAGCAGCGTGGGAACGAGGAACAGCGTAAAGATCGTCGAGACCAGCAGCCCGCCGAGCAGGACGCTGCCCAGCCCTCGATACAATTCGCTCCCCGCTCCAGGGAACAGGACCAGCGGCAAGAGCCCAAACAGCGTCGTGACGGTGGTCATGAAGATCGGCCGAATGCGGCTGCGAGTGCTTTCCAAAATCGCTCGCTGGCGAGTCATCCCATCGTCGCGGATGTGCTGGATCGATTGGTGCACGATCAGAATTGGGTTGTTCACGACCGTCCCGATCAGGATCACGAAGCCGAGCATCGTCAGCACGTCGAGCTGCTGCACCTGGCCGCTGCCGATGCCCCACGAGTCGAGCGCCCCGAGGTACAGGTTCAGCGCCCGCAGCCCGAGCACTCCACCGACCGCTCCGAGCGGCACGCTGAGGATGATCACTAGCGGATAGAGCCATGATTCGAACAGCCCGGCCATCAGCAGGTACGTGATCAGCAGGGCCAGCACGAGATTGAAGCGGAGTGCCTCCCAGGCCTGGCGGAGCTTGTCGGCCGTGCCTCCCAGATCGATCCGGTAGGGACCATTCAGCTGCCCGCTGGCCTCCAGCGGCGCGATGATTCCTAGCTCGATCTTCCGCATCGCGTCTTGCAGAGCGATCGACTGCGGCGGCGTCACATCGACCGTGATCGCCCGCATTCCCTCGCGGTGATCGATCTGCTCGGGGCCCGCGGTCATCTCCACGGTCGCGACCGCACCGAGCGGAACGACCTCGGCCGAAGGCGTCGCGATGACCGCATCACGCAGCGCCTCGGCGCTCTCGGCATAGCGGTCTTCGCCGCGGATCATCAGGTCGATCTTATCGCCATCAAGGAAATAGTCGGCGGCGTACGCTCCGTCGACCATGGCATCGATCGTGTACCCCAGCTCGGTTGTGCTGAGGTCGTTCTGCCGCGTCCGGAACGATCGTGGGCGGACGTGGATCTCCGGAGAGGTCGCACCCAATTCGGGGTTCGCCCGCGTCTGAGTTCCCGGGATCAGCGGTTGCATCCCGGGCGTCTCCGGTTCGGCGTCGGCCAGCGTATCAAGCACTTGCTGGCCCATCGATTCGAGCTTTTCCAAATCGGGGCCGCTGATCTCCAGCTCGATCGTTCGCCCGCCCGAGCGGCCTTGCTCGAACAAACTCGTCTGCTGCGAGGTGATCGTCGTCCCCGGCAGATCGGCCCCAGCGTCGCGGATCAGCGGAAGCAACTCCACCGCTCGCTCCGGGTCGCGTGCCCGCACGCTGATGAACACTCGAAACGTGTCGACCACATAGAAGAAGTCGTCGATCGCCGGCGGGGCGTCTTCATCTTCGACCTCCCCGGCGGCTACGTCCCAGTAGGGGCGGAGATTCTCCTCGAGCTGTTGCCCGAGCCGCATCATCTCGTCGTAGTTGTAACCCTGCGGCGGGCGAATCGTCCCAATGATTTGGTTGCGGTTGCCCGTCGGCAGGTATTCCGCTTCCGGCCAGAGAAGATAGCTGAGCCCGATCGCCGCTCCGACCAGCGCCCCGACTAGCGCCAGCTGGCGAAGCACCCCCGCCTGCAACCAGCGATTCAGCCCGACCACCAGCGCCACCCAGCCGCGCCCAAAGCTCTGGATCCCGCGGACGATTCCTCCGGCGGGTCCGGCCGGCGGCGGTCCACTCTCGAAATCGCTCGTCACAGCCTCGCCATTGACAGCCTCACCATTGACAGCCTCGCCATTCCCCGCACCAAGGGCCTGCTCCCCGCGGCGATGGGCTGGGGGATTATGGGCTGCGGGATTATGGGCTGCGGGGGTGTGGAACAAGCGGATCGTGGCGGTGGGGATGACGGTCGTCGAGACGATCAGCGAGAGGACCAGGGCCGCGCTGATCGCCAGGGCGATGTCGCGGAACAGCTGTCCCGCCTCCTGCTCGACAAACACCACTGGCAAAAAGATCGCCACGCTGGTCAGTGAGGAGGCCAGCACCGCTCCCCAGACTTCGCGCGTCCCCCGCACCGCAGCGGTCAGCGGCGGCTCGCCGAGTTCGTGCTGGCGGCGATAGATGCTCTCCATCACGACGATCGCGTTGTCGACCAACATCCCCACGGCGAACGCGATTCCCGCCAAGCTGATCACATTCAGGCTGCGGCCGAAGAGGTTCATCATCAAGAACGTTCCGATGATGCTGGTCGGAATCACCAGCCCGGCAACCAACGTGGCGCGAGCGAACCAGACGCCGGCGACGACGACCAGCACTAGCGTGAGCACGAACATCCAGGGCGTGAGGTACGTCGCCGCGGCGGCCGAGCCGAGGATCAACGGAATCGCCAGCAGCGTCCGGCCGCTGAGGTGCAGGAACGCCATCAGGACGATCATCGTCAGCGCGCCGCCGATGAAAATGTTCGACTGCACGAGATCGAGCGACGCGTAGATGTACTCGGTCTCGTCGTAGATCTGCGTCAGGTACAGCCCCTGCTGGTCGAGCGGCCCGGCGTTCAGCTTCTCGGTGACCTCCCGCAGCCCTTCCATCACGTCGAGCACGTTCGCGCCGGTCTCCCGGATCACGCTCACGCCGATCGCCGACTCCCCAAACCGCCGCACCAGCCCGGCCGGATCTTTCAGTCCCAACCGGACTTCGGCCACGTCGCCAACGTACAGCGGAGCGCCGCCATCGCCCACGTCGAGCAGCGCTTGCTCGACCTGCTCGGGCGTCTCGAACTGCCCCAGCGTGCGGACGAACCATCGCCGCTTGCCCTCGTCAAAGTAGCCCGCTGGGAGGTTTTCATTGAGCCCGCGAATCGCGTCGCGGACATCGAAAATCGTCACGTCGCGAGCCGCTAACTTGTAGGGATCGACGATCACCTGCAGCTCGTCTTCCAGTCCTCCGTGGACGTCCGACCGAGCCACCCCTTCGACCCGTTCGAACGCCGCCTCGATGCTGTCCTCGACGAACCGCCGCAGGGCGATGATGTTCTGCTGTTTTGGGAGCAGCGACTCGTAGGTCGGATTCTGCTCGACCAGCTCCCGCAACCGCATCATCGCCAGCCCCGAGTTGTGGGCCGTGCGGACGCTCTCGAGCGGTTCGGCCAGCTCGGGATGTTCCGCTGCGAAGGCCGCAAACTCCTCCTCGCTCGGCGGCCGAGGTCCGAGCGTGAACCAGGCGATCGGCTCGTCGGCGAAGTTGGAGGTCGTGATGACCGGCTCGTCGACCGTCTCCGGATAATCGGGGACCTGCTGCAGCTGGCTGTTCACCTTCAGCAGGGCCTCGTTCATGTTCGTCCCAATCGCGAACTCGAGCGAGATTCGACCCTGCGGCCCATAGCTGCTCGAGGACATCTTCGTCAGCCCCTCGACGCTGCGAAGATATTCCTCCTGCTGCTCGATGATCTCCTGCTCGAACTCCTGAGGACTCGCCCCAGGCCACCGCGTGCGAATGCTGATCGTAGGCGTCTGCACCTCGGGGATCAGCTGGATCGGCATCCGGTCGAGCGAAATCAGCCCGAACAGGATCACCAACAGCACGCCCACGGCAACCTTGACTGGATTACGGACGAGAACCTCGAGCAGTTTCATCACGATCCCTCTGCGTAGTCCGGTGCCGCCGGCGCGAGCTTTCAGCGAGTGAGGCTGACGTTGCGGATCCGAGCGATCAGCTCGACGACCTGCCGAGCCCGCTCAAGGCTTCCAGCCTGTTCGATGAAACTTAGCCCGGCTTCAATCTCGGCCATCGCGATCTCGTCGGCCCGAGCCGAACGATCCGAGCCCGATCGAGCGGAGGCTGATGCGGACGCCGGTTCGCTCGGTTTCGCGCGGCGGTGGGTTCTCCGCCCCCCGCTGGCTCCCTGCCCCGCGCTGGCTCCCTGTCCCGCACCGGCTCCCTGCGGCGGAGTGGACGGACTGGCCGAGCCTTCGACCCGAGCCTTTGCCCTCTGCTGCTTCTCAGCTTTCTTCCGCAGCTGCGTGCGGACGTTGGAGACGTCGGCCGCCGTCACGCCGTGCTCGCCGAGCGCGTCGACGATGTCTCGGTTGCGAACCTCCGGATGCGCGTCCATGAACTCGCGGATCCGCTGCGATTTGCTCTTCTGCGGTGCCGCTGCGGCCGGCCGCACAACCTGCGACTGGGATCCTTCTGGCTGGGAAACTCTGGATTGCGCGACTTCCGGCTGCGAGCCCGCGGTTGGAGGCACATCGCCGTCCGGCGGCGAGTCGTGGCTCGCGGTTTCGCCTGGGGAAGATTCGTCATCGGCCGACGACGAGTCGATCGCCAGCGAAGGTTGCGAGGGCTCTTCGGAGCTCGATGTGGAATCGATTCGCGACCAGAAGTCGGTATCGGTGGTGCTCATAGCAGGTCGGGCGCGGAGGGAATCGCGGGTGGAACGGGGAAGGAGTGGAGGATTGGGCGGGACAGTACACTCCCCAGTGTAACTTCTCCACGGGACCGACCGGACCCCCCATTTATCGCCAGCCGAAATAGTGTTCGAGGAACGGCTTTCGCTCCTCGGCGTCGACCGCAGCGTACTGCACGAGCGCGTACAGTCGCTGCTGATCCCGCCGCAGTTTTTCCGCGAACCGCTCCGGGTCGGTCAGCTCCGGCGGCAGCGGACCGAGCACCTCAAAACATTCGGGCGGCCGCGGCCCGGCGACGACCCCGTGCCGATCGAGCAGAGCCAGCACCGTGTCGAGCCGGTGATCGTGACGGCTGACCCGCTGCAATCGCTCGTTGAGCCACTCCAGCCCCAGCCCGCGAACCTCTTCGCCGCGTTCGCTCAAAAAGTGGTAGACGCGGGCAAAGAACTCCGCGTCGGGATTTCGCCAGCCGATGAACTGCATCTGGATCATCAAGTCGTTTTGGTCGTACAGCAGCACGCAGCGACTCGGCTGGCCATCGCGGCCGGCGCGGCCCACCTCCTGGTAGTAAGCCTCGATCGAAGCGGGCGTTTCGGCGTGCACGACAAAGCGGATGTCGTCCTTGTCGACTCCCATCCCAAACGCTCCGGTCGCCAGCACCAGCGGGCACGAGCCCCCCATGAACGCGTCTTGGATTTCGCGGCGGCGATTGCGCGGCAGTCCGCCGTGGTAACCCACATGCTCGATCCCCCGCCGCCGCAACGCTTCGCTCAGTCGCTCAAGCGTCTTGATCAACGTCACGTACACGATCCCGCTTCCCTGCCGACGGACCGAGGCGACGATTTCAGCGATCTGCTCCAGCTTCTCGTCCTCGTCCCAGACCGGCACGACTTCCAGCTCGAGATTCGGGCGGTCGATCCCTTCGTGAAACACGCCCACCTCCTGCCCATCGAGCCCCAATTGATGGACGATGTCATCGCGGACTTCGCGGGTCGCAGTGGCCGTGAGGGCGATCGTCGTGGGGTTGCCGAGCCGCTCGCGGATCTCGGCCAGCCGCGAGTAGTCGGGCCGAAAATCATGCCCCCATTCGCTCACGCAGTGCGCCTCGTCGACTGCCAACAGCCGCACGCGTCGCTCCCCCAGGACGCTGCGAAAGGCGGCTTTGCGAAACCGCTCGGGCGTCACGTACAGCAGTCGATAGTGCCCGGCGGCAATCCGCCGATAACGCTGCTCCCGCTCCTCACGGCCCAGCGACGAATTGACGAACGTCGCATCGACGCCGCGGGCCACCAGCCCGTCGACCTGGTCCTTCATCAGCGCAATCAGCGGCGAGAGGACGACGGTCAGCTCGGGACGCGCCCCATCGGAAGGTGTCGCCGCATCGACCAAGGCGGGGATCTGGTAGCACAGCGACTTGCCCCCGCCAGTCGGCATCACCACCAGCGCATGGCGGCCCGACGCCACATGCTCGATGACCGCTTCTTGGCAGCCTCGGAAGGTGTCGTAGCCAAACACTTGGCGTAGAATGTCGCGGTGCTGCGGAGCCACAGGGCGTCTGGGGTAAGAGGCAGTTGAGTGGAGGCTTTTTGTCGGCGGACTGGAGGTTTCTATCGGAAACCGGCCGGTAGCGAAAACCGGCCCACCCGCTCAAAGCTAGTTGCGAGAAAATGCGGCCGTAAACGTTCTCTCAGACACCCTCCCCCCGGGAGGGTCGCGAGGAACGAGCGGGGAGGGTCTTCTCGGCTTGGCCCCACGAGACGGCACGATCGCAGGGCGCTGCCCCTCCCCGGGCCTGAGAGCCCGACCCTCCCCGAGAGGAGGGTGCTGTTGTTTTGAATCACAGGAATCCAGCTTTGAACGACCCCAACCATGTCTTCGTGTGGCGGACCTACCGAGGCGTTCCGTTTCAGCACCACGGGGTCGAGCTAGGTGACGGATCAGTAGTCCACTTCACCGATGGCCGCGGCGGGATCGCGCGGCCGGGTCGAGGGGCGGAACATTTTCGCGTCTGCCAGACTCCTTGGGAACAGTTCTCGCCCGAGGGGATGGCGATGGTCCATCGCGTCAGACATTCCGCTCCGCTGGCTCCGGAGAAGATCCGCCGCCGGGCGCTGCGGATGGTCGGCCGCAGCGGTTATGACTTGGTCAGTTACAACTGCGAGCACTTTGCCCTGTGGTGCGTGACCGGGCATTTTCACAGCCGCCAAGTGGGGATCGCGATGGAGCGGGTCGCGGCGGCCGCTGCCAAAGCAACGATGAGCGCAGCGGCGCGGGCGGGCCTCCGTTCGGCGCTGAAGCTGACCCAAGCGGCCGTCACGGTCCGCCGCGTGGCCCATCCGGCGATGCTCGTTCCCGACGCAGCCCAGTGGGCGACCGAAGCGGTCGGCCACCACGTCGGGCTGCGCGATCCGCAGAAGCGCCGCGCCGCCGGAAGGACCGTGGGAGCGACGACCGCGGCGCTCGTGGGTCTCCCCGGCGGCCCGCTCGGAGTGCTAGCCACGACGACCCTCTGGGCAATCGGCGAATCGGCCGCCCACCTCGCCGAACACGCCACCACCCGCAAACCCAAACGCACCCCCCGCACGCCAGCCGTTCCAGGCTGAGCAGACGTACGTCAGCCTTTCCAGGCTGACCAGACGACACCCTCCCCCCGGGAGGGTCGCGAGGAACGAGCGGGGAGGGCTGTGCGCGAACTAGGAGCGTGAGCGCGCCCTCAATTCGGCTCGCCCTCCCCGGGCCTAAGAGCCCGACCCTCCCGGGGGGAGGGTAATGGGGAAGAGCTGTGTTCTGACAGAGCCTACCTGAACCGCCCTCGTCGGCTTTACTCCCGCGGCGAGTCCTCTCCGGCGACTCGCCCCAGAGCGGCGGCGGACGGATCGAGCCACTCGAGCCGCGCCGCATGGTCTGCCGCGGTGAGCCGATCGCCGCGGCGGCTGGCCGCGAACAGCCCGATCGCCAGCGCCGCGACGCTCCGCCTTGTCTCGATCAAGGCATGCAGATCGGCACGGCAGCGTCGACAGGCATACCGCTCTTCCGCACCGGGAGTCGTTTGGCTTGCACCGCAGACGGGACATTCGAGACGTCCGCCCACCGAGGGATTCTCGCCGGACATGCTCGGTCAAGCCTCATCCAGATAGAACAGCAGATCGTCGAGTTGAGCGGCGAGGTTCTTAAACTCTTCCTCGTGCTCGGCGTCGGCGGCCTCGCGGAGTTTTGTGAGCAGCAAATCCATTTCCTGCACATCCGCCTCGCTCGCTTGCCCGCGGACCCGCTCCACCTTCGCGCGGAGCGTCCGTAACTCGCCGATCGCCGGCCGCTCATCCGGCTCGCCTCCCTCCTGCTGATTGACATCCGCTTGATTCGCAGCCTGCGCGAGCTCACTCGGCTCGCTCTGAGCCTGTCCCTCGGTGGCGGACACCCCGGCGGCAGCGAGGAGGCTTTCGCCGAGCAGATTGCCAAGCCGTTCTTGGGAGGCGCGATGCTGCGCGGCCGGGTCGGAATCGGCCGCCGTTTCGGTTCCCCGCTGCAGCCTCGCGGCCGCCTGCTGGCCGGTCACGCGATCGACCGCGCGGACTTCGACGATCCCGTTGAGGTTGACTGTAAAGCGAACTGAAATCGGGCTTCCTTCGGGGGCGTGGGGGCTCAGATCCTCGAGCATCAAAGAGCCGATGCGCTGATTCCGCTCCACCTCTCGCGATTCCCCCTGAAAGACTTCGACCTCGACCGCTTCCTGGCCGTCGTAGGCGGTTTGAAATGTCTCGGAACGGATGGCTGGCAGCGGCGTGCGGCGGGGGATGATGGGGGCGAAGATGGTGGTCGAGCGCATCGGATCATGGCTGTCGAGAACGCGGATGCCGAGCGTATGCGGGGTGATATCGACCAGCACCCGTCCGACCTGCTCGCCGGCGATCAATCCCCCCTGCACCGCCGCTCCGAGGGCGACGCACAAGTCGGGATCGATCTCGGCCGACGGCTGTTGCTCGAGCCGCGCAGCCAGCAGTTGGCTAACCGCTGGAATTCGCGTGCTCCCCCCGACGAGGATCACTCGATCGAGTTGACCGGCGTGCATTCGGGCGTCTTCGAGCGCGCGGTCGACGCACTGGATGGTCCGCTCGAGCGAGGGCTCGATAAGCTCTTCGAAGTCGCTGCGTTCGAGCTCGGTTTCCAGGTGGAGGTCGCGATCTCCGCTTTTCAGGAACTCCTCGCGGACCGCGGTGAAGGTTTCAAAGCTGAGTCGCTTTTTCGCCTCCTCCGCCGCTCGCAGCAACCGGGCGGCCGTCGCCACGTCGCCTCGCAAGTCGAGCGGCGCGGCTCCCCTGCCCGACTCGCTCCCTTCGAGGCGGTCGACCAACTCACTCCGCAGGAGCTGATCGAAGTCATCGCCGCCGAGATGCGTGTCACCATGGCTGGCCAGCACCTCCACGACTCCACCCTCGAGCGAAACGATGGACACATCAAACGTGCCGCCGCCGAGGTCGTAGACCAGAATCCGCTGCTGCTGCTCGCAGTTCGGTTCATACACCAGGGAAGCGGCGGTCGGCTCGTTGACGATCCGGACCACGTCGAGCCCCGCCAAGCGACCGGCCTGCCGCGTGGCCTCCCGCTGTGAATCGTTGAAAAACGCGGGAACCGTAATCACCGCTTTGGTTACCGGCCGCCCCAGATCGGCCTCTGCCCAGCGGGCCAGAGTCCGCAGGATGATGGCCGAGACCTCCGGAGGCGAGAGCCGCGATTCGCCCAAAGGGACTTCGATCTCGCGTCCCATCTGCCGCTTGATCGAGCGAATCGTCCGCTCCGGATAGAGCACCGCCTGATTGAGCGCTGCGGTGCCCACCAACAGCTCGCCCGCAGGGTCGATCCCCACGACGCTCGGCAAAATCCGCTCCCCGTTCTCGGGATTGGCGATCACTCGCGGCTTTCCATTCTCCAGCACCGCGACAACCGAGTTGGTGGTCCCCAGGTCGATGCCCAAGATCGGTTCCATCATCTTTTCTCGCTTTGGAAACCGGACGCAAGAAGCGTGGCGGTCAATTGAAACACTGTCCAACGAAAACGCAATCAAAAATCAAGCCGATCCCCAGCTATTCGCCAGCCGCCTGAGCGGCGACCTGAGCGGAGCGGAGCACGCGCTCGCCGCGGCGGTACCCGGGCCGCAGCACCTGGGCGACCGTGCCCGCGGCCACCGGCTGGTCGGTGACCACTTCCAAGACCTGCATGCAGTGCGGATCAACCGGTTCGCCCACTTGCCCGATCCGTTCAATTTGGTGTTCGCTGAGGTGGTTCTCCAACCGGCTGGCGAGCAACCGCACCCCTTGGGCCAGTCCGGCAAGCCGTCGATGCCGAGCCTCCCAGGTTTCAGCGAGCGAATCCCGAGCGGCCGCCAGCGATCTGCGGCTCCACCAGGAACTCCGCGGCGGCGGTGGCGGCGCAGCGGGCCAACTGACCGCCAGTGCCTCGATCGCTTCGTGGAATCGTCCCACCGCTTCGTCGACGTCGATCAGGCTCTCGATGAGTGAAGCGGCGAGCCGTTCGGCATCGAGCTGTTGCACGATCCGATCGGCAGTGGCGACCAACCGATCCGCATCCGCTCCCACTCGCTCGATCAACACGCGGCTGCTCTTGGTCTGCAGCTTCAGCTCGTGCCGCAGCGCCGTCAGGCTGGCCACGACCTCGAGCAGCCCGGCGAGCGGAGCCCCTGATTCACGCCGCGCCTCACCCGCTGCCGCATCAGAGGATAACTCCGCCGGCTCGAGGCTCCGCAGCTGTTCGCGGCCCGCTTCGGTCTCCCCGAGCGTGTCCACCCAGCCGCTGAAACGCTCGATCCACTGCTGGCGGGTTTGCTCCCAGGAGGGCTCGGCGGCGGGGGACGGTTCTGGGGAAAAGGCCTCGTCGGATCGGTTCGATTCGTCGCTTGCCATCGGCTAACTCAAAGTCCTCGCTAGGGCTCGCCTGCGGAGAGCAGCAGGTCGGTGGGGATCCGCCGCGGCTTTCGCGGTTGTTGGTTGACCAGTCCGAGAAAATCGACAGCCCGCTGGTCGAGCAAACGCTGCGACCACATCCGATGTGGATCGCTAGCCGCGTCGTAGGCCTGGCGAATTTCGGCAAACCGTTCGGGTTCGCGGTCGGGCGGAAATTGGCGGACCAGCTCCAGGTATCGGGTGCGGAGTTGTTCGGGAGTGCTCGTCGCGAGGACGCCGAGAACTTCGAACGGGTCGCGGTCAACAGGTTCGCTGGGTTCGCTGGGTTCGCTGGGTTCGCTGGCGAAAGGTTCACTGGGGTCCATCGACGGGTTCCTGCTCGAATCTCGGAAAAGGCGGACGTCTCTCCTGCGGGGCCACTCACCGCAGGCCCAAGACTTCGATCGCCTCGGGGCCCAACTGCTGAATCATCATTCTGATCATGATGCTCCGCACCGGTGGCGGCATTGCGTCCATGGAGGCCTTGATGATCCGCGTCCTTTCCTCCGGCGATTTCGCTTTCTGAATGTCGATCTCGAATTGATCAATGATCCGGGTGAAGTGCATCTGCAGCCCCGCCAGATCATCAAGCCCAACATCATCGAAGTCGTCTAAATCATCGTCCTCGTCGAATTCATCCGAGTCATTGTCAAAATTGAACGGGTCGTCCTCGATTCGCCGCCGGCACAAATCCAGAAGTTCCTCGGGCAACGCCACCTCGGGGTGGCGTTCACTCTCATCGATCGCCCGCTGCAGCGCGAACCGCTGATCGTATACCGACCCGAAGAACCCGGCGAGAAAGAGAATGCTCGGCTGATGCCGCATCGAGGTTCGAAATTTTTTGTAGATCGCTTCCGCCAACTTCCCGTCGTCGTCCAAAGAGTAATGGCAGACCACAAAATCGCGGACGTCTTGGGGAGTCCAGTCGGCGAGTCGAACCGTCAGGCAACGCCGCAGGTACTTGAGCACTTCGCGGCGGTGGGTGACCGCGCCGGAGTAGTTCTTCGGATGCACGAGGAGAGGGGTCATCAAGCGGGCAAGTTCGGCAGCACGGGCCGGGACTTTCTCCTTGACAGCCGTTTCGCGAAGCTGCCGGAAGTTCCGCTTCACCTCGGCGGGCAGTTTCATCCGCGTCGCATGGACTTCCATCAGCATCGCCAGGCTCGCCTCTCCAATCCCTTTGCCGCGGGCTCGGTCGAGGCATTGTTCGGCGGCGCCCGAATCCTTGCGTTTGTACTCCACGGCCGCGGCGAGCAGATCCAACACGTAGGCAGGCATCGACTCGGGCCGGAGCGTTTCCAGCTCACGGATCGTCGCGAAGGCTGCGGGGAAGTCGCCTTGCACGGCGAGGCTTCGCACGCGGTCCATCCGCATCTGCCAACCCGCTCGGCGAACCCAAGCGTCGCGAGGGGCCACACGTTCGAGTTTTTCCACCACTCGGGCGAACTCCTGAGTCTCGCCGGTCAGCTCCAGCACTCCGCCATACCGCCGCAGCGCCTCGGCCTGATCGGGATGCGCGTCGGCGTGCCGCCGCAGTACCGCGACCAACGCGGAGTCGGGGGCTTCGTCAGAAGAGTCGATGATTTTCTCGGCCAACTTCACCGGAGCCTCCCATTCCGGTGAGGCTTCGCTGGTCCGCTGCAGCAACCGCAGCGTGAATTCCCAGGCTAGTTCCACCAGCTTCGCACGCTCGCCGCGGCGCTTCGAACGACGCCGACTCGATGCCGAAGCCGCTTTATGGAAATCGAAGTAGAACTTGGCCAATTCGAGCGAAACGACGGAGCGAATTGCCGCCCGGTCCTGCGGGCTGAGCGACTCGTAGCTGTCGAGTTCCGCAAAGTACTCCTCGAGCTGCGTCGCCGCATCGCGGAGCTTTGCGGCAGTGTTCGACTGCGGATCTAACAGGATCGCCAGCGCCGCCGCCAATTTGTAATCCCGGTCCCATCGCGGCGGAGGAAGCTGACGCTTCATCTCCGCGACTGCGCGGGGATGGCGCGACTCGGCAATGCAACTCCAGGCCCGGTCGCAGAGCTGCTGCAGCCACTCCGCGGCATACTGGCCGCTCCGCACGAGCCTTCCCAATTCGCTGACGACCCGCAGCGAATCCTCATCCACCCAAGCTCGCCGCAGTCCCGCGACGGAATCGCGAGACGGTTCATCGACAGCCGATTGCAACCGCCGCAGGGCGGCTGCCGTCGGCGGCGGATCATCCCCCAAGGTGCGGGACTCGAGGGCCAGCAGCACGCCGGCGATCCGCCGCGGCGGACGCTCCGGCGGCAGCCGCTTCCAGACCTCCTCGGCCGCTTCAAAGCCGCCGTCGTAGTAATGCGTCAGCCCCCGGATCAACAACCGCCAAGGAGCCAATGGAGAACGAAAGCCAATCCCGTTGACTGCGGCGAGTCCCGCTTCGTGGTCCCCCGACTCGACAGCCCGCAAACCCCTGCCGACCGCGTCGACTTCCGCGGCCAATCCCTCCGAGAGGCGGTCCCGAAAACTGGCGTTGCGGATCGCCATGTCGACGACCGAGGCGAGCAACTGCGGATCGGCTTCCGGCGTCAACCGCTCGCCGAGCAACAGCGAGCGAAATCGACCGGCGCGGCTCGCCCACGATTCGCGCGACGGCAACTCTGAATCCGCCGACAACTCCTCCAAGCGGCCGACGAGACGGGCGGCCAGTTCCGCGTCCCCGCGCCCAGAAACCATCGCCTCGAGGCGCATCGCAATTGCCTGGGCGAGCAACTCGCGATGCTCGGGCGTGGGCCGACTCGCCACCAATTGCTCGGCAAGCACCAAGGCTTCAGCAGCAAGCCTTCGCCCCAGCGACTCGCGGACCGCATGAGCGGTCGCGCCTTTCGCCGCCGGTTTGCCACGCCCCTTTCGCTTCTTCGATTTTGACAACGTTTCTCTCCCCCACCTGCGGCTGGCGTCACCGGGACGGCCTCCGCGTCAATCTCACCCCGCCCGATTCTAACCCTGCCTCGCAGGTTCGTAACCCGAGGGAAAGCGGACGCAGTGGTCAGCCCGGGACGGCTCGCGTACGTTAGGCAATGCTCCACTTCCTCCTCCTGCGGCGATCCACCATGACTTCTCTCCTGCGTTTGCTCGCCACGCGTGGCGGTGGAGCGATCCTCCTGACACTGGGGCTCTTCGCGACAGCCCACGGCGCGGAGCCCGATTCGCTGCGGGTAGCCCGTCTCGAGGTCGCCGAGATCGAGTTCGTGTTCGCGACGCCTGAGCAGGGACGGGCCATCCTCTCGCGACGCGACGCGTACCTCGAGCGGCTCAGCCCGTTCGACCGCCAATCGCGGCGTCAGAGCCGAGAACCGGTCGACGAGGCGGAGTACCTGGAGTTCGTCCGCGGCGAAGTCCGTCCCTGGGAACCGGCCGAGCAGGCGAGGGTTGCCGAGCTGCTCAAGTCCCTCGACACCCCGCTCGCGAACCTTTCGCTCCCGCCGCTCAACACCGTCCACCTAATCCACACCAGCGGGCGAGAAGAATCGGGAGCAGCCTACACCCGCGGGTCCGCGATCGTGCTCCCAGCCACCCGCCTGCAAAGGGCCGACCAGGACCAGTTGAAAACGCTCCTCGCCCACGAGCTGTTCCATGTGCTCTCGCGGCAGAACCCCGAGCTTCGCGACCAACTGTATGCGCTGATCGGGTTCGCTCCGAGCAATGAAATTGAGCTGCCCGAATCCTTGGCAGCGAAGCGGATCACGAACCCCGATGCGCCGGCGATTGCGCATGTGCTGCAGCTCAAACTCGCCGACGACTCGATCGTCTCGGTCGCTCCGGTCCTGTTCGCCAACGCCGACTACGATCCCGCTAGCCGGGCCTCGATGTTCGCCTACCTCACGTTTCAGCTGATGCAGGTGCAGCCGGACGCCGAGGGCCAGTTCCAAGCGGTGCTCGAATCCGGAGCGCCAGTCTTCCACAGCCCCAGCGAACCCGATTACCGACGCCAGATCGGCCGCAACACGGGCTACATCATCCATCCCGAAGAAGTGCTCGCCGACAATTTCGCCATGCTCGTGACCGGCAACACCGACGTCCCCGACCCCTGGCTCCTCGACGCCCTCCGCAAAGCCCTCTGACGTCAGTCTTTCCAGGTCAGACACCTGCTGATTCTGTCAGAAAACCTGGAGCCGACGGCGATAGCCGCGGGTTCTGCAGCAGAAGGCCCGAGGCCGCGAGTCGCGAAGCTAGCGTCTACGGCTTGAACCGTCCGAACTCATCGCGATTTCTGCCAGAGGTCTAATTCTGTCTTGAGAGGCGGAGGACCAGCTTCCGGTCCGCCTCGCTCAACTTTTGGATTGGCACTGAGATTTCCTCGCCATCGGACTTCCGGAGCTTGACGAATCCCTGTTCGAATCCGATATAAGTTGCCGTGACCTTGAACTTCCCGCTCACGTCGGACCACTCGCGCTCGCTCGGTTCACTCCGTTGCTGCGGGCCCTGCACTTCCGCGAGAACGGCTTCCGTGATGATGAGGTCGTCGCGGCTCATGTCGTAGGTAAAAGCGGGCCAATCGTCCCAGTTGCAGCGGACCGTGCCGTCCTCATGGACCGCCACCACGGTGACCACCTCCCATCGCCTCGCGTAGCAGGCCCCGAGTTTCATTCCAGGCTCGAGCGGTGTCTGAGCGTCGACCGCAGCCGCATCCTCCGGAAGCGGGATGGTGATCGGATAGCGTTTGATGTTCCTGGAATTCGAGTCGCGTAAGCCTGCTGCCGCAGCACTCATCCGCTCGCGGATCGCGGCAGCCCTCGATTCGGCCGGCGGCGACATCGATGATGCGTCGGGACTCCCGGCCGGGTTCGGTCCTTCCGTACCCACGATCAGATCGTCGCGGCTCCTGTCGTAGGTGAACGCTTCATTCGCTCCAGAGGGCTCACGTTCCCCGAACGGCTCATCGACCGCCTTCAGCCAACCCGGCTCACTCCGCCCCCTCGGCTCTGTTGGTGATGCCTGGGCTACGGCCCGCGCCGAGGCCACCTCGGTGCCAGCCATTCCAGGGGTCCGCCCATCACCTGAACGAAATGCGTGGTAGGCCCTGAGCAATTCGTCGTAGGCGGCCCGCTCTTTGGGTCCCATTTCGATGCGTTGCGCGGAGCCATCTCGGTAGTGGATCACAAGGTCTTCCGCAGGCCTCCGCTTCCGAACGATCGGTTTCTCCTCGCGTGTGATATCGGCTATCGTCTCAAACGGAACCTCTCGATCCTCGGTAGCGAACCAGATCACCGAATCGCGGAGCACCACGCGGTCCGGGTAGATGGTAATGTGAGCCATCCATGAACTCGGCACGCCCAGCAAGAGAATGAGTCCGCCCCCCATCATCAAACCGCAGCCTCCGAGCAGGGAGAGCACATTCTGCAGCTTCCACCGGGATCGGGGTGGCTGGTGATAGCCGCCATAAACATCTGCAACGGCCGACTCTCTCGCAAAGAGGCCGACGAGACAGAACGCGACTCCAAACCCGAATACAACACAGCCAACGGCAGCCAGGAGCAGCGTATTGAGCGGAGAATTGCTGTAAATCGTCGCGTCTCCCTGCGTCACCGTATTGACCATGCAACCGGTGAGGCTGGTCGCCCCGAGAGCCAGCAGTCCCAAGGCGACCCGGCGACGCGGGGATCGGCGCCCGGCGATAGAGGCTGACATCAAATTACTTCCCCCAAAAATAATCCTGAACTTCAAAGCCAGCAGCGATTTCCATCCACGCAGACGTCGCCCCCGATCGAGATGGGGGTTCGACGCGGCCAGCAGAGTAAAGTTCCCGAGCCTCCTTCCGCGGCCCCTGTCCCCGACGATCGATTGATGGCGGAATACGACCACCCTTTGGAGCCGACCGATCCGCCGACCACCGCGCAGCGGATCGCCGCCTATGCGGTGCATGCTTACACGGCCAGCGGGATCGTGTTCGTCTTTCTGGCCACCGCCGAGCTGTTCTCCGAGCCGCCCGACCCGCGGCGATGTTTTCTGTGGCTGCTAGCCGCGGTCGCGGTCGACGCCACCGATGGACCGCTCGCCCGGCGGTGCCACGTTCAAACGCGAGCCCCAAAAACATCGGGCCGCAAGATCGACGACATCGTCGATTACCTCAGCTTCACTTTCGTCCCGTTGCTGCTGGTCTGGCGAATGGACTGGCTGCCGCTCGCGACCAACGCGTCGTGGATCTGGGTCGCCCCGCCGCTCATCGCCAGCTTGTTCGGGTTCGCCAGCACCGAAGCCAAACATGAGGAGGAAGGTTTCTTTGGCGGCTTTCCCTCCTACTGGAATATCGTCGCCTTCTACGCCGGGCTGTGGTTCTACCGCGTCGGCCCCTGGCCGCTGGTGATCCTGCTCCTAATCCTAGCGCTGGCGACCGTGCTGCCGTTCCGGTTCATCTACCCGAACTTGGCTCCTCGACCCTGGCGAACGCCGCTGCTCGTCGGTGCCGCGATCTGGACGCTGCTGCTGATCGCAATGCTGCCGAGCTATCCTCACCCGCCGGCTTGGATGGTCTGGCTGTCGCTCCTCTACCCGCTGTTCTACACCGGCCTCTCGTTCTACTTGGACGTCCAGGTCCGCCGCAGACGCTAGGCTCTGTCAGGGAACCCGGCGATTTCTATCTTTTGAGCCGTAGGCGCTAGCCTCGGGCCTTCGCGAGCCCAGAGTATCCGCCGCAGCACCCGCGGCTAGCGCCGTCGGCTCACCCGCGGCTAGCGCCGTCGGCTCACCCGCGGCTAGCGCCGTCGGCTCAAATGCTTCCTCGCGGAGCCGGCCCGCCAACACCACGAACATCGCGGCGGCGATGCCGACGGCCGAAAGCTGATAAAAGGTCAGCCCCGCGTAGAGGATCGGCTCGGGGCGGAGGAACTCGCTGAAAAAGCGAAACACCGCGTAGCCGATGATGTACAGCGGCATCAGGTTTCCCGCCCACCACCGCGGGCGACTCGCCGCGGACTTGCCTAGCGCAGCCACGGCAAGGATCGCGGCGCCCAGGTGAAAGAAACTCTCATAGATCTGCGTCGGGTGCCGCAGCAGTTCGCCGCCGTCGGGCGCGGTCGCAAAGGGGAGCCCCCATGGCAGCTCGGTCGGTTTGCCAAAACAGCATCCAAACCCCAAGCACCCCAAGCGACCGATCGCGATCGCCACGGCGACCGGCACCACAAACGTGTCCCCGGTGCGAACCCGCACCTGCAACGACCACTTTGCGACTTCGACGCCCAGATACCCGCCGGCCAAAGCCCAGAGAATCGTCTTCCCGTCGGCCAACCAGGACACCAAGCCGAGTTCGGCATGCTCGATGACGAACGGGATCTTCGCGGCGACGGTCGCTCCCACCAGTCCTCCGGCGGCGATTCCCAAACGCTGCAGACGCGGGAGCGCGAGCGGCTGCTGGAACCGGCGGAGCAGCAGCGAAGCGGCGACCGCTGCGACCACCATCGCCGCCGTGTAGAGCCAACGTTCGCCGGTCACACCCCAAACTCCCGGGTGTCGCGAGAACCACTCGCATCGGTTGCCCGAGTAGCGCTGGCTTCGCCGGCCAACTCGGGCAGCGGGAGATGCCCCGGACGGTACAGCGTGTTGTAGGCGCAGAACGGCACCACATGGCCGCTCGGCAAGACATGGTGCGTGCAGCACTTCATCAACTGCCGCGTGTCAAAGTTGTAAGCGTCCAGAAACGAGGTGATCGTAATCCGCAGCAGATTGCTCGCCCCAGCCTCGCCTGCGAGGACTTTGGCAAAGAACCGCTGCAGCACGGGATCGACCGAGTTCCAGTCGGGAGTGGACACGGGAGCGGACGGAGCGTTGCCGAGCGAGACCAGCGGCGTCGCCGGCGGACCGCAGCCGCAGTCGCTGCCACAGTGGCTCGCGCGGGACAAAAAGATCTCGATCAGCTGCCGCGATTTCTCCCGCGTGAAACTGATTCCGCCAGCGAGCAAGTCGAGATTGTCGATCGCTGCGGCGTACCGCGTCAGCGGGACCAGCCGATCCGCCTCACGCGCCGCGAGCAAAATCTGGTGACAGTTGGGATGGGCGCAAGGCAGCGGCGAAAAGTCCTCGGCCGCAAGCATCCCGCGCGAGGCCGCGGCGAGTCCTTTGATGCAGTCGGGGAAGGTGATCCGGTCTTCGAGATCTTCCGCCGCCAGGTGACGACCGCTGTAGGTGGCCGGCTGCAGGGAGAGGCCCGTGACGTTCGGCCGAGCGAGCGCGGTCTCGAGCAGCTCGCGGTAAAAGCCCTCGGGCAGCGGAGCGACCAACGTCGCCACTAGCGTGACGTGCAGACCGGCCGCTTGCAGGTTGTCAAGGGAGCGCTGCTTGAGTTCGGCCAACTCCGCCCCACGCAGCCGCTCCAGATAGCCGGCGTCGCTCCCGTCGTACTGCAGATAGATCTCGACTCGCTGGCGGCGTTCCGCCAGAAACTCAACCAGCTCGGGATCGCGGGCCAGCCGAATGCCGTTGGTGTTGATCATCACGTAATCGATCGGCCGTGCCAGCGCCTCGTCGACGATCCGGCGAAACTCGGGATGCAGCGTCGGCTCGCCGCCGGACAACTGACAGACCTCCGCTCGTCCTTCGACGGCGACCAACCGATCGAGGCTGGCCAACACCGCCTCGAATGAATGGTGCTGCTGGCCCGGTCCGCTCCCCGCAAAGCACATCGGGCAACTCAGATTGCAGCCATCGGTCAACTCGACCAACCCGATGCAGGTGTGCTGCTCATGGTCGGGGCACAGCCCACAATCGTACGGACAGCCCCGGCGGGTGGACGTCGATCGCTCACGCGGCATGACGCTCGGCGTGTGCCCCTCGGGGCGATCCCACCAGCCGACGTCGCTGCAGACGAAATCGTCGCGCTGGCCATGCGTCGGACACCGCTTCCGCAAATAGACGCGGCGGCCCCGGACGATGATTTTTGCCGGGACCACCTCCATGCACTCCGGGCAGAGCGAATCGGTCAGCCCGATCATCGTGTGCTCGGCCCGCGGACGGCGATCCGGATGAGCGGCATTGGGATAGCGGGGCACTGCGTTCATGGCGTGCGATCCCGCGGGGTGGCGAAGGGATCGCCCGGCCCGATTTGCTCGCTGGCCGGCGGGGGTGACGAGGCCGCCAGCTCGGCAAACCACTGCTTTCGGTAGCGATGCTTCAGGTACAGCCGCAACAAGCCGGTGAAAATCAACGTGCAGCCGAACACGACGGCGAAGAACACCACCGTCGCTCCAATCGTTCCCCGAGCCTCGACTTGCTCCAACACGATCGCCACGGGAATGGCCACGACGAGGCAGACGGGAATGAAGGCGACGTACGCAACGACACCGAAGGCGGCGGAGATCAGCAGATAAATCGGCCACTCCACGTCGACGCTGGAGTGCAAGAAGCGGACGAGGACCGCGATCAGGGCGAGCCCGAGGACGGGGAGAAGCAAGCCGCCGATGGCCGCGCTTTCAGACTCGATGGCCAGCGCCACCCCGACCCCACAGATCAGCCCGAGAACCAGTGTCATCAATCCCCAGCCGCCGCTCCAGGGTGCCACCGGAGCTCGCAACTCTGAACCGGCGATCGTGCCCCGCGCCGTCTCCTCGATCCATTTTCCCTCGAGCGGCACGGCGTAAGGATTCTCCTCCCCACGGCCGGCAGGTCGATCGGGTTGCGGCTCGGGCGGTTGATCGGAGGGGTCCATGGAGTTCACCGAAGCTTCGCCATGACAGAAGGATGTGGTTGAGGGGGGCAGAGATCTTCTCCTTGTTATACCGGCGTTCTACCGGCAAACAGCGAGCCTGCAGCGAATTCGGTTCGGGAGGCGTGGGACGCGTGTAGAATCGGAAAGACCGCGTCGGTCCCGGCGTGCTCCAGTTCCCCGGATCCCACGGATCTTCGTTTTCGAACTTCCCGTTCCATCCGCGTTCTCCATGCTATCCGCGGTCCTCCCCCCTTTTTCGTGCATTTCCCTGTCCTTCCGTGGCCTTCCGTGTCCTTCCGTGGCCCCCATTCGTCTAATTCGCGTCATTCGTGGTTGTTTCCCCGGCCGTGCGTTTCGTGTTGCGTGCCACCCGCGCCTCCCGGTTGATTGAAGAATGTTTGGTCTCCGCCCTGCTCTGCCGGTCGCTGCCCCTCTGCCGGTCGCTGCCCCTCGGCTCGTCATCGCGCTGCTTGCTTCGCTGCTCGTGCGGAGCGCCGTCGCCGCCGAGCCCACGCCTTCAGCGTCCGATGCCTCGACCCCACCCGCATTCAACACCGACGTCCGTCCGCTGCTGGCGGCCAAGTGTTTTGCCTGCCACGGACCGGACGAGGAGAGTCGCGCCTCGGGGCTGCGGCTCGACACCTTTGCCGGGGCCAGCGAAGACCTCGGCGGCTACCGCGCTCTGGAGGCGGGCGATGCCGAGGCGAGTGAGCTGATCGCCCGCGTCAGCAGCGACGATCCCGACATGCGGATGCCGCCGGCCGAGGCAGGCGAACCGCTTACGGCCGCAGAGATCGAGACGCTGCGACGCTGGATCGACGCGGGCGGAAACTACGACGTCCACTGGTCGTTCACCCCGCCGGTGCGTGCGGAGGTTCCCCAGGTGTCGGACTCGCAGCAGCCCGCCCCCTGGCCCGCTAATGCGATCGACGCGTTCGTCCTCGACCGCCTCGATACCGAAGGACTCGTTGCCGAAGGGCTCGCCCCAGCGGCCGAAGCCGATCGGCTGACGCTGGTCCGCCGCCTCTACCTCGACTTGATCGGCCTCCCCCCGACCCCCGAAGAAGTCGATGCGTTCCTCCGCGACACGCGTCCCGACGCCTACTCGCGATTGGTCGACCGGCTGCTCAGCTCGCACCACTACGGCGAGCGCTGGGCTCGCGTGTGGCTCGACGTCGCCCGCTACGCCGACACCAACGGCTACGAAAAGGATCGCCCGCGTTCGATCTGGCCTTATCGCGATTGGGTGATTCGGGCGATGAACGAGGACATGCCGTTCGACGAGTTCAGCATCGCTCAGCTGGCCGGCGACATGCTGCCGGGCGCTGACACCGACGACCGGATCGCCACCGGATTCCATCGCAACACGATGCTCAACGAAGAAGGAGGCATCGACCCGCTCGAGTTCCGGTTCTACGCGATGGTCGATCGCGTCGCGACGACGGGGCTGGTGTGGATGGGGCTGACGACCGGCTGCGCCCAGTGCCACAGCCATAAATACGATCCGCTCAGCCACACCGATTACTACCGCTTGATGGCGCTGCTGAACAATGCGGACGAGCCCGACCTGGTCGTCCCCGAGCCGAGGATTCAAGCCCGGCGCGAGGCGATGCTGGAGGAAATCGCGGAGCTCGAAGCAGCCCTGGCCGAGCAGTTCCCGGTGGCGGAGGGGACCCCGGCAGCGGACAAGACTCTCGAGGCGGACAAGACTCTCGCAGCGGCACTCGACGCCTGGATTGCCGACCAGCAATCGCGGGCCGAGCCCTGGAGCGTGCTTCGCCCGGAACGGATGGAGACGAATCTGCCGCGTTTGGAGCTCCGCCCCGACGGCTCGATTTTCTCCAGCGGCGACATCACCAAGCGAGATCTGTTCGAGCTGACGATTCCGCTCGACTCGATTCGCTCGCCCAGCGGCGAAGTTTTGCGAGGCCCGATCACCGCCCTGCGGCTGGAAGTTTTGCCCGATGATTCGCTCCCGGCGGGCGGCCCGGGGCGCGGCTATTACGAAGGGCGGCGGGGCGACTTCTTCTTGAGCGAAATCACCGCCCGCGTCGGCGACACGCCGCTCGAGTTCGCCGCCGCCTCGCACAGCTACGGCAAGATCTCGGTGGGCAGCGGCAGCGCCGACGCGGCAAACGTGATCGATGGCAATGGCTCGACCGGCTGGTCGACGGCCGAGCGCGAGGGGGAGCCGCATCAGTTGGTGCTGCGGCTGAGCGAACCGCTGGCGATCGAGCAAGCCGAGCTGCATCTGACGATGCTGTTTGAGCGGCACTTTGCCGCCAGCCTGGGCCGCTTTCGCTGGTCCGCCACCGATGCTGCGGGCGAGGTCACCGCGAGCGACTTGCCGACCGAATTGGAAGCCGCTCTCGCCGCCGATCCAGACCAGTGGACCGCCGAAGTCCGCGACCAACTGCAACGGCACTTCCTGCGGACCACTCCCGAGCTGGCTGAGGCTCGCAAGCCGATCGAGCGGCTGCGCGAGCAGCTGCCCGAGCTGCCGACGACGCTCGTCCTCAGCGAACGCCCGGCCGACAACCCGCGGCCGACGCACCTTCACCATCGGGGCGAATACCTCAGTCCCCGCGAAAGAGTCCAGCCAGGCGTGCCGGAAATTTTTCCGCCGCTGGCCGAAGGGGAACCGGCCAACCGCCTCGGGCTGGCCCGGTGGCTCGTCAGCGACCGCAATCCGCTCGTGGCTCGCGTCACGGTGAACCGTTCGTGGCAAGCGATCTTCGGCCAGGGGCTGGTTCCTGGCAGCGGCGATTTCGGCACCCAGACGCCCCCACCGACGCACCGCGAGCTGCTCGATTTCCTGGCTGTCGAGCTGATCGAATCGGACTGGTCGCTCAAACACCTGCACCGCTTGATCGTGACCAGCCGCACCTATCGTCAGCAGTCCGCGGCGGAGGAGGAACTGTGGCGCCGCGATCCGGAGAATCGTCTGCTCGCGCGCGGACCGCGACACCGTCTCGACGCGGAGATGATCCGCGATGCGGCGCTCGTCGCCAGCGGACGGTTCAGTCGCGAGTTGGGGGGCCCGAGCGTCTATCCGCCGCAGCCACCGAGCGTCACGGCGCTGGCGTACGGCAACACCCCGTGGCCCGTCTCACCAGGAGGTGATCGCTACCGGCGTTCGCTCTACACGTTCGCCAAACGGACCGCGCCGTTCGCCGCCTATGCGACGTTCGACGCGCCCACCGGCGAGAACTGTACGGTTGTCCGCGACCGCAGCAACACGCCGCTGCAAGCACTGACCCAGCTGAACGACGCAATGTTCCTGGAGCTCTCGCAAGGCCTGGCCGAGCAAGCGGTCGCCGCGGCCGACGCCCCGGATCAACGACTCGAGTGGATCTTCCGCCGCTGCCTCTCGCGGTCCCCCACCGACGCCGAGGGCGAGGCGATTCTTGCTTTTCGCGAAGAACAATTGAAGCGTCTTCAAGAGGAACAACTCGATCCGCGAGCCGTCGCTGGACTGCCGGCCGCTGAACCAGCAACCGAGCCGGCGGCAGCCGAGCTCGCTTCGTGGGCCATGGTGGCTCGCGCGATTATGAACCTCGACGAAATGATTACCAACGAGTAGGCGGACGCAGCGATGAGGCACGAGATAGCACCGCAAGCCCGACGGCACTTCTTCCGCGACTGCGGAGTGGGAATCGGCAAGATGGCGCTGGCGACGTTGCTCGGCGGCGCCGCGGCCCGCTCAGCCCGCTCGGCTCGAGCCTCCGAAGCACCGCCGGCGACCGGTGCTCCTTTGGCGACCGATTCCCCGCCGGGAGTTCATTTTCCGCCCCGCGCCCGACGGGTGATCTATCTGTTCATGGCCGGCGCGCCGAGCCAACTCGATCTGTTCGACTACAAACCAAGGCTGGTGGAATTCGAGGGCCAGTCGATCCCGCCCTCCGTCATCGAAGGCCAGCGGTATGCGTTCATCCAGCCCGATGCCGCGGTCCTCGCTCCACGGTTCAAGTTTGCCCGCCACGGCCAAAGCGGTGTGGAGCTGTCCGAGATGCTGCCGCACACCGCGGGGATCGTCGACGATTTGGCATTCATCCGCACCGTCCACACCGACCAGTTCAACCACGCGCCGGCGCAAATTTTCGTGAACACCGGGAACGCGATCCCCGGGCACCCGAGCATGGGAGCGTGGCTGAGCTACGGCCTCGGCAGCGAAGCGGATGACCTGCCCGCCTTCGTCGTGCTCGAGAGCGGCGGCAGCCTCAGCGGTGGCGCGGCGATGTGGAGCGACGGGTTCCTCTCCGGCAAACACCAAGGCGTTCCCTTCCGCAGTTCGGGCGACCCGATCCTGCACGTCGCCAATCCCCCCGGCTACGACACCCGCGCTCAGCGTGATTCGCTCGACCTGATCGGCCAACTCAATCGCCAGCGGTTTGCCGAAGTCCACGATCCGGAAATCGAAACCCGGATCAGCGCTTACGAGATGGCGTTTCGGATGCAGATGCGAGCGCCGGAGCTGATGGACTTCTCCCAGGAGACCCCGAGCACGCTCGAGGCGTACGGTGCGGAGCCGGCGCGGGGCAAAGCGAGCTTTGCGAACAACTGCTTGCTGGCGCGGCGGTTGGCCGAGCGGGGCGTCCGCTTCATCCAGCTCTACCACAGCGGCTGGGACCACCACTCGAACGTCGAAGGGGGGCTGCGAAAGCAGTGCGCCGAGACCGATCAAGCGTGCGCGGCGCTGATCCGCGACCTCAAACAGCGGGGCATGCTCGACGACACGCTCGTCGTCTGGGGAGGTGAATTCGGGCGGACGCCGATGGTCGAAGCGAGCGCCGCCCTCGGTCGCAGCATGGGTCGCGACCACCACCCGCAAGCGTTCACCGTCTGGATGGCTGGAGGTGGAATTCGCCCCGGAGTCTCCGTCGGACAGACCGACGAGTTCGGCTTCCATCCGGTCGAGTCGCCCGTCCACGTCCATGACCTGCAAGCGACGATCCTGCACTGCCTGGGGATCGATCACCGCCGCCTGAGCTTCAACCACCAGGGGCTGAACGTGCGGCTGACCGGCGTCGAAGAACACCACCCCGTCGAGCCAGTCCTGGCGTAGCGTTACGCCAGGCCCCGTCGGAAAACCAAGACATCACCCTCCCAGGGCTGGGCTCTCAGGTGCGGGAAGGCGAGGAAGAGCCGTGAGAATCGGTTGGGATTACGGCAGCTCAAAAACTTCGCGGCCAGCACGGGTCGAGAGCGCCTGCCAGACGCTCCGCTCGAGCGTCTCGGCGACGAACCGCGTCGAGCCGTCCATCAACGTGACGCTGACGCCGCCCGGGTGATAGCTCCGCGCGGTCACGACCGCGTAAGTCTTAGACGTCGTCGACTTCCCTTCCTGCATGTTGTTCCAGTCGACGTCGTACGTCACGCCGCCACTCGCGTAGGGAACGATCGTGTTGGGCGTGAAAGTCGTGGTGAAGCCGGTCTGGTGCACGCGACCGTCGACCCACTCGGTGTGCCCTGAGTTGCTCTTGAAGTCCCCGCCGAGGCTGGCGACAGCGGCCGGATCGGTCGGCATCGTCGGCGCGTCGAGCGCAGCGTTGCGGAAGTAGGGGTTGTAGGCTTTGACTTCGGCGAAGGCCAAAGTCTGGCTCAAGCCGTCGGTGCAGTCGCGGAAGCGAAGCTGCTTTCCCGAACCAAACGCGCCCTCGCCCGTGGTCCGCGTGGCCGGATCGTAGACGAACCAGCGGCCCGCGTTGTAGGCGTAATTCAGCGGATAGTGGTACGGCGCTCCGTCCTTGAGCCGCAACGTGTCCTGAGTCTCCGAGGGGCAGAGATAGGTCGGCACGCGGAACGACTGCAGCGGCAGCGTCCCTTCGGCGGTCACGATCACCGCTTGGCTGTAATCGTTCTCGAAGTCGATCTCATTGGCCAAGTTGACCTGCTCGAGGAAGGGGAGCAAAAACGCCTGGGCCGACCAGCCGTCGGTCGCGACCGGCGGCTTCTGCCAGCCGTACGGCAATTTTTTGTAAGTGCTCTCGAAGTTGTGGGTCGCCAAGCCGATCTGCTTGAGATTGTTCTGGCAACTCATCCGGCGGGCCGCCTCCCGGGCCGCTTGGACCGCCGGCAGCAGCAGCCCCACCAGAACGCCAATGATCGCGATCACGACCAGCAACTCGACCAAGGTAAACCCACGTCGCTCCAGGTGTCGCACCACGTTTCGACTCGCCTAGCGAAGTTAAATGAGACTCAGTTTCAACAGCAGGCGGTGTAGTCTAACCGCCGCTCGGTGGGAGTCAATCCAATTTCGGGGCTTCCCTCCGGCTTGGGTGGCGGGTCCCCGTCGGAGCCGAGGTGCCCGATGGGCCCGATGGGCCCGATGGGCCCGATGGGCCCGATGGGCCCGCAAAACTGGACCAGCCGCTGGGAGAAGGACTATAGTTGCCCGATGAGGCCCTGCCCGGCTCCGCTGCCCTGCCCGCCCGCCTTTGCCCCACCCCGGCTCTGTTTGCTGAGACCCGCTTGATGTTGCTGCGACTCGATTCGTCCCTGGCAGCCATCGCTTTGACGCTGGCCTCGCTCGCAGTCTCCGCTGGCTCGCCGACCCACGCAGAGGAACCGGCGGCCGATCCTCAGGCAGCCGCCGCTGCAGCAGAGTTTTTTGAGCGCGAAGTCCGTCCGGTGCTGATGGTCAGCTGCCTCGAATGCCACGGCCCCGAGACGCAGGAAGCCGACGTGCGAGTCGACGCGCTGCAGCATCTGCTGAGCGGCAATGAAAACGGCCCGCTCGTCGTCCCCGGCGACGTGGCCGCCAGCCGGCTGCTCGCGGCGATCCGCTACGACGGGGACATCCAGATGCCTCCCGACGCCCAGCTCCCCGAGAAAGCCATCGAGGCTCTCTCGCGGTGGGTCGAAATGGGCGCTCCCTGGCCCGAATCCTCCGCACCGCTCTCCAAAGAAGCGACCGCCGAAGCGCACTGGGCTTACCAGGCGATCGGCGACCCGCAGGTCCCCGACGTTAACGACCGGACCTGGGCGGCGACCCCCATCGACTGCTTCGTGCTCTCGCAGCTGGAAGCCGAAGGGCTCGAGCCGAGTCGCCCGGCCGACCGGGCGACGCTGATCCGCCGCCTGTCGCTCGATCTCGTCGGGCTCCCCCCCGAACCCGAAGCGGTCGCGGCGTTCGTCAATGATCCCTCCCCCGCAGCGGTCGAGCGGTTGGTCGATCGCTTGCTCGAATCGCCTCGGTTCGGCGAACGTTGGGGCCGCTACTGGCTCGACTTGGCCCGCTACGCCGACACCAAAGGCTACGTCTTCACCGACGACCGCAGCTACAAGTACGCCTACCTGTTCCGCGACTGGGTCGTCGACGCACTCAATCGCGACCTGCCCTACGATCGCTTCCTGATGTACCAGCTGGCCGCCGATCAAATGCCGCCAGCGGAGTCGGCCGAGCCGGCGGGGATCGGCCGGGAGGGGCTAGCGGCGATGGGTTTCCTGACCGTCGGCCGCCGGTTTTTGAACAACCCTCACGACATCATCGACGATCGCATCGATGTGGTGACCCGCGGGATGATGGGAGTGACGGTCGCCTGTGCCCGTTGCCACGATCACAAATACGACCCGATTCCCACGGCCGATTACTATTCGCTCTACGGCGTCTTCGCAGCTTCGGAGGAAGTTTCGTTGCCGCTGGAGGATCCGAGCGAGGCGTACCTGCAGGAATTGCAGAAGCGTGAAGCGGCGCTGGCGGAGTTCAATCAGAGCGAGCAGAAGGACGATCCCAACAAGCGTCGCGAGTTCAGGCAGGCGATCGCCGACTGGAAGAACTCCGACAAAGCCCCGCTGCAGGCGATGGTGCTGCAGGACAAACCGGCTCCGCAAGGCAACCCGCAGATCTTCGTGCGGGGAAATCCGGGCAACCGAGGCGAAGCGGTTCCGCGGCAGTTCTTGCGGCTGCTCGAAGGGGAGGATCGCCAGCCGTTCACCGAGGGGAGCGGCCGCTTGGAGCTGGCGCGGAGAATCGTCGACCCGGCCAACCCGCTCACCCCACGCGTGTGGGTCAATCGCGTCTGGGAACATCTGATCGGCCAAGGGTTCGTCGATACCTCGAGCGACTTCGGTGTCCGCAGCGATCGGCCCTCCCATCCCGAGCTGCTCGACTTCTTGGCAAAGCGGCTCGTGGAGGAGGGCTGGTCGACCAAACGCCTGATCCGCCAGATCGTCCTCTCTTCGGCCTATCAGCAATCGAGCGAACATCGCGAGGCGCCAGCCGCGATCGATCCCGAGAACCGACTCCTCTGGCGGATGAACCGTCGGCGGCTCGACTTCGAGGGAATGCGAGATAGCCTGCTCGTCGTCTCGGCGAGCCTCGATCACACGATTCGTGGGCCTTCGGTGGACATCACCACAAGCCCCTTCCCGACGCGACGGACCGTCTACAGTTACATCGACCGCCAAAATTTGCCGGGCTTGTTTCGGACTTTCGACTTCGCCTCGCCCGACGCCCACACGCCCCGCCGCTATCACACCACGGTGCCCCAGCAGGCGCTGTATCTGATGAACCATCCGTTTGCGATCGAGCAGGCTCAGCAGCTCATCGCTCGGGCCGATCGGCAAGCACCACCCGACGCCGCGGGTCGCATCGGCTGGCTCTATCAAACCCTCTACGCCCGCCCGGCGAGCGACGAGGAGGTCGCCATCGGCCGCCTGTTCCTGGAACACTCACCCACCTCCGCAGCCGACAAGCTGGACCCCTGGGCTCGCTACGCCCAGGTGCTGCTGATGTCCAACGAATTTCTTTTTATCGATTGAGCCCATGTCGATTTATTCACACCGCCCCCAGGCGATGATCTCGCGGCGGGAGCTGCTCCGCCGAACCGGCCTGGGGCTCGGCGCGGTTGCCGCCACCGAGCTCCTCGGCAACACCGGAGCGGCACTCTCGGCAGCCCCAGCCCCAGCCGCCGCCCCGCTGATGCCACTGGCTCCTCGCCAGCCGCATTTTCCGGGTAAAGCCAAACACGTCATCCATATTTTTCTCAATGGTGGCTGCTCCCACATCGACACGTTTGACCCCAAGCCGGCGCTCGAGAAGTACGCCGGCCGCGAGATCCCCAACACGCTCAAGACCGAACGCAAAACCGGAGCCGCTCTCCCCTCCCCTTATAAGTTCCAAAAGTATGGCCAGAGCGGGATCGAAGTCAGCGAGATCTTTGCCAACGTCGGAGAAGTGATCGACGAGTTCACGGTGCTCCGCTCGCTGCACGCCGACGTTCCCAACCATGAACCGTCGCTGATGCTCATGAACTGCGGCGATGCACGACTCGTTCGCCCCAGCCTCGGGTCGTGGGTCACCTATGGGCTCGGGACCGAGAATCAAAATCTCCCTGCCTTCATCGCCATGTGCCCCGGCGGATACCCAATCCAGGAATCTCAAAACTGGCAATCGGGATTTTTGCCAGGAGTCTATCAAGGAACGTATATCGATTCGCAACACACCGATATCGAAAAACTGGTCGCAAACGTTCGAAATCATCACGTCAGCCAGTCGGAGCAGCGTCGCCAATTGGACCTGCTCCAACAGCTCAACCAACGCCATCTCGAGCAGCGCGTCGTCGATCCGCAACTCGAAGCTCGGGTCCATTCTTTTGAACTCGCCTATCGGATGCAGCAGGAAGCCGCCGAGGCGTTCGACGTCAGCGGCGAGCCTAAGCATGTGTTGGAAGCGTACGGCGAAGGGCATCAAGCTCGACAAATCCTCATCGCGCGGCGGTTGGTCGAACGGGGCGTGCGGTTCGTCCAACTCTGGCACGGCAACGGACAACCATGGGACAACCACGACGATCTGGAAGTCAATCACCGCCGACTGGCCGGACAGATCGACAAAGCCATCGCCGCTCTGATTCGCGATCTTAAAAGCAGTGGTCTGCTGGAAGAAACGTTGGTGATGATCGCGGGCGAATTCGGCCGCACCCCAACGGTCGAGCTAGCCGCCGCCAATAACGCTGGCAAAGTCAACGGCCGCGACCACAATCACTATGGCTTTACGATGCTCCTGGCCGGCGGCGGAGTGAAGCAGGGCTTCGTGCATGGAGCGACCGACGAATTTGGATTCCAAGCAGTCGAAAACAAAGTCCATATCCACGACCTGCACGCCACGATTCTGCACTTGCTCGGATTTGATCACGAACAATTCACCTATCGATACGCCGGCCGCGATTTCCGACTGACCGACGTCCACGGCAACATCGTCCGCGACATTATCGCGTGAGGAACGTCGCCTTTCGCTCCGCGAAAGTAGCGTTCGCATAGTCGCCTTTCGCTCCGCGAAAGTTGCGGGCGTATAGTCGCCTTTCGCTCCGCGAAAGTAGCGGGCGTATAGTCGCCTTTCGCTCCGCGAAAGTAGCGTCAGGGCGCTACTTTCGCGGAGCGAAAGGCGACTATGGCGGAGCGAAAGGCGACTATGGCGGAGCGAAAGGCGACTATGCTTAAGACGGGGGCAGAACGCGAGGAGACTCAAGCGAATGCATTTCCTGGCTCTCGCAAACCGCATCCTCCGCTGGGGAACCACGCTCGCCGCGCTGCTCCTCCCCGTCCCGCGTCTTCACGCGCAAGCCGCGGAGGCCCCCGCCAGCGACGCGGCTTTCTTTCGCGACTCCGTCGCTCCGATTCTCCAGCAGCATTGCCTGAGCTGCCACAACGAGGCCGAGCGGCGTGGCGGTCTATCGCTCTCGACCGCGACAGATCTCCGCGCCGGTGGTGACAGTGGGATGGTCGTCACCGCGGGAGATCCCGAGGCCAGTTACTTGCTGGATCTGATCACGCCGATCGATGATGAAGCGGAAATGCCACAGGCCGCCCCGCCGCTTGCGGCGGAGGATGTCGCCACGATTCGCCGCTGGATCGCCGCCGGGGCGGCGTGGCCGGAAGACCACCGTCTGCGGCCACCGGCGTGGTGGTCGCTCACACCGCTTGAGTCCCCGACTCTACCCGAGATTACTGGCCCACCCGAAATTACTGGCCCGCCCTCGCTTTCGGAATCGACATCGGCTGCCGCCAATCCGATCGATCGCTTCATCGCCGCGGCGCTCGACGAACGAGGCTTGGCCCGCGCCCCCGAGGCGGACCGCCGGACGCTGATCCGCCGACTCTCGTTCGATTTGCTCGGGCTGCCGCCATCGGACCAAGAGATCGAGGCATTCGTCGCCGACTCGCATCCGCTCGCCTACGAGCGGCTGGTCGACCGGATGCTGGCCTCGCCCCATTACGGTGAGCGTTGGGCGCGGCACTGGTTGGACGTGGTGCACTATGGCGAGACTCACGGGTACGACAAAGACAAACCGCGGAACCATGCTTGGCCCTATCGCGATTATGTGATTCGCGCGCTGAACGAGGACAAACCCTACGCGCGTTTTATTGAGGAGCAGATCGCAGGCGACCTGCTCTATCCCCACACTCGCGACGGCATCGAAGCTCTCGGATTCATCGCCGCCGGGCCGTGGGATTTCATCGGTCACGTGGAAGTCCCCGAGACGAAGATCGATGGCAAGATTGCGCGGCATCTCGACAGGGACGACATGGTGCAGAATACGGTGGAGACCTTTTTGAGCCTGACCGTCGGCTGCGCGCAGTGCCACGACCACCGCTTCGATCCGATCCCGCAGGCCGATTACTACGCGTTGCAAGCGATGTTCTCGGCGCTCGACCGCGTCGACCGGCCCTACGATGTCGATCCTCAAATCGCCCGCCGCCGCCACGTACTGACCGAGCGCCAGCAGGAACTCGATCGAGAGCACGAGCAGCTGACCAGCCAGATCGCCGCGGCGATGTGCGATGCGGAGCGGCGGGAGGTGCGGGAGCAGATCGAGCGGCTTCCCGCTCCAGCTCTCGTTTATGCCGGCGGGATCCATCACGGCAGCGGCTCGTTCCGCGGAACCGGCCCCGAGGGTGGCCAGCCGCGACCAATCTTTTTCCTCGCCCGCGGCGATGTCACCAGCCCGCAGCAGGAGGTCGCGCCGGGAGTACTGTCATGTCTTGGCGACCATCTCGCCCCGCCCCAACTGGCTCCTGCGGCGAACGATGGCGAACGACGGGCAGCGCTCGCCGCGTGGCTCTCCGATCGCCGCAATCCGCTCACCTGGCGTTCGATCGCCAATCGGCTCTGGCTGTACCACTTTGGCCGAGGTTTGGTGGAAACGCCCAACGACTTTGGCCGGATGGGAGAGCCACCGACGCATCCCGAGTTGCTCGATTGGCTGGCCTGCCAGATCCGCGACGCGGGCGAGATGCGGGAGGCGGGCAGCCACATCGATTCGGGCAGCTCGCTCAAGCGGGTCCAGCGGATGATCGTGACCAGCGCGACCTATCGCCAGCGATCCGCGGTGGTGCCGTCGGCGGTGGCGCTCGAAGCGGATCCGGACAACCGGTTCTACTGGCGGATGAATCGTCGTCGACTGGAAGCCGAAGCGGTCCGCGACGCGATGCTGGTCGCGGCCGGCCGACTCGATCGACGGATGGGAGGCCCGAGCTATCGGGACTTCGTGATCGAGAAACCCGAGCACTCGCCCCACTACCAGTACCACTTACACGATCCGGACGATCCTCGGGCGCAGCGGCGTTCGGTCTACCGCTTCCTCGTCCGCTCGCAGACCCAGCCGCTGATGACCGCGCTCGACTGCGCCGACCCGTCGATGCAAGTCGCTCGGCGGAACCAAGCCAACACGCCGCTGCAAGCTTTGGCGATGCTGAACAATCAACTTCCGCTGGCCGTCAGCCGGCACTTTGCCGAGAGCGTCACGCGAGCGACCGGGGGAGAGGGTTCGAGCGGCGAGATCGAAGCGGCGGTCGCCCTCGCCTTCCGCCGGGCGATCGGCCGCGATGCAACCGCCGACGAGCAAGCCGCGCTGGTCGCCTACGCCCGCCGCCACGGCTTGGCCGCGACCTGCCGCGTGATCCTGAATCTGAACGAATTCCTCTTCGTTGACTGAGCAGTTCCGCCATGTCCCCTGCACCTTTCTCCCACCAGCGCTTGCCCGGGCAGCCTGCCTCGCGGCCGACGCTCTCGCGCCGCGAACTGCTCTGGCAATCCGGGGGTGGGCTCGGCGGGATCGCGCTGGCCAGCCTGTTGGCCGAAGAGCAGGCCCGGGGTGGCCAAGCGGCTGCGGAGCCATCGCCCGGAGCAGGTGCAGCGGTGGCTCGCCTCCATCACCCGCCGCGAGCCAAACGGGTCATCCAGCTGTTCATGGCGGGAGCGGCCAGCCATCTCGATCTGTTCGATTACAAGCCCGAGTTGATTCGGCTGCACGGCCAGGAGTCGGACTTCGGCGAACCGGTCGAGGCGTTTCAGAACGGGCTCGGACCCTGGCTGCGTCCGATCTGGAAATTCAAGCCGTATGGCGAGTGCGGCAAGCCGCTCAGCGAAGTCGTCGCTCCGCTCGGCGAAGTGGTCGACGAGATCGCTTTCGTCCACAACATGACGGGCAAGACGGGCGTCCACAGCCAAGCGACGCTGCTGCAGACCACGGGCTTCGATCGGCCGGGCTTTCCCTCAGCCGGGGCTTGGACCAGCTACGGGCTCGGCAGCCTCAACGAGAACCTGCCCGCCTTCGTCGTCCTCCCCGACCACCGCGGCTTGGCCAGCAACGGGACTAAGAATTGGGATGCTGCTTTCCTTCCCTCGCAGCATCAAGGGGTGACGGTTTATCCCGATCGCGAAGCCCCGATCGCCGATCTGTTTCCTGCCGCGGAAGGCGATTTTGTGACTGCCGCGAGCGACGCCGACGCCCAATCGCTGCTCGCCCAATTGAATGGCCGGCACGCGGCGGCGCGAGCCGACGATGGCCGCTTGGAAGCGAGGATCCGCAGCTACGAGTTGGCCGCCCGAATGCAGCTGGCCGCTCCCGACGCACTCGATCTGAGCGGCGAGCCGCAGCACATCCTCAAGCTCTACGGGCTCGACGCGGTTCCCTCGCAGTATCCCGACCAAATCAATCCGCTCGAAGAGACGGTCGCGTTTTCGCAAAAGTGTTTGGTCGCTCGCCGGCTGCTCGAGCGAGGCGTTCGCTTCGTGCAGATCTGGTCGGGCAACGACAACGGCTTTCCCCGGCGCAACTGGGATTCGCACGAAGACGTCGAGCGTGATCACGGTCCGCTGGCGATCGGAATGGCTCGCGGAGCAGCGGCGCTGATCCAGGACCTGCGGCAGCGGGGGATGCTCGACGACACGTTGATTCTGTGGACGACCGAGTTTGGCCGCATGCCGTCGTCCCAAGGGGGCCGCGGGCGAGACCATAACCCCTACGCCTTTACCAACTGGCTGGCCGGCGGCGGGATCCGCGGTGGCACGACCTATGGGCCGTCGGACGCGTGGGGCTACAAGCCGCTCGACCGCAACCGGCCGACTCGCGTGTACGACATCCACGCCACGGTGCTGCATCTGCTCGGGATCGATCACGAGCGGCTGACCGTCCGCCGCGGCGGGATCGACCGCCGGCTGACCGACGTCCACGGCCACGTTCTCAGCGAGTTGATCGGTTGAGCTCGGTCTTGAGCCGCAGGACTAGTGCGGAAACTGCATCAGCCGCCGGGCGCTAGCCCCCGGTTCTCGAATACACCGCAAGAACCGGACGCTAGCGCGTGGCGGCTGATGAACGATCCAGGCACGCCGCGGGTTCCGCCGCGTCGGGCTACACTGGGGGGCCAACTCAATTCGACTTCTGGAGATCTAGTGATGACAGCGCGGCAATCCATTCCTTTCTGGCTCGCCAGCACTCTGCTGGCCATCGCAGTGCCACTGAGCAGCCGCGCAGCCGCCGAGTCCCCTGCTCCGCTGATCGATTCGATCACTAAAGTGACGCTGGAGCGGAACCGCGATGGCCAGGGCACGACGTGGTTCCATCCGCGAGCCTGTCTGATTCCGAGCGAGGGTGAAAATCCGCTGGTCCTGATGACGCTGCAAGACATCGGCGGCTCGGACTACTTTGGGCCGGTCCACTGGCGCGAGTCGCGCGACCTGGGCAAAACGTGGAGCTCGCCCGAGGCGATTCCCGCTCTCGGTCGAGTGCCGGTTGAAGGGCATCCGGGCCTGCAGGCAGGGGTCTGCGACGTGGTCCCCGAGTACCATCCGCAGACCGGCACGGTGCTGGCGATGGGGCATGTGGTCTTCTATCGCGGCCCGCGTTTCGCCAGGGGAGATCAGCTCGCCCGCTATCCTGTCTACTCGGTCCGCCGCAAGGATGGCTCGTGGTCGCCGCGAAAGATTCTCGAGTGGGACGACCCCCGCGGCTCGGCGATCTACTCGAACGGTTGCGGCCAGCGGGTCGTGATGCCGGACGGGGACATCCTGATGTCCTTCACTTTCGGATCGGGGGCCGAGCCGCGGATGGTCGCCGGCGTCCGCTGCTCGTTTGACGGCGAGACGCTGAAGGTCGAGGAGGTGGGGCCGCCGCTGGAGAACCCGGCGGGGCGGGGTCTGCTGGAGCCTTCGGTAACCCGGTTCCAGGACCGCTTCTATCTGACGATCCGCGCCGAAGACGACCGGGGCTACGTGGCGGTCAGCGACGATGGACTCGACTATCAGCGGAAAACGGCCTGGACCTGGGACGATGGCGAGCCGATAGAGATGTCGACGACTCAGCAGCACTGGCTGACTCACTCCGATGGCCTGTTCTTGGTCTACACCCGCAAAGACAGCACGAATACGAACGTGATGCGGTGGCGAAGCCCGCTGTGGGTGGCCCAAGTCGACCCCCAGCGGCTGTGCCTGATTCGCAGCAGCGAGCAAGTCGTCCTGCCGCTGGTCGGCGACGGGATCAACGCACCGGACGACGTGGCCCTGATGGGGAACTTTCACGTGAACCCCGTGACTCCTGAGGAATCGTGGGTCACCGTCGGCGAATGGATGCCCCGCCGCGACGCGCGTGGAGACATGTTGATGGCCCGCATCCGCTGGACTCGCCCCAATGCCCTGGCACTGCCCAAACAGGACTGAGCGGCGACTCCACTGGCGAGAGCGGCTCCACCGGGGAGAGGATGGCGAACGGGCGGTGCGATGAACGGCCTCTCCCACCACGACATTGCGACGTTCCTACTCGGTGTGGGCGTCTTGCTGGGGATCGCCCGCTTGCTCGGCGAGCTCGCCCTGCGGCTGCACCAGCCTGCCGTGTTGGGCGAGCTGCTAGCCGGGATCCTGCTCGGGCCAACCCTGCTCGGCGCCGTCGCTCCGGAGTGGACCGCCGCGCTGTTCCCTCCCGAAGGCCCGGTCGCCTCTTCCTTGAGCGCGCTGACGACGCTCGCGATCACGCTGTTCTTATTGGTCGCCGGGATGGAGGTCGATCTGTCGACCGTCTGGCGACAGGGACGCTCGGCCCTCTGGATCGGGGTCGCCGGGATGGCGTTGCCCTTTGCCGCCGGCTTTTTTCCAGCCTACTTCGCTCCGGGGGTGCTCGGCGCGGATCGCGGGGCGAGCCCGCTGATCTTCGCCCTCTTCTTTGCCACCGCGCTGTCGATCTCCGCGCTCCCGGTGATCGCCAAGACGCTGATGGATCTGAATCTGTACCGCACCGACTTTGGGATGGTCGTGATGGCGGCGGCGATCTTCAACGACCTGGTCGGCTGGATCATCTTCGCAATGATCCTCAGCATGATCGGTCACGAGGCATCCCCGCTGCCGATCGGCTCCATGGTCGGGATGACCGTGCTGTTCGTGCTGCTGATGCTGACCGCCGGCCGCTATCTGATCGATCGCGTGCTGCCGTGGATCCAGGCCCATACGAGTTGGCCCGGGGGAATCCTCGGCTTTGCGCTGACCTTGGCCCTGTTGAGCGCGGCGCTCGCCGAGTGGATCGGAATCCACGCGATTTTTGGGGCTTTCATTTTCGGCGTGGCGCTCGGCGACTCGCGGCATTTGCGGGAACGGACTCGAACCGTGATCGACCAGTTCGTGTCGTTCATTTTCGCGCCGCTGTTCTTCGCCAGCATCGGGCTGCACGTCAACTTCCTGGCCGCGTTCGATCTGATGATGGTCCTCAGCGTGCTGCTGATCGCGACCTTCGGCAAAGTCGTCGGCTGCACCGCCGGAGCTTGGCTTGTCGGCTTCCCCCGCCGCGAAGGGCTCGCCGTCGGGTTTGCCATGAATTCTCGCGGAGCGATGGAGATCATCCTCGGCTTGCTCGCCCTGCAAGCCGGAGTGATCCGCGAGCGGATGTTCGTGGCTCTGGTGGTCATGGCACTGGTGACTTCGATGACCAGCGGGATCGCCATCCAGACGTTGCTGGGGCACAAGAAAGCGAAACGCTTCAGCCAGTTCCTGCAAGCACGGAACTTCATCAGCAAGCTCACCGGCAAGACGCGGCGGGAAGTGATTCACGAACTGGTGGTGAGCGTCTGCGAGGGGCAGCCGCTCGATCCGGTCGAGCTGGAACAAACCGTCTGGGTTCGCGAGCGTTTTGGAGCGACTGGCTTTCGCAATGGAATCGCCATCCCTCAGGGACGCATCGAAGGGCTCACGCAAGCGATCGTGGCCGTCGGGATCTCTAAACGCGGGATCGACTTCGACTCGCCCGACGGGCTGCCCGCCCACATCATCTTGCTCCTCCTGACACCCGATGACGATCGCCAGATCCACTTCCAATTGCTCTCCGACATGGCCGACCTGTTCAGCGATCCACGGACGGTCGAGAAAGCGGTCGAGTCGGAAAACTACACCCAGTTCCTGGCCTGCCTCAAAAGCGAGCGGGCGAGCTGAACTGGACATTGTAGAACAATCGTTTAACGGCAAGCCGCAGGCGACTGTGTTTTCGATGTCCGGATTTGGCCGGGACGACAACCACGAATGACACGAATCAAACGAATCGATGCGTGGAGGGGGGAAGGACCGCAGATCACACGGAGCACGCGGATGAAAAGGCGAAGCCGAAAGTTAAAAATTCGTGCTATTCGTGTTATCCGTGGTTCAACTCCCCATCTTTCCTTCGTGCTCTTCGCGTCCTTTTTCCACACCAAAAGGTATTCTCAATGACGCGCTGGATTTCCGAGGCGGAGGTCGCTTCGCTGGTGGGCGTTGCGGACGCGGTGGCCGTGGTGGAAGAGCTGTTGCGAGCCACTGCCGAAGGGCTGGCCGAGTGTCGGCCGCGGCAGCGGGTTCGCGTGCCGGGAGCGATGCTGCACGGGCTGATCGGGGGCTGCGCGTATTTGAATCGCGTCGGCTGGAAGCAGTATCTCACCACGCGGCAGGGAGCCCAGTTTCTCGTCGGCTTGTACGACACCGAGGATCCCCAGCTGCTGGCGCTCATCGAAGCCGACCGGCTGGGTCAGCTCCGCACCGGAGCGATCACTGGTCTGGCCGTCCGACAGCTCTACGGCCAGCCGATCTCGCGGCTCGCGCTGTTCGGCTGCGGCTGGCAGGCGGAAAGTCAGCTCGAGGCGATCTGCCACGCCAACCGCGTCGCGGAAGCGTCGGTCTACTGCCGAAACCCCGAACGGCGGCAGCGATTCGCGGCGGCCATGCAACCGCGGATCGGCTGCAAGATCGAAGCCGCTCCCGACGCTCGCTCGGCTGCCACTGGCGCCGACGTGGTCGTCTGCATCACCACCTCCTCCGAGCCGGTCGTCGAGAACGCGTGGCTCGAGGAGTGCCGGCTGCTGGTCGCCGCTGGCTCGAACGCCGAAAACCGGATCGAGTTTCCGCCATCGCTGGTCGCTCGGGCCAGCCAGGTCGTGTGCGACGACATCCCCTCGTGCCGCATCGAAGCGGGTGAACTGATTGCCGCCGAGCGGGAGGGGATCTTTCGCTTCGAGCAAGCCGTTCGGCTCGCCGATTACTTCGCTCCTCAACAAATCGCTGCGGCCGAAGGGCTGCGGATCTTCAAATCGGTCGGGATCGCCTCGGCCGACGTGGCGATGGCCGATCGGATCTATCACCGAGCGACCGAGAATTCCGATTCATCAACCGCCGGGGGCTAGCCCGGATGATTCATCAGCCGCCGGGCGCTAGCCCCCGGTTTCCGTCGCGCAGCCGAACGGCGCGAGCGTGTGAACCGGACGCTAGCGCGTGGCGGCTGATGTTGCGCGAGCCCACCTCAGCTACCGCGCCAGGAACAACCGCTTGCTGAGTAGCCGCGGTCCTTGCAGCACGGCGGCTGTTTGGTCGTCTTCGCTCTCGACGCCGTTGCCGGGCGTGCTGTCGATATCGAACTGGTCGAGCTCGATCAGCTCCAGCGGAATCGACCGCGGTCCGGCCGTGTCGACGCGGACCGTCAGCACGAGTTGGGCCTGCTCCTCGGCTGCGAGCGACTCGATCCGCCACCGCTCGGTCGCCGGATCAAAAGTGCCCCGCGTCGGCTCGGCGGAGAGGAGCGTCAGCCCCTCGGGCAGCTGAGTTTGCAGCAGCAAGTCGGTCGCCGTTTGCGGACCCATGTTGCTGGTCGTGAAGGTGATCGTCACCACTTCCCCTTCCAGCGGAGCCGCATTGTCAACTTCCGCGGCGACCGAAATATCGACCAGCGGAGGTGTTACGGTCACCGAAGCAAAATCGTCCTCGTCGACGTCACCGTTGTCGGGCGTGCTGTCGGGATCGAACTGGGTCGAGGCGACGACTTCCGCGCGATTGACCACGACGCCGGGCGCCGTGGCGGTCGTCGTGATCAGCAGCGTCTCGCTGCTGTCGGGAGCCACATCCTCCAGCGTCCACAGCCCAGTCACCGGGTCGTAGGTCCCGCTGCTCGGTGTGGCCGAGACAAACGTCAACCCTGCGGGCAACAGATCGCGAACCGAGACGGCCGAAGCGGCGTCGGGTCCCGCATTGCTCAAGGTGAGCGTGAACCGCACCATTTCATTGCGATTCGGTGCGGTGTCGTCGGTCGTCTTCGTCAGCGACAGGTCGGCGACCTGGGTCGTGAACGTGGCGGTGGCGATGTCGTCCTCGCCCGGCTCGGCGTTGCCCGGAGTGCTGTCGACATCCGGTTGGTCGCTGGCGGTCACTTCCGCCGTGTTCGTCGCTCCCAACGTGCGGCCGACCGTCACTTCGATCCGCAGCGTCGGGGTCACTCCCGGAGCGACCTCGCCGACCGTCCAGATACCCGTCTGCGGATCATACGTCCCTTGGCTGGGCGTCGCACTCACGAACGTCACACCCTCGGGCAAATCGTCGGTGACCGCCACGCCGGTCGCGGTCGAGGGGCCTTCGTTGCTGAGCGACAGCGTATAGGCGACGGTATCGCCCACGTTCGGCGTCAGGTTGTCGAGCGTCTTGGCCAACGCCAAATCGACCAGCTCGGGCGAAAGCGTCACCGCAGCGTAATCGTCTTCGTCGGGATCGTTGTTCCCGGCAGTGCTGTCGGGGTCGGGAAGGCTGCTGGACTGAATTTCCGCAACGTTCGTGATCTCCCCCGGTGCATCGGCCGTGGCTCGCAGCACGAGTTCCGCCGAAGCACCGCTGGCGAGCGTGGGGATCGTCCATTCGCCCGTCGCGGCGTCGTAGGTTCCCATGCCCTCGACCACTTCGACCAGCGTGAGCCCTGCGGGGAGCTGATCGCGAACGACGATCGCGCTGGCCGCGTCCGGTCCCGCGTTGGCAACGCGGAGCGTGAATGTGACCTGGTCACCCACGTTGGGAGTCGCGTCGCTAACGGTCTTCGTCAGCGACAGGTCCGCACTCGGCGGAGTCACCGTCACGGTCGCCTGATCGTCCTCGGCCGGCGCGTTGTTGCCCGGAGTCGAATCGGGATCGAACTGATCGACCGCCGTCACTTCCGCCGTGTTGCTCTGGGTGCTGAGCTCCTCGACCACCGCCAGAACCGTCAACGTCGCAGTCCCCGCAGCGGCCAAACTCTCCACGCTCCACACGCCGCTCTCCGCGTCGTAGCTGCCGCTGCTGGGCGTCGCCGAGACCAGCCGCAGCCCTTCGCTCAGCCGGTCGGCGACAGCGATCCCCGTGGCCGCATCGGGACCGGTGTTGCTCAGCGTGACGGTGAACGTGACCGTCTCGCCGACGCTCGGCGTGGCCTGGTCGACCGTCTTGGTCAGCGACAGGTCGGCCACTTGCGGCGTGAAAGCGACCGTGGCTTGGTCGTCCTCGTCGGGGTCGTTGTTGCCGGGAGTCGAGTCGGGATCGGCGGGGCGAGCCGCGGTGATCTCCGCCGTGTTGCTCGCCGTCCCCGAAGCGGTCACGCGGCCCCGCAGGACCAGCGTCGCTTGTGCGCCATTGGCCAAGGAGCCGACGGTCCAAATGCCGCTGGCCGCATCGAAAGTGCCTTGGCTCGGCGTGTTCTCGAGCAGCGCGACGTTGGCCGGGAACGTATCGCGAACGGTGATCCCGCTGGCCGCGTCGGGGCCGGCGTTTTGGACCGTGACGGTAAAGGTGACTTCCTCGCCCACGTTCGGACTGGCGTCGCTGATCGTCTTGGTCAGCGACAGATCGGCAATCGAGGGAACCACGACCACGCTGGCCTGATCGTCCTCGGCGGGGTCAGCGTTGCCGGGCGTCGAGTCGGGATCGAATTGATCGACCGCGGTGACTTCGGCCGAGTTGCTTTGGTCGCCAGCGGTTTCGACGACCGCCACGATCGAGAGCGTTGCGGTCGCCGCGTCAGCCAAACTGGCGATGCTCCACAGCCCGGTCTCGGAGTTGTAGCTGCCGCTGCTGGTCGTCGCCGAGACGAACCGCAAACCTTCCGAAAGAGTTTCAGTGACCACGATTCCGGTCGCTGCGTCGGGTCCCTCGTTGGTCAGCGTGACTTCGAAGGTGACGGTATCGCCAACGCTCGGTGCGGCCTCATCGACCGTCTTGGTGAGCGCGAGGTCGGCGACCTGGGGAGTGAAGCTGGCCGAAGCCTGATCGTCTTCGTCGGGGTCGTTGTTGCCAGGGGTCGAGTCGGGGTCGGCAGGACTCGCCGCAGTGATCTCGGCCGTGTTGGTTCCGGTGCCGCTGGCGGTGACGCGGGCCCTGAGCACCAATGTCGCTTGCCCGTCGGGAGCGAGCGTCCCCACGGTCCACACTCCCGTGGCGGCATCGAAGTCGCCTTGGCTGGGGTTGGCCGGATCGGGGAACGCGCTGACGAGCGTCACGTTGGCCGGCAGCGAATCGGTGACGACGACTCCAGTGGCCTCGTTCGGGCCGGCATTCGTGACCGTCACCGTGAACGTCACTTCGTCGCCCACGTTGGGGCTCGCGTCGCTAACCGTTTTCGTCAGCGACAGGTCCGCGCTCGGCGGAGTCAGCGTGGCGCTCGCCTGATCGTCCTCGGCCGGCACGTTGTTGCCCGGAGTCGAATCGGGATCGAACTGATCGACCGCCGTCACTTCCGCCGTATTGCTCTGGGTGCTGAGCTCCTCGACCACCGCCCGAACCGTCAGCGTCGCGGTCCCCGCAGCGGCCAAATTGTCGACGCTCCACACGCCGCTCTCGGCGTCGTAGCTGCCGCTGCTGGGCGTCGCCGAGACCAGCCGCAGCCCTTCGCTCAGCCGGTCGGCGACAGCGATCCCCGTGGCCGCATCGGGACCGGTGTTGCTCAGCGTGACGGTGAACGTGACCGTCTCGCCGACGCTCGGCGTGGCCTGGTCGACCGTCTTGGTCAGCGACAGGTCGGCCACTTGCGGCGTGAAAGCGACCGTGGCTTGGTCGTCCTCGTCGGGGTCGTTGTTGCCGGGAGTCGAGTCGGGATCGGCGGGGCGAGCCGCGGTGATCTCCGCCGTGTTGCTCGCCGTCCCCGAAGCGGTCACGCGGCCCCGCAGGACCAGCGTCGCTTGCGCGCCATTGGCCAAGGAGCCCACGGTCCAAATGCCGCTGGCCGCATCGAAAGTGCCTTGGCTCGGCGTGTTCTCGAGCAGCGCGACGTTGGCCGGGAACGTATCGCGAACGGTGACCCCGCTCGCCGCATCGGGGCCGGCGTTCTGGACCGTGACGGTGAAGGTGACTTCCTCGCCCACGTTCGGACTGGCGTCGCTGATCGTCTTGGTCAGCGACAGATCGGCGATCGATGGAACCACGACCACGCTGGCTTGATCATCCTCTTCAGCGTTCTCGTTGCCCGGAGTCGAGTCGGGATCGAACGCATCGGAGGCGATGATCTCGGCCGTGTTGGTCTTGGGGCCTCCTTCGACCACCGTCGCGACCAGCGTCAACGTGGCGGTCGCGGCGTTGCTCAGATCGCCCAACTCCCACTCGCCGCTCGTCGAGTCGTAGTCGCCCTGCGAAGGAGTGGCGGTGACGAGCGTCAATCCCGCCGGCAGCAGATCGCGGACGACCACCGCGCGCGCCGTGTCGGGTCCCGAGTTGAGCACGCTGACGGTGAAGGTAACGTTCTCACCCACCGAAGGCCGCTCGTCGTCGGCCGTCTTGGTGAGGCTCAGGTCGGCCGCTTCGAAGTTGGCAAAGTTCGCCGTGAAGACCGTCGGCCCGGCGGTCCCGACCAGCTCGACCGTTCCATTGACGTTGCTCCGGCCGGTAATCTCCAGCTCGATCGCACCGACGCTCGTCAGGTCGACACCGCCGCCACTAGCGACGAACTCAGCGAACGGGAGGAACTCGAGCGTCTCGGGGAGTCCACCGGTGGCGGGAATCGGAACTTCAAACTCGCTGAACCGCGTGGCCGTACCGGCGGTGCCGTCGTCCGAGTAGAGCCGCACGACCGCCGTGCCTCCGGCCAAGTCGGCCCCGATCTGCAGCAACAATCCGGTAGAGACCCCGTCGCTGGTCAGGTCGACCCCGTCGAGCCCTGTGTCGTCGATCGTCGCCGCGTCGCCATCGATTCCGTCCCAGATCACGCGGCGAATGCCGTCGCCGAACTGCAGGGAGTCGAACGAGAGCAGATCGGGGAGCAGCGGATCGTTGACGCTCAGCTGGATCGCCCCGTTGGCGCTGGTTTTGTTGACGAACAGATCGCGTTCGCCACCGATCGCGTCGGGTGCCAGCACGGAGGAGGTGACCGGCACGCCGTCGTTCGTCTCGTCGCGGACCTGTTGCGTGGTCGTATCGAAGCTGTCGATCGAGATCAGGACTTCGCCCTGCACCGCTTCGGCGTCGATTTGGATCAGCGGCGAGACGCTCCGCTGCAGCGATCGCCCGTCGGCGGTTTGGGCCGGTTGCAGAACGAAGTAGTCGCCCGCTTCGAGCCGGTCGAACTCGTACAGCCCGGCGGCATCGGTGACCGCCGTGTCGACCTGCGCGTCTCCGGCAGAGGGGTCGAAGACGCCGTCCCCGTTGTCGCGGTAGAGCCGCAGCTCGGCGGCGGCGATCTCTTCGCCCGGGGTGTAGCCGTTACCCGTGGCATCGTCAAAGACGCGGCCGCTGATCGAGGCCAGGTCGGTGGCGACCGCCAGCAACCGCCGCGGTTCGAGCGACTCCAGCCGTGGTCGAAAACGAGCTCCGCTCCGAGAGAGTTGATCCTGCCACAACCAGCGAGCAAGCGACTCGCGCACGCGGAGAGGACTGCGTTTCATCGAAGGCGCTACCTTCCAAGGGGATGATCTCGTTCGTACTGCCAGCCCTGTGTGTGTCACATCAGGCGTGGCCGAACAAGTACCCTAGGCAAGATGGCCGCTTGAGGGAATTCGCAGCGGTTGTTCCGGTTCTGCGTTAGAAGCGGAACTCTCCCCCCAGATTGAGCCCGTGGGCCCAGTAGTCGGTTTCGTCAAACAGCGGTTCTGGCCGTAGCGCCCCCGAGAAGGGAACGACTTCGGGCGGAATCAAATTCGGGTTTACATCCCGGTCGATCTGCTCGCCGGCGCGGACGACATTTGGGAAGTAGAGGATCGAGTAGCCCACCGTGGCGTGCAGCCGTTCGGTGATCCGCAGTCCGAGCGTGACCCCAACCTCGGGGATCATCGTCAGCTCCGATCGCTCGCGGCTGCCAATGTTCGTCCGCTGAGCCAGCAGGTTGCCTTCGTAAGTTTCCGGCACGCCCCCTTCGGTGATCACCGTGGTCCCCTGGACGCGGACGTTTTGGGTGTTGTTCCCGATCGCCACGCGGAGCATCGATTCGAGCCACAGCCGGTTCATGTTCGCTTGATGGAGCACGCCCAGCTGGACCCCGTGAAATTCGTTGCTGGTGGAGAACGACTCCGACGAGGCGATCGTGCCGACCGGCGGCCCGAGCGACTCGAGATCCTCGACGATCGACAGTTGATCGCTGAGCTCCAAGTAGCGGTAACCGACGATCCAGTCGACGCGGTTGGGCGGGTAGAGCGTCGGATAGGCAGCGGTGGATGCCGAATTCAACGCAACCCGGGCGTTGATCAAGATCGACTGCAGATCCGATTCGCTGGTCACTCCGATATCGCCAGCGACGAGCCCCGGAAACGCGACGAGCTGAGCCGTCTCGCGGTCGTTGTTCGTGTCGAAGAACGGCCGGGCGAGGATGACCGACCCGTCGCTGCTGGCGGCGAAGTTGTCCTCCTGGGTGAACAGCTCAAAGTACTCTCCCTCAATCCCCAGCGATTGGTGAGGCGTCATCCAAAACCCGGTCCGAAACCGCATCCCATTGGCGGCGTCGTCATTCAGCTCGCCGCCGCCGAACAGCACGCTCGTATCGGGGAAGCCCAACACGCCCGCTTCGTTCTGCGGCGTCCCGGCGGGGCTGGAGGTGACCAGCGGCGGGGCCTCCATTCCCTTGGTCCACCACCGCAAGTACTCGCCGCGAAACCAGAACCGTTCGGCCAGCGGAAGCGGGGCGGCGATCGGCGCCAGCGGCGGCGGCACCGGAGCCCCCCAAACCGGAAAATTCGGTCGAGCGTAGGGATCGCACGTTCCCGGCGGCGGCATCATCATCGGCCCGCCCGCGGGATACGGAGCCAACTGCTGGGCGACTGCCGGTGACACGCTGAACCCAGCCGACACCGCCGTGATCAGGAGGAAGACCAAGCGAGGATTCAAGGCATCTGCTCCGGGTTCAACGTCGTTCAAAAAAATGGGGAGGGCCGCGAAAAAACGCTCAAGTTCTCCGGCGGTGCGGCCGAAGGCTCCGCAATTTCTTTCCTTCGCGTCAAGCCGACTTTCGCGTCAAGCCGGAATTCACGCCAAGCAAAAATGCAGCACAACGCATCCCGCCGCTGAAATCGCCGCGGTCTGCTTCACGCGGCCGGCGAAATCCTTGATAATGCGAGCCATGGCCCCGGGCGCCGCACCGGCGAGCGCCACACCGGCGAGCGGGCACAACACCGGCGAGCGGGCACAACACCGGCGAGCGGGCACAACACCGGCGAGACCGCTCAACGATTCAAAGCGCGATGGCGGAGACCGCTCCGGTCATGGGTAGGGCGTCTTTCGAAGCGAAGGTGGATGTTTCGGTGCACCAGGAGAGCCACAACGCACAAGCAGACGATCTCTCCGCGGCTTCCCTGAGCGAACGCATCCACATCAAGAATCTTCGCCGTGTTCGCCAGACGGTCACCAACGTGTTGGCCGAGGTGCCGACGATCGACGAAGCGGTGACCGCGGTCCTGCACGCGGTCTGTGATGGGTTGCACTGGGATATTGGGTTCTTCTGGGTCGTCGACCGCGAAACAAACGCGCTGCGGTGCCAGCAGAGTTGGCATCGCGAGGGGCTGCCGCTGGTCGAATTCGAAGCCCGCAGCCGCGAGCAGACGTTCGCCTACGATCGCGGCTTGCCGGGCCGCGTGTGGGCCAGCGGCGGCTCGACCTGGGTGCGGGAAGTCCGTCACGAAGCCGACTTCCCCCGCGCCCAGTGGGCCACCCACGAAGGGCTGCACAGCGCCTTCGCCGTCCCGATCATCGTCAGCCAGCGATGCCTGGGAGTGTTTGAGTTCTTCAACCAGCAGATCCGCAAACCGGATGAAGACCTGCTGGAGATGATGGCCACGGTGGCTGGGCAGGTCGGCCAGTACCTGGAGCGAAAGCGAGCCGAAGCCGGACTCCGCGAACAGACGCTGGTGGCCGAAACGCTCAACCGCGTCGGCCACCTGCTGGCCGCCGAACTCGATCTGGAGAGCATCGTCCAGATCGTGATCGAAGAGGGGCTGCACGTCACCGGGAGCGAAGCGGGGGTCTTTTTCTACGAGGTGGAGAACGAGCGCGAGGAGCCTTCGTTCGAGGCGGCCCGAGCCGGGACCGCCGCCGAACCGCTGACTCGGTTCCTCCAGGATCCCCGCAACGCCGAGCTGATCCACAGCACGCTGCAGAGCTCCTCGGTCGTGCGGCTCGAGGACGCCACCGCCGCGCCCCATCCGCTGGTTCGCAGCTACCTGGCGGTCCCGGTCATCTCCCGCCGCGGGGGTGCCGTCGGCAGCCTGTTCCTCTGCCACAGCCGCCCGGGGATGTTCGCCGAGCGGCACGAGCGGATCCTGGCGGGCATCGCGACGCAAGCCGCCACGGCGATCGACAATGCGCGGCTGTACAAGCGGACGCAGGAATCGGAGCAGCGGTTTCGGCAGTTGGCCGAACAGATCGACGACGTGTTCTGGATGCTCGACCCCCACGCTCCGCGGATGCTGTACATCAGCCCGGCGTACGAGTCGATCTCCGGGCGCAGCCGCGAGCGGTTGTACGCCGATCCGCGATTCTTCCTCGAGGCGGTGCACCCGGACGACCAGGCCCGATTCCTGGCAAACCAACAGCGGTACATCCGCGGCGAACAGTCATCGCTCGAGTATCGCCTGGTCCGCCCCGATGGCACGATCCGCTGGATGTGGGATCGCGCGTTCCCGATCGAGGACGAGTCGGGCAAGATCTACCGCGTCGCGGGCATCACCGAAGACGCGACGCAGCGGAAGCAGAGCGAGGACGCGATCCGGTTCCTCGCCGATGCCAGCACCAGCTTGGCGGCGATCGTCGATTACGAAAGCACCCTGCAGCGGGTCGCCGGGCTGGCGGTCCCCGCCTTTGCCGACTGGTGCGCGGTCGACCTGATTGATGCCGACGGCGCCCTCCGCCGCTTGGCGGTGGTCCATGCCGATCCGGCCAAAGTCCGCTTGGCGAGCGAACTCACCCGCCGTTTCCCGCTCGACCCCGAAGCGCCCCGCGGCGGGTACTCGGTGCTCCGCAGCGGCCAAAGCGAATGGATTGCCGACTTGGCCGCTCCGGAATGGATCGAGGCGGCTCGGCACGACCCCCATCTGCGGTTGCTCCGCCGCCTCGGACTCGGCTCGGTGATGTGCGTGCCGCTGCAGATCCGCAACACGACGACCGGCGTGCTGTCGTTCGCCTACGCCGAATCGAAGCGGCACTACGAACCGCACGACCTGGCGCTGGCCGAGGAGCTTGGTCGCCGCGCGGCGGTCGCGATCGAGAACGCGCGGCTCTACGCGGCGCTCCGCGAAGCCGACCGCCGCAAGGACGAGTTCCTCGCCATGCTCGCCCACGAGCTTCGCAATCCGCTGGCGCCGATTCGCAGCGGTCTCGACATCCTCGCGATGCAAGAACTCCCGCAGTCGGAAACCGTGCATCTGATGCAGGAGCAAGTCGGGCACCTGGTACGGCTGGTCGATGACCTGCTCGACGTGTCGCGAATCATCCGTGGACGCATCGAGCTGCGGCGCGAGCCGGTCGAGCTCGCGACGATCATCAAACGTTCGGTCGACGCCCTCGGACCGACTCTAGCCAGCCGCCAGCAGGAACTCGTTGTGCGGCTCCACGACGAACCGCTGTGGCTCGACGCCGATCCGGTCCGCCTGGTCCAAGTCGTCGAGAACCTCCTCAACAACGCCTCGAAATACATGGACCGCGGCGGCCAGATTCTGCTGACCACCACCCACCGCGACGGGCGGGCACTGGTCGAGGTGCAGGACGAGGGGATCGGAATCGAACCCGATCTGCTCCCCAACATTTTCGACTTGTTCACCCAGTCGGCGCGGTCCCTCGATCGCGCGCAAGGCGGGCTCGGGATCGGACTGACCCTGGTCCGCAACCTGGTCGAGATGCACCAAGGCAAAGTCAGCGTCGCCAGCGAGGGCCCCGGACGCGGGAGCCGCTTTGAGGTCTCGCTGCCCACGATCGAGGCGAAACAGATTCCTCAAGAGACCACCGAAGCTCCGCTGCAGTCGCAGGGGCGACGGATCTTGGTCGTCGACGACAACGTGGGGGCTGCGAAAATGCTCGCAGCACTCCTGAAGCGACTCGGGCCGCACGAGATCGCCATGGCGCACGATGGGCCTTCGACGCTCACCGTGGCCGAACAGTTTGATCCCGAGCTGATCCTGCTCGACATCGGGCTACCCAAGATGGATGGCCTGACCGTCGCCTGGAACCTCCGCCAGCAGCCCCAGTTCGAGCACACGCTGCTGGCCGCTCTGACCGGCTACGGCCAAGAGGAGGATCGTCGCCGGTCGAAGGAGGCAGGCTTCGACGAACATCTGGTTAAACCGGTCAGCATCCAAACCCTGCGAAAGCTGCTCAGCCACCCGAAGCTCGCCAAGACGTGAGGTCCAGTACCTAGTACTCGCATAATCAGCCGCCACGCGCTAGCGTCCGGTTCCTACCGCGTCTGCAGGAACCGGGGGCTAGCGCCCGGCGGCTGATGACGATCAGTAAAACCTGCTGCCCCTACTGCCCGCTGGGGAGCATTTGCAGCAGTCCCGGCGGCGGGGTGTCGAACGTCACAACCTGAGCGTTGCGGTCGGGGTTCTTGCGGTCGCGGACGATCACGATGACTTCGCGATCATCGCCCCCGCCGAGCCGCTGATCGGCGGTGGCCGACACCGGCTGGATGACCGCCTGATTGGGAGCTGCCTGCTGGGGAGCCGCTGCGATGGCCGCGGCCGCATTGCCGTCGCCACCAGGGCTGTGCGGACCGCCCCGGAACAAATGCTCCAGCCGCACGCGGGAGAGCTGCCAGTAGACTTCGCCCGGACCGGCGTAGATGCCGATGTCGTCGTCGTAGTCGGCCGCGTTGCAGACGCCGATCAAGCGGCCGCGGTCATCGAACAGTCCACCACCGCTCCGCCCGTCGATCGGAGCCCCCGAGATTTCGACGTTCGAGAGTTTGAGGTGCTGGTTGTATTTGTTGATCCCGGTGATCCGTGTGTCACGGCGGCTCGGGTCGGCCCCGCGGTCACATCCGAAGCTGAATACCGACTGGCCGCTGCGAGGCTGCTCGCTCTCGAGCAGCACCGGCACCGGTTGGATCGGCTGATTGAACTCGATCGCCACCAGCGCGATGTCTCGATCGTCGGCGTTGTAGTCGACGAGCTGGCCGGGAACGGTGTGCACTTGGCCTTGGTGGTAGACGTCGACCTCAATCCGTCCGGCCCCTTTCGATTCGCGGAACAAATGCCCGCAGGTCAGGACCAACATTTCGCCCCCGTGGGCGTCGATGATCGTTCCGGTGCCGACGCCGTAGCCGACGTCTTCAAAGACCCGCAGCCGCACGGTCGCCGCTTCCGCTCGAGCCACCGCCGCGGCGAGCGAGTCGCTCGGAGTCGCTTGAGGGTTGCCAGTGGCCTGAGGGGCGGCGTTGGCAGCGGGCACGTTGGCAGCGGGCACATTGGCAGCCGGCTGCAGGCGGGTCTGCGGAACGCTGGGGGGCAGGTTGGCGGCTTGGCGGGAGAGTTGGGCGCCGGTGGGCGTCATCCGCGTCTGGGCGCTGGCGGCCAGGGTCCGGCGGAGGACCTCGGTCGGCTGCATTCCGACCAAGCGACCACTTTCCTTGCCGCCGGAGATTACGACGAAGGTCGGCAGCTGACGAATGCCGTAGCGAACCGCCATCTCCGATTCGAGGTCGACATCGACATGCCGGACCGGCACGCCCTCGGCCTTGAGCTCGGCCACGACCGGCTTCATCTGTTCGCAGAAGCTGCACTGCTTGGAGGAGAACTCGACCAGCACGGCGTCGTTGGTGGTGACTCCGACTTCGGCTTCACCGAGCCCCGCGACGGCTAACAAGAGGACACCAAAGGAATGCAGCATGTCGTCCCTCCCTGGACTGCGGGTGCCCCCTTGCACAAGAGGCATTTCACATCCGTGTGAAGCCTCTTGGCATTGCGAGCTTCCATGCCCGCGGGGCGAGGCGGGATAGTGCCGAGGATCGGCAAGCCGGGCAAGGTCAACGCCGCGGCAATTTCCCGGGAAAACCGGGACGAAATTGATAGCATTCGATGCTAAAGCGTTGCCCACGGGGAGCTTTTTGCACCGCCTTGCCGAGGCGGATTTTTTCGATTTTCCTTCAAGATCCGGCTCGCTGCGGACGACGAATGTTGGTCTGCTGCTGAGCACCCTGCTGACCCGGCCGCTCACTTTCCTACAATGTCGCCGACCGCTTTCCTCCGATCCTGAATCCGATGACCGCTCGCCGCATCCTTGTCACCAGCGCCCTGCCCTACGCCAACGGGCCGATCCACATCGGCCACTTGGTCGAGTACATCCAGACCGACATCTGGGTCCGGTTTCAAAAGCTGATCGGCAACCGCTGCGTCTACGTCTGTGCCGACGACACGCATGGCACGGCGATCATGATCCGAGCCCGCAACGAGGGGCGCAGCGAGGAAGAGCTGATCGCCGCGATGCAGGCCGCTCACGAGCGCGATTTCGCTGGCTTTGACATCGAGTTCGACAACTACGGCAGCACCAACGCGGCGGAGAACCGCGAGCTGTGCGGTCAATTCTGGCAAGCCCTCCGCGGCGCAGGGCTGATCGTCGAGCGCGACGTCGAGCAGCTCTTCGACCCGGTCGCCCAGACCTTTTTGGCCGATCGCTTCGTCCGCGGCACCTGCCCGAAATGCAAATCTCCCAACCAGCCCGGCGACAACTGCTCCGCCTGCGGCCAGACCTACAGCCCGAGCGAGCTGATCGACCCGCAGAGCACGCTCAGCGGCGCGACGCCCGAGCTGCGTTCGGCCAAACACTTGTTCGTCCAGCTCCAACAGCTGCACGATTTTTTGAGCGAGTGGGTCGAGAACAGCGGAGCCCTGCAGAGCGAGACGGCCAACTACCTCAAAGGGCACTTCCTCTCGGACGAGCTGCGGGACTGGGACATCAGCCGGCCGGCTCCCTACTTTGGTTTCGAGATTCCCGACTCGCCGGGCAATTACTGGTACGTGTGGTTCGACGCCCCGATCGGCTACATCGCCAGCACGGCCCAGTGGTGCGCCGCCCACGGTGAACAGCTGGCCGATTGGTGGCAGAGCGACGCGACTGAAATCCATCACTTCATCGGCAAGGACATCACCTACTTTCACACCCTGTTCTGGCCGGGGATGCTCAAAACCGCCGGCTACAGCCTGCCGACCAAAGTCCGGATCCACGGATTCTTGAACGTCGGCGGCCAGAAGATGAGCAAGTCGATTGGCACGCTGATTACGGCTGAAAAGTATCTCGAGCATCTCGACCCGTCGTACCTGCGTTACTTCTACGCCACCAAGTTGACGCCTCGCGTCGAGGACCTCGACCTGGGAATCGACGAGTTCGCCGACAAGGTCAACTCGGACTTGGTCGGCAAGGTCGTCAACCTGGCCAGCCGCACCGCCAAGTTCGCGCACGCCCTGGGGCTGTCGGAAACCTATCCCGACGATGGCGGATTGTTCGCTAACGCGGCAGCCGCGGGTGAGCGGATCGCCGCGGCCTATGAGGCGTGCGATTATTCGCGGGCGATGCGGCTGATCATGGAGCTGGCCGACGCGGCAAATCCGTTTATCGAACACGCCCAACCGTGGGTCCTGAAAAAAGACCCCGCCCGGGAGGCGGAACTTCGCGACGTCTGTACGATCGGGCTCAACCTGTTCCGCCAGCTCTGCGTCTATCTCAGCCCGGTCCTGCCGCGGTTGGCCGAGCGGTGCGGCGAGTTGCTCGGCGATCCGATCACCCGCTGGGCGCAGAGCCAACAGCCGCTGACGGGCCGGAGCGTACAGAAATTCACCCACATGCTGACCCGAGTCAAACCCGAGGACCTGCAGAAGATGATTGACGAGAACCGCGACCAAGCGGCCGCATCGCAAGCCGACACGCCCGACGCTGGGACTGCCGAGGACCGCTGGAACGACAGCGGGCAACCACTCGCCGACGAACCGCTCGCCGAAGAGATCACGATCGACGATTTTGCCAAAGTCGATTTGCGGATCGCCCGCGTCGTGGCCGCCGAACAGGTGCCGGAAGCGCGAAAGCTGCTCAAGCTGACGCTCAGCCTCGGCGGCGAAGAGCGTCGCCAAGTGTTCGCGGGAATCAAGGCGGCGTACGAGCCCGACCAGCTCGTCGGCCGGCTGGTCGTGATGGTCGCCAACCTCAAGCCGCGGCAGATGAAGTTCGGGCTCAGCGAGGGGATGGTCGCAGCGGCCGGCCCCGGCGGGCCCGACGTGTTCGTGATCACCGTCGACGAAGGGGCCCAGCCCGGCCAGCGCGTGCACTGACGATGCGTCTGCAGCACTGGCTAGCCAACCGCTTGATCCTGCGACCCTCGCGGCATGCGATCGAAGCGAGCGGGCTGCAGGCCTGCGCCATTCCGCTCGCCGCCACGGGCGTGGTTCCCGCCGGGACGCTCGAGTGCTTTGCCGCGCGGCAGTGCCCCGGCAGCGAGCTCCCACGCGGCGACTCACGGGCCGAGGGCTCGCGGGCATTTCCCGTGGAGTCGAGCGAGCCGCCGGAGCTGCTGATCCTCAAACTGCCGGGCACGGCGGGTCGGGCGGAGCGTTCGACGCTGTTTCCCGCTTCGCTGCTCGGCCACCGGACGGCGGAAGTCTGGACGTGCAATCCGCCGGGCTACGGACGGTCGACCGGCCGCGCGTCGCTGGCGGCCGTGGCTGCCGCTGCGGTCCACTTTTTCGATTGGGTCGCGGCCCGCCGTCGCGACCAGCGAACGGTCGTCTGGCTGTGCGGCAACAGCCTCGGCTCGGCGACCGCGCTGCACGTGGCGGCCAGCCGCCGCGTCGACGGACTGGTGCTCCGCAATCCCCCACCGCTGGTCGACTTGGTCCGCCTCCGCGGCGGCTGGTGGAACCTGGTCGGCGGCGGCAACTGGGTCGCCTCGGGGATCCCGCACGAGATGGATGCCGTGGCGACGGCGACGGGCGTCTTTGCGCCGATCGTGTTCATCGAGTCGGGCGCCGACACGCTCGTCCCCCCGAGTCTCCAGCAGCACATTCGCGATGCCCACCCCGGGCCGCAGCGAACGGTCCAGCTGGCTGGGGCCGAGCACGATACGCCGCTCAGCGAAGCCGACCGTCCGGCGATTCGCGAGGCGGTCGGCTGGTTGTGGGAGCAGCAGGGGGAGGGAAATTCGGGAGCAAAATAGTTGCTTTTGCTTGGTTCAGCCCTTTATCATGGCGATAACCCGCCGTATGTCCCCTTGGTGGTTGACATCGGTCCCGCCTCCCCAACGTCCTGCCAAGCCATGCCCCGCCCCGCCCCACCCTCCTGGGTTTTGTCGCCCGTTTGGGTCTTCTCGTGCTTGCTGGCCGTCTGCTCGATCGGCGTCTGCTCGCTGGGGGGCCTCGAACAACGGCACGCGTCGGCCGCGGAAACGCAGCCCGCCGCTACCGGGGAAACCGCTACCGGGGAAGCCGCAGCCACTTCGGAAGCCGCAGCCACTTCGGAAGCCGCAGCCCCTTCGGAATCGCCAGCCGCTTCGGAAGCCGCAGCGGATCCCGAGTCCCTGGTCAGTTTCGAGCTGGACGTGCAGCCGATCCTGACCGCCCACGGCTGCAACCAGGGTGCCTGTCACGGCAAGCAGCGGGGCCAGAACGGCTTTCAGCTTTCGCTGTGGGGTTTCGATTCCGACTTCGACTACGACGCGCTGGTCCACAACGCGCGGGGGCGCCGCGTCTTTCCCGCCGTCCCCGAGATGAGTCTGCTGCTGCTCAAGGGAACCGGCCAAGTCCCTCACGGCGGCGGTGTCAAACTCGATCCGGCCGATGAGGGCTACGAAGTCCTGCGCCGCTGGATTGCCCAGGGACTCCCGCGGCGGCTGCCGAACGAGCCGGTGATGGAGCGGATCGAAATCTCGGCGACTGAACATTTCATGAAGGTCAAGGAAGAGTTTCCGCTGAAGCTGACCGCGTACTACAGCGACGGCAGCAGCCGCGACGTGACGGCCCAGACGACCTACCAGTCGAGCGAGTCGGCGATCATCGACGTCACCGACGCGGGCGTGGTCAAAGCGGGGCCGCTACCCGGCGAAGCCACGATCATGGCTCGCTACATGAATCACATCGCGACTTGCCACGTCGCAATCCCGCTGCCGGAGCCGGTCGCCCCCGAGACGTTCGCCAAGCTGCCGCGGCGGAACTTCATCGACGAGATGGTTTGGGAGAAACTGCAGTCGCTCGGCATCATCCCCTCGGAACCGTGCGACGACGCGACCTACCTGCGGCGAGTTTACCTGGACGTTATCGGCCGGCTGCCGACTCCGGAGGAAGTCCGCACGTTCCTCGCCGACACCGATCCGGAAAAGCGAGCCCGCGTGGTCGATCACCTGCTCGAACGCCCCGAGTACGCCGAACACTGGTCGGTCAAATGGGCCGACTTGCTCCGCCCCAACCCGTACCGCGTGGGCATCAAAGCGGTCTTCAACTACGACCATTGGATCCGCGACAACTTTCGCAAAAACAAGCCCTACGACGAGTTCGTCCGCGACCTGCTGACGGCTCAGGGCAGTAGCTTTGACATGGGCGCGACGGTCCTCTACCGAGATCGCCGCGACCCCGAAGAGATCACGACGCTGGTCAGCCAGCTGTTCCTCGGCGTGCGGCTCGAGTGTGCCAAGTGCCACCACCACCCGTTCGAGAAGTGGGGGCAGGACGACTTCTACAGCTTCGCCGCCTACTTCGCACGGATCGGTCGCAAGGGAACCGGACTCTCGCCGCCGATCTCCGGGAGCGAGGAAATCATCCACGTCTCCAATCGCGGCGAAGTCAAACACCCGCTGACCGATGAAGTCCTTCCTCCGCGACCGCTGTTCGGCGAACCGCCGGTGATCGAAGAGGGCGAAGACCCGCGGGCCGCGCTCGCCGAGTGGATCACCTCCCGCGACAATCCCTACTTCGCCCAAGTGATCGTCAACCGCGTCTGGGCCGACCTGATGGGCCGCGGCATCGTCGAACCGGTCGACGATCTACGGGCCACGAATCCTCCCACCAACGAACCGCTGCTCGAGGCGCTGGCCGAGAGTTTTCAAGAGGCTGACTTCGATCTCAAGCAGCTGATTCGCTTGATCACCAGTTCGCATGTCTACGGCTTGAGCTCGCTGCCGACGCCCCAGAACGTGGGCGATCGCCAAAACTACTCGCGGCATTATCGCTCGCGGTTGCGGGCCGAAGTGCTCTCTGGGGCGGTCGACGACATCACCGGCGTCCGCGACCAGTTCTCGGCGATGCCCGCCGAGTCGCGGTCGAACGAGCTCTGGACGACGCGCGTCGATTCGGTCTTCTTGGACACCTTCGGACGCCCCAACCCGAACCAAGATCCCCCCTGCGAACGGAGCCCCGATGCGACCGTCACGCAGGTCCTGCACTTGATGAATTCACCCGCCCTGCACGCCAAGATCACGAGCGACGCAGGGAACGCGGCCCGCTTGGCGGCGAGCGAACTCTCGCCGGACGAAATCGTCAACGAGCTGTATTTGCTCGTGTATTCCCGTTATCCAGACGAGGAAGAACGGAAGCTCGGCGTCTCACTGTTCGCCGGCGAAGACGCTTCGCGGCGGCGAGCGACCGAAGACTTGATGTGGGCGCTGCTGAACACTCCCGAATTTAGCTTCCAGAACTAAACCCGCGGTTTATGGCTCCTTGAATAAAGGGAATCCTATGTCTCTGCATCGCAACTGTGCCGGCGTCACCCGACGCGACTGCCTTAAACTGGGTTTGGAGGGAATCGTTGCCGGTGGCTTGGTCGGTGCCCTGCGGTCGCAAGCGCTGGCCGCCAGCAACGTCGAACCCGGCAGCGGCAGGCGTCCGGCTCAGGCCAAGGCTTGCATCCTGATCTGGATGGACGGCGGGCCCTCGCACTACGAAACGTTCGACCCGAAACCCGACGCTCCGGTCGAGATCCGCGGCCAGTACCACCCGATCGCGACCAAGCTCCCCGGCGTGCACTACTCGCAGCGGATGGAGCGGCTCGCGGGGATTGCCGATCGCACGACCGTGATCCGCTCGATCTGCCACAACCAGGGCAATCACGGAGCGGGAAACCACTACATGATGACCGGTTCGCCGCCGCGGATTCCGGTCGGCTGCGGCGCGTTCGTCAGCTTCCATCCCAGCATGGGTTCGGTCGCCTCGCGGGAATGCAGCTCGCCTCCCGGTCTGCCCCCCTACTTTTCCCTGCCCTCGATGACGCGGTCCGGTGGCCCCAGCTTCCTCGGCGCCGAACACGCTCCGTTCGTCGTCGGTGGCGATCCGAACCGCGCCGACTTCCAGATCCGCGACGTGGCGATCCCGCGGGGGCTGGCCAATGACCGTTTCCTGCAGCGGCGTGAACTCCGCCAGCTGGTCGACCGGATGCAGCGGATCGAAGAGGAGGCGGCCGCCGATCCGGTCCGGGCCGGCGATGAGTTCTACCAGCAAGGCTACCAGCTGGTGACCTCGACCGACGCCCAGCGAGCCTTCGACATCCACCAGGAATCGGACGCGGTCCGCGAGCGGTACGGCCGCAACGGGTTCGGCCAACGGGCGCTGCTCGCACGGCGACTGGTCGAAGCGGGCGTGCCCTTCATCACGATCAACGATGGCGGCTGGGACCACCACACGAATCTGTTCAGCGCCTACGACAAGCGGATGCCCGCTTGGGACAACACGCTCGCGACGCTGATCGAAGACCTCGACGAACGGGGGCTGCTCGATTCGACGCTCGTGATCGCGCTCGGCGAATTCGGTCGCACGCCGCAGATCAACAAGGACGGCGGCCGCGATCACTGGTCCAACGCGATGAGCGTCCTGTTCGCCGGCGGTGGCACGCCCCGCGGACAGGTGATCGGAGCGACCGACCCGCGTGGCTATGCGGCGGTCGAACGGGTCCTGTCGCCCGAGAACTTCGTCTCGACCGTCTATGCCAAACTCGGGATGGATCTCACCAAGCATTACTACACCCAAGAAGGTCGCCCGACGCTCCTGGTCAGCGATCCCTCCCCGATTCCCGAACTGATGGGCTGACCGACGTGCTCGTTTTCCGTGATCGTGCCTGCCGCGGTGCCCTTGATGGTCCTTGTTCGTCCGATCAGCCGCCACGCGCTAGCGTCCGGTTCTTCCGCCGCAGTGCCCTCTACGGTGCTGCGTGGCTGTTGCTCACTTCGAGTGCCTCGGCGGCGGCACCCACGCTGAACTATTTCTTCCCGGCCGGTGGACCGCGAGGCGAAGCGTTTGAAATCACCGCTGGCGGCGATCCCGGCAGCTGGCCCGTCGAAGTCTGGTGCGATACGCCCGGATTGAAAGTGACGCCGCTCGAAGAGAAAGGAAAGTTCCGCGTCGAGCCCGCAGCCGAAGCCCTGCCGGGCGTCTACTGGCTGCGGCTGACTAACGCCGAAGGAGCCTCCGATCTGCGACCGCTGATCCTCGATCAGTTGCCCGAGATCGTCGAAGCCGAACCGAACGACGGGCCGCCCCAAGAGGCTGCCGCCAAGAAAGCGGACGAAGCTGCCAAAGCGGACGAAGCTGCCAAAGCAGACGAAGCTGCCAAAGCAGACGAAGCCGACAAAGACGAGGTCCAGCGGCTCGCATGGGGCCAAGCGGTCGAGCTTCCGGTGACGGTCAACGGTCGTTTCAATCGCTCCGGTGACGTCGACGCTTTCTCGTTCACCCTCGAGGCAGGCCAGTCGGTCGTGGCTCGGCTCCAGGCGCAAACGATCCTCGGCTCGCCGGTCGATGCCATCCTGCAGATCGCCGAACTGGTCCAGCAGCCCACCTCGTCGGTCTCGCCGCTGCCGCCGCGAACCGAAGCCTACGTGCTCGAGCAAAACCACGACGCCCATGGACTCGATCCCCAACTCGAGTTCCGTGCCGAGCGGGCCGGCACCTACGTCGTCCGTGCGTTTGGATTCCCCGCCGATCCCAACAGCACCATCGGATTCGCGGGGGGCGACCCCTATATCTATCGCCTCACGCTCAGCCCCCAAGGCATCGTCGACCACGCCCTGCCGCTGACCGTCGAGAGCTCGACCGCCGCCGAGACCGAGATCCGGCTGTTCGGCAGCGGGCTGCCGCCGGAGGGCATCGCTGCCACTCCCCAGCCAACTGCCGATGGGGCGACCGATTGGCGGGCGTTCGCGCCCGACCTGCCTGGCACGGCCGAACTGACCACAGTCGAGCGGACTACGGTCGAGCGGACCGTGCTCGTGCCGAGCCTGCCCGCCGCCAACCCCCAATTCACCGACGCCGTCGAAGTCGCTCTGCCAATCGTCGCTTCGGGCCGACTGGCCGCAGCAGGCGAAGTCGGTGCGGTCCGGTTTACCGCCTCGAAAGGAGAGCGACTGCGAATCACGCTCGAGTCGCGTGAGCTCGCCTTCCCGCTCGACCCGGTCGTCGTCGTCCGCGATGCCGAACGCAAGATTTTGGAAAGGAAAGATGCCGGACGCCAACGCGGCGACGTGAGTTTCGAATTCGACCCGCCGGCCGACGGCCAGTACGCGGTCGAAGTCCAAGATTTGCACGATCGCGGCGGCCAGCGGTTCGTCTACCGGTTGACGGTCGAACCGGCGGCGGCCGACTTCGCCCTGACGCTCAAGGACAACCGCTTCGTGCTCAAGCCTGGCGGCAGCGTCACGATCCCCGTCGCCGTCGAGCGCCGCTCCGGAATGGCCGACTCGATCACCGTCCGCTGCCACGGATTGCCCCCAGGCGTCGAGGCCAAACCGGTCGTCTCCGAAGGCAAAGGAGCCACGGAGAAGGAAGTCAGCCTGGTCCTCGAGGCGACCGAGGACGCTCAGCCGACTGGCGGAACCGTCCGCATCGTCGGCCTGGTCGAAGGAACTCCCGAGCTGGAACGGTCAGCAACTTTTGCGCTCACGCCCCCCTTCGCCGGCAAGCATTCGGCAGTCTGGCTGACCCTCGCCAAGTAGTCGCCTTTCGCTCCGCGAAAGCAGCGCAGCACCTTCCGCAACTTTCGCGGAGCGAAAGGCGACCATCACTTGTCGCTGACCATTTCGACGTCGTCGTGCAGCACGTCCTGGACGTACAGATCCTGGACCAGGACGAGCACGGCTGCGGCCAGTGGCGTCGCCAGCGCGATTCCCAGCAACCCGGCCAGCACTCCCATCAAGACCTGCACGGCGATCACCAGCGCCGGCGGCAGCGAAACTTGATGCTGCTGGACCATCGGAGTCAGCAAATAGCTCTCGACGAACTGCAATCCGGTGTACAGCAGGATCACGTACACGCCCATCATCGGGCCCTGGGAGAGCGCCAGCAGGAGCGGAGGGATCACCGACAGGACGGGACCGATGTTGGGGATGAACGTCAGCAATCCAGCGATCACGCCCATCGTCACTGCAAGCGGAATCCCCAGCAGCCACAGCCCGATCGCGGTGGCGACGCCGATCACCGTCATCTCGAACAGCCGCCCCAGGATCCAACGCCAGAGCGTGATCCGCACTCGACTCAGAACCTGGGCAATGTGGGTCCGCCGCGGCGGCGGAAAGAGCTTGATGATCCCTTGCCGATACACCTCGGGATCGGCGGCCGTGTACAGACCTACGAAAAAGATGACCACGATATTGACCAGCACGCCGAAAGTGGACTGGACCATCGTGCCCATCGCCGGCACCCACCGCGAGCGGCCTGCTTCGAGCTCTTCAAACGTCGGCAGATACTTCAGCAGCTGTTCTCCCGACGGGGCTGCCGCAACCCGCTCACGCAACTGCGTCAGCGCATCGCCAAGCTGCGTGCCGAGGGCGCTGACGCGGTCCACGATCTGCGGAACCAGATAGACCATCAGCCCTAAAAAGCTGCCGAACACGACCAGCGTCACGAGCGTCAAACACCAGCCGTAGCGGAGTGGCAGCCAGCGGCACAGCGTCTCGCTGAGGCTGTACAAAAAGACGCCCAAGAGAACGCCGGCAAAAATCACCAAAAACACGTCCGGGGCGTGCCAGATCGTGGCGAGCACCAGGATCGCCAGCACGACCAGCCCGACGACCGTCAGCGCGCGGGCGACAAAGGAACGTGATGGCTTCTCGGCCGATTCGAAGTCACGGGCTGAGTGCTCCGGTGGGGAACTCATACGCGGTGCCGCCCAAGCTCAAGGAAGTGAAACCAAGGAAAGACTGCAGCAGTGGCGCACAGCATACCGCGTACCGCAGATCGGCCAGCACGGCGCAACCGCCCCGCAGGGGCTTCGACAGACCAGCCCAGGGCGTCGCTGCGCGTCTTCGCGGGCCGCCAATCATGGGTTGCCCTTACAGGGCGTTACGTCTGAATTGCATCCCAAACCCAGGGCGGCGCTCAGCGGCTTCGCCGCGAACGCTCTGCCCTGGCCTGATCGGTTTCCGCCCTTCGGGCTGCGGCAAACGCGCGATCGTTCAACTCGCAGCTACGCGTCTTCGAACTCCACTCCCCGGGTCTCCAACCACTCCCGCACCGCATCCAGACCCTTGCGATCCTCCTCCAACCGAAACCACCGATCCCGGTTCTCGACCTTGGTGCGAATATTGTCGAGAAATGTTATTCCCGCACACTGAGCTCGTTCATAGTCGGCGCCTTGCTCGAGCAAGTAGAGAACAACGTCAAACCGAACCTGTGCCGCTGCAGTCGCCAGAGGGTGGCAAAGCGGCTCATCAGGTCTGTTTATATCAGCTCCATACTCAACTAGCAGTCTCACATTCTCTAGTGTTCCGTTACTTATCGCTGCCTTGAGTGGACCTCCTTCAAGCGGCCGCCCCCGTCCGTAATTAATAAGATTAGGATCTGCCCCTCGCTCCAAGGCCTTCTTAAGCCACCACGCATCCTCCTTCATCGCAGCCCAATGAGTGACAACCCGCTTGCCACTCATGACAACATTCGGATTGGCTCCGTAACTTAACAACGCCTCATAACTATCTTTGTGGTCGCCTTCCAAGGCCACCCAAAGAGGCGTACTTCCGTCACCATTCAGTACATCCAAATCACCTCCAGAAGATGCATATACCGCGATCGCTGTCGGGTCGTCCATATCGACGGCGTCCCACACATCAACACCCCCTGCGACATGACCATGACAACCAGCTAGAAGAACGGCAAAACAAAACAGAAGAGCCCAAGCTCCAGCCCAAACATACGAGCTGGATTTGCGATATCGACACACCATCAAATCATCTTCCACATACCAATGAACACTTCACTCATGAAGTGTCGGACAACCATACTCCAACTACGCCCTTCTAACCAAAGATTGCGACCCACCGAATCCGGCGCAGCCGATCCGACGTGGCCGACCACACTGACGCCGAACCATGGCGACGGCGCCCACCCAGGCGAGGCATTCTGCAATGTAGAAAGAATCTCACCTCGCACACGATAGGCCTCGATCAAAAGATCTGCTCCCGCAAGACTCTCTCCGAAGCGAGCGACAAAATGTGGATTAACGCCTGCAGCGTTGAAAGTAGTCGCTGGCCGATTGGACACAATCGCTGCCGCAGACGCTAGGCCACCCCCAAGCGAGTGTCCGACAAAACGATCAATGCGACCGAATCTCCCCTCAAGCCCTTCAATCTCTGCAATTGCTTGTTGATACTGAGGTGCGTCACCCAACACTCCCTGCTGCAAGTTGTTAATCCAATCGGGCGTGGTAAGTGTTCCAGCATAAGAAAGGACGAGTTCATCACCACGTTGAAAAAGCCTTGCGTGGAACCCAGTATCAAAATTTGGTATGGCTCTCAGATCCCGCCACCCACGCCTTTGCACTGCAGTCAAGTCAGCAGTTTCATAACCCGCCTCCGCCAATAGTGCGTAATCATAATCCGCGATCACCTTCTGTCGTGGTATCGGTACGACAGGTTGCATTGCCGACTCGATCTCGAGTACAGCTCGTGCCAAAGCAATATTCCATACCAAGCTCCGTAGCGCACGCCCTACCGTTGAAACAACACTCGCAGCCTTCCCTGCTCGCATCTCCGACGACGTGGTATTTGCCGACAGGGTGCTCGAAAGGGTGAACATCCCCGTCGGGTCTGTGCCTTGGATGGGGTCGCTGTGGGCGTAGGCGTATTTGTGGTAGCTCTGCGGCTCTTGCTGATTGCCGGCAAAGGGATCAAGTCGGCTGAAGCGGCCTTGCGCGGGATGGTAATAACGCGCCCGCAAATACTGCTGCCCCGTTCCCGCTTCAAAACGCTCGCCGCTGTAGAGCAGGCTGGTGATCGGCCGCTCGGGGCCGCCTTGGAGGGTTCCGTAGGCGTCGTAGAAGTAGATCTGCGGCTGCGAGTCCGAAACCACGATCGTGGCGGTGGCGTCCAGTAACGCTCGAACGCTTGCGTGGGCGTCGTGCACAAAGGTATGCGTGCTCACCCGATCGCCTTCACCTCCAAACTCGGCGACCGTCTGCGTCAGCTCGTCTTCGCCGTACGTGTAGTCGACGACGCGGACCATGTCGCCCGTCGCCACATCCGACACCACCTCTCGCACCACTTGCTGGTAGCCCGTGAAGTTGGCGTGGTCGACCAGATAAACGGTCTCCAGCCGACTCTCGGGCTCCCCGTCACCGTTCGCGTCCCGTTCGGCCAGAGAACCGACCCGAATCCCCGTGTGGTCGTAGCGGTACGTCGACCGGCTCGCGCTACCTAACGCTCCGGCTTCGAAATCGCTGACCGTCGCCGCATGCAGGCGGCCCTGCAAATCGTACTCGTAGCGATGCGTCTGCTGGATGACCCCATTGCCATCGCTGAGCGAGCGGGTGATCTCCTGCGTGTGCGAATAGCCATACAGAGTAGCCGCCTGCAGTTCGCCGTCGGCACCCCGAGTCGCTTCGTGCACCAGCCGGTCGTTGGCGTCGTACTGGTAGTCGAAAGTCCGGTCCAGACGGCCGTCAGCCCCTTGGACCCGATGTTTCGCCAGCCGATTGCCAACCAAATCCATCACATACGTATCATGGTAATCGAGCTCATCATCCCAGTGATCAAAGACTTCGTCCGTCAGCCGCCCGAGCGCATCGTAGTCGTAGGAGTAGCTGGCGGTGAAAGGTTCGAGTTGTCCATCGCCATCACTGTCGCGCCACCAGGTCTCGACGCGACTGGCCCGACGTCCGTCCGCTCGCAGCACATAATCGAAGCGAGCCACCTCTTGGTTGTCCGATAGATCACGAAGGTCTTCGCCGGAGCCATCGGTGCGGTAGTGGACAAGACGCTCCAACTGATTCATCGCGTTGTAGCCGTAATCTTTGAAGAGCCCATTCGCCGCAAGCTCTGCATCGAGTCGGCCTTCGGCGTCGTAAAAATATCGATGCTCGGCCTCCGCCGGTTCACCATCCGCTGCCGAACCTCTCTCGGTCACAACCACCAGCCGTCCCAGCACATCGTAGCCATACTCCATGCTGCGAATCGGGTCGGACGGATCGCCAATGATCGTCGCCGTCTTCTGGCCTAACGAATTGTAAGTGTAGTGGAGCGTTCCCTCCGGAGTGCTCTGGCGGATGAGGCGGCCCGAACTGTCGTAGTGCTTTTGCTCGGTGCGAGTGGCGCTGCGACCGTCGCGACGATCGATCTGATCGACACGCACCTCGCGTCCCTCAGCATCATAATGGAAGGCCCAGACTTCGTCCGGCGCATCGGGCTGGTCAACAAAAGAACTCCACTGATCAAAAAAACGCTTCTCCGCGATGCGACCGGTGGGAAACACTCCACGGAGTTCGGCCAAAGTGCCCCCGGGCTGTGGCGTGTCGTCATAGATGAACTGCGTGACAACACCTTCAAATGAGACCTGATATGCACGCCGCCCTCGCGCATCGTACCCAAACCGCTCGCTCCACTCGCCTTCAGGCACCGCGGCATCATCCTCCGTACCAGCGATGCCATCCGCGCCGTGGCCGAGGGGCAGCGTCCGCGACAATTGCAGGCCCGTCGCTCCGTAAGTGAACCGAGTTTCGCGGCCCAGCGGATCACGGATCAGCGTCTGGTTTCCCTCAGCGTCGTACTCATACTGATAGGTCGCCGCCGCGAGTGAGCCACCGAGCGGATCGTACGTCTCGGGAAGCGTGACGCGGAGCAGTCGGCCCTGCGAGTCGTAGCTGAAGCGACGCGTGAGTCCCTGCCGATCGACTTCCGCAACGAGCCGGCCCTGTGCGTCGTACTCTTTCTTCTCGCTCGTCCCATCGGCAAATACGGTCTGCGTGAGCCGTCCGAGGTGGTCGTAATGAAAAGCGGTCTCCCGTGCGTCTTGATAGTCGACCTCCAGGAGCACACCGCCGGCATCTTCAATCTGGATCACGCCGCTGCGCTGAAGCGATTGCTTTCCGTGGACGTCGAACTCCACTTCACTCCGCAGCCGAACCAGTTTGCCCGGATAACGTTCTCCGAGTCCGACTGACTCCGCCGCCAACGGATGGCCGATCGAGGCAATTTGGCGACCGCGAGAGTCGTGTAGAAAGTCGGTGATCTCGCCCGCCGCTGAAATGCTTCGCACCATTCGGCCGGACGCATCAAAAATTGATTGCGACTGGGTGACCAACTCACCAGGATCCGCTAGCACGGCTTCACCATCGATGATCGCGACTCGAGAGTCCGCCACGCGCTGCGTCCCCGTCACTCGCCCCATCGAGTCGTAGAGGGAATGAGTCGTATAGACGGGCCCCGATACTCCTTCGCCCGGCCGCGTGTTGCCGGACAATTCAAACCGATCGGTCTTAAACCGCACGCGGCCGAAAGCGTCGTAAGCAGTTCGTGTCACCATCCATACGACTTCCCCCTGCTCCGTCACTGCCTGCGAGCGACTTTCGATCGTTTGGCCGAATCGGTCATACAGCGTTTGGCTCTCGCGTCCCACATGATCGACACTTTTCCATACCCTTCCGGCGTCGTCATAAGAGAGTGTCGACGTCGATAAAGTCATACCGGCTGAGCGGAGCGATGCGGTGGGCGTCGCCGACCCGCGACCGGCAATCGCGATCTCCAGCCCCCGCAGCCGTTCGGTCTGCGCCACACGACCGTCAGAGCCATAGATCGTGTGCGTCCCGAAGATCTCTGTAGCCGGAGTGCCTTCAGGCGCATTTTCCGCCACATACAACTCGCGTCCCTGGTCGTCGTAGATCGTTCGTGAAACGAGCCACACGAAACTCCCATCGACGGTAGGCGACTGGGTGCGAGTCTCAATGGCCAGGCCGCGGGCATCGTACAGCTTTTCTGTGAGGTAGCCGTTTTGGTCGACTGTCTGAGCCGGACGGTTCAGCGGGTCAAAGTGGGTCCGAGTCGTCCCGGTCGGCGTCTCGATTTCCCGAATTTGGTCGTTGGCTGCGACGACCACGGATGTCGTCACGGTCTCCGTATGGCTCGCGTCGCTCGGGTTCGTCCAGACGAATTCGGTCCGCGTGCGATTGCCGTTCTCGTCGTACACCATCGACCGAGTCCGCTGGTCGGCGTCGGTCAGAGAGAGCAGGTCGCCGAATTGGTCATAGACCAGCCGCATCGTCTGAGCATCAACGGTCCCGGGAATGCTGCCGATGGAATTATCGGCGGGTCCGTCCACTGCCGCGGGACCACCGACCCGGATCTCACTGACCTGTCCAAACTCGTTATAGGTCAGATGGGTCAACTCGCCGGTCGGGGACCGAACGGAAACCAACTGCTGATCACCGTCAAAAACGAAAGAAGTTGCTCGTCCTAGCGGATCGATGATCGCGGTGGGAGTACCATCGGCTGCATATTGGTAACGAGTCACGTTTCCACGGCTGTCCGTCTCACTCGTCACCTGTCCCCAACGATTGAACGTTCGCGAAACCGTCAGATCGTCACTCTCGCCAGCTTCAGCGTCGAGTCCCCCGATGACTTGCGTTTCCGTTGCGGGTATACCGAATTGCGGATGTTCGAAAGTCCGCACGACGCGACCTCCCCCTCGCAGCTCCTCTTCGACCGCGTTGCCATGCTTATCAAAGCGCACAACGCTCCGCACGCCTTCCGCATCGGAAGTGGTTTGACTCCGATTTTCCGTGTCGTAGGCAAAATGAAGTGAGACATCGCTGGCGTCGGCAAGAGATGCCAAGCGACTGCCCATCACTGCAGGCTGCGTGCTTCCGTCGGCCTGCCCGCTATCGTCTTGGTACTGAGCTTTAACCGCTACGTTTCCAAGTGGGTCAGCAATCGTATCGAGATAGTGAGATGGGCTATCGTGATAGGTCATCCGCGAAGTGTTTCCCATGCGGTCGGTGAAGGCGACCAAATCGCCTGCCGCGTCATAGGTGTACTGGAGCGAATGGCCGCGGGGGTCCGTGATGCGAACAATGCGACCTTGCATGTCCCGTTCGAAGCTGACGCTGCGACCTCGATTGCTAAAGATTCCCCTCGAAGTGAACGTCAAACGGTTGCCGCGTGCATCCGCTACGCTTTCCGTTCTGCCGGTTGCGGCATCGATCGTATAAGTTTGCTGATCAGCCAACGATTCTAACTGATAGATTCCGCCAAATTCGGAATCTGCTGGATGGTAGGTGGTGCCAAAGCCGCTGACGTATTCGCTGCCTAACTTCTTGAGGCTGCCGGAGGGTGCGGTCAGGTTGTAAGAGTTCCCGAGATCGGGTTCAAAGCTGGCTTTCCAGCTGAGCACCAAGCCGAACAGCGTCTGGTCGGGGACGGCTCGGAACGTGAAACCTTCTTCGTTTCCAGCAGGCGTTCGGACTCGCACTCGCGTCCCGTCGACGAACGCTCGATAGCGACCGCTGCCCAAGCCGCCGAGCGTGCTTTCGTCCACCGACACGGTCGCTTGGTCGACTTCCAAGCTCCAGCCGTGGCCAAAATCTCCCGACCGATTCGCGTCCAACGTGTCGTAGCGACGGACGACGGTGATCGGAATCCCAGCAACGGGGATCGTTAAATCGGCAAGTGCGAGCTGGAAGTTGCCGAGCTTGAGTTGTCCCTCGACCGCTACCACTTGGTCGACGGCGGCCGTATTGAACCCTGCGTCCTCGGCGACCACGCGGAGCACATACTGTCCGCGTGCCAGCCTCGTCGGGTCGAAGCGGCCGAGGGTGAGGTCGCCCAGACCGGCTAATGTTTCGCCAACCGCCGCCGTCCGGGAGCCGATCTGCTCGAACGGAGCCGAGCCATCGAGGGGGGCGACGAGTAGACGTACCGCCGTGACATCCGATTCCGCGTCGGCCACCGCAACCCGCACATCGACCGGAGCGGTGATTGGTTGTCCCGCCGCCGGAGAGAGGAATGCGGGGCGTGGGGCCGCATTGTTGGGATCGCGAACGAGCAACTCGAACGACTCGACCGCAGTATTTCCCGCCGCATCGCTCGCCTCGCCGCGGATCGTGTACCTCCCGGCGGTGGCGAAGCGGTAGCGGGCAGTGCCATCCGCACCGAGTGCAAGCGGCGTCTGCTCCGCAAAGATCCGCCGCTCCGCCACCGCGACATCATCGTTAGCGACGAACCGCAGCACGACCTCAGCATCGACGTCCACGCTTCTCCGCTCCACCAGCCAAGCAACCTGCGGCTGCGTCACGTCGGCCAGCACCGAGAGCGTCCAGCTCTGCATGACGGCCGCAGCGTTGGTGGGATCGAGGCGACCGTCGCTGACCATGACCTCGACCGGATGATCGCCGATCGCCTCGGAAGAGGTCTGCCAGGAAATGCGGCCGGTCGCTGCGTCGAGGCTCAAACCCTCGGGACCCGTAACGAGCGAGTACGTCAATCGGTCGCGGTCGGGATCCGTGGCCACCGTGTCGTAGCGGTAGAGCTGGCCGGCGGTTGTCGAAGTCGTCGGCGTGCTGATAAACCGTGGCGGACGGTTGGGGGCGAGCACCGGCAGATAGAATCGGTAGGAGGCGGTCAAGCCGCCGGGATCCGTGGCCGTCAGCTCCACCGGCGCGACGGTTCCGACAGCCGCAACCGGAGGAGTCCAGCGGAGCGTGCCGTCGGCCGAGACCTCCATCCCCGCCCGGCCTTCGCTGAGGTGGTAGAGGATTGCGTCCCCGTCCGGATCGATCGCGGGGAAGCGCCGCGAGTAAAGCGATCCGGCATCCGCCACACCGGGCTCGGTCAACTCAAACCGCGGCGGCACATTCCCTCCGCTCAAATCGACGCGAACGGCGAACTCCATCGTGCTCCCCTCGCCATGCGTGTCGATGGCCATGACTTCGAAGCGATAGACGCCATCGGTGGTGGGAGTCCAAGTCAGGCGGCCCGTCTCTGCGTCCAGGAATCCGCCATGCGAGTGGCTCCCGTCGACAAATTCAAAGCGGACCGCGTCGCCGTCAGCATCGGTCGCCGTGAAGCGGGTCTCGTACGGATTGCCGCGGCGGTGGTGGACCGGCGGATCGCCACCGATCGCTGGGGGATGATTGCTGCCGTGAACCTCGAGGGTGTACGCATAGGTATCGAAGCCGCCCACCGTATCGCTCGCTCGCACGATGATCCGATGCGATCCCACGTCAGCCAGCCTCGGCTGCCAATGGACGCGTCCATGCGGATCGATCTGCATCCCCAGCGGAGCCGCATCGAGCGACCACAGAATCGTGTCACCGTCGGCGTCGGACGCGGCGAGTTCGGCTCGGTAGCCTCGCTCCGCGACAGCGACCAGCGAAGGATTCCCCGTCACCCGCGGAACTTGGTTTTCGACCGAGTGGCCGACGTCGATCCACCAAGTCGCGATAGCGGACTCGCCTCGTGAATCGCGAACGTGGACCGTGACCGCATGCGGCGAGTCGGTGGTGACTTGAGCGGGCTCGGGAGTCCACTGCAATAAACCCTGGCTGCCGATCGAGAGCCCCGACGGTCCGCTGACCAACTCGAACTCGAAAGAATCGTGCTCCAGATCGACCGCCGGAACCTGCCACACGTAGGGCCAGCCGATGCGCAATTCGCCGCGCGGCGAACCCAAGATTTGCGGAGCCGTGTTGTGGGCCGGATCAAAGACCGTCAGCTCGACTGGCTGGGTGTCGCGGCCGCCGTGATCGTCGACGACGCGAATCTCAAACCGAACCTGTGCAAGCCCGCTGGCTGCAGTCTCAGGATTCCCCACCTCAGGATCCCCCGCCTCAGGATTCCATCTCAGCAGACCCGACAGCAGATCGAGCTGCATGCCGTCGGGGGCTCCTACCAACTCGTAGCGGAGTTGATCGCTCGGGTCCGGATCCACCGCGACCGCTTGATAGGTGAAGGTTTCTCCCAGCACGGCTCGGGTGGGTGCGGCACTGGTGAACCGAGGAGGCGAGTTGGCAAACACGTCGAGCGAGAAGGCATGCAGCGCCACACCTCCGAACTCGTCGGTGACCCGCACGACCACTTCCTCAGTCCCCGCGGGTCTATTCTCGGAAACCGTCCGGGCGTCTGGAATCCAGGAGAGCTCACCGGAGCGGGCATCGACGACCATCCCCGCCGGGGCGAGCGAGAGCTCGTACCGCAGCAGATCGTCATCGGGATCGAAGGCCTGCACCGCGTACCGATAGCGCTCGCCGATCCTCGCCGTCGAAGCCGCCGTGCTAGTAACGACGGGGTTCGCGTTGTCGTGCGGCTGAGGCGGAACGACGCGGATCGTGAAGCTCTGCGTGCGGCTCTCCCCTGCCCCACCAACGTGACCCTTGACGGTCCGACCATCGACGGCTCGACCATCGACGGCGCGAACCGTGATCCGATGTTCGCCGACCTGTGCCAGCGTCGGCCGCCACCGCAGTTCGCCGCTCGCCGGGTCGAGCGTGAGGCCTGCCGGAGGAAGCGCGGCAGTCTCCGCGTCGGGCAGTAGCTGAAAGGTGAGCGGATCGTCGTCGGCGTCGTTGGCGGCGAGCCGCAGCGCCAGCGGCCGACCAGCCGACTGCTCTCGGTCGGCGACCGGCTCGAGCGTCGGAGGCGAATTCTGAGCGTCGACCGTGCTGACCGTGACGGTCCACCGCTGCACATCGACGCCTCCCGAGGGATCGCTCGCCGAGACCGCAAAGTCGTACTCACCGGCCGCCGAAGGCGACCACAGCAGCGTGCCGCTGGCCGCATCGAATTGGGCCGCATCGAATTGGGCCGCATCGAAGTCGGCCGCCGCGGCACTCCCTCCCGGTCCAGCGAGCATTGCATAGTCGATTGGATCCTGATCGGGATCGACCGCATGCACTTGATAGCGGTAGCCCGCGGCCAGCGCGACCGGCACGCTGCCGAACAGAACGCCGGGACGTTCCGGGTCGATGAACTCGAGCTCAAAATTCCAAGCGTCGCCGTCGCCGGAGAAAGTGACGGGGAAGGTGACGGTCCGGCCTTGGTAGCTCGCTTGGCCGATCTCGACCGGAGCATGGGCGCTATTGGGGACCAGTGTGAGGCGGACGTCGCGGCCCACGGTCTCGGCCAGGGTGGAGACAAAAGCCCGCGTGAACGACTCCCGCTGAAGCGGCCCCTCGGCACTCGAATCACGAAGCGCCGCGATGTTCCAGCTCGTTCCTTCGACCGCCGCAGCCAGCTCGACGTAATCCTGTTCGGTCGTCCCGTGCCCGTCGTAGGCGTCGAACGATTCTTGAAGCGAGCTCTCAAAACCTCCGAGGCCATCGGCGTAGAACAATGCGACAGCCTCTCCGTTCGCGTCGTCGTCTCGGCTCGCGACGCCCAACGCCTCGCCATCACCGGTGCCACTTCGAAAGCGGATATCGGTGATCGTATGCAGCCCGACTCGGTGTTCCTCGAGGCTCGCTTCGATCTCGCTTCGAGACAGTTCGTGCTCGAGCGTCTGCCGCGGCTCGTCGGTCAGGAGAATCAATTGCCGCGAAGCGAGAGGGCGAAACTCGAGTTGGTCGAGCGCGTAATCGATCCCCCAGTAGCCATCCTCCTGAGCTCCGGTGACGCGAAGAGCGAGTGCCCGCGCGGCTGCAGTCTCGGCGTCGGCAAAGGCACCCGCGTCGGGCTCGAGTGACAACGTCTGGCCGGCGGCTGCGGTGAACGCAAACACGCTCACGCCTCCTCCGGGATCGACCTCGCCTGCGAGTGGTTCGTCGAACACTAGCGGTGCTCCACCGCGGGCGAGTTGGAAGACGTACTCCGAGGCGGGTGCGGTCCGTTCGACTTCGATGGCATACCGTCCGGACTGCAGCGCGCTGAGCAGCTCCGAACGGGGCAGTGGCGGGGCGGGCGTTTCCGGTTCGTCGGGCGAAGGTCCGCCTCCGACGTGCCCTCCATCGCCGGCCTGGTCCTCAGCGACGACTGCCGTGGCCGAGTCCCAGAGGCGTCCGCCGCTCGGCGCGATGATTCGCATCCGAGCGGCGTTCGGTCCCGGCTCGACGAGCGTGGCGACAAACGTCTCGCCAGCCTCGAGGTCGAGGACGTAGCGGACGATGTGCGACGCGCCGAACTGACCTCGGATCGGTGTGTCCCACTCGGCCGCCAGCCCCACCGGCGGAGCGACCGCTGCGGAACCGACCGAAACGGCGATCGAGTACTCCACCGGTTGAACGTTTTCCGCGTGGCCCTGGATCAGAAGTTTGTAAGTACCCGATGTCGCAATCGGCAGCTCTGAGATTCCGCCGTGGAGACTCGAGCCTCGGCCCCGGAGAATCGGCAGGCCGACCGGATCGAGCAGCTGCCACGTGGTCGCGCCGCCGGTATGGGTGGGAAAGTCGACCGAGAGGAGATCGCCCGCAGAGAGCGGAATCTCGTAGAGCTCGGCCGCCGTGGGCTCATTAAGCGTCGCGGTGACCGTCTGGCCGGCGGAGATCGGCGTAAGCGGTCCACTCAGATCGCGAACGGCGAAAGCGTAAGGAATCGGCTCGCTCGTCGGGTGCGATTCGCTTGGCGAGACGACCAGGGTGTACGTGCCGTCGACCGGCAACACGAGCGGGTCGAGGTCGAGCGGCAGCGATTCGAAGAAGCCTGTGTCCGACCTCGCGACAGGCTCATTTCCTCCCACGACGAATCCATCGGGGCCGAGCAGGCGAATCGAAAACTCGTCGCGGAGCTCGGGAAAGCCGGTGTCCGAGAGCTCGGCCGGAGCATACCAGGCGTCGACGAATAGGGGCTGCCCGGCCAACGCATCGAACCGGTAGACCGCGAGCGCATCGGAATCGCTCAACACTCCCGAGGTCGCCGCTCCGACGGTCAGCGGCACGGCGCCGGCGAGCGAGTCGCCTTCGGAACCGTCGTTAGTCAGAGGCCCGAGCGTGGGCGTGAAGCGATAGCCCTGCGGCTCTTGCCGATCGGTCCCGCCGGGAGTGCTGGGGCTGGCCATCACGGCGTACTGGGTGATGGAGAGCCGGTACGTCCCGTCGCTTGGAAACACGAACTCCGGCAACGGCTCTCCCGGTTGCACGCGGAACGCGTCGAGCACGCCACCGCTCGGACCGTAAACCGAGATCACGTAGTCGTTCTCACCCGTCACGATCCGTGGCTCGGGAGCCGCCGCTCCATAACCGATGATTGCATAGCGGTTATCGACCACGCCTGCGTCAACGAGCGACGTTTCGAGCCGCGTGATCACGTCGGCGATCCAAGTCTGCTCTTCCATCGAGCTGCTCTCGTCGACGACCAAGACGATGTCAGCCGAGCGCGGATGGGCATCGGCCGGCAAGGTCAGCGAAACGGGTGTGGTGTAGCTGCCCCCGCGAGGCAGCAACCGCTCGACCGCCGCCGGGCTGACGTCGCCAATCGCTGGCCCCACTTCGAGGGCTGGCCCCCCGCCGAGAGCTGGCAGACGAAACGAAGTCTCCGGAGCGGTGACGATCAGCGGCGGTGCATTGTCCGGATCGGGATGCACGTAGATGCGATAACTCTGCGTCGCTCGCCCACCATGCGGATCGGTCACTTCCAGACGGACCGGAAGCCACTGGCCGACTTGTTCCGCCGAGGGAGTCCAGCGGGCTCGTCCCCTCGGAGCATCTTCTGGGGAGGCGTCGACCGCGAGCCCCGCGGGACCATCGACCACCGCGAACGCGAGCGGATCGAAGTCGGGATCGCTGGCCTCCGTCAGGTACGAGTACTCGCGGCCGACGTAGGCATCGAGCACCGGCATCGTCGTGAAGCGGGGCGAACGATTGGGGGCGTCGGCGGTGCGAACTTCGATCTCGAACGCTTGCGAGTCCTCGGCGGCTAGCGGATCGATCGCCCGGAGCTCGACTCGGTGGCGGCCCACCTCCCCTGCCCCAGGCGTCCAAACCACCTGACCCGTGGCCGCGTCGAGAGTCATCCCAGCAGGACCGGCGACCAGCTCGTACCGAAGTGGGTCCTGGTCCGGATCGGTTGCCGCGGCCGTGTAAACGTACTCGTTCCCGAGTCGCAACGAAGTCGGCGGTGTCGAGACGAATGTGGGTGCCGCGTTGAGGCCCCCGAGTACATGCAGCTGATAGCCGAAGCGTTCGAAGGTGGGGTTGGCGAAGCGAAGCTGCAGCTCGATCGACTCGCCACTGAGCAGCTCCCCGCCACTGAGCAACTCTCCGCCACTGAGCAACCCTGAAGCATCGTAGTACGGAGCTCCGGCGAGCGCCGCAGGCGAACCCTGAGGCAGCAGGCTCGCATCGAGTGGCAACTGGCCGCTGAATTCGCTCAGCTCCGCTTCGGGCAAATCGATTCCGGTGACTGCGACCCACAGGGGTCCCCGCACCGGATAGACGCCGGTGTTCGTCAGCGTCAAACCGGCGGCCAACGAATGGGTGTCGATGTCGAAGGCGGTGTAGTTGTAGCTGGGGGTCACGCTCTCGCTGACATCCGCCAAGCTCCGCCAGCGAGAAGCGTCGTGCCACTCTCCGAACCATGCGTCAGCAGCGGGAGCATCACTGACGAGTCGAGGAAACTGGTCGCCGGTGATCAATGACGCTTCGCCGGTGGGCGAAACGTCGAGCTGTTCGACGCCGGGCACGATTGCCACGCGGGTGCCATCGTCGCGGTCGTTGTTGACCAGCCGCTGGACCAACCGCACTTCGCTGCCGGCGGGCAGATGGGAGACGTCGACCGTGATCGTGACCGAGGCACCGTCGCGGGAGACGAGCGTCCCGCCGCCGATCAGGACCGCTTCGTTCTCGGTCTGATTGAAAAAGGCATCGCGGTCGGCGGCCACGATCGCGGCCACCGGACGCCCCCGTGGATCGACCAGCGCCGCCTCGAAGGCATCGTTGATCGAGTCGCGATCGGAACTGTCAAACTCGAGCGAGTCATAGCGGAACCGCAGGGCTTGCGTCCCGGGCTCGATCACAATCGCCTGTTCGTACGCCGTGACGAAACGATCCTCTTCGACCAGCTCGATGTGGTTCGGCAGGACTTCGATCGAGACCGGCTGCTCGTCGAACCGCTCGGGGGTCCCATCATCGGTCGCGCGAAGCAAAAAATCGTAGACTCGCGAAACTGCGTCGCCGCTGGGCGTCCACGAAAATGCACCGCTCGCCGGATCGAACGCGGCGCCCGGCGGCACGTCCCCGTGGAGCGAGTACCGCAATCCGTTGGCTGGCCGATCGGGATCGAGCGCCACGGCGAAGAGCGCGATGGTGGTCCCGGGCCGGACCGCATGGTCACCAAGCGGCTCGAGGACTGGCGGCCGATTGACTTCGCGAACGTGGACGACGAAGGACCGGGAAGCGGAGAGTGGCCGCAGCGCATCGTCGGTGACCGTGACGGTGACCGGAAACTCGCCAGGCCCGTCGTCTTCGCGCGGCGTCCAGCTCAGCTCGCCCGCATCGCTGATCGTCATCCCAGCCGCGCGCGAAGCGGTGTCCAATCGGTAGACGAGGCGGTCGGCCGGCAGGTCCGCGTCGGTGGCGGGAATGGGAAAGTGGAGCGTCGTGAGTTCATCGACGAACAGGTCTGGGATCGGCTCGACGACCGGCGGCTGATTCTGTTCGCGAACCGTGACCGCAAACGTTCCGGTGTCCGAGAGCCCAGGATTGCCGGAGTCTGACACGGTGACGCTGAAGTAAACCATCGCCGGACCGGTCGCTTCGTCGGTCTGCCACCGCACCGTGCCGCTCAGCGGATCGATCGTTGCCCCGGTGGGAATCGCCGCGCCGTCGGTGAACTGAAACCGCAGCTGGTTCTGAGGCAAGTCGGGATCGACGGCGGCCACCACGGCTTGCAGCAATCCACCTTCGTCCATCGAGACGTCCGCCGGCATCACGATCCGCGGCGGTGCATTGACTTCGCGAACTTCGATCGGGATGTCGATGCGATCCCGCATCTCGGGTCGATCGGGATCGACCGCGATGACCTGCACCACATGCGTCGCCGGGCCTTGCGATTCGTCCGGCGTCCAGCGAAGGAGCCCGGTCCCGCTGTCGATCTGCAGGCCCTCCGGAGCATGGGGGCCGAGCGAATACCGAACGCCGCGATCAGGTCCTCCGGGAGTGGCCGAGAGTTGCAGCCGCAGTTCGCTCAGCTCGTCGATGGTCTGGGGAACGACTTCGGCCAACACTGGCGGCTCGAAGGGAACCTCCACGACGACTGTGAACGCGGTGCTGGCGATCGCCACGGGCTGGCCGTCGTCATGGGCGAACACCGTCACTGAAAAGATTCCGCGTTCTTCGGGAGTCCAGTCGATCTCGCCCGTCACGGGGTCGATCGTGGCTCCACGGGCCAGGCTCGCTGCATCAAGACTGTAGCGGAGCGCGTTCGCCGGCAGATCGGCGTCACTCGCCAATCCGCGAGCACGAACCGGCTGGCCGAGTTCGAGATGGAGATCGGGCAGCGGGCTGAGCTGAGGCGGCTGGTTGACTTCGCTGACCGTGATGGTGAACTGCGTCGTCGCTGCGGCGCTCGGTATGTTGTTCGGTATGTTGTTCGGTGCGTCGCGGACCGTGACCGTCACCGGAAAAACGCCCGGCCCCTGAGCTTCGGTCGGTGTCCACTGCAGCACTCCGCTGTCGTCGATCGTCATTCCCGCGGCGAGCGACGCGGAGTCGAGCGAGTAGCGAAGCGGCCCGCCATCGAGATCCTCGGCGGGAATCGAGACGATCAGCGGTTGCTGTTCGGTGATCTGCTGGTTGGCGACCGGCGGGATGTGGGGCGGCTGATTCGTCTCGCGGACGGAAAGCGTGAAGGTCGCGAGCGTGCTGAGCCGCGGGGAGCCGTTGTCGCTGACGCGGACCGTGATCGGAAACTCGCCAGGACCATCCGCTTCGCCTGTCCGCCACTCAAGCCGGCCAGTCAGCGGATCGATCTGGAGTGCCGGCGAGGGTGGATCGACTAGCGCGTAGGAGAGCGTGTTTTCGGGCAGGTCGGGATCGCTGGCCAAAACGAGGTGCAGGAAGGTGTCGCCTTCATCGATGCCCCTGTCAGGGATCGCTTCGACGAGCGGCGGGCGATTCACTTCGCGGACTGCGATCCGCACCGTTTGGCGATCGGCCACCTGCGGAGCGTCGGCATCGCGAGCGATTACGGTGGCGGAGAATTCTCCGGGCCCATCCGCTTCGCTCGGCGTCCACAGCAGGGTGCCAGTCCGCGGATCGATGACCATCCCGACCGGGTGGCCCGGTTCCAGATCGAACCGCACGACTTGATCGGCACGGCCGGGAATCGCTTCGAGCGGAATCCGCAGCTGGGTCTGCTCGGAGATCGTCTGGGGCGGGAGCGCCACCAGCGTCGGCCGCGCGGCCAGGGCCGTGTGGCGGATCCAAACGCCTTGGCGGTCGACGCCGCCGGTCCCGCTCCAAGCGATGCGGGCTGGACCGCTGCCGATCGCCACCGCCGAGAAAACTTGGTGGCCGGAGTTCCTGCCGGCGGTTTGGTTCACGACAAAGTCGGTCGCTTCCCCGCCACTCCCCGGCTCCCCACTCCCCTCCTCCGCTGCGAAGACTTTCGCATACACCTCCCAGCCGCTGCCATCGGCAACTCCGCTGGTCCAGCTGATCACATACCGCCCATCGGGAGCCATGGCGAGATCGGGGTCGCGCTGCACTCCTCCGACTTGAGCGTTGACCAGCCGGTCGTGGTCATCCCGCGGCGCTCCATCAGCGGCGAACCGGCGGCTGTAGATGTTCCACAGCTCTTCGCCCGCGGTGTAGCCCGACCAAGCAATCACGAACGCTCCCGAATCGTCCATCCCCACGCGGCTGTGGAGTTCGGCTGCGGCGGTCGCAGCCGAGGCGGTGAACTCCTGCGTGAATAGCTCCGCGGGAAGGGACGCGTCGGGATCAGCCGCGTCGGTCTCCGAAGCGCCGGGAGCGGGGTAGAGTCGATACTGGACCCCTTGAACTTCGGCTGCTCCGCCGCGGCTAGTCCACGTGACCACCGAGCGGCCATCGGCAGTGGCCGCGATGGCCGGTCGATCCTGGCGACCGGCGGTAGTGACGTTGACGCGTGCTTGGTCGCTCAGCGGATTGCCGAGGGCGTCGAAGGTGCGGCGGAAAACGCCATCGGGATCGTCGCTCCCTCCGGTCCCACTCCAGACGAAGAACGTCGCTCCGTCGTCGGCCACAGCAACGTCCACTTCCCCTTGTCCGCCCGCTGCGATTTGGTTGATACGAACTTCGTCGGTCAGCGGGGAATCATCGGCAGCAAACCAGCGGGCAAAGATCCCTTGCTGGTCGCCCGGTCCGCGTCCGTCCCATGCGATCACGTACCGCCCATCGGCGTAGACGGCGACGCTCGGCCTTCGCTGGGCTTCGCGGACCGTGAGGTTCACGCGGCGGTCGGTGCTCGCTTCCGATCCCCCTGCCGATGACCCCCCTGCCGATGCCCCCCCTGCCGATGACTCGGACGAAGCGATGCGGCGGACGAAAACTCCGTCGTCGTCGGTCAGGCCGCGGCCGCTGAAGACGATCAGGGTGTCACCGCTCGGCGTAACCTCGAGGGCCGTCGACTGCGACTCGCTGGTTTGCAGTCGCGGAACCAGCGTGTTCACGAGACTGGCAAAGGTCTCGCCGCCATCGAGCAGGATCCGCGTTTCGAGCTGCTCGACGAGCGTACGCCGCTCCCGCCGCCGCTGGCGGGAGCGAGTCCGACGTTGGCGACGGAGGAGTCGGGCGAGGGCATGGCGCATGATCCGAACTCACCGGTGCGAGAAAGCGGGAGAGTGAAATCAAAATGCGAGAAATCAAGATGCGAGAAATCAAGATGCGGGCGACCGGTTCAGATGGTTGACCACCAGCAACACGTCGAGCGGCGAGAGCCGGCCGTCGCCATTGGTGTCGTAGTACGCCTCGGGGCGGCCCGCAGGGACTTCGGCCAACGCGGGAGGAGTCGGGAGGTTGAGAAGGTTGATCATCAGCAGTGCGTCGAGCGGCTGGATGACTCCGTTGCGATTGACGTCCAGGTGCTCGGTCGGATGGGTCCACAGCGAACGCTGGCGGAAGTTGACTTGCGGCTCGGCACCGGCCGGAAAGTCGACTTGCACGTTCTGGTCATCGAGCCCGACCAGCTGCTCGGCAGGTTTCTCCACCGCCCCGCCTGAGATCCGCAGCCGATGGATGCCGCCCCCGGCGGGAAGCCGATAGGCACCACTGGCGTCGGTGGTCGTCACCAAGGGACCGCTCGAGACGGTGACTCCTCCCAGCCCTTCGCCAGCATCGAACGACGCGTCGCCGTCGGCATCGGCAAAGACCACACCGGTCAGGAAGAGCCCTGCCTCGTGCGGCCGTGCGATCTCGACCGCCCAGTAGTTCTCCAGCGACGAGCCGCGAGCGACGCAGAAGCCCACCCCGATCTCCGAGGCACCGAGCAAGGCCTCCTCGCTCTGCGGAGTAGAGACTCCGAGCAGATGATTGCGACGCGACCGCGCCGGGTCGGTCAAATCGTCGAGCCACTCCTTCAGCACCGCCTCGGCATCGAGCAAGGATCGGCCCGCCGCAATCAACTCGACCGCGTTGCCGTCGTCACCGAGCGAAGCGGGCAGTTCGTAGCCGGCCTGACGAAGGCGCTCATGCGGCTCGCTACCGGTCAGCGGATTGCGGTGAGAGAGAAAATCTCCTTCGGCCATCGCCGCGGCATGCGACTCGGCGGCCGCTGTCAGCAGCGGATTCAAAGCCAGCGGCGGCCGGCTGGGAATCGCTTCCCACTCGGCAGGCCGAGCGGCTCGAGTCGCATAAGCCGGCGGATCGAAGCGGACCCGGTTCAGCTCGTAGACAAACGCCGTGGCCAGCTCCGACGGCTCGAGCTCTGACGACTCGAGCTCAGGGCCCAGCGAGGCCCCGGCCGCGTCACAGGGGAGCCGAGCCGCCAGCGGTTCGAGGCCGAGCCGCCGCGACCGCCGCCGCGCTGAGAGAGCGAAGTCGACACATGACCTGCGCATCGTCCTGATCGCCGGTAAAACGAGGAGCTGTCACTCAAGATGCCCCAAAAGGGTAAGATCTAACCCCCCAGCAATCAACCCACATGGAGCATTGTTTCCAACCATTTAGGGAGTGGTCGTTGTGGTAGCGGGAAACGCTGATTGGACATCCTCCCGGGGGGGTCGGCTTGGGATGGTGAAAAGCCCGGAGGAAAAGGTCGCCCGAAGTAGAAACGGCACGTCAAAACATCACCCTCCCGCTTGCGGGAGGGTCGGGCTCTTAGGCCCGGGGAGGGCAATGGGTTTCGGCACGAACTCTCGATCGAGCCGTTAGAAAAGAAGCCAATGCGTTGAGGAAAAGGGTCACACGCACTCATCACGCGAGCGTCTACCGGCCCCTCCCCGCTCGTCCCTCGCGACCCTCCCGGGGGGAGGGTGAAATGTATGCCGCCCCCCAACCCCAAATCCAAAAACCCACGGCCGCTTACCCAACCCCACCAATCCGAACGACCGGAGCATTGGTTGCGGATCGAACGAATCCTTCTTCCCCTACATCTGGAGCAACCGCCACTACCGCCCCGATAGAGTGGGTGAGTCCGCGACTCGGAAGCGGACAAGGCGACAGGCAGTAAGGAGCGAGATCGATGAGACCGCAGCCGGCAATGGCGACTTCCTCGTTTCCGACGGCCATGCTCAGGGGGATCTGCGGTCGCTGGCTCGCCACTCTCGGGGCATTTGCCGGGAGCTTGGCTGCCTTCGGTGGCGGCGGAGTGCCCGCACCGGCTCACGCGGCGGAGCCTCGGGGCGACGTAACGGTGACGGCGATTCACTGCGAGCCGGTGCCACAGTGGTCCGCCGGTTACGACTTCGTCTTCGCCCAGGCTCGCTTCAGCGATCACGTCGGCCTGGTGGAACAGGAGGAGGATCTGCTCGGCAACAGCCAGAGCGATGCATTGCGGTTCGAGCACGATTTGGAACTTTCGCCGCGCGTTTGGATCGCTTACCAGACCGACGCCGACATCGGGCTTCGCGCCGCCTGGTGGCAGCTCGATTCTCGGGCAGGTTCGCTCGCGGCACAGCCCGCGGCCAGCGGGTTCGGCGAGGTCAGTCACCCCGATCTGGCCGACGTCGATCTCTCGAGTGTGGTCCCGGACGAGCGACTGACCGCCGGCTCGGCGCTCGAGCTATATGCGATCGATCTGGAAGTCACAAAAGCCGCTCGGTTGGCGGAGTGGAGTTTTCTGTTCGCCGCTGGACTGCGGCATGCGGCCATCGACCAGCAGCACCAGTGGACGCTGTTCAACGCGGCCGGCGACTTGGCGGGCGACGCGTCGCTCACCCAGCGGCTCTCGGGACTCGGCCCGACGATCAGCCTCTCCAGCACGCGAACCGCCTTTGGACGACTGCGGCTGACGGCCGGGCTGCGCGCGTCACTGCTGCTGGCCGAATCACAAACCGGGCTCGCGGCGGTCGAAGACGCGGACCTGGCCACTCCGTTTACGACGCGCGTCAGCGATGAAGGAGACGACCTGCTGCCGATCCTGGAGACGAGCGTGCGAGCCGACTGGATAGGCCTGGAAACCGCCTACGGCCGCTGGCTGCTCGGCGGAGGAGTCGAAGCCCAGTGGTGGAGCGGAGTCGGAACGGCCAGCGATCCGGCCGCCGATCTAGCCATCCTCGGACTGACCTTTGGCACCGGCTGGGAGTGGTAGTACGTTAGGCTTTCCAGCCTGACCAGCTCGATTCCCGTGCTGCACGGCGACAGCCGTAGTCCCGGAGGGACGACAGAGAATAGCCAGGGGCGTCAGCCCCTGGTATTCGTTCCACCCACACCTCGCAGCCCCAGCGGGGCGACATAGCCACGAGGCGGATTACTCTGTCGCCCCGCTGGGGCTTTGGATGGGGGGGCGCGCCCGGGTCCAGGGGCTGACGCCCCTGGCTATTCTCTGTCGCCGCTACGCGGCTAGTGCGCGCAGGTCAGGCTGGAAAGCCTGACGTACGGGAAAGCCTGACGCATGAGGACCCTCATTTGCGGGGGGATTGCGGATCAGTCATGCTGACGGGACTCGTCTGTCTCTGGCTGATCCCTCTCTTCTCCTGCGAGACCTCCAATGAAGACGTCGCTTCCGATCACTGCGCTGTTGCTTGCCTCGCTCGCTTGCACTAGCGACAGCCACGCTCAGAACCCGCCCCGGTCCAACTTCGGCCCCGATCCTTTTGATCGCACGGAGCAAAACACGGAACCTCGCTCCGGCTTCCGTATGTCCGAAGGAGATCCCTTCGGCCGCACAGACGAAAACAGGAAACCTCGCACCGAGCCGCGTGATTCGGCTGGCCAATCGACCCGAGCTCTCGAAGCCAAGCTCCAGCAGGCGCCGGAGATTCAAATCGGGACCGTGCCGCTGAGCAAGTTCGTGGCGGAACTGAGCCAAGCGATCGAAGCTCCGGTCTTCCTGCAGTCGCACTCCGAGTGGACCGAGGTCAATGACGAGACGTCGATCACAATGGAGACTTCGGGGCTGCCGTTGGCGGCGGAGCTGCAAAAGGCACTGCGGCCGCACGCGCTGCAAGCGATCGCTCACGACGGCACCCTGCTGATCGTCCCCGACACGCAAGAGCTGGCGCGGCGCGGGATCGGGACCAGCCGCTATGTGACGCTCGACGACAGCTACATGCAGGAGCTCACCGAGAAACTCTCCCAGAGCTACTCGCAGTCGTTCAACGAAATTCCGCTGCAGGATGCGGTGCGGATCCTCTCGACCGAGACGGGGATCAAGTTTCTGATCGACGACCGCGGGCTTGAGGACCTGGGGCTGACCCGCGACGTTCCGGTCAAGATCGATCTTTCGGACATCTCGGTCCACAGCTTTTTGCAGCTGATGCTGCGGGACGCCGATCTGACGTTGATGCCGCGGGATGGCTACGTGCTGGTGACGACCATCGAAGAAGCCGAAGCCCCGGAAAATCAGATCGTCCGCGTCTATTGGCTCGACGGCACAGGCCTCTCGCCCGAGACAGCCACTGAAGCGATCGAAAGCGTGGTCGAGCCCGACACCTGGGAAATGCTCGGCGGCCCTTCCTCGATGGTCGAGCTGAATGCGAAAGACCACGGCCGTCCCGGCCTAGTCATCTCGACTCGGTATGGCGTGCATCGCGCCATCGAACAGCTGTTGCAATCGATCCGCCGCGGCGTCGTCGATCCACGGACGAACTACACCGAGCAAGAACGCCTGCAGAAAGGCCTGGACTGGAGAGGATCCATGAGTGGGATGGGCATGGGCATGAGCGGCATGGGAGGCCCGCCGGTCATCGGTGGCCCGGCAGCGGCACCGCAACAGGCGCCACCCGCCGGCGGACAAGGGAGCAACTAACCCAAGGCTTGAGCCTCTCCAGCCCAACGGGCGGACACAGACCAGCCCAGGGCAAAGCGAAGCGGCGAAGCCGCGGAGCGACGCCCTGGGTTACGGCCGGCATCCAAATCAGATGTCCCAGCGCGCGAAAAGCCCCAGCGGGGCGACACAGCAATCCGGTTCGCTCCTGTGTCGCCCCGCTGGGGCTGTTAATTAATCGGGGTACCGAAACCCAGGGCGTCGCTATGCGGCTTCGCCGCGGCGCTGTGCCCTGGGCTGATTTGTTTCTGCCCCTTCAGGGAATCTCGGAGCCTCAGCTGTTCTCTTCGGCGGCGACCGGTTCCTCTTCCTCGGCTCCGACCTCGTGGGCCCCTTCGGGTCCGGCGTATCCGCCGGCGGCCAGAACCTTCTGCTTGATCAGGTCGGCCACGTCGGGGTTTTCGATCAGGAAGTTGCGGGCCTTTTCCTTGCCCTGGCCGAGGTACGTATCGCCGTACTTGAACCACGATCCGCTGCGGTCGACGACTTTGTGGGTCGTGCCCAGGTCGAGCAAGTCGCCTTCGTAGCTGATCCCGTTGCTGTGCATCATATCGAACTCGGCGATCCGGAACGGCGGAGCCACCTTGTTCTTGACGATTTTGGCCCGCACCCGCTGGCCGACCTGCTCTTCGCCATCCTTGAGCGCGCCGATCCGGCGGACGTCGATTCGGCACGAGCAGTAGAACTTGAGGGCGCGACCGCCGGGGGTCGTTTCGGGGCTGCCGAACATCACGCCGATCTTTTCACGGATCTGGTTGATGAAGATCACCGCGCATTTGCTCTTGGCGATCGCTCCGGTCAGCTTCCGCATCGCTTGGCTCATCAAGCGAGCCTGCAGACCGACGTGGCTGTCACCGATCTCGCCTTCGAGTTCCGCTCGCGGCACCAGGGCGGCGACCGAGTCGACCACGATCACGTCGACCGCGTTGCTCTTGACCAGCATCTCGCAGATCTGCATCGCCTCTTCACCGCTTCCCGGCTGGCTGACCAGCAAGGTGTCCAGCTCGACCCCGAGCTTTTTCGCCCAGCTTGGATCGAAGGCGTGTTCGGCGTCGATGATCGCCGCAATCCCGCCTTCCTTCTGCGCTTCGGCCGCGACGTGCAGAGCGAGCGTCGTTTTACCGCTCGACTCCGGCCCAAAGACTTCGATGATGCGGCCGCGGGGAATCCCGTACCCGCCGAGCGCCATGTCGAGGCTGAGGCTGCCGGTGGCAATCCCCTGGACAGCTAGTTGCTGCGAACCGCCGAGCGGCATGATCGCGCCGTCGCCGAACGCCTTTTCGATCTGCTGCAGCGTCGTCTTCAGCCCTGGCTCGCGAGCCAGCACGGCTTTCATGGCGACATCGGTTTGAGAGTCTCGTTTGACCGCGTTGCCGGTCTGCCCCTGAGCTTTGGCTTTTTTGGCCATATTTCTGTCGTCCCTAGCTAGACCCATTGCTTGCACTGAACACCCGGATAGTAACCGAGTTCCGCCGTCCCCTTCAACTGAAATCCCGACAACTTTTCCAGAATCTTCAGCAGGTCTTCGGTGGGTTCAACTCCCGGTACACTTCATACTTCGCAGTCAACCGGACACGTTCGGTCACAGGGCGACAAAGAAATTGAAAAAAAGTTGCGAAAGCGTGCGGCAGGTCCGTTTCATCCCATCAGCCGCCGGGCGCTAGCCCCCGGTTCCTCCGAACGCTGTCAAAACCGGACGCTAGCGCGTGGCGGCTGATAAAGCGACCTCGAAGGCGGCGAGAACGGTCGGGCGGCTCGTGAAAATTTTACGCAATCGGTTTAGAATACGCCCAGTTCGTGTCGAGCGATTCTGCGCTCGCACCGATCTATCTCTATTAGGTAAGCCGAACGCAGCAGTCCGGCTGTTCGTCCCGTAGCGGGAGCCCTCCGAGGAACGTCATGCTCCGATCGGCAGAAAGCCACAACGCCCGTGCCACCGGCACCGATCTGGCCTTCCAGCGATGCATCAATCCGTCTTGCGGTGCGACCTACGAGGCGCGCAGCGTGCGGACCAGTTGTGACCGCTGTGGCGACCTGCTGGACGTCGACTACGACTGGGATCGTGCCGGGCTCCCGAGCCGGATGAACGAGTTCGAAGCGATGTGGTCGCGGCGGCACGATCCGGTGCGGTTCAGCGGTGTGTGGCGGTTCCACGAACTGCTCCCCTTCGTGCCGACCGACCAAGTGATCACCGTCGGCGAAGGGCAGACGCTGCTGCAGCAAACCGACGCGGTCGGCAAGTACGTGGGGATGGACGCCGGGCGACTGCACCTGCAGTACGAAGGGATGAATCCCTCGGGCAGCTTTAAAGACAACGGGATGTGCGCCGCGTTCACTCACGCCCACATGATGGGCGCCAAGCGAGCCGCCTGCGCTTCGACCGGCAACACCAGCGCCTCGCTGGCCCTCTACTGCAGCGCGACGCAGTTGATGAAGGCGGTGATCTTCATCGGCAGCGGCAAGATTTCGTACGGCAAGCTGAGCCAGGCGCTCGACTACGGCGCCCTGACGATCCAAATCGCGGGCGACTTCGACGACGCAATGCTTCGCGTCAAGCAGATCACGCAAGAGCTGGGGATCTATCTGGTCAACAGCGTCAATCCGTTTCGGCTCGAAGGCCAGAAGACGATCATGTACCGGGTCCTCGAGGCGCTCCGCTGGGAAGTCCCCGACTGGATCGTCGTCCCCGGCGGAAACCTCGGCAACAGCAGCGCTTTTGGCAAAGCGTTCATGGAGCTCAAACAGCACGGGCTGATCGACCGCGTCCCGCGGTTGGCGGTGATCAACGCTAGCGGGGCCGACACGCTGCACGAGTTGGTCGAGCGTCGCGGCGTTCGCTGGAACAGCGGCAACGTCGACATGGACCCGATCCGGGCTTACAACGACCACATGGACCGCGAGGCGTTGCGAGCCGACACGATCGCCAGCGCCATCGAGATCAACCGTCCGGTGAACCTGAAAAAATGCCTGCGGGCACTCGACTTCATGGACGGCGTGGTGCGGCAAGTCAGCGACCAAGAGATCCTCGACGCCAAATCGCGCGTCGGGGCGGGTGGGTTTGGCTGCGAACCGGCCTCGGCAGCGAGCGTCGCCGGTGCCAAACTGCTCCGCCGCGAGGGCGTAATCGCTCCGAGCGACCGCGTCGTCTGCATCCTCACCGGCCACGAGCTGAAGGACCCGACGGCGACGGTGGCTTACCACACGACTGACCAGGAAGTGTTCAACTCGGTCCTCGGCAGCCGCGGCGTCACCACGGCCAACTTTGCCAACCGAGCGGTGCCGGTGCCGAACGAATTGGACGACATCATCAAAGCTATCCGACTGTATTCGTAATGACGCAATTGCTCGCCGTCCACGGTGCCGCTGGACGCATGGGACGCCGCGTGGTGGCGCTGGCCACCACCGACCCTCGCTTCGATCTCGTTGCCGCAGTGGAACACCCGGCCCACTCCTCGCTCGGCCAAGATGTCGGCTCGCTCGCCGGAGTCGATCCGACGGGCGTGCCCCTCTCGAGCGAGTGGCCCGAAGGGCTCGACGTGGCGATCGACTTCTCGCTCCCCGACGCGGTCGATGGCGTCACGGCCGAATGCTTGCGGCTGGAGTGCGGCTTGGTGGTCGCGACGACCGGGCTCGAAGCGGAACAGAAAAGCCGGCTCGAGCAGGCCTCCCGGCACATCCCGATCGTCTGGGCGCCGAGCATGAGCATGGCGGTCAACCTGACGATGCGGCTGGCCGAACAAGCCACCGCCGCCTTGCAAGACGTCAATGGCGGAATCGACGTCGAGATTATCGAACGCCATCACCGCTTCAAGGAAGACGCCCCGAGCGGCACGGCACTTAAGTTCGGTGAGCTGATCGCCGCCCAGATGAAGCAGCCGGCCCAGCACGTCCACGGCCGCGAAGGCAAAACGGGCCAGCGAGGGCGGAACGAGATCGGGTACCACGCGGTCCGCGTCGGCGACAATCCGGGCGAACACACGATCGTCTTTGGAATGCTCGGCGAAACGCTCGAGCTTCGCGTCGCCGCTTCGAATCGCGACAGCTACGCCGCCGGAGCGCTGGCCGCAGCCGCTTGGCTAGCTGGCAAGCCGCCCGGGCTGTACTCGATGTTCGACGTGCTCGGAATGAGCTGAGCTGCTCCGATGGCGCGCTGCGAAGAAGGCTACCGTTGCGACGTCTGCGGCGGCGACGTCGAACACCTGCGGGAGAGCGAGCTGTATCTGCGGTACGTGATCGGCGAAGTCGACCCCGAAGTGCTGCACACGACTCCCGAGCGGCATCTGCGGTGCAATCCGGTGCTCGCCCAGTTCATCGATCACCCAGCCTTCGAACCGGTCCACGTCGAAGGTCCCTTCAGCCTCAACCATCTCGATCCGGACTATGTCGCTCAGCGTCGCCGAGACGTGACGGCTGGCTTTGTGCGGCTACTGGAACTCGAGTCGACCGGAGGCGACCGCGACGTCACCAGCTACCCGCTCCCCGACGCCCGCCGCAAATACGAAGGGTGAATCAGAGTCGCCATAGTCGCCTTTCGCTCCGCGAAAGTAGCGTACCTCCGCAACTTTCGCGGACCCTATCAGCCGCCGGGCGCTAGCCCCCGGTTCCCGAAAGCGCCGTGAGAACCGGACGCTAGCGCGTGGCGGCTGATGAAGCGCGAAAGTAGCGTGTCTGAGCAACTTTCGCGGACCCTATCAGCCGCCGGGCGCTAGCCCCCGGTTCCTGCGAGCGCCGTGAGAACCGGACGCTAGCGCGTGGCGGCTGATGAAGCGCGAAAGGCGACTATGGCGCCGGTTCGTCGGAGTCGAGGCGGAAAAAGATGGCCACCGGGAGGAACAGCAGGGCCATCACGGCGAACAGCATGCTGCGGGGCCAATCGGCCGCAGCGATCACGCGGTCCAGAATCTGGTAGAGAATTCCGGCCATCACGATCGCGAGAAAGTTGGCCTGATTCATGACCGCGATCATCCGCCCCTTGAGCTCCGCCGGCGGCCGATCCTGCAAAAAGACTTGGATCGGAATCGCGAAAAACGCCGCTGCCGCACCGAGCAGAATCAGCACCGGAATCGATCCGCCGAAGCCGAGCAGGTGGCCGCGGCCGGGGATTGAGATCGCCAGCAGCACGCACCACAGTACGGTGCCCCACATCCCGATTTGAATCACCCGGTTGTCAGCACTCTGGCGGCTCATCCATCCGGCCAACACCGCTCCTCCAGCAATCCCCACGCTGATCAGCGAGACCAGCAGGCTCGTCTTCGTATCGCTCAACAGCAACTGGACTTTGCCGAGCGAATTGACCGACTGCAGCGTCAAACCGGCGATCAACCAGAAGATACAGGACGCCACGAGCGCTTTGACCAGCGGGCGGTCGCGGCGGAGCAGCTCCCGCATCGGCCGCGGTACCGTTAAGTACTCGGCCCGCAGTTGCAGCTCCGGTTCGGCGACCGGAACGCGGCGGACGAGCAGACTGGAGAAGGTTCCAAGAATCGCGATCCCGACGCAGACGAGCGAGGCGATCCAGAGGGAGGCGGCCGCCTCGAGCCGTGGTAGATCGGGATCGACCACCGAGTCCTTGAGCGGACCGGCCACGGCGGTGCCGATGATGATCGCGATGAAGGTCGTCATCAGCACGATCCCGTTGGCCCGCGGCAACGCACTTCGCGGCAACATCTCGGGAAGAATCCCGTACTTGCCCGGCCCAAAAAACGTGCTCTGCAGCCCCATCAAAAACAGCACCAGCCACAGTCCGGCAAAGCCCAGCACCGGCGCGTAATAGAACGCCGCCACACCCATCCCCATGATGACGATCTCGGCCACTTTGCAGAGCACGATGATCCGCCGCTTGCTGTAGCGATCGGCGAGATAGCCGGCAAAGCCCCCGAAGATGACGAAGGGGATCCCAAACGTGACGGTGGCGATTCCCTGCAGATCGACCCCCTTGGCCGCTTCGGGCTCAGCAGCCGCGGCCCCAGCCACGGCGACCGGAATCGCCAGCAGGAGCATCAGCTGCTTGTACAGGTTGTCGTTGAAGGCTCCCAGGAACTGGGTGATCACAAACCCGACGAACGACCGCTCGCGGAGCCGATCGTTCGGGTCGGCGGCGGGCGTTTTGTCCATCGAGCGGAATCTGCCAGGAGTCGAAACAGGGAGGGAAACTCTTCTTCATCAGCCGCCGGGCGCCGTTGGATCGTCTGCACATCACCCTCCCCCCGGGAGGGCCGCTAGGAACGAGCGGGGAGGGCCTCCGGCACCTTGAGATCCTCCGTTCGACTCCATTCGACCAGCCCTCCCCGGGCCCGAGAGCCCGACCCTCCCGGGGGGAGGGTGATTTCTTGAAAGGGCTCAGCCTCAGGCGATTTTGCGCATCCTACTACCGGCTACCGGCTACCGGCTACCGGCTACCGGCTACCGGCTACCGGCTACCGGCTACCGGCTACCGGCTACCGGCTACCGGCTACCTTTACCCGGCCGTCGAGGCTTCGTCGCTGGCTTTGCCGCCGATCTCGACCAGCTTGTTCTCCGACGCCATCTTGCGGATGTCTTCGGTGATCTTCATCGAGCAGTACTTGGGGCCGCACATGCTGCAGAAGTGGGCGCTTTTGAACGTGTCCTGCGGAAGCGTCTCGTCGTGGTAGGCCTGGGCCGTTTCGGGGTCGAGCGAGAGCCGGAACTGCTCCTTCCAGTCGAACGCGAAGCGGGCTCGTGAGAGCGCGTCGTCGCGATCCTGGGCTCCCTTGCGACCGCGGGCCACGTCGGCCGCGTGGGCCGAAATCTTATACGCGATCACGCCTTGCTTGACGTCCTCGCGGTTGGGCAACCCGAGGTGTTCTTTGGGAGTCACGTAGCAGAGCATCGCCGCTCCGTGCCAGCCGGCCATCGCCGCCCCGATCGCGCTGGTGATGTGGTCGTATCCCGGAGCGATGTCGGTGACGAGCGGGCCGAGGACGTAGAAGGGGGCGCCGTTGCAGAGCTCGATCTGCTTCTTGATGTTCATCTCGATCTGGTGCATCGGGATGTGCCCCGGTCCTTCGACCATCACTTGGGTGCCGTTCTCTTGGCCCCGCCGCGTCAGTTCGCCGAGGACTTCCAGCTCAGCGAACTGGGCCGCGTCGGAGGCATCGGCGATCGAACCGGGCCGCATCCCGTCGCCGAGCGACCAGGTGACGTCGTACTGCCGCATGATGTCGCAGAGGTCGTCGAACGCGTCGTAGAGCGGGTTCTGCTTTTGGTGCGCCATCATCCACTTGGCGATCAGCGAGCCGCCTCGGCTGACGATCCCGGTGACGCGGTTGACGCTCAGGTGCAAGTGCTCGAGCTTCACGCCGCAGTGGACGGTCATGTAGTCGACCCCCTGCTTCGCCTGGTGCTCGATCATGTCCAAGAAGTGCTGAGCCCGCATGTCTTCGATGTTTCCGCCCAGCTCTTCGAGCATCTGGTAGATCGGCACGGTGCCGATCGGGACGGGGGACTTTTCGATGATCTTGCGGCGGATGTTGTCGATGTCCTTGCCGGTCGACAAATCCATCACGGTGTCGGCGCCGAAGTGGACGGCCGTGTGCAGTTTGTCCAGCTCCTCTTCGACGTTGCTGGTCACCGCACTGTTGCCGATGTTGGCGTTGATCTTGCATTTGGCGGCGATCCCGATCGCCATCGGCTCGAGCGCCCCGGCGGCGTGGACCTTATTGGCGGGGATCACCATCCGCCCGGCAGCCACTTCTTCGCGGATCGTTTCAACGGGCAGCTCTTCGCGTTTGGCGACGAACTCCATCTCCGGAGTGACTTGACCGGCGCGGGCCGCGAGCAGTTGAGTGGTGGTCATGGCTAAAGCAAACTCCGAAGCGAAGTCGCTGGCCCCGCAAGCGAGGCAGCGAAAGTGGCAGATGGTTTGTTTTTGTTGTACCGCAAGCCACCGAAAGTCAACAGTAGCTACAGGGTCTTGAGATACTCGAGTACCGCCCGCCGCTCGGCTTCACTCAGGGCGCTCGGGAAATCGTGCCCGGCAGCACTCTTGCCCAGTTGGCGGGTGTCAAAGTACTGGCGGCGGACGGCGATGTCGGGTTCATCGAGCGGCACGCGGTCGACCTCCTCGATCTGGAACCCGATCCGCTCGGAGTCAATCTCCACGGCTGACCGCCGCCACACGACCGGCCGCTCTTCGGGATGCAACACATGCCACAGCGTGGGAACGCTGCCGTTGTGAAAATAGGGGGGGCTGGCCCAGACGCCGTCGAGCGGCGGCGCGAGATAGCCATCGGGTTCGACGACCGTCTGTTGCTGTTCCGGTTCGCCCGCGTGGGCAAACCAGCTCCGCCCGTATTTCGCTCGCCCAGCCGCCGGCAGCGCTGCAAGCCGCACCGGATCGGTTCCCAGCTCTTCGATCGCCACGACGCGGTTCGGGTACGCCGATTCCGCACCGTACGTTCCGTGGCACTCGGCACAGGAAGCCTCAAAGACCACCCGTCCCTGCTCGGCGAGCCGCTCGTCAATCGGGCCTTCGTAAACCGGAGGACGAAGCGACATCAGGTAGGCGTAGACATCGCGAAAGTCGGCTTCCCACTCCCGAAACTTCTCCGGACCATTCTCGCGGACCAGCATGAATTGCATCAGCCCGCGATGGCCCCGCTCGGCAAACCCATCGATGTAAATGTTCGGACGCTTATAAAAATGCCACCACGGCGGCGCGTCCATGTCGTGGTGAGTGAACTGCGGAGGCCCCACGTCGCTGAGCACGTTCAGCGCTTCGTCGCGGTAATGCATCACCGCCACCCCGAACATCACCGCGTTGGTCCGGCCCACGGTCGTCCCCAGCGGCATCAGCAGCGAACCGAGGTCCATCCGGGTCAGCGGCTCGCCGATGCGAAGCTTCGTGCGGCGAATCTCTTCGGTCAGCGTCTGCAGAGCGAAGCCGTTGTTGGGCGCTCCCGGATAGGGCGTTCCATACACGCTCCCGCCATGGCACGAGAAGCAGTTCATCGTCCACTGCCCCTCGGCGTCGACCACGTACTGCAGCGGTCGCTCGTCCCCCGTGGGCTCAGTCAAAGGCCGTTCGGTCAACCCGTAGCGCTCAAACGCCACCCGTCGCCGCTCCTCGGGCGTCATCGCCGCAGCCTCGGAGCGCAGCGGTTCCGGCCACGACTGCCAGATCGCCGCGAACGCTTCCTCGGTGAAATCGATCGGCAGGTAGGGCTTCTCGGTCAGGAACCGATAGCCGCGGCTGGCAGCCCCAGCATCACGAACAACCTCATCCTCCACAGCCCCCGCATCTCCAGCAGGTTCCCCACCACCGATGGTTCCCGCAGCGAATCCGCCGAGAACCGTCAGCCCGACCAAGAGTGCGACGGATGTCCAACGGCTGAACACGGCAGTGACTCCTCCTGAAACCGCATGAGGAAGTTCGAGACCGCTGCGCCACGACGACGAGGGGCCCTCGAAGCATCCTACCGGCTGGCGGCGGAGCCGGACAACGCAAAAGCCCCTTCAGAGGCGCTCGGCGACCCCGACGCGGACCACCGTCACGCCGCCAAACGCCTGCGAGTCGATCGTCTGGAAGCGGATTCCACTCGGCTCGCTGCCGATAGGACTCGCCGGCAGGATCATGCGGGCGTGCGGTTCGATGCGGCGAAGCAGAACCCACCCTCCACGCGCCGCCCCGCGGCGGGTGAACTCGGCTGCGATCGCGCCACGAATCACCTCGGGTTGGCGGCCGAGTGGGATCGCTCCCTCCACTCGATACGGACCCGTGACCGGATACCGCAGATACTCGATCATTTCCGGACTCGGCTCGGGACGCCTTTCCATGCCAGTCGCCTGAGCCGGCGATGGATCGAGCGCAGGTAAAGAATCGAGCGCTGCCGACTCGAGCAGTTCCGCTGCGACGAACACCGGCTCGCCAGGCTCGCGATGCTGATTCACGTAGGCGACCGCACCCCGCCAATCCTCGCCGCGACGGACCCAGGTGAAATCAGCATCGCTCAGCTCCGCCAGCGTCCCCTGCTCGAACATCAAGCCGCCTACGGCAACCAGCATCATCAGCAGCGAACCCCAGAGGAATCGCATCCGCCGCCGCTGCGTGAGCCGGCTCGCACTCGCCCCCCAGTAACCACCCGCAGCCCAACACAGCAGCGGCAGCACCCCGATCAGGAATCGCCGGTGCCAAACCGGAGCGATCCCCAAGCAGCTGACCGCCCACCCGAGAGCCGTCGCGAGCAATGCCGCCGCCAGCACCGGCGCCAGCAACGCAGTGGGGGATCGCTTCCAATCGGCCTCGCCTTGCTCCGGGGGGACACTTTGACGAGGCTCGCGGCTGAGAAAGTTCACCGCCCGCCAAAAGCCGAACGGGACCAGCACCAGCCACGTCCAGGGCCAGATCGTCCACAGCTCCTGAAAGAATCGCGGACGTCCGAACGCATTCCACTGCGCCCGATCGGACCAGACGCGAAAAATGACTTCGGCGTTGATCCACAGCACCGACGCCATCGCGACCACGACCGCTACAAACACTCCCGGTGAATAGGGCCGCGATTTAACCAGGCTTCTCCAGCTTCGTTGCCCGCGTTCTCTGAGTTGCCCGCGTTCTCTGAGTTGCCCGCGGTCTCTGAGCGGCCAAGCAAACAGCGTCGTGGCGAGAACGGCCAACGGGATCGCCGCCGTGGCGTGCCCCAGAAAGCCCGCGAAGCAGGCGAGCAGCAAACCGCCCCGCCCCCACCAAACTTTCCCTGCGCCAGTGCGCAATAGCTCCGCACGTCGCAGTTCGGCGGCAGCCCAAGTCGCCACGGCCACGGCCAGGATCGTGCCGGCATAGGGCCGCGTCTCGGTCCCGAAAAAAATCGCGTTGCGGTCGACCGCTAGAAGCACTCCGGCAATGGCTCCGCCGAGCAGCCCTCCACCATTGCGGGCAACTCCGAGGACGAGCACCGCCGAGGCGAGAGCTGTCGCCAGCATCGACGGCAGGCGGAGGATCAGCTCCGAGTCGCCGAGCCAATTCCGCCAGCCCCACAAGGCGTAAAAGTACCACGGCGTCTGATTGCCCCACGCCGCTCGCGTCTTCACCTCCTCCCACTCGCCCCACACCGCCCAGGCCGAGTGCAGTTCGTCGACCCACAGGCTCTCGCTGGCCGCTGGGATGCGGAGCAGAATCGCGACGAGCGCCGCCAGCAGTGCGACAGCCAAGGACGTGGTCGTCCCCCAATCGCGGCGCGAGTCGGTCATCGGTGGGGGACAGTGGATCGAAGGGGTGAAAGCCAAGGCAGGAAGAGCGAGCCGCTTTGCTCCACGGTAGCAGCAAAGCGGCAGTGTCCAAAGAGTGCCCGGCACCTATGATGGGTGCTTCGAGCGAGACAACTGCCGCCCGCGCACCTCTGCCCTTCGCCGCACCTCTCCCCCCTCCATACCACTGCCTGCACGACTGCGATGACCGCGACCGACCAGCTGAACATCCGACGCGTGGACGCCCGTGGCGATTCGGCCACGGGAATCCTCGACGAGCTCCGCACCCGGCTCAGCCCCCAAGGGGACGTGGTCAGCCCGCGTGGCCGTGCGCTGACCGAGGAGGTGTTTGGCGAGCCGCTGACGCCGGTTCAGGTCGTTGCTCGGATCTGCCGGGATGTGGCCGAGGAAGGGACCGCTGCCCTGCTCCGCTACGGTGCGGCACTCGACAAAGCCGACTTCACCGCCGCCGACCTCCGCGTGCCGGCCGAAGCGCTCGCCCAGGCCCATGCGGCGGCCGACCCGCAGCTGCTCGACGCGGTCCGCCGGATTCGCGACAACGTCCGCCAGTTTCAGTCGGCGATCCTCCACCGCGACGTGACCACCGAACCGCAGCCCGGCGTCCGGCTCCAGCAGCGGTACGTGCCCCTGCGGCGGATCGGCGTCTGCGTTCCCGGTGGCGCGGCGGCTTATCCATCGACCGTGCTGATGACGGTCATCCCGGCCCAGGTGGCTGGAGTCGACGAGATCGCCGTCGTCGCCCCACCGACGCCGTTCGGAGCCTACAACACCGACATGCTGGCGACGTGCCACGAGTTGGGAGTCACCGAAGTCTATCGGATGGGCGGGGCGCAAGCGGTCGCCGCGATGGCCTACGGATGCGATGCGGTTCCGGCGGTCGACAAGATCGTCGGCCCCGGCAATTTGTTCGTCGCTTTGGCGAAGAAGCAGGTCTACGGGCACGTTGACATCGATTCGATCGCCGGCCCGAGCGAAGTAATCGTGATTGCCGACGAGACGGCGCGGGCCGACTTCATCGCCGCCGATCTGCTGGCCCAGGCCGAGCACTCGCCGGGTTCGTCGATCCTGATCTCCTGGAGCGAGTCGCTGCTCGATGCGGTCTACGAGGAACTCGGTCGCCAGGTCGCCGGCCTCGAGCGTGGAGAACTGACGGTCGATTCGCTCGAAGCTTTCGGAGCCCTGATCCACGTCCGCGACGAAGCCCAAGCCTGTGAGCTGACCGACCAGTTCGCTCCGGAGCACCTGCACATTCAAACCGCCGATCCGCGGCGGGTGATCGCGAACATCCGGAACAGCGGCGCCGCCTTCCTCGGCCACTACACCCCGGTCGCTCTGGGCGATTACGCAGCTGGTCCGAGCCATGTCCTCCCCACCGGCGGCACCGCCCGCTGGGCCGCGGGACTCTCGTCCAATGACTTTCTCCGCAGCGGCAGCGTGATCGAGTTCAATCAGGCGGCGCTCAGCCAGATCGCGCCCGACGTCACGACGATCGCCGAAAAGGAAGGCCTCACCGGCCACGCCCAAAGCGTCCGCATCCGGACGTCCGACTGACTCAGTACTCAGACTCCAGCCCCTCCCCGTTCACCTCGCATGACCCAGCCCAGCCCTAGCCCCACCTCTCCCTTTCGCCAGGCTCTTGCGCGGATGCAGCCCTACCTCCCGGGCGAGCAACCGCAGGGGGGCAAGTTCGTGAAATTGAACACGAACGAAAATGCCTACCCTCCCCCGCAGGCGGTCATCGATGCGATCACCGCGGCGGCCCACAGCGGTCTGCAGCGGTATCCCGAACCGACCGCGCTCGCGTTCCGCCGACGAGCCGCCGAAGTGCTTGCTCTACCCGGTCCCGACTGGGTGTTGGCGGGCAATGGCAGCGACGAGATCCTCACGATCCTGGTCCGCGGTTTTGTCGGCGAAGGCCAGCGGCTGCGGCTGCCCTATCCGAGCTACATCCTGTACCGCACCTTGGCCGACATCCAAGGGGCGGCGTGGGAGCAGATTCCGTTTGAAAGTGGATGGAAGCTGCCGGCCGCGTTCAGCGAAGGAGACGAATCGCTGAAGCTGGCCTTCCTCCCGAATCCGAACAGCCCCAGCGGGACGGTCGTTCCGCCCGACGAGGTGCTGCGGATCGCCGAGTCGCTCCCCTGCCCTTTGGTCGTCGACGAAGCGTATGCCGACTTCGCTGACACGAACTGCCTGAGCCTGCTGCAGCAGAGCGACAAAATCATCATCACCCGCACGCTCAGCAAGGCCTACTCGCTGGCTGGGCTGCGTTTTGGATTCGCCCTGGCCCAGCCGCAGCTGATTGCCGAACTGGGAAAGATCAAAGACAGTTACAACTGCGATGCGCTCTCGATCGCCGCAGCCACGGCGGCGATCGGAGCGACGGAGTGGCAAGCCGAAAATCGCCGCCAGATTCTCGCCACCCGCGAGCGTCTGGCGGCGCGGCTCGCCGAGCTCGGCTTCGACGTCACGCCGTCGCAAGCCAACTTCGTGTGGTGCCAGCACCCGCGGTTTTCCCATAAACAGTTGCACGAATTCCTGAAACGCAATCAGGTCTTGGTGCGGTACATGGACTTCCCCGGCTGGGGAGATGGGCTGCGAATCAGCGTCGGCACCGAAGCCCAAATCGATGCCTGCCTGACGGTTCTGCAGCGGGCCCTCGCCGAGGCAGGCGGTTAGAAGGGACTGAGGCGTGAAATGGGTGAGAGCAGGAATCTTCCAGTCCCCTCTCCCCCGAACGGATCGCGGGAGAAACTCAACGTGAACACGCCACTTTGCCGCGATCCGTTCGGGGGAGAGGGTTAGGGTGAGGGGGCCTCTCATGCGGCCCACACCACCCAAATCTCCGCATTACAAACACGCCGAGAGCCGAAACATCCACAGCGGCCGGTTGCCGGCCGCGTTCCCCCTCACCCCGACCCTCTCCCCCAAAGTGAATCGCGAAATCGTTTGGGACGAGAGCCGGGCGGATGCCGCGATTCCCTTCGGGGGAGAGGGGGCCAGAAAACACAGCCTCACTACCCCCCACCCCCCAACGACTCCCGTGAAACGCACCGCTGAAATTGTTCGCAAGACGGGTGAGACCGACATCCGTTTGGCTTTGAATCTCGATGGCTCCGGAGCGGGCCAGCGGTCGACGGGGATCGGGTTTCTCGACCACATGCTCGACCTGTTCGCTCGGCATGCGCTCGTCGATCTCGAGGTCGCGGCCCAGGGGGATCTGCATGTCGACGACCACCACACGGCCGAGGACGTGGGGATCTGTCTCGGCCAAGCGGTCGATGAGGCAGTTGGCAACCGCGCCGGAATTCGCCGCTACGGGCACTTCACGCTGCCGATGGACGAAGTCTTGGTGACCTCGGCGATCGATGTCGGCGGGCGATACGCTTTCGAGTACCACGCCCCGATCGCCGCTCCCAAGATTGGGACCTTTGACAGCGAGCTGGTCGAGCACTTTTGGCAATCGTTCGCGGCCAACGCCCGCTGCAATCTGCACGTCGTGCTGCACCACGGCCGCAACTCGCATCACATCGCCGAAGGCATCTTCAAAGCCACCGCCCGAGCCCTGCGGATGGCCGTCGAAAGCGACCCCCGCAGCGACGCCATCCCCAGCACCAAAGGCGTGCTGTAGGCAAGCGGACGCGAACTACTCCTCGCTCACCTCCTCGCCGCTGGGGCGAATGCTTTCGAAGTAGGTTTGCACGGTTTGCCGATAGCCCAGCGGCAGCGGTTCGCTGTCGAGCACTTCTTCAGCTTGCCGGCGGTACTCGGCATATCGCTCGCGGTAGCCGCGGCGGGCTTGCTGGCTCGCTTCCGGGGCGGTGGTGATCTCGCGGTCGCTCGGACCCTCGCCCGCCGTACCAGTCACCTCCAGTTGCTCGCGACCGCTGTCGAGCTGCGTGCGTTCGTCGCCGAGCGGATCGTTCGAGGCGCCGGTGCCCCAGTTGCTGGAGGGCGAATCGGATTTGGCGACATTGTTGCTGCCATTCTTGCCCCCTTGGCAGGCACCCTTGCAGAGACTCAGCCGATTCAGCTGCGAGCCGAGGCACTGGCCGATCTTCTTGCGGAGCGATTGCTTGCGGCAGAGCCCGGCCAGCTTGCAGGCACCGCCTTTACACTGCGACGCGTCGTTGTTCTTGATCCCTTCAGCCATTTCTCCAGTCGCTTCGCTCAGCTGACCCTGCCGTCCTTTTTCGAGTCCTTGGGCGAGTTTCGCGAGGCTCGCGGCGACGGCTCGGCGTTCCTTCTGGTTCAGCTGGGCCGAGTCGAATTGTTCGAGCTGGTCGGCCGCCGAATCGTAGTCTCCTTTTTGGAGCGCTTCGGCGATCGCCCGCATCGCTTCGGCTGGCTCCATCGCCGCGGCGATCTCCTGCAGCGCCGTGTCGACTTGCTGGAGATCGAACTTCCCCATCGCCGCTTGCAGCGCTTGCTGCATCTCGGAGAGCGTCGCCAGGGCCTGACGCTGATCGGTCTCAGGACGCCGCAGTTGCTCGACCAGCTCCTCCAGCTCGTCGGTCAACTCTTCCAGCTCCGGCTCCTGCTGCTGCTCGGCCAATTCCCGCAGCTCCTCGAGCATCGTCGCTTCGAGCTCGTCGGCTTGCTCGAGCACGACTGGCAGCGCCGCCACCGCGACCACCGGCTGTGGATTGCTGAGTGGAATCAGCAGCACGGCCACCAGCGCCCCGACGGCTCCGATCGCGACGGGCGTCCAGCGCGTGCCGATCTGCGGGACCGCGGCCCGAGCGTCGATGCTCTGGAGATGCTCGAGCGTCTCGCGGACCTGCAACCGGCGGAGCGAGTCGTCGCGGAGATCCGCGGCGAAGCGGAGCGCCGTGACCGCTCGGTCCTTAAGAGCGTAATGAGCATCGACGGCTGCCGCGGCGGCTCGCCAACTCGGACGGACCACCGCTCCCGCGGCGAGCGCCAGGAGAGCAGCGAGCGGTCCGGCAGCCACCGCCGGCCACCAGGAGTCGATGATGCCACTTCGCCACAACACCGCGGCGACGGTCCCCACGAGTGACCCCACAGCCAAGCCAGCCGTGGCCGCTCGCCATAACTGCATGCGGTGCATGCGACGGCGAACGGGACGCAATCGAGAGCGGACGTCTGGCAACATGGAAGGCGCTCCGGAGAATGGGAGGCGGAGGACCAGCGATCCTGCTGGACCCTACTCTGATGGCCCCTACTCTGATGGCCCCTACTCTGATGGCCCCTACTCGAATGGCCCCTACTCGAATGGCCCCTACTCGAATGGACCAGGACCTACCCTGATGGTACGGGGTCGGGTACCACCGGGGAAGACTTTTCTGTTCGCACTCGCGGCAGCCGAGCGAAATCGATTCGGCGGAGGGCGACGTCCAAGACGAACAGCAACAACGCGACGATCAGCAGCCACGGCCAGAGCGCGACCCGGCGGCGAGCCGAGCGTCCATCCGCGGCGGTCAGCTCCGCAGGCGTCGGCTCCAACCGCCCTCCGGAAATTTCGGCGATCTGCCGCAGCAAGTCGCGGTCGACGCTCTGCAGCCGCAACTCAGTGGGATACCCCACGACCAGCCCACGGTTTTGCCGCATCATTTCGCCCCCGCGGTCCTGGCTGATCTCCATCAGGTAAGCCCCTCGAGCGTCGGCGGGAAACTTCGCCTCGTAGCGTCCCGGTGCGGTCGGCTGCATCTCCATCCGCTCGGCGACTTGGCCTGGCCGGATCAGCGTCAGCGTCGTGGGTGCGTCGTTCACGAAATTGTCCACCGGATCGACCGAATCGAGAACGATGCGAGCTTGGTCCTCCTCGCGAACCACTTCGACAAAGGCTCCGGCGGCATCCGACTTCCGCATCGCGTGGCGAATCGTCTGGGCCCAGAACGTGCCAAACTCAGGCCACGAGAGCCACTCAGCGGACCAGCGGGGGCCGATGTCCGAAGTGAAGGCCACGGTCATCCCCAATCCATACCGCCACCACACCAGCAGCGGATCTCCCGCTTCGCTGGCCAAAATGAATTCGCTGGTCGGTTTGGGACGCGTCACGACGTAGCCGAGCAGCAACGGCGCGGCCTCCAACTCCAGTCCCCCGAGCACAGCCGTTGGGCGGACGAGTTGGGGCAGGAACGGCAGTTCATTGATCGCCGACTTGCTGGCCTCCACTGTCTCCTTGGCAAAAACCTGAGGGACCGACGCCGGGTCGTCGCAGTGGTAGTAGCGGCCGCGGCCGATCTCGGCCAACTGCTCGAGCAGCTGATCGTCGGCTTCCTGCCCCACCGCGACGGTGCTGATCGTCATCCGTGCCGCCGACATATCGGTCGCCAAACCTTCAAAATCCCCTGGGCTGCTGTGACCGTCGGTCAGCAGAATCACGTGCTTGAGCTTCGCGGACGCAGCGAGCAGCGCGTCGTGGGCGTCGGCCAGCGCCGGATAGATGCTCGTCCCGCCGCTAGCCTGAATCGAGCTGATCCGGTCGAGGATCGCTCCTTGCGACGAGCCGTTCTGCAGCGGGCTGACCCAGTTGCTCGAACCGTCAAAGGCGATCACCCCCACGGCGTCGCGAGGCCCCAGCAATTCGACGGCCGCTTTGGCAGCGTCTTTGGCCAGCTCGATTTTTTGGCCTCCCATCGATCCCGATTTATCGATCACCAGGACCATCGCCAGGCTCGGCTTTTCGCGTTCCTTCTCAAAATTGCTGCGGACCGGCAGGATCTCTTCGAGCGTCGTTTTGTAGTAGCCCCCCAGCCCGAAAGCCTGGTCGCCGCCGGTCATCACCAGCCCGCCGCCGAGGTCCTGCACGTAGCTGCGAATCAGCTCCATCTGGCGGACGCTCATCGCGGTGGCCGGGACGTTGCTCAGCACCAAGCAATCGAACTTTTGCAGCTCGGCCAAGTCGCGTGGCAATCCCTCGGGGTCTCGCACTTCGACCCGGATGTCTTGTTCCTCGAGCGCCCAGCGGAACGCGTCGGTCGCGTCCCCTGAGGAGTCGCAAACCAGCACCGAGGGGCGGCCGGCGGCAAAGACCAAACCGCTCGCCGCGTTGTTGTCGAGCAGCGTATCGCGGGAGGACTCGACGCGTGCGGTGTACTCGGTCTGCCGCGCGTCCTCGATCGTTTGCCGAATGCGAAAGCGATTTTCGCCTTCCTTGAGCGTCACGCTCTGTCCCGCCTCCCCGTCCTGGACGCGGATGTCGTCGCGGTACAAGTCGAGCGTCGCGGGCCCCGCCACGTTCGACCGCACCACAATCTCGACATGGAACGGTTCTCCCTCGCGGACCTGGGCCGGCAGCAACACCTCGCTGAGCTGAATCTCGGGCTCGTCGCGAACGGGCAACGAAATCGTGTGGACTGGAACCCCTGCGGCCGCCGCTGCCGCTACCGCATCTCCGCTGGTCGGATTTCCGTCGGAGAGAATCACCACATCCGGCACGTACTCCGGCTCGATCGCCGCGGCGGCCACACGGATGGCCGCGGCCAGATCGGTCCCACTCCGCTGCTCATCGCTCAGTGGCTGTTCCGCCCATCGATCGACCGCGTCTTCCGAATCGTCCACTGGCTCTGGAGCGGCAGCGAACCGCAGGAAGGCCAGTCGCTGGTTGCTCGCCGCCGCTCGCCGCAGTTGCTCGGCGAGCTCTTGAACTTTCTCCGCAGCCGATTCATCGACGCTCAAACTGTGATCGACAGCGACCACCGTCATTCGCTGCCGCGTTACCGTCCGGGCGGTCAATCCGGCCGCGGCCAAGACCAACAGCACGACCACCGCCGACCGGACCGCGAGCGACAACCGCCGCTGCCCACAGGAAAAGTCGCTGAGGCTGTAACGGTAGAACCACCACAGCACGCCGAGCAGCAGCAGTCCGACCAGCCACCCGGGTCGCCACAGCTCGAGCGAAAATTCCGATCCGAACATCGTCACTCCAAACCGTTAAGCAACCACGCGGCGTTGGTACAAAATCCATTCGCCGACCAAACCGATCACCGCCAGCGCCGCGAGATAAATCCACATCGAATAGCCCCCCACGCCCGCCAACGTGGCGGCCGGCGGCGGCGCGAAATCCGAAGCCTCCCGCAGATCGCTCTCGGCGGCACTCGTCAAATTCACCGCCAAGGCGACGACCCGCTCGCGATCGCCCCGCTCGCGATCGTCCCGCGGCTCGACCCTCCACACGCCGGTCTGCGGCAGTGGGCCGATCGACAAGCGGTCGGAGTCGGTCGAGAGCGGGAACGTCTCGCCGCGTGGGGAGCGAAGCAGCCACGCCGCCCCCTGGGCCGGAGCGCGGATCACGGTCGACTGGCCTGTGGCGAGTGCCGGCTGCAGCTCCCCCTTGGTTCCCAGAAACCACTCCACCGCGTTCTTCATCATCACCGGAAAGGCGATCCGGAGCGGCAAATCCCCCTGCTCCAGCTCCGCGTCCAAGACCAGCACCTCCCCCTCCGGCCGCGACAGCCGAGCGTACAGCGGTGCCTCGGTCGGCGACGCGAGCAACGGCTCGGCCTCGACCGAGAATTCCAGCCGGCGAGCCCCCGCGAGCGCCACGTTCTGCAGTCGCAAGTGGGCCAGCAGCGGTGTCTCCTCGGTCTGCCCAAACACCAGCGGCGAAGCGAGCTCGTCGCCAATCTGCCACAGCTCGTTCGACTTCTCGGGGTGGATCACCAGCACCGCTCCCGGCGGCAGCTCGTCGGGCACCGTGCGGTGCAGCACCAAAATTCCGCCAGCCGGGATCTCCGCCGGCACCTCGAGCGTGACCGTCAACGCCACTCCGGGAATCGCCGCCAACACGTTTTGTAGAAACAGGTTGCCTGGCGTGACGAGCACCACCGGAACCGGATCCCGCCGCGGCAGCACGGCCCGAGCCACGTCGTCGCTCGAAAGCGCATCCGCGGGTTCTGAGTCGGCGGGTTCTACATCACTGGTAGCGGCAGGAGCGACCAAGCGGGCGACCAGCTCTCCACCCTCGATCGAAGTGTGGTCGAGCGTCTGCCGCCAGACCTGCCCCGCGTCCAACTGCAGCGGCACGACATCGACCGGCGACTGCTCTAAATCGATCTCCAATCGTCGCTCGACGGCGGTGCGGCTGAAGTTGGAAACCTCGACCAAGATTTGGTAACTGAGCGCATCGGCAACGCTGCGGCGAACCTGGAACGCGGTGATCGCCACGTTGTCGGCGGCCCGCCCAAGGCCATAGAAGGTCACCGGGGGAGCCGCACTGGCTCCTTCGCTGCTGGCAGCCTCACTGCTGGCCTCTTGGCTGCCGGCCGACTCTTTGGTGGAGAGTTTCGTGCCGCTGCCGCCGTCGGTCAGGACGATGATTTCGCTCTCCGCGTTGCTGAATTTCTCGCTGGCCAGGAGCTGCCGAGCGAGCGTCACAGCGGCGGCCAATTGGTCGGGAGCGTCGGTCGCGGGAACGGTTGCGACGGCTGTTCGCAGCCGGCGGAGATCGTCGGTCATGCCCAAGTGAACCCGCGGCAATCCGCCGGCAGTCACGACCGCCATCCGGTCGCGGTCACGCAGCGAGCGAACGATCGAAGCGGCCGCCTCGCGAGCTTCTTCCAGGCGATCCGTTGCGTCGCCCGGGAGCCTCGCATTCATGCTGGCCGAATTGTCGACGACCAACACCACTCGCCGTGGCTGAGCGGCTTGCCAAGCCCACAGGGGATCGACCAGCGCCGCGACCACCAACCCCAACAACAGTAATTGCAGCAGCAGCGACAAAGGACTCCGCAGCCGCTGCCACCACGCGCGGCGGCGGCGGTCGTCGAGCAACTGATCCCAGAACAGCAGCGTCGACACGGGCTCTCGCCGCAGCCGCACGCGGAGGATGAACAGCGCGATGATCGGCACCGCCAACAGCCCCCACAGGGCCAGCTGCGGGGCGGCCAGCTGGACTTGGGCGATTGGCCCAGCAAGCCCGCTTCCTGGAACTCCGGCGAAACCGATCACTGGGTTACTCCCGCGGACCGCATCATCCGCAGTATCAGTTGATCGAAGGGGACCTCGGTGGTGCTCCGCGTGCAGCTGAGCCCATACCCGCGGCAGTAGGTTTGGATCGACTCCAAAAAGGCCTCGAACCGCTGGCGGTACTGGCGCCGCAGCCGCTCGGTGACGATCACCCGCCGCACGTCTCCGGTCTCGACGTCCTAGAGTTCGAGCTCACCGAGCAGCGGCGGCTCGGCTTCCTCGGCCGTGTGGACTTGGACCAAGTGCGGCTCGAAGCCATGGTGGCGGAGCAGATCGGCGCCGCGGCGGAATCCCTCTTGGTCGAACAAGTCGCTGATCACGATCGCCAGCCCACGGCGCGGCGCCCGGTGGACCAGCGTCCGGGCCACCGCTTCCAGATCAGTCCGTCCGCCGCGAGTCTCGAGCGCCTCGAGAAACCGCAGCACCGAGAGGACGCGGTCCTTGCCGCGGGTCATCGGCATCCACTGATGGACCGCTTCGGCGTAGGCGAGAATTGCCACGCGATCCAAATCGGCCAGGGCGATGTAGGAAAGCGCAGCGGCGATCTGGCGAGCGTAATCGAACTTGCTCGGCTGACCTGCGTTCGCGCTCGATGGGGCTGCCATGCTCGGCGAGGCATCGACCAGCACGTACACGTGCAGATCCTCCTCCTCCTGAAACCGCCGCAACAGCACGTCGCCGTGGCGGGCATACACCTGCCAATCGAGGTACCGCAGGTCGTCACCCGGAGAGTATGCGCGGTGGTCGGCGAACTCGATCCCGCCGCCCATCTGCCGCGTCCGCCGCTGGGCCAATAGCTGCCCCCGAAACATCCGCCGCGAGAGCAGCGAAAGGTACTCCAACCGCGCCAGAAACTGGGGCTCAAGAAGCATCCGTGATACCGGTTCGAGAAGGAGAAAGAGAAGGGGTTTGTTGTGCTTTGCGTCTCGATTATCCGTCACCCTCCCCCGGGGAGGGTGACGTGCAGGGCCCGCGATCTTACGCCAGCACCGCGTCGCCGACGTGCTGCATCACGTCTTCGACGACCGCGTCGGTCGAGATCGCTTCGGCTTGGCCTTCGAAGTTCAGCAGCACTCGATGCCGCAGGGCACTCCGGGCGACCGCACGAATGTCGTCTCGGGCGACGTGGTAACGATCGTCGAGCAGGGCGTGAATCTTGGCCGTCAGCAGCACCGCTTGGGCTCCTCGCGGGCTGGCTCCGTACCGCACGAACTGCCGCACCATGGGACTCGCCTGCGGCTGGTCAGGATGCGTTCCCATCACGGTCTGAATCGCGAACCGCCGAACCTCGTCGGCAACCGGGATCCGCCGCGCCAGCCGCGACATCTCCAACACCCGCTCGGGTTTCAGCAGCGGGCTGGCCGTGGGCGAGTCGACGTCGGTCGTGCGGTCGAGGATCGTCTCCATCTCTTCGGCCGTCGGATACGGCACGATCAACTTCAACAGAAAGCGATCGAGCTGCGCTTCGGGCAACGGATACGTCCCTTCCATCTCCAGCGGGTTTTGCGTCGCCAGCACAAAGAACAGCCGATCGAGCGAGTGGGTGACGCCGGCGACCGTGACACTGTGCTCCTGCATCGCTTCGAGCAGCGCGGACTGCGTCTTGGGCGTGGCGCGGTTGATCTCGTCAGCCAAAACCACGTTGGCGAACAGCGGCCCCGGATCGAAGCGAAACTCCCGCTGCCCCCCCTCCCCTTCGACCAACACGTTGGTCCCGATCAGGTCCGCCGGCATCAAGTCGGGAGTGAACTGGATCCGCGAAAAGCGAGCCTCGAGCACCGAGGCCAGCGTCCGCACGAGCAGCGTCTTGCCGAGCCCCGGAACTCCTTCGAGCAATACGTGGCCGCCGGCAACAAGCGCCATCAGCACTCCGTCGACGATTTCCCGCTGGCCCACGATCACCCGTGCCACTTCCTCCCGCAGCCGCGCGAAGTCCTCGCGAAACCGCTCCAGCTCAGCCCGCAACTGCGGGTCATCCTCGATCGCCATGCGTGTTCTCGTCCTCGTAGGAAGCGGTGCAATCCGTCGGATTGTTGTCATGTCCACCGCAGAGCGTCAGGGCCGGATGGTCATCAGCCGCCGGGCGCTAGCCCCCGGTTCTCGAAAAGGCGGTGAGAACCGGACGCTAGCGCGTTGCGGCTGATTGTATGCCCCAACCGCCCTCACCCATCCGGGGATGATGGTCCACACAATCCTACCGGTTTTTTCTCTCACCGCGAGAACTTTTTCGCCTACACTCTCTAGCCCCAATCTCTCCAGTTCCGGCTGGACGTATCGGTTGAACTTTTCGCAGTTGAAACTTCTCTCGGAGAGCCACGATGGCGACGCTCATCCCCCGCAGCCGTACCGGCAAACGCCTCACCGCTCTGCTGCTGGCCCTCGGCTCGGTGGCCACCACGCTCACGATCCCCGCTCCGTCGCTGGCTCCAGCCCAAGATGCTGCCGCCCAAGACACGGCCGCCCAAAACGCAGCCTCGCAGGAACCGGCTGAGACCGAAGCCGAGCGTCGCGAACGGGTAGCCGCCGAGCGGTTTCTCCAGCTCCTCGAGCGGCGGCCGCGGACCGGCACGGCGCTCGACCGCCTCTATGGCTACCACGTCCAAAACGGTTCGCTCGAGCCGTTCGTCGAACAGCTCCGCCGCGACGCCGAGAGCGACCAGGCCGACGGCAATAGCTGGCTGCTCTTGGGTCTGATCCAGCTGCGACGGGGCGAAGAGCTCGAGGCGATCACCGCGCTCCGCCGAGCCACCGAGCAACTGCCCGACGACAGCATGGCTCCGTACTACCTGGGGCGCGCCCACCTCCTGCTCGGTGAACCCGACCGGGCGGCCGAAGCGATGGAAGAAGCGCTCCGCCGCCAACCGCCGCGAGCCGAGCTGCTGGAGATCGGCAAGGCTTTGGGCCGGCTCTATCAGCGGCAGCAGCAAGACGAGCGAGCGGCCGAGGTGTGGCAGCAGTTGACCGAAGCTTTTCCGGGCGACACCCGCGTCGCCGAAGCGGTCGCCGCGATTCTGGCCGACGAAGGCAACCACGCTGCCGCGCTCCAGCGATTCACCGATCTCGCCACAGCGGCCCGCGACCCGTACCAGCGAGTCCAGTTCGCGATCCGCGCGGCCGAGATGAAGCTGCGTTTGGGAGAAGCCGAAGCGGCTCGAGGTGATCTCGAGAAGCAACTCGCACAACTCAACCCCGACAGCTGGCTGTACCGCGATGTCCGCCGACGAATCGAAGCCTCGTTCACCGACTCCGCCGACTACGACGCGCTGAGCGAGTACTACGCGGCCTGGATCAAAAAGCATCCGAACGATGTCGACGCGATGCTCCGGGCCGGCCGCACGCTCGCCCTCCAAGGCCGGCTGCCCGAGGCGCGGCAGTGGTTCGAGCAGGCGATCGAGCGGGCACCAACCGACAGCGAACCGCGCGAAGCGCTCGTGGGTGCCCTGCTCGGCGAGGAGAAATTCGCCGAAGCCGCCACGCAGTACGCCCGCTTGCACGAGCTGGTGCCGGACGATCCCGACGTCATCATCCGCTGGGGCGAAACGCTGCTGGCCGACCGCGAAGTGCCGACCGAGGAGCGGCAAAAGCAAGCTGCCGAAGTTTGGGAAAAACTGGTCGAGCGACGCCCCGACGACGCAGTGACCGCCAGCCAAACCGCCGATTTGATGCGGGCGGCCGAACAGACTGAGCGGGCCCTTGCACTGTACGCCAAAGCGATCGAACTGGCTCCCGACGAACCGCAGTACCGCGAGTATCTCGGCGAATACCTGCACCGGCTCGGCCGCGGCGAGGAGGCCCGACAGGTTTGGGCGGAACTGGCCACCGGCGACCGCCGCACGCGAGAGAACCTGGTCCGCTTGGCCGAAGTCTATGCCACGTTCGACCATGATTCGCTGGCTCTCGAAACGATGGGCGAAGCCGCCCAGCTCGATCCGACTCTGGCCGAGCGGCTCCGCTTTGGCCAAATGCTTCGCGAGGCACAGCGGTACGAAGAAGCCAACGAACAGCTGCAGCTGGCTTCGTCGCTGGCCGAGACGCCCGACGAGCGGGGTCAATTACTGAGCGAACAGATCGAGCTTTACCAAGCCGCGGGAGAATTGCCCGAGCGGATCGCCGAAGCCCGGGAACTGACAAGCTCCAACCCCAACGACGCCGAAGCCTGGATCCGTTTGGCTCGGCTGCTACAGGCGAACAGCGAGCTCGACGAAGCGGTCCGCGCGGCGGGCCGGGCGGTGACGGTGGCTTCGGATTCGATCGCCGCGTGGACGACCGCTGCCGAGCTCCGCGAACGCTCCGGCCAATTCGGGGCGGCGATCGAAGCGTATCGGCGGCTGGCTGAAATCGACCAACGCTTTCGCTCCAACCACCTCACGCAAATCGCCAACCTGCAGCTGCGGCTTGGCGATTCGGAGGCGGCTCTCGAAGCGGGGCGCGAGCTCTTGGCCAGCGGAGCGACGAACCCCGAGAACTATCGCTTCTTTGCCGACCTCTGCTTCCGGATCGGCGAAGTTGACCAGGGACTCGACGCGCTGCGCCGCGGAGTCCGTGCCGCTCCGAACGACCGCGACGCCATGCTAGCGCTGGCTCGAGCGCTCGCCGATCAATTCCGCACCGACGAAGCAATCGAGCTCTACTGGCAGGCTTTCGAGGCCGCCGAGAATCTCGACGCGAAAGGGGACCTGGTCACCCAGCTGACCGAGCTGTACGTGCGGAGCGGACAGTTCGAGCAGCTGATCGAGCGGCTCGAAATCAGCGGTCGCGAAGGCCGTGATGGCGAAGGCCGACGGGAAGCCGATTTGCTGATCGCTGCCGCCCAGGAAGCCTCCGGCGATACCGGCACCGCCCGCCGATTGCTCGACGATCTGCTCGCGGCCAGCCCCCGCGACACGCTGCTGCTCGAGCGGCTGGTCGACTTGGCCACCCGCGACAGCGACACCGTGGCGGCGGCCGAGTACCAACGGGCGCTGAACGAGATCGCCCCCAGCCGCGAAGGGGACACGCGGCTCGCGCGACTGCTGATCGACCTCGGTGAGATCGAGCAAGCCGAAGCGATTTGGATGCGACTCTCCCGCGGCGAGGACGCCGAAGAACAACTCCTCTCGACGGTCGACGGAGCGCTGCAGCGGGCCGAATGGGAGACGGCGATCAAAATCTCCCAGCGTCTGCTGGCCGATCAGCCCGACGACTGGGAGACACTCGCCCGGTTGGCGATCGCTTACCGCTTGAGCGATGACGAGGAAGACGGCAAGGAAGCGGCGAAGGACGAGCGGGCGGCCGAGGCGGCTCGGCGACTGCTGGCGCTACAGCTACCGCGCGAGACCCCCAGCCGCGAGACCGCCGCCCAAGAAGCCCGCGAAAAGGCTCGCCAGGCGTCGCGCCCCTCGCAGAGCTCGACTCGCAACAGCTCGCCCTCCCAGACGTCGCTCCCTCCGAGCTATCGGTTGATGAACGCGCAGTACATGTTCCGTCCATTGCTCGCCTCAACCAACAACACCGTCTACTACTCCGGCAGCGGCCCCGGTTTCAGCGGCCAGCTCAGCCACTTTTCGCTCGCGCGTGCCGCGGCGATCGCGGTCCTCTTGGGAATCGCTCAGGAGGCGGAGCAAACCGACGCGTTCCTCGATTCGTTCCAGCAGGCAGCGGACGAAGCGGCCGATCCAGCCCGCGGCGAAGCGGCCCTCTGGGACCTGGACATCGCCCTGCAGTTGTTGACGGGCCCGGTGCCGCAGGACGACGAACTGCTTGAACGGCAGGTGCGAGTTGCCGAGCAGTTGGCCGAGCGGGCGGGGGTGGAAGGCAAAGCCCGCCACCTGATGACCCTACTACAACCGCGGCGGTCATCGGACGGTTCGGTCAAGGAATCCGAGCCGCTCCCCGAGGCGACGCTGGAGACGATTAAGAAATCCATGGAAGCGATCATCGCCGAATCGCCCCTCCATGCCACTCGGCTCAGCGGGCCGGCGATCGATCAACTGATCCGAGCGGGACAAGAGCAGGCGGCTATCGATTTGGCCGACCGGATCATAGGTCTGAAGGTCGATTCCCAGTACGCTCCGGCACACCGCTCGATGCAAATGTTCCTCGCAGCCCGATTGGGCGATCGCCAGCGACTTCGGCGAATGCTGACCGGTTCGGCCGAAGATCCACGGTTCCTGCACACGGCCCTGAATCTCTTCGCTCAGCAAGGGCTTGAGAAAGAAGAGTACCAGCCGCTGGTGAATGAAGATCTCGAGCTGCTGATCGACACGGTGACCACCATGTACGAGAACCTACGACCATCGCAGCGGGCAGCGACCTCCGCCGGGTCGGGCAACGTCCATGTGCAAGCGATCGTCGGCAACAAGCTCGACAACCGCTACACCGCTCTCGACTTCCCGCCGGCGACTCCGGTCTGGAATGAGGAGATGCTGCGGACCCTGCATTTGCTCTGGAGCGTCTCCAAAGCGGGAGGACTCGAAGAGGAGTTCATCGGGCGGCTTCGCCAAGAAGCGGATGACGGGGCCGGCCAAGAGGAGTCGGCGACGCGGCGACTGGTGCGGCTCGCCGCGGCCGCTTTCGTGCGGCACTGGAGCGGTGCTCCCGAAGAGTCCGCCGAGCTTCTCGCCGAGGCGCTCGAAGCCGACCCCAGCTGCAACGCGCTCCGCGTCGTGCTGGCCCGGCAGCGATACGCCGCGGGCGACAAGCTCGGCGCCCTCAAAATCGTCGAAGCGATCCAGCCGCTGAACAGCCAGCTGGTCCAGGAACGCGAGCTGGCCATGCTGCAGCTCGCCTCGCAGCTCGGCGACCGCGCCCGAGCCCAGCAAGCGGCGCGGCGACTCTACGCGATGCGGCTCGATTCGAGCACCCAGCTTTTGCTGGCCCAGCACCTCACCGCACTCGGCATGAACGATCTGGCCGACAACCTGGTGCGGCGGATCCAGCAACACGCCGGCAGCCAAACACAGACGCTGCAGGAAGTAATGCGGGGCCTCAATACGATGGGCAAGCGAGAAGCGGCCGCGGAAGTTGCCATGCAGATCCTCACCCGCACGCGAGGCAGGGCTTCGGGCTCCGGCTCGAGCGAAGAGTACCTCCGTCGCGAAGCGGTCCAGGTACTCGCCGCGGCCGATCGACTCGAGCCGCTCGTCGCGCGGCTCGAACAACAACTGGCCGCGGCCCCCAAGTCGGCGCGAATCGCCTCGGAGCTCGCCGAGCTGTACATCGCCTCAGGCGACCGCGACAAGGCGGCCAAAGTGCTGCAAGGTACTGGCGAGGCCGGCTCCCAAAATGCCGACGCCCTGATCCAACTGGCCCTCCGCAGCTCCCAGGCGGGCGAACACGACAAAGCGATCGAGAATCTCATCGCGGCGATCCGCAAACAGCCCGATCTGCTGAGCAATCATTTTTACAGCTTCCGCGAGAGCCTGAAGAGCAAAGGGGGCTACGAGGCGCTCGTCAATCAAATCCTCGACTCCGGGCTCGACAAGTACCAGCGGTCCTATCACTACTTCGACACCCTGCTCCAAGAAGGCTGGCGCGAGGAGGAGAACCGCGAACCGCTCAAACGACTGATGATCGCGATGTTCGACGCCGGCCCGCAGATGGCGGGCATCGCACTCAGCGCCGCGGCCACCAGCGAAAGCGCACTCGACGATCCCGAAATCTTCGCGACCCTGCGTGATGCGCTGCTGACCAAAAACCAGTCGGGCAGGCTGAATGACTGGAGCAGCCTGAACGGCTCGATCTCGGTCGGTTCCGGTGGGCAGATCAACGGCACGCTGACCCGCTTGGCCGAGACCAAAAACCATGAGCGGATCAGCGAGCTCGCCGATCTCGCCGAACAGGCTCACCGGGACGATCTCGAGTGGGACGAAATGCGATCCCTGGCCGCCGGACTGGCCGCCGCGGCCGGTCGCCCGGAGCGGGCAGCCGAGCTGATCGCGCCACTGCTCGAAGGCGAAGAACCTGAGCTACAGCCCATGGCCGCTTGGCAACTCGGCGTGCTCTTCCTCGAATCCGAGAAACTCGCCGAGCAGGCCGTGCGACTGCTCGAGGTCGCCGCCGAGCGGGAAGCGTCGTTCAGCGACAATTTCGCCTACACCCCGAAAGCGGCTCTGGTCACTGCGCTGCCGAAAGTGGGTCGCCGCGAGGAAGCTCGGCAGCTGCTGCTGGAAGCGATCGATGCCCCGCAGCCCGATCAGCGAGGCCTCCCCAGCGGCTATCAGGCGCAGCAGAAAGTCCGCTCGTTGCAGGGGATCGCTGCCGGACTGCTGGCGATCGATTACCCGCTCGACGCACTCCAGCTGTGCGAACAGATCCTCGACGACTCGATGCTCCTCGGCGAAGCGGCGAGTTACGGAAATTCGCAGTACTACCTCGACCAACTGAGGAAGACCCGCACCGACGCTGAAGCCAAGTTGACGCCCGAGCACTGCTTGGCGGCTCTTCAGGAACGCATCGAATCCGCCTCGGCCAGACAGGAGGAGAACCCGGAACCGACCACCGACAGGTTCGCCGAATTGCTCCAGCCCCGGATCGTCGGCAGCAGCTTGGGACAGCTGCGCGTCGAGAGCATGCTGGATCGCTTGGCGGGGCCCGCCGGGAAAACCGAAGAAGGCCGCCGCCAGCTCGGCGAACTCGCCCAAAAAGTTGCAGTCGCCGACTCCCAGGACCAGGCCGCGACAGACGCGCCGGCAGCGGACGCCGAAACTTTGCAGCCCCAGGTCCTGCGGGCGCTGGTCGTGCGGGCCGTCCTGGCCGCTGCCGCGGAAGACGCGGCGCTGCTGAACGAGACGATTCCCGCAATCGCCAGTCGCTGGGAAAAAGTCCCCGAGGATGCCGAGGATGCATCGAGCTTCGCGCTCCAAACCTGGCCGGCGATCGCCGCTGCACTCGACCGCGACACCCCGGTGGCGGAAGCCCAGCGGCTCAGCGATCGACTGCTGCGGGTCGTGGGCGAGTCGCAGGAGGCGCGAATGCATCTCGCTCTGCTGCGGCACTCTAACGAAATCGCTCAGCGGCACGGTCGTAGCGAACAAGCCGCCGAATCGCTCGAGCAGTTGGCCGCGGAGATCCTCACTCCGCCCGATGCGGAAGCGACATCGCCGCAAACGCTTTCCCCAGCCGAGCGAACCGAGTGGGCGCTGGAGTTAGCCGAGCTCGCAATCGAACAAAGTAACACTCCGCTCTCGGTCGCTGCGGTCGGGGCGGCGCTCGGCGAAGGACCTCCGCTGCGACAAGTCGCGTCGGAGCTGATGCTCGGCAGCAACCGCAACTCCACGGGCATCTTCTACAACCAGTCGCAAACTCCCGATCCGATCTCCGACGTGGAGCATCGCATCGGAACGTTACTGGTCCAGCTCTCGAAGGTTTGGCGCGAGCATGAGGTTTCCGCCGAAGCAGCGTACGAAGCGCTGCGGGACGCAATCGTGCCGGCCGACAGCGGTGGGCTGCACGCCTACTTGGTTCGCGATCCGCAAGACGATCCTCGCTCCCTACGGTACGCCAGCGACTCCAACGCGTCTCCGCAGTACGACAGTGGATTGGCGGAGTTGGCCGCGTGGGCGGTGCGAGCCGAGCGGCAGCAGGAGCTCGACGAACTTCTCCAGCAGCGTGCCGCGGACCATCCCGAAACGGCGGCCGCCGCCGAAGTCGCCCGTGTGCTGTTGGCTCTCGAGGGCGAACCGCAAGCGTCCGACGCAGCGCGGCTCGAGCGGCTCGCCGAGCTACTCGGCTCCCAAAGCGATGCCTACACGACGCTGCTGGCGAGCCATGCCGCCGTGCCAGCGATGGAATCCGAGCCGCTCGCCCCGGCGGCGGTCGAGGTGCTCCGCCAGCTGCTGCCTCAGATGCTCGCCAGCGAAGGTCAGCCCCGCGTCTTCGGCCGCGACAGCGGCTTTCCGACCGAAAAGCTCGGCCGAAAGATCATCGCGTTCGATCTCCAGCAAGGTGACGTCGAAGCGGCCCACCGCGGCGTGCTGCAGCTGATCGCCGCCCGCCACCGCCGCAATGCTCCGGTCCGGGGTTACGGCGACCGGATGGAGAAAGAGCTGCTGGCCGACGTCGTGCCCGAGTTCTTCGCCACGGAGGCGGCTGTCCCGATCGGCATGCGGCTGCTTCAGCGACACGACCAGATCTTCGTCGAGTACAACAGTCCGAGCTCTGACATGCTGCGAGCTGAGATCGTCCACGCCGTTCGTTCGCTGCCCGACGCCGCTTCCTACAGCGCTCTTCGAGGGCTGTGGCTTTCTTCATCCGACGAAGAACCACTTCGCTTGGACTTGAGCTTCAAGAAGTATCCGCCGCTTCCGGCAACGATCGTGGAGACGGCCGAAATCAGCGTGGCGGATCAGCCCGTGGGGCTCCGTTCGGCGCCGTTTTCGGGCGTTTTCCCGATGTTGCTAGCCGCGGCCGAGAGGGGCGGCAAACTCGAATCGCTGATCGACGAACTGCGGTCGATGCAGTCCAATGACCGCGACAATGCGGACGTTGCCTTGGCATTGGCGCTGGATCATGCCGGCCGGGAAATCCCGCGGGAGTTGCTGGAAGAAATTGCCGGCGCAATTCGCAAGCGTCTGCCCGCGGAGATGGGCAGCAAGGAGATTCCCGACGTCGGGCATTTGGCGGTGGCGGTCAGCGCGGCCCATCGCGAAGCGACCGCAGCCCAAGCGATCGAAATGCTTGAGCAGCTTCTGCTGCACTGCAAGCGGAGCGCGTACGGCCGCGGACAAGCACTTGTTAACGATACGTTGCATGTCGCGGTCGCGGACAAGCCCGACCTGGTATCGGTCGCCGAGATGCCGATCTGGACGATCGCCTCCGATGTCCCATCGTTCAGCACGCCAGTGGCTCCGACCCGTTGGCTCGCTGGCCCCCGCCAACTCACCCACATATCCGGCCAATACCAGGATTATGTCTTCCTCCGCATGCCGCTCGGGGGCGACTTCGACCTCACTTGGCAGCAGTTCGACGGGGGCTGGCAACCGGTCGGCGCCGTCGTCTCCGGTGCCGTCGTGTCCCCGCGAGGCTTCAACGACACGATCTTGATCGACGCTTTTGGTAATCGAGAACACACCGTCTATAAGCAGACCGTGATCAACAAAGGCGTGGCAAACGCGATGCGGCTCCGCGTGCGGGGTGACACGTGGGAACTCTTGATCAACGACCAGCCGATCTACCGTGAAACGCACGCGGGAACTTCGTTTCCGTTCCTGGGTTGGCAGGCCCTCTACCATTTCCACTCGCCGATCGACGCGATCACGATCGAAGGGACTCCGCGAGTCCTCGATGAAGTTCCCCTCCTCGATGATCCACGGCTGCGAGGCTGGACCGCCTGGCAGTCAGGATCGCTGCTCAGTTCGGCTGAAGTCGCCGAGCCCGTAGATCTCGAGGTCGCGAACCCGCCGCAGGTGAGGACCACCGAGATCCACTGGGCGTGGAAAGAGGGGGAACTCAAAGGAGTTCAAAGCTCGTCGCCGAATATTCCGCACCCGGTGCTGCACTACATGCGACCGCTGCATTCGGGCGAGCAAGTGGAATACGAGTTCTACTACGAACATGGTGCCTGCGAGGTCCATCCGGTGCTCGATGAAGTCGCGATGGTCCTCCAGCCCGAGGGCGTCCGACTTCGCTGGCTCGGACAGGTCGGCCGCCGGAACGATGTGGGTCCCGAACCGCATCGCCTGCTCGAAGACCTCGATGGCCAGCTGCACGACGGAACCGTCCCGCTGAAAGCGAACGCCTGGAACAAGCTGCGGATGGTGATGGAGGAGGACCATCTGCGGCTCGAGCTCAACGGCGTCCCGATCTACCGCTACAACGATGCCCACTCCGAATCGCATCAGCGGCGAATCGGCTTCACCTTCGAGCCCGCCAAGGTCGAAGCCCGCGTCCGCGGCGCCACCCTCCGAGGCGATTGGCCAAGAGAAATTCCGGAGTCGTTGAAGGAAGACACTGCGTCGCTGAAGGAAGCCGAGAGTCAGTAGCGGGGAGCATCTCCAGCGCCCTGCAGGGGCAGAAACAAATCAGCCCAGGGCACAGCGCCGCGGCGGTTCCAAACGTTCACCCTCCCCCCGGGAGGGTCGCGAGGAACGAGCGGGGAGGGGCCGGTGGGCTTCGGCCTGAACTCCCCGCTGAGCCGTTAGAAAAGAAGCCAATTCGTTGAGGAAAAAGGGTCACACGCACTCATCACGCGAGCGTCGACCGGTCCCTCCCCGGGCCTGAGAGCCCGACCCTCCCGGGGGGAGGGTGGGTCCATTTCCGGATCCCCCTCACGTGAACCGAACGCCCTACCCTTCGCGGATCATCCGCAGGCACGTCTCTTTGACTTGCTGCGGGTTGGCGTTGGGGTTTTTCTTTTTGGCTTGGCCGATCAGCGCCCCGATCGCTTGCTCTTTGCCGCCGCGGACTTGTTCGACGACTTTGGGGTTGGCTTCGAGCAGCTCTCGGCAGAGGGCTTCGATCTCGCCAGCGTCGACCGCCACGATGCCGAGCGCTTCGATCGCTCCCTCGGCGTCGGTATCGTTCTCGAGCATGTACTGAAAGACGTCGCGGGCTCGAGCGTTGTCGAGCTCACCGGCGTCGACTTTCCGGAGCAGCCGACCGAGATCGATCGCGGGAATCGGAAAGGTCCCAATCTCCCAGTCGCTCTCCTTGAGGGAGCGCATCACGTCTTGCTGCATCCAGGCGCTGGCCCGTCGCCCGTCGCCGGCGGTTTCGGCGGTGGTTTCGAAGTAGGCGATCATCGCCGGGCCTTGGTTGACGATCACGTCGGCGTCGTAGGCCTTGATGTCGTACTGCGACTGCAGCCGCTGGCGGGTCGCCGCCGGCAGTTCGCCGAGGGTCGCTTGGGCCGCTTCGATCCGCTCGCGCGGCAACCGCACCGGCAGCAGGTCGGGATCGGGAAAGTAGCGATAATCGGCCGACTCTTCTTTCTCCCGCTGGGCAAACGTCGCTTCGGCCGCATCGTCCCAACCCCGCGTCTGCTTGGCACGGTCTTCGATCGTCTCGCCGGTGTCTTCCCAGTCGATGTACTGGCGACGGACTTCGTACTCGATCGCCCGCTCGACCGCCCGAAAGCTGTTCATGTTCTTGATCTCGACGATCGGCGTCGCAATCTCTTTGCCGTCGGCTTCGATGTGCAGATTGACGTTGGCGTCGACCCGCAAGCTCCCTTCCTGCATCTCGCAATCGGAGACGCCCAGGTGGGTCAGCAGCAGCTTCAGCTCGCTCAAGAACGCCCGTGCCTCGGCAGCCGAACGCATCGCCGGCTGGGTGACGATTTCGAGCAGCGGCGTGCCGCAGCGGTTGAGGTCGATGCGGGTGTCGGAGATGCCCGCCGCTTCGTCGTGCATGCTCTTGCCCGCGTCCTCTTCGAGGTGGGCGCGGACCAACGGAATACGGCGGGTATGCGTGTCATCGGCCGGATCGGTGATTTCCAGAAATCCGTCAGCGCAGATCGGCAGATCGAACTGGCTGATTTGATAGCCCTTGGGCAGATCCGGATAGAAGTACTGCTTGCGATCCCACTTCGTCAGCGGCGGGATCTCGCAGTTCAGCGCCAGCCCGGTGCGGATCGCCAGCTCGATCGCGTGCTCGTTGATCACCGGCAGCGCTCCGGGCAAACCGAGACACACCGGACAGGTCTGGGTGTTCGGCGGAGCGCCAAATTCGGTGCTGCAGCGACAGAACAGCTTGGTCTGCGTCCGCAGCTGAACGTGCACCTCGAGCCCGATGATCGTCTCCACCTGGTGCTCGGTATCCAGCCTGCTCACAGCGATCCTCGCGAACTCATAGGGTCGGCCTCTGGGCGTGGTGCGTCGTCAGCTTCTGGAAGGCTGCCCCGGCGCGGATCAAGCGAGCTTCCTGCAGCGGAGGGGCTTGCAGCTGAACGCCCAGCGGCAATCCCTCGGCGGTGAAGCCGGCCGGGAGCGAGACCGCGGGGATGCCAGCCAAGTTGGCTCCGACGGTGAACAGATCGCACAAGTACATCTGGAGCGGGTCGTCGGTCTTCTCCCCCAACCGGAACGCGGCCGAAGGCGTCACCGGTCCGAGCAGCACGTCGGCCTGAGCGAACGCTGCGTCGAAGTCGCCGCGAATCAGCCGCCGAACCTTGAGCGCCTTGAGATAGTAGGCGTCGTAGTACCCGGTGCTCAGCGCGTAGGTGCCGAGCATGATGCGGCGTTTGACTTCGGCTCCAAAACCTTCGTCGCGACTTTTGCAGTACGTCGCCAGCAGCGGCCCCCGCTCGGCCGCTTCGGCGTCGCTGATCGCCGCGCGGTAACCGTAGTGGGCGCCGTCATACCGCGACAGGTTGCTGCTCGCTTCGCAGGGAGCGATCACATAGTAGGTGGGGACCCAGTAGTGGCTGTGGGGCAGCGAGACGTCGACGATCTCCGCTCCGGCCGAGCGATAGACATCGATCGCTTCGAGCACCGCGCGGCGAACCTCCGGCTCGAGTCCCTCCTGGTCCAGCGAGTCGCGGAGCACGCCAATCCGCAGCCCCCGCACGTCGGTCGCGGCGACGTCGCTGGCAAAGTTGGGCACGCTCTCGTCGAGCGAGGTCGAGTCGGCCGGATCAAAACCGCTGATCACTTGCAGCAGCAGCGCTGCGTCCTCGACCGTCCATGCCATCGGCCCGACCTGGTCGAGGCTGCTGGCAAACGCCACCAACCCGTAGCGGCTGACGCGTCCGTAGGTGGGCTTCATCCCGGTCAGCGAGCAGAACGCGGCCGGCTGGCGGATCGATCCACCGGTGTCGCTGCCGAGGCTCAGCGGACAGTTCCCCGCCGCCACGACTGCGGCCGCTCCACCGCTGCTGCCCCCCGGCGTCCGCGAGGGATCCCAGGGATTACCGGTGACGCCCATCGCGCTCGTCTCGGTGCTGGCCCCCATCGCGAACTCGTCCATGTTCGTCTTGCCGACCAGCACGGCACCGGCTTGCCGCAGCCGCGCGACCACCGTCGCGTCGTAGGGCGAATGGTAGCCGGCGAGCATCTTGGACGAGCACGTCGTCGGCATGTCGCGGGTGCAGAGCACATCCTTGACAGCGACTGGAATTCCGGCGAGCGGGCCGAGCGGAAGACCGGCCGAGCGGTCGCGGTCAATTTTCTCAGCCGCGGCGATCGCCGCTTCGTCAGCCCGGTGCGTGAAGGCCGAAATCTGCGGCTCGGTCGCCGCGATGCGGTCCAGGGCCGCCTGGGTGATCTGGACGGCGGAGAGCTCGCCAGCGGCCTGCAATCGCAGCAGCTCGGTGGCGGAGTCGAGAGGAATGCTCATGAGGTCAGCGAGCGGAGAATCGATGGAGCCAGGGTCAGTGAGCGGGACCCAAAACGGGCGGAACGAGGAAGCACGACTCATCGCGACGCGGAGCCGCCGCCAAGGCTTCATCGACCGTCAAGCTCCGATGCAGCTTGTCCGGCGCCCAGCGATTGACGACGTCGAGCGCCGTCGTCATCGGCTCCACCTCCTCGGTGTCCAGCTCCGAAAGCTGCTCGACGAAGTCCAGAATCCGCGCGAGCTGAGGCCCGAGCACTGCGACTTCCGCGTCGGACAATTCGAGCCGAGCAAGCAACGCCAGCTTCCGGACATCCGCACCACTGAGTGACATATCCGCGCGACCTCAGGGAGACGGCTTACTTCTTGGCGACCGCCATCGAGAACGGCTTTTGCTTGACCGTCTTGCGGACCGCGCCGCTGCGGAGGCACTGGGTGCAAACCCGCACCGTCTTGTTCTCGCCGCTGGGCATCGTCACGTGGACGCGCTGCAAGTTGGGGACGAACTTCCGCCGCGTGATGCCGGTGATCTTGGTACCGACCCCGCCCAGGTACTTGGCTTTACCGCGAGTCTCAACGCGGTTGCCCATCTGAACTTTCTTGCCGCAGGTCTCGCATTGGCGGGCCATCGCATCAAGCTCCAAAAATACAGCCAATCAAAGGCTGGCGTGTGTCTCAGTTATCAAAAAGGGCGTCCCCGAAGGGCGCCGCACATATCGGCAGAGCCCCGGAATATAGCGAAATCGCGATCCCTCGCAACCGCACAATTTGTGCGGGAACGTGTCTCCATCACCCTCCCCCCGGGAGGGTCGGGCTCTTAGGCCCGGGGAGGGCTAGCCGAATTAACCAGCGTCCAGAACCGCCAGACACCCATTGCCCTCCCCGCTCGTTCCTCGCGACCCTCCCGGGGGGAGGGTGACGTATTAAGCGCGGCGTGTTCGGGAACCAGGGGCTAGCGCCCGGTGGCTGATGCAACATCCGAACGGGCCCGAAACCCGGCGACGGCGATCACGATCCAGGCGACGATCCAGCTCATCCCTCCAAACGGCGTGACCGCTCCAAATCGCGGCTGGTCGAGCAGCACCAGCAGGTACAGACTGCCGCTGAACAGCACGATCCCGGCCACCATCAACAGCCCGGCCCAAAAGACGCCGCGGCGACCGAGCGAATCGCGGAGCGCAAACAGCACCAACAGCAGGACGCTGTGGATCAAGTGATAGCGGACCGCCGTGTCGGCCTGAGCCAACCGCCGCGGAATCAGCTCCGCCGCCATCCCCTGCTCGGCTAGCCAATCGCCCAGCCCATGCGCAACGCCCGCTCCGATCAATACCCCCAGCCCCCCCAGTACGCCGCCAGCGACCGGCAACCACCAAGTCGCGTCGCGGGAAGAAGGGTGGTTCGTGGAGGCGGGCATCTGCATGCCTAACTCGAAATGGAAGGCTCACGGAAACATATCAGCCGCCGGGCTTCTAGCCCGAATTATTCATCAGCCGCCGGGCGCTAGCCCCCGGTTTCCGAAAACGCCCAGACAACCGGACGCTAGCGCGTGGCGGCTGATGAAATATTCACGCTAGCGTCAGGCCGCTGCTTACTCGGTCCCGCCGGTCGATTCGGCTAGCAGCCGGCGGACCGCTTCGACCAGCCGCTCCATGGCGAACGGTTTGCGGATGTAGTCGCTGACCCCGAGCAGCTCGGCATAGGCTTTGTGGCGGCTCCCCTCGTTGCCGGTGATCATGATCACTGGCAGCGGCAGCTCGCGCGAGCGGCGCAGTTTCTCGAGCACCAGGAACCCGCTCCGCTTGGGCATCATCATGTCCAAGATCATCAGGTCGGGGTTCTCCCGCTCGGCCAGCGCGACCCCCTGGTTCCCATCGCGGGCGACGATCACCTCGTAGCCTTCCCCTTCCAGGGCATACCGGATCGAGTCGACGATCTCGAAATCGTCGTCGACCAGCAGCACTTTGGGACCGGCCGACGCCGACGAATTCGGGGGAGACGACTTCGGGAGTGGCGCATCGCTGCGGGAGTCTGCGCTGTCGGACGTCATGATCTACTCGATTGGCTCAGTTCGTGGAAAACTCGACCGGCAGCGTATCGTAATCCGCGACATCCATCGGCGATGCTTGGCCGGTGACGCGGGCCATGATCCACGCGTTCACGTCGCGAAGGACTTCGGTGACCATCGCATCATCGACCGTGTACTGCCGCATGTCCATCTTCATTCGAGCGGCATGCCACAGACGCAGGTCTTCGCAGACCGTTTGCATCGGATACTGGGAACCCTCGATCGCGACGGCCGAGAGGATGGCCAGCTGGCGAGCGGCCTCGAGATTCGCAAGCGGCCGGCCGCCACGCGGCAGCGCTCCGTCGAGGCTGATCACCCCGTCGATCGCCCGCGAACCATCGACCGCCGCGGCGTTTCGCAAGCCGACGCGAAGGGCCATCGTGCCTCCCTCGCGGTAGCCGGCCAAGTAGATGCGTTCGGGATTGATCGAGTACCGCGACTGGGCCGCCTCGATCGCTTCGAAGATTGCCTCCTCGGCAATCGCGGTTCCGAGCGGCGACTGCAGCCACTGAAAACGGTGCCCGGCGGCGTCGCAGGCTCGCGTTCCGCGGACTCCCACGGCGACGTAATTCTGCAGACTCAGGTGGGGCATGACCTCGGCGACCTGCCGCTCCCCCGCCCCGTCCTGATGCAGCCAGACGATCAGCGGGTACTTGTAGTTCGGCTCATAGCGAACCGGCAGAAAATAGCTCAGCGGCGAGCTACCGCGTCTCCCACCTCCGGAAGCGAAAGGTTCCTGGAGGGCCTGTTGCGGGGGTGCCGTGCGGCCGGCCGAACCGGGGCGGGTCAATCGATTCATCGCAGGCAGGTTGCGGGGAGAGGAGGAGGGATCGCGCGGCCGAGAGCGGCGGTTCGCGCTCGGCCAAATCGATCGGAAACTTCAGTGAATCGCGAGCAGGGTTTTAAGTGCCCGAGCGGGGCTGAGTCAACGTCAGCCCCTAAACCCACGGCTCGGCGCGACCGCTTCCCGCTCGCCGCTTCCCTTCCGTTTCCGGCTCAGCTACTGAGCAGCGATTCCATCGTCGCAACGAGCGATTTCACGGCGTCGACACTGTTCTGGAAGTCGGCCGTCTCGCGGTCGGTCAGCTGCAGTTCGACGACCTTTTCCACACCGCCGCTGCCGAGAACGACCGGCACGCCGACGTAGTACCCGCCCACGTTGTACTGCTTGTCACAGTACGCGGCGCACGGAATCAGCCGCTTCTTGTCGCGGACGATCGCTTCGGCCATTTGGGCACAAGCGGCCGCCGGAGCGTAGTAAGCGCTGCCGGTCTTCAGCAACGAGACGATCTCCGCCCCGCCCTTGCGAGTCCGGTCGACGATCTCTTCCAACCGCTGGCTGTCGATCAACTGGGTCACCGGAATTCCGCCCACGCTGGTGCAGCTCGGGATCGGCACCATCGTGTCGCCGTGACCGCCCATCAGCAGCGCCGAAATGTCCTCAACACTGACCCCCAGCTCCATCGCCAGGAAGGTGCGATAGCGAGCCGTGTCGAGCACCCCGGCTTGGCCAACCACCCGCGAGGGATCAAATCCGGTCACCTTCCACATCTGCTGGACCATCGCGTCGAGCGGATTGCTGACGACGATCACGATCGCGTTCGGGCTGGTCGCTTTGATCTGCTCGGCGACGCTGGTCACGATCCGCGCGTTGGTGCTGAGCAGATCGTCGCGGCTCATCCCCGGCTTGCGAGGAATTCCGGCGGTCACGATCACCACGTCGCTCTCGGCCGCGTCGTCGTAGCTGGTCGTGCCGACGATGTTCGAATCAAAGCCCATGATCGGCGAGGCCTGCATCAGGTCCAGCGCCTTGCCAGCGGGCATGTCGCCAGCCGCCGGAATGTCCAACAACACGATGTCTCCGAGCTCCATCGAAGCACACCAGTGGGCGCACGTGGCGCCGACATTACCAGCTCCGACGATCGTAATTTTTGCACGTCGCATTGCGTAATCATTCCCGGGTTGAAGACATCAGGATGGGCAAGTGGAGTTCGAACGGACCGTTCTCTCCCCCTGCAGGAATCGGCGAGACGTCCGAATATCGGCCCAGGGGCGTGTGGGTCAAGTGCCCGCCCCCCAGGAATTCCCGCCCCCCAGGAAATCATGCTCACCACGACTCGGGCGGCGTCGGCGGCCGCTGGGCAGCCGCCGCGCGTCGCTCCCGCGCCACCGCCCGGTCCCGGCGGCCCACCCGCCACATCACGACCGCGGTGATCAGCAAGCTGGCGATGACCACCGCCGCGAGCACCCAACCGATCGCTGAAACGCCCCGCTCGAGCGCCACGTTCGCCGGTTGCAGAGCGATTTCCGAGGCCACGACGAGCGGGCCGATCTGACGCCCACCGCGACTCTCCGCGTATTCGCTGTCGTAGCTCCACAAACGAAAGAAGAAACCGTCGACCGTCACCCCTTCGCTGAGCATGCTGACGGCGACCTCCCCTTCCCCAGCCGCAACGCCCGCTTCGTTGCGGACGCGCCGCTCGAGCCACTCGGGCAACTCAAGAATCGCCAGCGAAACAGGAAACCGATTCTCAAACTCCAGCGGCTCCCCTTCACCGTCGGGCGATTCGAGCTGGACTTTCGCTCCCCGCAGCTCTCCAAAGGCGTCGATCTGCCAGTAGGCATCGCGGCCCAACTCCGCGCGACGCTCGGGCGTCGTGACCGCGATCCGTGAGGCCCGCGCGATCTCCACGTCCAGCCGAATCCAGTGACCGGCGAGCTCCGCCGGCGCGCGGAGCAGCTGCATCGTCTCGACGCGTTCGGGTGCGGCCTGCTCGGAGTCCTCGGAGATTGCGGCCGCGGCAGCCAGCATCGCATAAAAGGTGTCGCTGTCCTCGCTCCCCAGCGGCTGACGGTTGCGACGGGCGACCTCCGCTAAGCTGCCGATGTCCACTCCCTCGGCGGCGAGCAGCTGCCAACCGACTGGCAATTCCCCACCATCACCTGCCTGCGGAAACCAGCCGAGGCGGTTCGCGTACAACCGCCACTCCTCGCCGCTCCCCCCCTCGCCGCTTATCGCACTCACCGCAGTGAACTCCACCGCCTGCCCAATTCCCGCGGCCTGATTACCGCTGGCAGCCTGATTACCGCTGGCGGAAAGCCAAGCCGCGGGGAGCTGCCGCGTGACGACGCCGATCGACCCAGGCAACCGCTCCGCTGCGCCGGCTGCGCTGGCGTCCCCGCCATTCGTGCCGACGGTCGCGACCTGCTCGAGCTGCACGCGGTAGAAGCGATCGAACTCGAGCACTTCGGCCAACTCGGCGGGAACGCGGACCGCGTCATAGCGTTCGACCACACCGCGGACGCGGACCACCCGAAGCGAACTGCTGAGCTGGCTGCTGGCCGGATCTGCGGGCGGAGCTGGCTCCGCGTCGGCCGCAGGTGTCCATCGAGCGAGCACCGCCGGATCGATCCGCGAGATCGCCCACAAGAGTTTGGCCGTAGCTTCGACCGACTCGCGCGGCGGAGGGTTGTTCCAAATCTCCGCGGCGGCGACCAACCGCTCCGGGTCGACTCCCGGCAGCAACGACTCGAGCGACGCGGGCCGCTGAGCTCGAGCGGTCGAGGCCACGCGCGCCCCCAAGCCGACGGCCACCATCGCGATCAGCAGCCACGCCGCAAGCCGCTTCACCGACCGCACCCTCCAATTCGTTTCGCGCATCTCCACTCGCTGGGTTGATGGATGACGACGTGTCAAATCAGCCGCCACGCGCTAGCGTCCGGTTCTCACGGCGTTTTCGGGAACCGGGGGCTAGCGCCCGGCGGCTGATAAATAGTTCGAGAACCGGGGGCTAGCGCCCGGCGGCTGATGAACAAGGCGACTATGGCGTGAATGGGGTGTCGGGGAGCGAGCGGGCTCGCAGCTCTCGCCGCCGGCGGGCCGCGCGACTCGCCCGCCAACCGATCAGGCACGTCACCAGGATCGGCACGACGACCGCGGCGATCAAACCGGGGATCCACCACGCCGGCGGCTCCCGGCGGCCGCGTCCTTCGCCCCGTTCATCCACGGCAGCACCCAACGGGCCTGGCAGAATGCCGCTCGCCGCAGGCTCCACCTCCACGATCCTGCCGACGATTACCGGAGCCAGTTCGCTCCCCCGCTGCGAAGGATACAGCTGCCGCTTGAGGAACGTTCCCTCGGCCACGATCCGCGGCCCCTCGACTTGCGTGTCGTCGGCTCGCACCGCGCCGAGCGGTGCGGGCAGATCAGCGGTGTAAACCATCATCGGCCGCTCCGAGCCGTCGACCGGACGGAGCCAGACCAACCAGTACCGCTCGACGCCAAACGGATTCTCCGCAGCCTGATGCGGTTCGACGCGGACCGCATGCCCGGCGAGCGACACCGTCCGAGCCCGGTAAACCTGCGGCTGGGCGGCCAGCGCGGCGTAACCGACTCGCGTCGCCGGCCCTTTCTCAGCCAGCCCGCCCTCGGCCCAACCCTGCTCCGCGGAGTGCATCTCCAGCAAGCGATAGAAGGCGTCGGCGTCCCCCGGCATCCAGACGCTGGCATCCGAGACGGTCGTCCAGTAGCGGGCGTCGAGCGCCGCCTGCAGTCGCCGGTGAACCGTGTCCTGACCGCTCTCGAGCGCCGCAGCGAGCGCCGCCGGATCGATTTCTCCGCTCGCCTCCGCCGCATCCCGCAGACTCTGCAGCAGCGATTGGGATACCGTCACCCCGTCCTTCTGGCCTGCCTTCTTCTGGCCTGCCTTCTGCTGGCCTGCCTTCTTCTGGCCTGCAGCCTCCTGTTCGGCTCGAGCCGCGCGGCGGGCGGCCAGTACCGCCGAGAGCTCTTTGAGTTCTTTGTCATCGAGCGCAGCGACGGTAGCCGAGAGCGGATCGGCCGTCGGCTCCTTCTCCGGCTCGCTCGCCACGCTCCCCATCGGCCCCTCCATCCCTGTGGGGCCCTCCATCACTGCGGGACCCTCCATCACTGCGGAACCTTCGAGCGGAGCGCCGAGAGCCCCGAAGATTCGGCGATACAGATCGGGGTCGGCCGCCCGCTGCATCAACAGCAGCACTAGGACCAACATCAGCCCCAAGCGGAAGATCCTTCGCCCAGCGGAGGCGTGCCGCGGCGGGGGGGCGAACCGTCGGGTCAGATTGGAGCGGATGCGCATCGAGCGACTATGAAACGTTAACGGATGAGCACGAATTGCGGCCAGAAGCGTTATAATTGGAACCCTATCATTCTAGAGTCGCCGCCGCTCGGCGTCCCGCGACTTGTGACGCGAATTTCGCCGTCTTATCGTTGAGATAAGTACGCCTTTTCTTACTTTCAGGAACTCCCTGCGATGCTTCGAATGTCCGCAGCGGACTTTGCTGGCCCCGTTTCCCGCTTCGCGATCGCGCTCTCGATCGGCCTGCTCTCCCTGGCGGCCGCTCCCCTCTCCGCGGCGGAACCGGCTGAACGGTTTCTCGAACAGCTCCGCAGCGAGGGTTATTACGAGTTGGCGGTTCGGTTTCTCGACCGGCTGGAGGATTATCCGGGCGTCCCGGCCGAATTTCTCGCGACGGTCGATCTCGAGCGGGCGCACGTGCTGACCGCGGCGGCTCAGGCCTCGCGGGTTTCGGACCAGCGGGACGCCTACTTTGCCGCCGCCTCCGAGTCGCTCCGCAAATTCGTCAAAGAACATCCCGACCATCCCCGGCAACCCGAAGCTCAGTTGCAGCTGGGCAATCTGCTGATCGTGCGGGGCGTCGAGCTGATGGAGTTGGGTGGGCCCCCCGATGCGAAGCGACGCAGCGAAGCTCGCGCGGCGTTCAATGCCGCGGCCGACACGTTCAACGCGATCGTCACCGACCTGCGGGAAAAACTGAAGGCGATGCAGGGGCAGAAGATCAATGCCCAGGACAATCCCGAGAAGATCGCGATCCGCGACAAGTACCGCGCGGACTACTTGCAAGCCCTGCTGCTCGGCGGCGACGCGATGAAGCGGGCGGCCGAAACGTTCGAAGGGGAATCGGAGGAGCGGACCGCGCTCTACGGCAAAGCGCTCGAACGGTTCGGCGAGCTGAGCGACAAGTACAGCGATGAATTGGCCGGGATCCTGGCGGTGCTCTACGCGGGCGAAACGCACGAGGCACTCGGCCAATGGGAGAAAGCGCTCGACCGCTATCTGGCAGTCCTCGACCAAGACGATCACCCGCTGCTGCGATCGCCCAAAGTCAAAGCGACCACGGGGCTGATCCGCGTCTACATGGGCAAACAGCCGCCGGAGCCGAAGCCGGCCGTCGACCGCGGCCAGCCGATGGCCGACAGCATCCGCCCCGACGAGCGGCGACTCCCCGAATGGCAGACGCTGCGGATCGAGCTGGCTGATGCTTACCTGGCGATGGCCGAGGCCACTGAGGCGGCAGCCGAAAAACGACGGATCACCGGCTCGGCTCGCGAACTCCTTCTGGCCGCTTCCAAAGTTCCCGGCCCGACCCAGGAAGAGGCGAGCCAGCGGCTGGCGAAACTCGGCATCGGGGCCGAGCCGAGTTCGGCGCTCGAGAAGGCCGCCAAGAACCCCGAATCGTTCGCCGAGACGATGGGAATCGTCAACGAGATTCTCGAAGAAGAGCGGAACCTGACGCTCGCCGCCCAGTTGCTCGAGCAGCGCGCCGCAAAGGGCGAAGCGGTGACCGAAGAACAGACCAAAGCCCGCGAGTCGCTCGCGGCGCTGCGGGCCCGCGGCATCGAGCTGCTCCGCCATGCCCTCTCGCAAGCCGACAGCGAGACCTCGGTCTCGGAGCTCAACAGCGCTCGCGCCTCGCTTGCGTTCCTGCTCTATCGCCACCAGCATTTGCGAGAAGCAGCAGTCGTCGGCAGCTTCGTCGCCCGGCGTTACCCGAGCAGCGAGTTGGCCCTTTCGAGCGGCCTGACCGCCCTCGGTTCGCTGCAGCTCGCGCTCCGCGACGCCGAGGGAAACAGCGATGGATTGATGGCTCAGATTCAGGAATTGGCCGAGCTGCTCGTGAGCCAGTGGCCGCAGGATCCGCAGACCGCGACCGCTCGCGACCTGCTCGTGCGGATCGCGATCGCTCGCGGCAATTTTGACGACGCCCGCCGCTTTTTGGCCGAATTGCCCGACGACGCCGCAGCCAAGACCGAACTGCAGCAGGCGATGGGCAAGCTGATGTGGAACCGCGCGATCGAACTTCAAAAAGCCGGCGACGAAGAAGCCGCCGTGGCGATGCGGAAGGACGCGGCCGAGTCGCTCGCCGGCGGGCTGACCGACCTCAAGGCCGATCAAGTGAAAGCGAGCGATCTCGATGCCGCGCTGCTGCTCGCCCGCGTCCAGATGCTCGGAGGCGATCCGGCGGCAGCCCTCCAGACGCTCGACTCGGAGGCCTACGGTCCGCTGCGCCGCATCGATTCGGGCGAGCCGCCCCGCGAAGGCTTCCGCGGCGAGTTGTATGCCGTGGCGCTGCAGGCGCTCGTCAGCCAACTGACCGCTGGCGATGCCGACACCGAAGCGCTGATGAAGCGGGCCAGCGAACTGCTCGAAGGACTTCAAAAGGCCTACGAAGGGCAGCCCGACGGCAACCAAAAGTTGGTCGGCACCTACTTCCAGTTGGCCCGCGACATCCGCGAGCAACTCGACGCCGCGGCTCCGGAACAGAAGCAGAAGCTGACCGCCGCTTTCCGCCTGTTTCTCGACTCCCTGGCCACGCGCACCGAGGATCCGACGACCCTCCACTGGGCCGCGCAGACGCTGCTCCAGCTCGGCCAAGGGATGATGGACAACCCCGACGCAAAGGCGACCGGGCAAGCGGCTGAACTGATCCGCAGCTCGATGACTCTGCTCGAGAAAATCGCCCAACGTGCCGCCGAGGATCCGGAGTGGCTCGAGGGAGAAAAAATGCTGACCCAGGTCCGCTTGGAACTCGGTACGGCGGCTCGCAGCATCGGAGAATACAAAACCGCAATCGATACTCTAAGCGAGGTGCTCGCGGAGAATCCAATGCTGATCGATGCCCAGATCGAAGCGGCGCTGGTATACGAGCAGTGGGCGGCGACGCTGCCGGAAAATTACGCACTGCTCTCCTACGGGCGAGCGATCGGCGGTGCCAAGCCGGACCCCAAGACCCGCCGCAATACCATCTGGGGCTGGGGCACGATCGCCCGCCGCACGATGGGGCAAAAGGGCTTTGAAGAAACGTTCTTCAACGCCCGCTACCACCTGGCCCTGTCGCGGTACCTGCAGGCAAAAAAAGAGAAAACGCCCGCGGACGCCGAGAAACGTTTTCGGCAAGCCTCCGAGGACATCCGCAACGTCCTGGTCCGCTATCCCGACATGGGCGGTCCGGTCAGCCGCAAGAAGTTCGACGCCCTGCTCGTCGAGATCCAAAAGGCGCTCGGCAAACCGAGTGTCGGTTTAGCCGAGTTCGAGGCGACCGCAGCGAACTGAGGCTCCCCCCGCACTCCCCTCCTCTTCTTCCTATCGGTGCTCTCTCACGATGGCTTGCTTTTCCATGATGTCCAAGGCTCTCGCCGGCTGCCGAATCGGTAGCCGAGTTCTGATCCTCCCGACGGTCTTGCTCACCGCGCTCTGGACGTCGACAGCCCAGGCGCAGCTCGACCGGGTCTATCCGACGACCGGCTCGACGATTACCGGCGAGATCACCGACGTCCGCCGCGATGGCGTGGTCGTCAAAGTCGGCTCGCAAACGCAAAACGTGCGGCTCGACGAGATCCGCAAAATCAACTTCGAGGGCGATCCGCCCGAGCTGACGCGGGGCCGCGATTTGGCTGTCGACGGCCAGTACCAAAGTGCCCTGGAGGAACTCCGCCAGGTCGATCTGGGCGCGATCCGCCGCGACTACATCAACGCCGACGCCCTGTTCTTTCGGGCCCTGAGCGAAGCCCAGCTCGCTCTGGCCGGACAGGGCAGCAAGGAAGAAGCGGTCAAGGTGCTCCGGGCGTTCGCTCAAAAACACCCGCAGAGCATGCACTTCTACAAAGCAGCCGAATTGCTCGGCGACTTGGCGGTTGCGACCGGCAATTACGAAGCGGCCGGTCGCTTCTACTCCTCGCTCGGCTCCTCGACGATCCCGCTGCTGAAAGTTCGAGCGGTCTACCTGGCGGCCGTCGCGTCGCTCCGGCAAGGGAACGACGCCGAGGCGATTTCGGGGCTCGACAAGGTCATCGGTGCGAACCTCGAATCGGCTGAAGCAGCCCGCCTGAAAACTTTGGCGCGGGCCCAGCGGGCGATCGCCCAGGCCCGCGAGGGGAAGGGGCAGGAAGCCCTCCAGGCGGTCGACGCGATGGTCGCCGAACTGAACCCGAGCGATGCCGAAGTCGCCGCCCGGATCTACAACGCCCGCGGTGCCGCCCACGTGGCGCTCGGCGATGACGAAGCGGCATTGCTAGACTACCTGCACACGCACCTGCTGTTCTCAAGCGTCGCCGATGCCCACGCCGAGGCGCTCACGCAGCTGGTCCAGCTGTGGCCTAAAGTCGGCAAACCCGAACGGGCCGCCGAAGCTCGCCAGGAGCTGCAAAGCCGCTACCCGGGCTGGGGCGGGTAGGCTCTCGCAGAAAACGCAAAACGACACCCTCCCCCTGGGAGGGTCGCGAGGAACGAGCGGGGAGGGCGAGGCGGCGATGTCGAGCCTTGAGCGTGAATCACGCTAGCTGGCCCTCCCCGGGCCTAAGAACCCGACCCTCCCGGGGGGAGGGTGATGATGAAGAACAGTTTTCTGACAGTGGCTAGCGCCTACGGCTCAAAAATTCGATCATGACTCGAAACGTTATCAACCCTTCACGGAGACTTCCGGTGCCCCACGGTGCTCATTCCTCTTCGCCAGCTGCGGCCACGAGTATGCGGGTCCGCCCCTTTTCCTACCTGCGGCTGCTCGTTTTCTGCTTCCTCTCGGCCACCGCTGCGGCCGGGTGGGCGGTGGCTCAGGACGATCTGGCCGATGAGTTCGGCGAGCCCCCAGCTGCCGAAGCTCCGGCCGACGTGCCCGCGGCCGAGCCGGCTGCTGGTGAAGCGGCAGGCGGGGGAGCTGGTGGCGGGGGTGCGGCAGGCGGGGGTGCTGGCGGCGGGGGAGCTGAAGAATCCGCAGGGGCCGCGCCGCCGCAGAACATTCTCTCCTGGACGTTCGAAGCCCTCGGCTGGTCCTACACGCTGGTCTTCCTCGCCCTCTCGTTCACCCTCGTCTCGCTGCTGGTGATGAACCTGCTGGCCGCCCGCCGCGACAATCTCTGTCCGCAGGAGCTGGTCGAAGGTTTTGAAGACCGGCTGAATGAGAAAGAGTTCCAGCAGGCCTACGACCTGGCCCGCAGCGACGAGTCGGTGCTCGGCCAAGTCCTCTCGGCCGGCCTGGCAAAGCTCTCGCGGGGCTACAACCGAGCGCTCGAAGGGATGCAGGAAGTCGGCGAGGAAGAGAGCATGAAACTCGAACACCGGCTGAGCTACATGGCGCTGATCGGCAACATCAGCCCGATGATCGGGCTCTTCGGCACGGTCCAGGGGATGATCGCGTCGTTCCAGGTAATCGCCACCGGCGGATCGACGCCCAAGCCGTCGGATTTGGCGGTCGGGATCTCGACTGCGCTATTCACCACGCTCGTGGGACTCGCTGTCGCGATCCCCGCGATCGCCGCCTACAACATCCTCCGCAACCGCGTCGCCCGGCTGCTGCTCGAGGTCGGCGTGACCAGCGAGAATCTGATGAGCCGCTTTGAGGACGTGCAGCCCCAGGGTGCCCGCAAGTAACCATGCGCGTTAAATCCGAAAAGCGTGAACTGACCGAAGCCGACCTGACGCCCATGATCGACATGGTGTTTCAGCTGATCGCGTTCTTCATGGTGCTGATCAACTTCACCCAGACCGAAGCGAACGATCACGTCAAACTGCCCAGCAGCGAACTGGTCAAACCGCCCGAGCAACCGATCGAATTCCCGATCGTGCTGCACGTCGGCTTCGACGGGGTGATCTATGTCGGTGGCGACCAGTACACGGCCGAAACGCTCGGCACCCGCTTCCGTTCGGAGTTGGCGGTGCTTCGCGCCCAAGGTGACGCAGGAGAGAAGGAGGCCAACGTAATCATCCGGGCTCACAAAGACGTCGCCGCCGGCGAAGTCCAAGAGATCATCCGCGTCGCCCAAGAAGAAGGCCTGGAAAACTTCGCCCTCCGGGTCAAGGAGGATTTGTCGTCATGAAGATCCGCAACCACGAGCCCGACACGAAGGTCGAATTGCAGATGACGTCGATGATCGACGTCGTCTTCCTGCTGCTGATCTTTTTCATCCTGACCTTCAAGATCGTCGAACTCGAAGGCGACTTCTCGATCCGCATGCCGCTGGCGTCGACCGATGCCGGTCAGATGGACGATTCGCAGCTGCCCATCAAGTTGCGTTTGATCGCTAATGAACAGGGACAGCTGACTTCGATCCTGCTGAACGACAACAACCTCGGGACCGACTTCGACCAGCTGCGAGCGTCGATCCTGGGGATCATCGGCACCGATGCCGGACCGGTTCCCGCGGGGGAAGGGCCGGAGGTCGAAATCGATACCGATTACAACCTCCGTTATGAAAACGTCGTCAACGCGATCACGGCGGTCAGCGGCTACAAGGTCGACGGCCAGCCGGTCAAATTGATCGAGAAAATCAAATTCGCCCCGCCTCGCCGCGAGTGAGCGTACTCAGTACTCGCCTCCCTCACTGGTGGGCAACTGCTGAAGGTGCCTGACAGCCCACGATCGCGGGAGCCTCGTGAATGAGTGCGTCGTTGGTTAGAGCTTCGACCATGAACAGGGCGAAATCGACGCGTCGGGTGAGATTGCTTGCGAGAACGGGGTCGCCCACGTGCCGGCTCCACACCGGGAGCCCCTGACTCTCGCCTTCTTCGAGGTCACTCCCTCGGACGACGGTCCACTTTTTGGGACTGCAAAAAATCGTCCGGCAAGCTGCGACTTGATCCTTGATGTCCACCAGCCGCGTCAATCTTGCGATCCAGCCAAAGACCGCCACCATCACGAGAAAGGACTTCGAATAGGTGTCCTTCCCGTCCTTGGTGATGTGCCAGCCACAGGAAAAGACCAGCCGGCAGTCAGGCTCGGAACCCTCCAAAACGGCTCGCGCTGTTCCCGAAGCGTAGCCATGGACACCCCACGGCACGAGAACCGCGAGCACGCCATCACAGCCCGCAACGGCCCGCTGAATCACCTCCCGGTCGTCCGTGAAACCCGGCACCACGGTGATTCGGTCTCCGAAGCGATCCAGCTTTGCAGCGCTCTTGGGTCGGCAGACACCCGTAACCTGGTAGCCCCTGTCGAGGCAATGCTGGACCATGTACTGGCCCAGCTTGCCGGATGCCCCCACGATACAGACCTTCATGGGTGCTGCCCCCTTCTCAGTACTCCGCACCTACTTCCTTCGGCTTTGGCGTCATCAGCGAAACGACGATCAAGGTCGCGAAGGCAAGCGGGATGGTGACGATTCCGGGCTGGCTGAACGGAGCCCAGGCCTGATCGGCCGGCAATCCGTAGACCTTCTGGAAGGTGTCGGCCGAGAGCAGGATCCAGCCGAGCGAGCTGACCATCCCGACCACGACGCTGGCGATGATGCCTTGCCGCGTCGTCCGTTTCCAGAACAGCAGCATCACCAGGGCAGGCAGATTGGCGCTAGCCGCCACGCTGAACGCCCAGCCCACCAAGTAGCTCACGTTCAACTCTTTGAACAGGATCCCCAGCACGATCGCGATCACGCCGACGACCATCGCGGCGATTTTTGCGACTCGCACCTGCTGGCCGCCGGTCAGTTCGATCCCCATAAATCCGCTGAGCAAGTCGTGCGCGACCGCTCCGCTGCTGGCCAGGATCAGACCGCTGACCGTTCCAAGCACGGTCGTAAAGGCGATCGCCGAGATGATCGCGAACAACCACTGGCTGAGACTGCGGGCCAGCAGCGGCGCGGCCATGTTGTTGGTCGTCACATCCAACGCCCCGCTGGTCATCGCCCCCAGGCCCAGGTACAGCGTCAGAACGTAGAAGAACCCGATGCTGGCAATGCCCACGATCGTGCTCTTGCGAGCCGCCGCCGCGTCCTTGACCGTGTAATAGCGAATCAAAATGTGCGGCAACGAGGCGGTGCCACAGAACAGCGCGAACATCAGCGACAGGAAGTTGACCCGGTCGAGCGTGTTGCCGCTGCGAATCCCCGCGAACGTCGGATGCTCGCCCGGCCGCAACACCTGCGACCCCGGAGTCGGTTTGGGATAATAGACCATCGTCACGCCTCCATCGGGATGCCGCACCGGTTGGCTCCCCCACAGCGTGACTTCGCTCTCCTGAAGCGTCGTCAGGTATTCGAGCGGACCGAGCGGACCGGTCGCCTCCGCCCCGCCAGGCAGTTCCGTGACGCTCCCGACCGGTTGCAACTGTCGCTCGTCCGGACCGGTCCCGAGCGGAACGCCGCCGACCCACAGCGACTTGTCGGCCGCGGTCGTCAGCGCCTGCCCCTCACGCAAATAAACCTGCTCGCTCTCCTCGCCGACCGGGTCGATGACGAACACGTCGTAGCCCGCCCCCGCTTCGCTCTCCAACCGAATGAACTGCGGCGTCTCCTCCCAGCCACTTTCGGCCGCCACGACGCGGCGACCGGCGATCGAATCCGCGCCCGCCGAGGGCGGAGCCATCGGCCCCAACACCTCGAGCGAATTCACTTCCTCGGTCGAGAGCCCGCGGGCGAGCACCATCACGACGAGCACAAAGCTGAAGACGACCAGCAGCGAACCCTTGAGAAACTGCACCCAGGTCGTCGAGACCATCCCGGCGGTGACGACGATCATCATCACCACGACCCCCACCAGCACGACGCCCACCCAGTGGGGAAAGCCGAGCAGCGGCTGGATCAGAACTCCCGCCCCAACCATCTGCGGGATCAAGTAAAACACGCTCACCGCCAGCGTGCTGATGCCCGCCGCCAGCTTGATCCCTCGCGAGTTGAACTGGGCATCGAGGGCATCGGCAAAGGTGAATTTCCCCAGCCGCTTCATCGGCTCGGCGATCACGAATAGGGCCACGATCCAGCCGGCCAGGTAGCCGATCGAATACAAGAACCCGTCGTAGCCGTACGCCGCGATCATCCCGCAGATGCCGAGGAACGAAGCCGCCGAAAGATAGTCGCCAGCGAACGCGACGCCGTTGATGAACCACGGGATCTGACCGTGAGCCGCAAAATAGCCTTCCGAAGACTGGGCCCGGCTGCCCAAGTAAAAGCTCAGCCCAACCGTGCCCACGACAAAAGCCATGAAGACAACGACGGCGAGCCAGGAGGGTTCGTAGATCATGCTCGCGGCTCCTCGTCGCTGCGGCAGCCCCAGCCATAAATCATGGCCAGCACGAACGCGAGCAGAATCAGCCCGAACCCATAGACGATGGCGAGATTCAAACCGCCGAGCACGGTCGCTTCCATCCAGTCGGCCGCAAAGGCGCTGACGAGGACGAAGCCGAGATAGAACACCAGGTAGAGAGCAAACAACGCCATCCCCAACCGACTGTTGAAGCGACGTGGCGAGATATCATGCATGACGGGACCGCCGGAGAAACAACTCGGATTTTGCAGTAAGTGGCTGCTGAGGATACTCGATCCCCAACCCTCCGTGGGCCACCACCTGCTCCGCGTCGCTCCAGGTGCGCAGTCCGTTGCCTCCACGCTGGGCCCAGCTTGATTCATCCGTTCCCGCCGAACGTTTCTTCAATCAGCCGCCACGCGCTAGCGTCCGGTTTCTGCGAAGTTTGTGAGAACCGGACGCTAGCGCGTGGCGGCTGATGAAATATCCGGGCTAGCGCCCGGCGGCTGATGAATAATCCGCACTCACGCCCGGCGGCTGCTGGACTCCCACTCAGTGGTGGTAGTGACCGCTGCGGTGGAAGTGGTAATGGCCGGGGATGTAATCGTAATGCCCCCGGTGCGGCACGATGGTCGGCGGGTGGTAATCGTAGTGCGACGTGTCGTGATACCCGCGATAGCGGTGGCCATAGTGGCCTCCGTAGTGGCCGCGGTAGTGCGAGCGGTAGCCGTGGTGCCGATGGTGGTCGTAGTGGCGGTAGTGCCCATGGTGCCCATGATGCCCGTCGACCGCGATCCCAAACCGACCGAGTTGCAGGCGAAACGAGTCGCCCGCCTCCGCCTGCGGAGCCTCGCCCGCCAAAGTCATCGCCAAACCGAGAGCCGGAGCTGCGGCCCATTTGAAAATCGGAAACATCGGAAGGTCCCTTCGCATCAGAGTAGAGAGGAGGATCAAACGGGAAGGAGTCGCCGCCGATTGCAGCGACGTCTCGCTTTGTAGTTCTTACAAACGCAAACCGATTGCCAGCCGTGCCAACTGCGGCTCATCAGTTCACTCCCGTTCACCCCCGTCGCTCGCTCGCGGCAGCCTCTCGGCGGCCCAGGCGAAACCTCGTAACCTACTTGAAACAAAAGAGTTACCACTCGCTACCGAGCTTCTCGCCGGGGGGGGTTCGGAGTTTGCGGCAGCGGCTCGAAATCGCTCCGAACGGCCCTCGTCCCCTCCTCCGCCGACCTCCGCAGCCCGCCGCCATGTCACCACAATGACGACACACGCGCCGCAACTGCGACACGCTCTTCAAGCGGCTTCGAGATAGCGGCCGAAGCGATCGTGAAGTAGCTTGGGACCCGACGTCGGCCCCTTCTGCCCTTCCCCAACCGCGTGCCCTTCCCCAACTGGTTGTCCTCAGCGTTGTCGTCCGCCCCTCCCCCCCAGTCGTTTCACAGCTATCCGTTCTACGCGCCCCGGTTTTGGCACGGGATGCGAGCCAGGACGTGGTGGGGGCTGCTCCGCGCGAACCGCTTTCGCGTCGATCCCTCGCGCGTCCCGATGGCCCTGCTGCTGTCGCTCGAGACGCCGATCAACGATCTGCTCGGCTGGCTGCAGCAGTGGCGGCACGGGGCCAAGCTGGAGCAGACGGAGCTGGCCGCCCCGCCGATTTTCATCGTCGGGCACTGGCGGAGCGGTACGACGCTGCTGCACGAGCTGATGATGCTCGACCCCCGGCTTTCCTACCCGACGACCTACCAGTGCTTTGCCCCTAGCCATTTTCTGGTCAGCGAGTGGTTTTTTCGCTCCTTCGGCAACTGGTTGCTGCCCAACAAGCGGCCGATGGACAACGTCGCCGCGGGCTGGGACCGGCCGCAGGAGGATGAGTTCGCGCTGATGAATTTGGGGCTTCCCTCGCCCTACCGACGGATCGCGTTCCCGCGCCAGCCCGCCCCGGACATGGAGTACCTCGACTTCGCCGCGGTCGACGAGATGTCGCTCCGGCGTTGGCTCAGCGGTCTGCACCAATTCCTCACCGCCGTGACGCTCGGCAGCGACCAAGGTCCGCGGCGGTTGGTCCTCAAAAGCCCCACGCATACCGGCCGAGTGGGAGTGCTGGCCGATTATTTTGCCGGGGCCAAATTCATCCACATCACCCGCGACCCCCGCTCGCTGTATCCCTCGACACGGCGACTGTGGACTTCGCTCGACCTGATCCAAGGATTGCAAAAGCCGCCTGCCGAAACCGATCGCGAATATGTGCTGAGCTGTCTTGAGCGGATGTACGCCGCGTTCCACGCCGACCGCGATGCGGTTCCGCCCGGTTCGATCATCGACATCCGTTACGAAGATCTCGTCGCCGACCCAGTGGGTTCGCTCCGCGACGTGTATCAGGCACTCGAACTGGGGGACTTCGCGCCGGTCGAGCGTCCGCTGCAGAGCTGGGTCGAGGAGAACCATCGCGGCTACAAGCCCAACGAACACCGCCTGCCCGAAGAAGACGAAGCCCTGATCCAGGACCGCTGGTCGGACTACTTCGCCCGCTACGGATACCGCTAGCCCGGGTGAATCATCCGGTCTTCTCGAACATTGCGTTCAATCAGCCGCCACGCGCTAGCGTCCGGTTCTCACAGCGTTTTTCAGAAACCGGGGGCTAGCGCCCGGCGGCTGATGAAGCAACCGGCCTAGCGCGGTAACGGCGGATGCTACAATCCCTCCTTTTTCTCCTTTGATTTTTCTAAAGTGCCATGAAGTCTCTCGCCCGTCCGCTCTCGTCGTGGTGGCTCGCCGTCGGGCTGCTCACCCTTTCGATCACCGGCTGTTCCAAGCGAGCCGAAAACGAACCGGCCGCTGAACCGGTGATACCTGAGTCGGCAGCGCCGGAAGCGGCAACGCCCGAGTCGGGAACGGCCGAGCCGAAAACGGCCGCTGCCGAGGAACCTGCCGAGCCGACGCCGCCGGTGTTCGAGCTCGACGCCGAAGCGTTGCTGGCGATGCGATTGCCCGACGCGGAAACGCGTGAGGGCTGGATTCGGCTGTTCGACGGACACACGCTCTACGGCTGGCAGATGGCCGGAGCGGCGAACTGGCGGATCGAAGACGAGCAGATCGTCGTCGACGGAGGTGAGCCGAGCCTGCTCTGCACGTCGCTCAACTGGCGGGATTACGAACTGCGAGTGGAGTTTCAGGCCGAAGCGGAGACCAACAGCGGAATTTTCCTCCGCTCACCGCTGGTCCCCGAGAACCCGGCGACCGACTGCTACGAGCTGAATATTGCCCCGCCGGCGAATCCTTTCCCGACCGGCTCCCTGGTGGGTCGGCGGAAGCTCGAGCGAGACGAGCTCGGCGACTTCGATCCCGCCGCCTGGCATACCTTCGACGTTCGGGTCGAAGGCGACACGGTGACTGTGCGACTGGACGACCGCGAGTTGTACAGCTGGACCGATCCGATGCCGCTGCCGGCGGGCCGCATCGCGCTGCAGCACAACGAAGGCCGAATCGCCTTCCGCAACATTCGACTCCGCCCGCTCGGCTTCCGCCCGCTGTTCGCAGCCGCTGCGAGTGACAACGCCACTGAGAAGACGGAAGCGAACGAGCAGGAAGCCACAGAGAGCACCGAGGACACCGAGAACACGGAAGACGCTGAGAACACGGAAGACGCTGAGGAGAACGCGACGGACGGGGAAGTTGCCAACGGGGAAGCTGCGGAGGTGGAAACGGGAGACGATCCGCTGGCTCAGTGGAAGCGGTACCCGGAGATGGAGGGCAAGTTCGAGCTCGATGCCGAGGGGAATCTGCACGTCCTCGGCGGCTTGGGTCAGCTGGAAACGCGGGAGGAGTTCGCGGACTTTGCGCTCCTAGCCGAAGTCAAAACGGCTGGCCCGAAACAGAACTCGGGGATCTTCTTCCGCTGCATCCCGGGCGACACGTTGATGGGCTACGAGTGCCAGATCAACAACGACGCGATCGACGGCAACCCGCTCCGCCCGGCCGACTGCGGGACCGGCGGGATCTTCCGTCGCCAAGACGCACGGATCATCGCGGCCGACAACGCCGAATGGTTCACGCTGATGCTGGTCGCCCACGGGGCGGAGATCTCCGCCTGGGTCAATGGGCTGCAAGTCTGCGAATGGCGGGACACCCGCGAGCCGAATGAGAATCCTCGTCGCGGTCGACGACTCGAGGCTGGGACGATCATGCTGCAGGCCCACGACCCCGGGACCGACGTCCGCTTCCGCAGCCTGCGGATCGCACCGCAGCAGGCCCCCTAGGCGGCTGGCTCGACCGCCGGAACAGCGATTGCAAGAGAGGCGATCTTAGTCGCCTTTCGCCCTCCCCGCTCGTTCCTCGCGACCCTCCCAGCGGGAGGGTGATATAATGAAAGACTGGATCAACTCGGTCATGGAGACGATGGGCTATCCGGGGATCGCCTTCCTGATGTTCCTGGAAAACGTCTTCCCACCGATCCCCTCGGAACTGATCATGCCGGCCGCCGGCTTCGCGGCCGCCGAAGGGCAGCTGACGCTCTGGGGAGTAATCCTCAGCGGTGCTGCCGGCTCGGTCATCGGCCAGCTGCCGCTGTACTATCTCGGACGAGCCCTGGGGCTGAAGCGAATCAAGCGGCTGGCCGACCGTCACGGTCGGTGGTTGATGGTCTCGGCAAAAAACATCGAGCGGGCGGACCAGTGGTTCAACCGGCACGGCTGGTGGGCCGTGTTCATCTGCCGCGTGATTCCCGGGCTGCGATCCTACATTTCCATCCCCGCCGGGATCGCTCGGATGAACCTGGTCGGCTTTCTGGCCTGGACGATGTTCGGGACGGCCATCTGGACCACGGTGCTCGCCTTTCTCGGGCTCTGGCTAGGCCAGCACTACGAACAGGTCGGCCAGTACCTCGGCCCGGTCTCGACGGTCGTCGGCGTCGCCGTGGTGGTCGCCATCGTCGGCTGGATCGTGAAGCGCCGGCAGTGGGTCAAGCGAGTCCACTCCTCCGCCTAGATACGTCAGGCTTTCCAGCCTGACGTACTTACTTGGCGAATTCGCGGAGGGGCTGGGGGAGCGGAAAGTGGACCTGCTCGGTGCGGACGACTCGGGTCTCGACCTCGATCCCGAACTGTTGGTCGAGCCACGCCATCGTCGCCTCGACGACCGACTCGGGAGCACTCGCACCGGCGGTCATCAGGAGCGTCATATCGCGGTCGAAGTTCGCCGCGTCTAGATCCTGGGGACCGTCGACCAGATAAGCAGGCTTGCCCGTCTCGGCCGCCAGTTCGCGGAGTCGCTGCGAATTGCTGCTGTTCTTACTGCCGAGCACGATCACTGCGTCGGCTTCGCCGGCGAGCAACCGGACCGCTTCCTGGCGGTTTTGCGTCGCGTAGCAGATGTCTCCCTTGGCGGGGCTTTCGATCTGCGGGAACCGCTCCCGAAGCCGAGCGATGACGCGGTTGGCATCGTCGACGCTGAGCGTGGTTTGGGTCAGGTAAGCGAGCTTGGAGTCGGGCGAGATCTCCAGCCGATCGACGTCCGCTTCGTCTTCGACCAACACGATCGCTTCGGGCGCTTCGCCCATCGTGCCGATCACTTCGTCGTGTCCTTCGTGGCCGATCAAAATGATCGTGTACCCGCCCCGCGCGTAGCGGATCGCCTCGGTGTGAACTTTGGTCACCAGCGGACAGGTGGCGTCGATCGCCGTCAGATTCCGCTCGCGAGCCGCGCGGCGAACTTCGGGCGACACCCCGTGCGCGGAGAACAGCACCGTGGCCCCCCGCGGCACTTCCTCCAACTCATTGACGAATACCGCTCCGGAGTCGCGGAACGAACGGACCACGTACTGGTTGTGCACGATCTCGTGGTAGACGTAGACCGGCGGACCGAACGCGGAAAGCGCCAGTTCGAGGCTCTCGACCGCCATATTCACCCCGGCACAGAAACCGCGCGGCGCCGCCAAGATCAGCTTCATCATTCCCACCCCACAAAGGCCCAGCGAGACATTCCCCTACAACCTAACCGAGCCCAGCGAAGTCGTCTAACCGACCGATACCTTCACCCTCCCCCCGGGAGGGTGATTTCGAGGCGCATCCTGGAGGGTCGGCGACGATTCCGCAGCCGCCCTTCGCGGAAATTGGCTCCCCCCCGGTTCGCGACCTAGGATTCTTGAGACCTGGAAAACGTTTCACCATTGCATCGACTGAGCAGCACCGGGATGACCGATACCACCCCTCCGACCGATTCCCCTGCGGGCATCTTGCATCCCTCTTCGGCCGTCACGGCGGACTCCTTTCGGCTCGCCGCGGCCGCCTTTGCCTCGACCGCCGATGCGGGAGGCGGGGACGCGTTGGGTCGGATTTCGGGGCTGATCTCGGGGTTGGTCGGTGCCGGTGCCCTTCCCCCCTTGGCCGCAGCGTTCGCACCGGCGGCCAGCGCGCTGGTGCCCGAGAGCGGATCGGCGCGGGTGGAGAACCGCTTGGCGATGGTCCGGCTGGGAACTGCCACCGCGCTGTTCTATGCCCTGCGGAGCAAGCACGCCCCGACCGCCAGCCACAGTTTGCGGGTGGCACTCGGATGTTCCGGCTGGGCCGAGCGGCTGTCGCTCTCGGATGAGGATCGCGATCGGATCGAGGTCGCCGCCCTGCTGCACGACATTGGTAAAATTGGGATTCCCGATGCGATCCTCAAAAAGCCCGGCAAGTTGACCGCCGAAGAGCAGCTCTCGATGGACCTCGCGCCGCAGCTCGGCTCGGAAATCCTCCGCGGCTGCACGACCGACCAAGAGCTGCTCGACATCGTTCGCTACAGCCAGACCTGGTTTGCCAGCCGCCGCGGTGGCGACCTGCCGCAGGGCACCGCGTTGCCGCTCGGGGCCCGCATGCTGGCGATCGTCGGCGCGTTCGACGCGATGACCTCCGACTGCCTCTACCGACCGGCGCTGAGCCGCGAGCGGGCGATCGCCGAACTGCTGCAGTACGCCGGCACCCAGTTCGATCCGGAGCTGACGCGCCACTTCTCCCAGATGCTCGAGGTGCAGCCCGAAGCGATCTACAGCAGCGCGGTCAATCGTTGGCTGAGCCAATTCAAGAGCGAAGCGAGCGATCACCGCTGGAGCGCCAATCGGCAATCGCCTCAGCCGCTCTCGATCGAAGGGACCCACAGCGAAAGCTTCTACAACCATCTGATGGCGAACATGCACGACGGGGTGATCTTCGTCGACCACGATGGCCTGATCCGCCGCTGGAATCAGGCGATGCAGCGGCTCACCGGCGTCTCGGCCGCAGCGGTCTGCGGGAACCGTTGGGAGCCCGACATGATCGGGCTCCGCGACGAGTCGGGCGAGCCGATCCAGCGCGACCGCTGCCCGGTGCTCGCTCGGCTGAGCAGCGGCGGCCATATCAATCGTCAACTGAGCCTCATCGGCCGGAGCGGCCAACTGGTACCGGTCCACGCCCTGGTCTGCTCGGTGCTCGAAGCGACCCCCGGAATCCGCGGCGTGGTCGTAATCCTGCACGATGCCTCCCGACAAACCTGCCTCGAACAGCGTGTCCAGGACCTGTCGGTGCAGGCCACCCGCGACCCGCTGACGGGGATCGCCAACCGCGCGGAATTCGATCGCAAGCTCGAACAGTGCAGCGACGCCGCCCGCTCGGGCTCGGCCCCCTTCAGCCTGATCATCTGCGACATCGACCACTTCAAGCAGGTCAACGACGTCCACGGCCACCCGGCGGCCGACGAGGTGTTGATCCGCTTTGCCGAGATGCTCGGCAGCCAGAACCGGGAGGGGGACTTGGTCGCTCGCTACGGCGGCGAGGAGTTCGTGCTCGTCTGCCCGGGCTGCGACAACGCGACCGCTGCGGCGCGCGCCGAATCGATCCGTCAGGCGGTCGAGCAGACGACCTACGAAGCGCTCGGTGGCAAATCGATCACCGCCAGCTTCGGAGTCACCGAATACCAAGACGGCGACACCGCCGAAACTGTCCTCTCCCGCGCCGACCGCGCCCTGCTGCGAGCCAAGGACCATGGCCGCAACCGCGTCGTCCAACTCGGCTCCGGCGGCTACTCCACGCTCGGCGGCCAACTCCCCTCCAAACACCGCTGGCTCAACTGGTTCGATCGCGGACTGGTCCACTCCTCGAGCGAAGTCCGCATCTCCTCGCCTGTGCCGGTCGAGATCGCGATCGAGAAACTCCGCGGGTTCTTGGCCGACCATCGCGCCGAGATCACCCGCGTCGGCAGCGATCACGTCGAGGCTCGGTTGAGCGTCGACTTCAAAACCGGCGGGCGGCGGCGGGCCGACCAGCGGATCGGTTTCGATCTGCGGATGACGCTCGAAGAGGCAAAGACGCAGCACGATTTCGCCTCCCGCCACTCGATCACCGGGACCCAGACGATCGTCCGCGTCCAGCTCCGGCCGATCCGCAGCCGCGACCGCCGGCGGGGTGAGCTGAAGGACTGCTCGGCCCAGCTCATCGCCAGCCTGCGGGCCTATTTGATGGGGCAGATCAAGGCCAAGGCCTAGCCCCCCTTCGCCACTCGGACCGCGGCTCCCCGAACTGCAGGTGCTTTTCGGCCGGTTTGCGGCTCGCTATCGTGCCAGGGAGAGGACTATCCCACTTCACGAAGGAGCCCCCACGATGGCGTACACTCTGCCCCAACTGCCCTACGCTTACGACGCTCTCGAGCCGCACATCGACGCGCGGACGATGGAAATCCATCACACCAAGCACCACCAGGCCTACATCACCAAGGTCAACGACGCGATCGCCGGCACGCCGCTCGAGAACAAATCGATCGAGGATCTGATCTCCGATCTGTCGGCGGTTCCCGAGGACAAGCGAGGTGCGGTGCGGAACAACGGCGGTGGCCACGCCAACCACTCGCTGTTCTGGACCCTGATGGGCCCGGGCAAAGGGGGCAGCCCGAGCGGGCCGCTGGCCGACGCCATCAACCAAACCTTCGGCAGCTTCGATAGCTTCAAAGAGCAGTTCGCCAACGCCGCCGCGACGCGGTTCGGCAGCGGCTGGGCATGGCTGGTCGTCGACGGCGGCAAGCTCGTCGTCGGCAGCACCGCCAACCAGGACAGCCCGCTGATGGGGAAAGCCACGGTCGGACTCGGCGGGACCCCGATCCTCGGACTCGACGTCTGGGAGCACGCCTACTACCTGAACTACCAAAACCGCCGCCCCGACTACATCTCCGCCTTCTGGAACGTGGTCGACTGGGACGCCGTCAACCAGCGATACCAAGCGGCCAAGTAGTATCCAGGACTCAGGACTCAGGACGCAGATCCGCCGGAGCCCATGCTGAGCAGCGTGGCTCCGGCCGGGTGCGGCTCGAACTGCACTGCGGAAAGTGCCGCGGGGACCAGCACCGATTGGCCTCGCGGCATCGCCACGGTGCCTCCCCCATGCGCACCACCCCCGCTCCACCGCAGCGTTCCCTCTCCCTGGACCGCGGTGAGAATCCGGCCGCCGGCGGTTGCCAGCTGGCGAGCCTCCACTCCGGTGTAGCGGTCGAGGACGAACTTGTCGCACGCGACCAACCGCTCTCCTCCGTCCCCCAGCGGCTGGGGAATCTGCGGCGCGACCTCCCCCCGCTCGTAGTCGGTCACCTCGAGCGCCTGCTCCACGTGCAGCGGCCGCGGATTGCCCGAGTCGTCGAGCCGGTTCCAGTCGAAGACGCGGAATGTCGTGTCGCTCGACTGCTGGATCTCCGCGACCAGAATTCCCGCTCCAAGAGCGTGCACGGTACCGGCGGGAATGAAGATGCAGTCGCCGGCCCGCGGCCGGAGGGTATGCAGCACGTCGGCCACCTCGCCGCTGCGAATCGCGGCGGCGAACCGCTCGCGGTCGACCCCTTGCTTGAGCCCCGCGTAGATCACGCTCTCGGGCTCCGCATCGATCACGTACCAGGCCTCGGTCTTGCCCAGATCGGGCGGATCCATCGTCGCCCCGTAAGCGTCGTCCGGATGAACTTGGACCGAGAGGACGCGGTTACAGTCGAGGTACTTGAGCAGCAACGGAAAGGGTTTTGCCCCTCCAGCCCACAGCGCGGCGCCGAACTGGTCGAGGAGGGCTCCGAGCGTCCGTCCGGCGAGCGGACCCTCGGCAACGACGCTCTGATCCTCGCCGTGATCGACCACTTCCCAGCTCTCCGCATATCGCGGTTCCGGCCCGATCGGTTTCCCCAGCACCTCACCCAGCCGGCGGCCTCCCCAGATGTACTGGCGGAAGACCGGCACGAAAGTCAGGGGGTACAGTTCCATGGCATCACCTTTGAGAAACCAATTTCCAGGGGAAACGCTGACCTGATTTTGCCGATTGGCTGCTAAACTAGAGCTCTGCGTCTCTCCGACTATAGCCCCTCCCCAAGAATTCCTGTTCCCGCCGTGGATCGACCTGCCCTACCCAACGAAAATCTGTTCGACAACTCGACGATGACCTTCGGGGAGCACCTCGAGGAACTTCGCCGCTCTTTGGCTCGGGCCCTGATCTGGTTGGCGATCGGATTCCTGGTCGCGCTGGTCTTCTTCTCCAAGCCAGTCGTGCAGATGATCCAAGATCCGCTGCGGGCTGCGATCATTAAGTACCAAGCGGACCGCAGCTTGGCGCAGCTCGGCTACGACCCGCAAGAAAAAACGCCCGAAATCATCGCCCTGCGGAACTGGATGCTCGAACACCAGCTGGCTTGGGACCTGGTCTACGTCCTGCCCACCCAGATGCTGCCGGTCCCCGCCTCCGCCCCCATCCTGACCGAAGAACCAGCCGAAACCGAAGAACCAGCCGAAACCGAAGAACCAGCCGGAGTTGCCGAACCGGAAGCGGCCGAAGCGGCCGAGCCGAGGGCCCTCCAACCAGCGGCCGAGAACGAACCGACTTCCGAAGCCAGCGTGGCAGCCGAAGCCGAGCCGGCAGCCGAAGCCGAACCGGCAACGGCGCCCGAGCCGGCAACTGAATCCGAGCCGGCGGCTGAATCCGAGCCGGCAACGGAGCCCGAACCGGCAACTGAGCCCGAGCCGGCAGCGGAGCCCGAACCGGCAACTGAATCCGAGCCGGCGGCTGAATCCGAACCGGCGGCTGAGCGTGAGCCCCCAGCCACTCCGCCCGTCGCTGCGGAAAGAAAACCGGAGGCCTCCGCTCCGCTCGCGATGGACGAGCTACTCGATCACGTCCCGGCGCCCGCGGAGTTCGTCCCGCAGCTGCAACTGAAACGGACTCAGGCCGCGCTCAATTCGCACCAGGTCGAAGAGCCGTTCATGATCTACCTCAAGGCCTCGTTCGTCGTCGGAGCGGTGATCGCCAGCCCGATGATCTTCTATTACCTGTGGGGCTTTGTCGCGGCCGGGCTATACCCGCACGAGCGGAAGTACGTCTACATCTACCTGCCGTTCAGCGTGTCGCTCTTCATCGGCGGGGTCAGCCTGGCGTTCTTCGCCGTCCTCCGCTACGTGCTCGACTTCCTGCTCGATTTCAACTCGGCCCTGAGCGTCGATCTCGAGCCGCGGCTGAGCTACTACATCAGCTTTGTACTGCTGTTGCCGCTCGGTTTCGGCGTCGCCTTCCAGCTGCCGCTCGTCATGCTGTTCCTGCAGCGGATCGGGATCTTTGAGACCTCGGCGTACGAGAACAGCTGGCGGATGGCGGTGTTGGTAATCGCGTTTCTGTCGATGATCCTGACGCCGGCCGACCCCTACAGCATGGTGCTGCTGATGCTCCCGATGGTCGGCTTGTACTTCCTCGGGATCGGTTTGTGCCGGTTCATGCCTCGCGGCCGAGGGCTCGGAGAAGCGGCCTACGATCCGCGCTAGAGCCACACTCAGTACTCAGTACTCTCTTCCCGCTCAGCGAAACAACGCTTCGCTGAAGCTCTCGGCGTCGAACTCGGCGAGGTCGTCGAGCCCTTCGCCGAGGCCGACGAATTTGACGGGCAAGCCGAATTGCTCCCGGATTGGAATCACCACGCCTCCCTTGGCCGAGCCGTCCAGTTTGGCCAGCACGATCCCGGTACAGCCGGCCACTTCGCTAAACCCGCGGGCTTGGCTGATCGCGTTCTGCCCGGCCGTCGCGTCGAGCACCAGCAGGACTTCGTGCGGAGCTCCCTCGATCGATTTGCCGATTACGCGGCGGATTTTTTCGAGCTGTTGCATCAAATGGGTCTGGGTCTGCAGCCGACCGGCGGTGTCGATGACCGCCACGTCAAAACCTTCCTCGGCCGCTTTCTTGGCGGTGGCAAACGCGACGCTCGCCGGATCGGCTTCGGGTTTGCCGGTCACGATTTCGCAGCCAATGCGTCCGGCCCAGACGGTCAGCTGCTCGACCGCCGCGGCTCGAAACGTGTCGCCCGCACCGAGCACGACTCGCTTGCCTTGGGCATGGAAGCGGCGGGCGAGCTTGGCGATCGAGGTCGTCTTGCCGCTCCCATTGACCCCCACGACCAGCACGACGGTCGGCCCTTCGGCGGCCCAGGCGACGCCCCCGGAATCCTGCCGCAGCATCTCGCGGATCTCATCGCGGATCGAGCCGAGAACGTCCTCCATCTGCACGACGCGGCCGCGATAATCCTTGGCGATTCGGTCGCGGATCCGACGAGCCGGGGCCGCTCCCATGTCGGTCGTCACCAGCCGCGAGAAGAGTTCGCCGAGCAGCTCTTCGTCGACCAGCCGCCCCTCGCCTTTGAAAAGGTCGCGGACGTCGGTGTTGAGGACGCGGTTGGTCTTTTCCAACCCCCGCCGCAGGCGAGCGAGAAAACCTGCCTCCCCCCCGGCCCCAGCTTTCTCGCCGGCCCCAGCTTTCTCGCCGGTCCCAGCTTTCTCGTTGGTCCCAGCCTCCTCGCGTTTCGCTTTGTCGGATCGCCAAAATGCCATCGGTGTCTCGCTCGGGGGTGGATTTCTGAAGGCCGCGTGCCTCGAATTGTTTTCTCCCGTCCCGATTCCAGCAACCGGCGATCGGTTTAAACTGGCCTCCCCCCTCACTCGAAACCCGCTCCAGCCGTGCTCCACCTGCAATCCGAATCGACCCAGCGTTGGCTCGCGCAAGTCGACGCCCATCTCGACGAAATCCTGATCGACCACGCTCACTGCGAGCGGAAGGCGGCGACCGTGGCGCTGTCGCTGATGAACGCCTACACCGAAGATCGAGCCCTCTGCACCGAGATGACGCGGATCGTTCTCGAGGAGCTCGAGCATTTTCAGATGGTGCTCGAGCTGCTCGACGCTCGCGGCATTCGCTTCCGTCGACTCCAGAGCGGCCCCTACGGCCGCCAACTCAACGCCCTGGTCCGCTCCCAAGAACCACACCGCGCGGTCGACCGCTTGCTGGTCGCCGGGCTGATCGAAGCCCGCAGCTGCGAGCGGTTCGATTTGCTCCGCCGGCATCTCGACGATCCGGTGCTGGTCGAGTTCTACGGCGGGTTGTTCGAGAGCGAGGCTCGACATCACACGACCTACGTGCGGTTGGCCGAACACTTCGCCTCCCGCGCGGAAGTCCGCGAGCGGCTCGAGCAGCTCTCGAGCGAAGAGACCGCGATCATCGCCGCAGGCTCTCCCCTGCCCCGCATGCACAGCTAACTTGCCCGAACCAGTCGTTTAACGGCAAGCCGCAGGCGACTGCTTTTCTCCCCTCCCCACCTGCGACCCCTTGAAACTGCAACGCGTCTGCGGCTTGTGCGGCCCGTGGCTCGGGGAACTCGCCGCGGAGCCACCGATTTTCTCTTGTCTTCGCGCGGCGGACCCGTAGGATTGCCCCGCGTCGGTTGCGAGTCCGCGACCGACGCTCCTTCCTAGGACGGAAGCGCGATGGATGCGAACTGCTTGGCACAGGGTTCGCATAACTGACAGGATCGTCAGAACTTGCGTTGAACGGATGACTTAAGGTCAGGGGAAGGAGAATGCCATGACCAGCAATTTCTGGAGCGGCTTGCCGCTATCGCTGCTGCTCACCTCCGCGTCGCTCACCTGCGGATCGCTCGCAGCGCCCACCGAATTCGCCGCGGCCGGATCTCCGGAAGTCCAGTTCGACATCCCGCCGGTCCTCGTCGCACGCCCGCTGCATTCCGCCGCTGCGGTGCATTCCACGGCTGCGGTGCATTCCACGGCAGCGCTGCAAGCCGCCAATCCGAAACCGGCTGATTCCGAGAGCGGCGACAAGGCGACTCCCGCAGTCGCTGCGAGCCTCAGCGGCCCGGGCAAGCTTTCCTTAAGCGAAGTGCTGCCGATGTCCGAAGAGCTCTCGATGCTCGAGGACCACGTCGTGGTCGAACTGCGGTTGTCGACCTTGATCACCTCGCCGACTGCCCCGCGGATCGACCAGATGCTGGTCGAAGTCGACCTCCTCGACCCGGCGGTGTGGGTCGACGACTTCAGCCCGCGGACGCAGCTGGCGAGCCGATTTGCTGGGGACATCGCCGTCGAGCGGAGCGAGGAAGACAACTCGCGGCTCGGGTTCAACGTGACCGGCGACTACAGCGAATTCCACGGCGATCTGGGCGGCGAAGTGCGGGAGAAGAAGGCCGAGCTGCGGAAATACCAGGAGGTTGCTCCGCTGGAAATCGTCGCCGCCAGCGGGACGATCAATCGCGGCAAAGGGGTGTTCTTCAAGCTCCGGGCGACCCCCACGCAGGTCCTCGAAGGGGACAAACCGTTCGCCCTCGTGCTTCGCGTTCCCGCCGCGTGGAGAGGAGGGCTGGTCCGCGTCCGCGCGACCGCCCAGGTTGTCCGCCGCGGGCTGCCAGGAATGCCGCTCGAGACCTCGACCGTGGGCGACCAGCAGTTCCTGGTGGCGGTCCACCGCGCCGGCGACCTCGACGCTCGCCAAGCGGCGATGCAAGTCGTCGCGGCCGAGCGACAACTTCGGATCGTCGCCTACCGGGAACAGCACGCGATCCGCCAGCGTTCGACTCCCAACCTGTTCCATCAAGTCGCCACGGCGCTCGAATTAGCCGCCCCGCGGATCGCCGCCGATTGGATGCAACGGACGGTGTTCGGTGCGGTCGACGCTCACCACGATGCGGAAATTCGACGCCTGCCCGTCGACGTCCGCGTGGCGGTGCTCGAGTACCAAGACGCCAAGGAAGCGTTTTGCAACTTGGCCGCCAGCGAATCCACGCTGGTCTCCACCAGCCCCTGACGATCCAGTACTCAGTCAATCAGCCGCCACGCGCTAGCGTCCGGTTTTCCCAGCATTTTCGAGAACCGGGGGCTAGCGCCCGGCGGCTGATGAGTCTTCAGTTCTCGCTGAACTCGATGCTCAGCGGCAGTTCGCGGGCGATGGGGTTTCGCGCGTAGACCTTGAAGCAGTCGGAACAGAGATCGAAGTGGTGGCGGACGAGATCCGCCTCGGGGCCTCCCTCCTCCTCTTCGTCGAGCCGCTCGAGAAGCTCGTGCAGCTCCAGCAGGTGATCGCCGTCGTCATCGGCCGCCGAGCTGATCGGCCCCGGTTCGAACACCGCTTTGGCTTCGATGTCGACCGTGTAGCGTGCTTCGGAGTCGAGCTCGATAACGCGGTGACATCGGTCACACGTGTAGTGGATCATTCAAAATCTTCGGCTTGAGCAATGCGAGCGTGAGCGTCAACCGAGCGACTACCCACACTTCAATCGTAATGACAACGAAGAAAGCCCCGCAAGATAAAAGCGTCTCTAGAGCAGGACGGCTGCGGCGATCACGACCAAGATGATCACGCCGCTCGCCAGCTTGCCGACGGTGCCAAACAAGCGGCCCCAGAAAGCCGCGTGTCCCACCGACCAACTCTCGCCCCACGTCTTGCCGCCGGACCACTCGCCATACATCGCCCCGAGGGTGGCTCCGACCGAGCCAAAGAGGACCGCGGCGACGACCGAGCCGACGATCGGAATCGGGATCGCCGAGCCGAAGACCATTCCCATCACCGCACCGCCGAGCGAGCCGAGGACCGCGAACATCGTCGAGCGGCGACTGGCTCCGGCCCGCTGAGCCCCGAACGCGGCAGCGAAAAACTCGATCACTTCGCCGAGCACGGCGACCGCGAAGACGGCGGCGACGACCGGCCAGGTGATCGACGCGCGTCCCGCTTCGGGCCCCAACCAGGCGTATAGCCCGACGAGCCCCACGGCGATCCAGTTGCCCGGCAGGGAGACGAGGTTCAGCGCCCAGGCGAGCGTGCACAGCACGAGCAACCCGGCCGACCATCCAACCGCCACAGCGATATCCACTTCAAAGCCCCTCTCTCGGATGATTCCCCGGTGCCGCCCACAGCGACCCGCCCACCGCGAACCGACTAGCCCGAACCCGCTAGCCCGTTCGGCGGTCTCTCCAGACCTTCACGACGCCCTCACGCAGACTTCACGCCCTGACGCTTCAATTGTCTCGTGCCTCAGTCCTGATTTGCTGGCCGCGCTCCGAAGCGGGCGGTAAAATGCTCACCAGACGTCGACGATCAGCCCTCTGATCCCATGCGATCGAGGTCGCTGCCGCGGCGGTTCACCCCTGGAGGATCCCGGTCGCGATGGTCCACGCTCGTCCTTCCGAAGGTACTCGCATCGACGGTCACTCGTCGAGCGGCGACAGCTCATCCACCAGCGTGCTCGATTCGAGCGTTCTCGTCCTCAACCGCTTCTACATGGCGGTCCGAGTCATCTCGGTTCGCCGTGCGCTGACGCTGCTGTACCGCAATTGCTCCGAAGTCGTGATGCTCGAGCGCGATCAGTTCACCAGCTACGACTTCGCCGACTGGCGGGAAGTCAGCCAGCTCAACGCGACCTCCAAACAGATCGGCGAAGACTACATTCAGGCGGTCGGCTTTGAACTGCAAGCACCGCGGATCATCCGCCTGACGCGGTTCGATCGGTTGCCAGTGCAGACAGTCCGCTTCAATCGCAAAAATTTATTCATCCGCGACGAGCACACCTGCCAGTACTGCGGCCAGCAGAAACCGACGGCTCAGCTGAGCCTCGATCACGTCGTCCCCCGCTCGCACGGTGGGCGAACGACGTGGGAGAACATCGTCTGTTGCTGCCTGCGCTGCAACAACCGCAAAGGAGGGCGGACCCCGCAGCAGGCTCGGATGCAATTGCTCAGCCGACCGGCCAAGCCCAAGCACAATCCGCTCCTGCACCAGCCGATCCAAGACCCCCGCTACGAATGCTGGAAAACCTTCCTGCCGCACGTCTAAGAGGTCAAAAACCGGGCATTCTCTTCTTGAGCCGTAGGCGCTAGCCTCGGGCTCCGCGGCCCCCGACTCAGCGAAGCGGTACTCGTACTCAGCGCAGCGGTACTCGTACTCAGCGAAGCGGTACTCGTACTCAGCGCAGCGGTACTCGTACTCAGCGCAGCGGTACTCGTACTCAGCGAAGCGGTACTCGAGCCTTCACGTGTTGGCTTCGCGGATTCGAGTACGAGTACGAGTACCGCTTCGCTGAGTACGAGTACGAGTGGGAGCGCAAAAAAAAGGGGGCCTCGGTCCGCGACCCAGGCCCCCTTTTGCGGGTTTGGTTTACGTGCTGCTGCCCGCTCAGCTATCGGCGAGCGGTTCTTTCTTCTCGGTGATGACTTCCGATTGCTCGGCCATCTCGGCGTTCATCTCGATGTATTCCTTCCACTCTTCTGGAACGTTGTCCTCGTGGAAGATCGCTTCGACCGGGCACTCGGGCACGCAGGCCTCACAGTCGATGCACTCTTCGGGGTGGATGTACAGCATCTTTTCCCCTTCGTAGAAGCACTCGACCGGGCAAACCACCACACAGTCGGTGTATTTGCATCCGAAGCAGGGCTGCGTGACGACGTGAGTCATTGTCTTTCTTCTTCCTCTCGATAGACCCGAGCAATCAACGGTGGAAAGTTGGCTTCAGGGCTGGTATCGGCACGAACGCCTACCGAGCCTTGAACTTTGAGCTCTGGATTTTGAGCTTTGCAACCACCCGCCGAGCGGTTTCGTGGCAGGGACAACGCTCTTCGGGATCCCCCTTCGCCGCCAGAGGCTGGATGGCCCCGTGGTTCGCTTGTACCCTGAAGAGCGGGAGTATCGATCGTAGGAATCGTGCGGATCGATGTCAACGTACGCGATTTGATCCCCCCGGTTTGCTTGCGAGCGACTCTCCCCCCACCTAATATGCTAGGTGTTCGGCGAACCGCTTGACGGGCCTCTCATCTTGACGGGCGTCATCGACAGTCGCCTTGCTTTCCCCTTCTCGCTTACTCCCTTCTCCCCGCGAGCGTCGTCGATGCTCGCCCGAAAGTCTGCCGCGTGAGTCTATCGGACGTCGACCGCCTGCTGCTCGATCGCTGCCTGCAGAGTGCTCCGCGGGCGTGGGAGGATTTCGTCGATCGCTTTCTGGGATTGGTGGTCCACGTCGCCCGGCACACCGCTGCGGCCCGCTCCCTGCCGCTCGACAGCGCGACGCTCGACGATCTGGTCGCCGACGTTTTTCTCAAACTCGTCGAAAACGATTTCGCGATCCTCCGCCGCTTCCGCCGCCAGTGCTCGCTGGCGACCTACTTGGCGGTCGTCTCCCGACGGGTCATCGTCCGGCGACTGCTGAGCAACGCCCCGCGCCATTCCAGCGGCGGGGACCGATCCGGTGGAGCAGCATCTCCTGGCGGAGCCGCCACGGCGGAATCGGCCTCGCAAGGCGGGATGGGCGAATCCCGCTTCGCGACCAACGGCGAGGCGACCCGGATCAGTAGCGTCGACGAACATGAAGCCCGCATCGACGACCGCGATCACGTCGAACAGCTGCTCAACCGCCTCGACCCTCAGGAGGCTCACATCGTGCGGATGTACCACCTGGAGGGCAAAAGCTACCGCGAGATCAGCCAGGCGACGGGGCTCTCCGAAAACACCATCGGCCCCACCCTCAGCCGCGCCCGCGAACAACTCCGCCGCCCCTCCTGAACCGCCGGCGCCGGCCCGAAATATTCATCAGCCGCCGGGCGCTAGCCCGGATTATTCATCAGCCGCCGGGCGCTAGCCCCCGGTTCCCTGAGCCGCCGGGCGCTAGCCGCGGGTTCCGCCGCATCCGAGCCCCGTCCACTCAATCAGCCGCCACGCGCTAGCGTCCGGTTGTCACGGCGTTTTCGGAAACCGGGGGCTAGCGCCCGGCGGCTGATGCGAGGCCCGAGGCTAGCCCCTACGGCTCAGGGAACGCCCGCCGCTAGCGCAACTGGTTGCCGCGGAGCGTGGGGACGTAGCTGGCCGTCGGCACGTAGGAACGGACCGGCTCGCCCGCCGCCGGAGTCAGTGCCGGAACCTGCCCCGGAGGCGTGTAGGGAGACGAAGCCCCCGGGGGGGGAGTCGCAGGAGGCAGAGCTGCAGGAGGCAGCATCCCTGGGGGCGGAACTGCGCCCAGCGGAGGTGGAGCGACCGACGGCTGCAAGCGGCTGAGGTCGATCACTTGGTGGCTGCCGGTCGGGATCTCGAACAGCCGCGGATCTTCGCCGAGCAACTGATTCAGCACGTACGAGCCGATCTCGATCTGCAGCCCCATCGGCGGGCCGGCTTGCGGCTGCAGCTGGATCTGGACGCTGTGCGGCAGCACGACGCGGTGCTCGGGATAGTACTGGTGCTCCGAGCCGCTGGCGCTGGCGACCAGCTCGCCGGCCGGACCGTACAGGTACTGGCCGCGGACGAACCCGGCCGCGCCGTCGATCAGCAACACCCGCTGGTAGCTGCCGCTGGCGGTCGGCACCCGCGTGCGAACCTCGAGCGCTCCATCGCCACGCGGCACCGGCCCTTCGGTGACCAGCTCCGGATCGATGTGGACCAGTCCGAGCGCTTCGATCAACCACGTCGGATCGACCGGCAGCGGCGAGCCGGCCATCCGTTGCTGGAACTCGTCGTGCCGCGCAAACAGCAGCGTTTGGTGGACGCCGTTGTCGGGATACTGCATCCAGAACGTTTCGTCGTTGCTCCCCACGTCGAGGCCCGCCCCGAGCATGATCGGCAAGCTGGCCCGCAGGCGGAAGCGGCGCGGTCGCTCGAGCGCCAGCGTCGCGCTCAAGCGGGATACCGGGAGCGGCGAGTCGAGCAGTTCGACGGTCGTCGAGGTGCTCTGCATCTGCGTGATCGCATCGGTTAGATTGACCGCCGCGATCACCTCTTCGATCCGCGGCGTCGACTCAAAGACCACGGGCGGCGGGTTGAGATCCGAGACCCGCTGGCCGCGATGGCAAGTTGCCCCGCCAGCGACCCACACGACCGCCAGCAGGACGACGAGCGTCCTCAATCGGCTTCGCAGTAGAGCAGCTCCGACAACTGTTCGCGGAGTCTCGGCAATTGATCGGGATGGATCCGGCACGGCTCGAGCGCGATCGTCGAACCGTCGGCAATCACCTCGACTTCCAGCCCTCCGGCGGTAGCGGGGGAGCCAGAACGAGCGGGGGGGCCAGCGGGAGAGTCCACGGGCTTGATCAACCGCCGCCGCATCAGGAGCAGCGCCAGCAGATACCGCAGCGCCGGATCGGTTCCTTCGCCCGTCTGCCGCAGCAAGTCGACCAGCACGCCGTCGGGAGCCAGCGTCAATTTCTTGGCGCCCGCTTCGGGCATCCGACATTTCCACCATCCCAACGTCCCTTCTGGCGGTCCTTGCCAAGCTTCGGCGGAATAGTCGTGGCGAACCAGCGCCCCTTCCTCATCCCCTTCGGAGACGACCGAGAAATACCATTCTCCCGGCTCGAGCGCTCGCTCGAGTTGAGCGCACCGCCGCGTACAGCGGCTGACCTTGTAATCGCTGAGCACTCTCGCGGCCCTCCCACCCCTCGCTGAACTTGAGAATCAGCCGGAGCGGACCCTAGCAACGCCCCCCACCCGAAGGCAAGAGCGAGATAGTCGCCTTTCGCTCCGCGAAAGTAGCGGTCCGCGGGAAAATCGTTTAACGGCAAGCCGAAGGCGACTGTGTTCTCCAAAGCAGTCGCCTTCGGTTTGCCGTTAAACAATTGGGTGACGACGCTAGCTCGCTTCAAAAAACCGGCCGCCGGTCCCTTCGCTGCCGATCCGCACGACCAGCGGTTTGGCGCACCGCGGGCACCGCCCCTCGTAGGCCGTCGCGGCGGCGTTGCGGTAGATCCGCGTGTAGACGCCGCAGCAGACAAAGCGGACGCCGATGAACGGCCGCGGACTCTCCCCCCGCGGCGTCGCCGAGGGAGCCGCCCCCGACTTTGGCGCCCCCGACTTTGGCGACGGAGCCAGCGGAAATCGCGCCCCCTCGCCGCGAGTCGGAAACTCCCTTCGGCTTGGTTGGGGAAACTCGCTGCTCAGATCCAGATGTTCGCCCGGCACGACCCGTCTCCACCGCTTCCTGGGGAGCGATCCCACGGCTCAGGTGCGATCCCCTGGCTCAGGTGCGATCTTCGCGGCGGCCTTGGGGCAGCCCGTCCGCGTGCTCCATTTCTTCCAACGTGACCCGCAGTTGGGTGCGGGCTCGACTCAGCCGGCTGCGGACCGTCCCGATCGAGATCTGCAGCACCTCGGCGATCTCTTCGTAAGCATGCCCCTCCATCTCCCGCAAGACGAGAATCGTGCGGTGATCGTCGCTGAGCTTGAGCAGCGCGACGCGGACGCTGGCGACCTGCTCGTCGCGGAGCATCTGGGCGTCGGGAGATTCGACATTGTCGATCGGTTCTTGCCCGATCGCCTCGCGGACCTGCTCGATCGAAGTCGCCCCCCGCCGCTTCCGCATCCGGCTCAGGGCGCTGTTGAAGGCGATCCGGTACAGCCAGGTGAAGAACTGGCTGTGATTCTGAAACGTGTCGAGCTTCAGGAACGCTCGCACGAAGGCATCCTGCACGACGTCTTCGGCTTCCTCGGCCGATCCGGTGACCTGCAGCATCGCCGCGTGCAGGCGGTCTTGGTAACGATGAACCAGATTGCCAAAAGCGGCGCGGTCGCCTGCAAGCGCCGCTTCGATTAAAGCGAGGTCATCTGTCACAAAACCGTTCGCTACCGCTCAAGTTGATCACGCAACACCGGGCCGGCTCTCCATCGTAATTCCCGGAACCAGCCCGACCATGGGCGGTGCGTCAGTTCAATTCCGCCGGCCCGCCACCCAAGTGCCGCTGCAGATAGCTGGCCCGCTCGATGTTGCGGTCGACCGTGCCGAGCAACCGCCCGCGGAGCTTCTGCAGATGGGCCGGCTGGGTGTGGATGAACAGTTTGTTGATCGTCGTGACCGGCAGGTCGGGGATCAGCCCCAGGTTCACTCCCATGCGAACCTTCGAGAGGTAGTGCATTGTCTCTTCGCTGCTGATCTTCTTGGCCGTGCAGAGGATTCCAAAAGCGCGGCTGACGTCGTCCTGCAGATCCTGCTCGCTCTGCTCGACCAAAAACTGGCGGGCGCGACGCTCGTAGTCGATCAGCACCGGGACGACCTCGCCCACCTGCTCGACCAACTCCATTTCGGTCCGCCCGAGCGTGATCTGGTTGCTCACCTGGTAGAAGTCGCCCATGAACTGCGAGCCTTCCCCATACAGGCCGCGGACCGTGACGCTGATCTTCTGCAGGCTGCGGAACACCTTGTCGATCTGCCGCGTGATCACCAGGGCCGGCAAATGCAGCATCACGCTGACCCGGACCCCCGTCCCTACGTTCGTCGGACAAGCGGTCAGGTAGCCGTACTGCTGATGGAAGGCATAGCTGATCGAGCCTTCGAGCAGATCGTCGAGCCGGTTGATCTGCTGCCACGCCGCCTGCAGGCTGAGCCCACTGTGCATGACCTGAATCCGCAGATGATCCTCCTCGTTGATCATCACGCTGAACTGCTCTTCGGGATCGATCGCCACGGCCCGCGGCCCCTCGGAATCGGCCAGCTCGCGGCTGATCAACTGACGCTCGACGAGCAATTGGCGATCGACTTCGCCGAGCGCGGCCACGTCCACGTAGCGGACATCCGACCACCCCTCGAGCTTCTCCATCCGCGCTCGGACCGTCCGCTCGATCGCTTGGCGGTCCTCGGGACTGCAGCGACGAATGAAGGGAAAGTCGGCCAAGTTGCGAGCCAGCCGAATGCGGCTGCTGATCACGATGTCCGATTCGGGACCCGTTCCCCGCAGCCACTCGCCACAGCGACCGGCCAACTCATTCAATTCAGCATTTGCCTGCACTTACGCTTCCTCGATTCCCCGCCGCGGCGGTGACTTCAGTCTCAGTTTAGGGGTCCTGCAGCGCTTCGCGTCAGTCGGCCGCTTCTCCGCCGCCCGCCGCTGGCGGCTGCCCGCCCGCTTGCCCACCCCCGCCCGATGTTTCGCCCCCGCCCGAACCCTCTCGAGCTTCGAGCCCTCGAATCTTATCGCGGACCTCCGAAGCCCGCTCGTAATCCTCCCGCTCGATCGCCTCTTCCATGTCTCGCCGCAAGCGAATCAACTCGGCTTGCCGATCGGCCGAAGGAGCTAAGCGGCGGGGCCGCTTGCCTCGGTGCGCCTGGGCGTCGTGAATATTGACCAGCAAGGGGACCAAATCTTTCTCGAAGGCGGTGTAATCATACGGGCAGCCGAGCCGCCCGGCGTTGCGGAAATCGTAAAAGGTGATTCCGCAGACCGGACATTCCTTCTGATCGAGCTTGGCCAACTCGTCGGCCGTCTGCCCCAGCTTGAGCTGTTTGGCGAGCACCCCGGCGACCGAAGCCGCCGGACTCGCCGCCTCCTGGGTCAGGTACCCCCGCGCGTGCTCCTCGCACAGATGGAGAATCTGAGGCCCCGTCGGCTCGGTCAGCTCGGTAATATGGAACGTCGCCGGCTTCTCGCAATGCTGGCATTTCATCGCCGCAGCAGCCCCCTGGTCGCACCGACCAAATCGTCCTAAACCATTGTAATTAAAGAAGTAAGAGTATCTCGGCGATTCTAACGGTGGGCCCCGACCTGTCAAGCTGCGCGGCCCTCCGCTCGAATCGCCTCACGCAATCCGCCATCCGACCAAGCCGATGCACCTGCCCGACCCGGACACCTTCGCCCAAGCCGCTGCCGAGCACGACTATGTCCCCGTCTACCGGCGCCTGTTCAGCGACTCGCTGACACCGGTCAGCGCCTTCACGCTGCTCGATGACGGCGGCCCGGCGTGCCTCTTTGAAAGCGTCGTTGGGGGCGAGAAAGTCGGTCGCTTCAGCATTCTCGCGGTCGACCCGGTGCTTCGCTACGCCGCCCGGGGGGACCAGGTTTCGATCACCCGCGGATCCGAAACCGAGACGACCACCCAAGCCAATCCGCTGGAGCACTTCCGCTCGCTGCTGGCCCATCGCGTGGCCCACTTCGAGGGGCTGCCGCCGTTCATCGGCGGAGCGGTCGGATATGCCGGCTACGACGTCGTCCGCTACGCCGAGCATCTTCCCGATGCCCCGCGGGACGATCGCCAGCTCCCGGACCTCGATTTCTCGCTCTATCACACGGTCGTCGTGTTCGACAACGTCACCAAGACGATGACCGTGGTCGCCCTGAGCCGCGTGGCCGACTTCGCCAGTGCAGCCGAAGCCCGCCGCGACGCCTGCCGCCGAGTCGACCAAATCGTCGAGCGGCTTTCGCAGCCGATCCCCGGACTGCAGACGGCCGATCTCGAAGCGGCTCCCCAAACGCCGCTCGAGGTGACTTCGAACTTCACGCGCGAAACGTTCACCGCAGCGGTTCGCAAATGCATCGAATACATCCGCGCGGGCGACATTTTCCAGGTCGTTCCGAGCCAGCGGTTTTCGGTCCGCTCGCCGGTCGCCCCGCTCGAGGTCTACCGCTCGCTCCGCGTGGTGAACCCGAGCCCCTTCATGTTCTTCCTGCGGACGCCCGAGTGCGAATTGATCGGCTGCTCGCCGGAGATCATGTGCCGCGTCGTCGATTCGGTCGTGACGGTCCGCCCGCTCGCCGGCACTCGGCCCCGCGGGGCGACCGAGGAACGAGACCAAGCGCTCGAACGGGAACTGCTCTCCGATCCCAAGGAGCGAGCCGAACACGTGATGCTGGTCGACCTGGGCCGCAACGACGTCGGCCGCGTCGCCCGCTTCGGCACGGTCGAGCTGACCGAAGTAATGGTGATCGAGCGATACAGCCACGTGATGCACATCAGCAGCGAAGTCCGCGGCAAACTCCGCGAAGGACTCGATGCCTTCGACGCCCTCAAAGCCTGCCTCCCGGCCGGCACCGTCTCGGGAGCTCCGAAAGTCCGGGCGATGCAAGTCATCGATGAAGTCGAACCACATCGCCGCGGCCCCTATGGCGGCGCGGTCGGCTACATCGATTATCGCGGCAATATGGACACCTGCATCGCCCTCCGCACGATCGTCGTCCACGATCAAACCTACGATGTGCAAGCCGGCTGCGGCGTGGTCGCCGACAGCAATCCGGACGCCGAGTACGACGAGACGGTCAACAAGGCGAGAGGCATGATGGCCGCGATCGAGCTGACCCACGCCCGCCTCGGCCTCTGAGACCCCGCCCCCCAGGCATCGGCCAGGAGAAGCACCCCCGACACCCACCCCCCGGGAGGGTCGCGAGGAACGAGCGGGGAGGGCCGGTGAAAGCGACGCCCTGGGCTGTGATGCTGGAGCCCTTCGGGCTGAGGGGGAAGTACTCGTGAGCGACCGGCTTCTGCTATACTTTACCCAGCCGACCAAACCTTCGTCGGACCCGCCTCACGAGCACTGTCGTACTCACGAAGCGCTCTTCAGTTCCTTCTTGGCCCTCCCAGGAAATCCTATGACCCAACTGAATCGTCGCCATTTTCTCGGCACCTCCGCTGGAGCGGCTCTCGCACTCTCGGCCAGCAGTCGCGTGTGGGCACAGTCGCCGAACGAAAAATTGGGCGTGGCGATCATCGGCACCGGCGGCCGGGGACAGTCGCACATGTCGGCGTTCCTCCAAGATCCGCGGAGCGAGATCCGGGCGATCGTCGACGTCGACGAAACGCACGCCGCCCGCTCGGCCGACGCGATCGAGAAGCAGCAAGGCAAGCGTCCGCTGGTCCTGGCCGACATGCGGCGCGTCCTGGACGACCCGTCGATCGACGCGATCAGCACCGCGACGCCGAACCACTGGCACGCCCTGTGTGGCGTGTGGGCCATGCAAGCGGGCAAAGATGCCTACATCGAGAAGCCGATCAGCCACAACATCGCCGAAGGTTCGGCGCTCGTCGCGGCCGCGAAGAAGTACAAGCGGATCTGCCAAGTCGGCACCCAATGTCGCTCGAGCGCGGCGGTTCGCGACGCGGTCGAGTTCCTGAACAACGGCGGCATCGGCGAAGTCAAGTTCGCTCGCGGCCTGTGCTACAAACGCCGCAAGTCGATCGGCCCGCTCGGCGATTACCCGATCCCCGCCGCGGTCGACTTCAATCTCTGGAGCGGACCGGCCCCCTACACCGATCCCCGCTCGACCCGCGAACGGTTCCACTACGATTGGCACTGGCAGCGTCTCTACGGCAACGGAGACCTGGGCAACCAAGGCCCGCACCAGACCGACATCGCCCGCTGGGGCTTGGGAATCGAAGAGCACCCGCGGAACATCATCAGCTACGGCGGCCGGCTCGGCTACAAGGCCGAGCGGAAAGACCCCAACTACGTCGACGCTGGCGACACGGCGAACACCGAAGTCACGATCTACGACTACGGCGACAAGACGATCGTGTTCGAAACCCGCGGCCTCGACGTCGACAACTCGGCGGACGAACAGATCAACCAAATGTTCGGCCCCAAGGGCAACAAGGTCGGAGTCATCTTCTACGGATCCGACGGCTACTTGGTCCAGAAGACCTACTCGGAGTGCGTTGCCTACGACAAGGACATGAACGTCATCAAGGAATTCAAAGGTGGCGGCGACCACTTTGGCAACTTCCTCGATGCCTGCTACAGCCGCGATCCGTCGGATCAGTTTGCGACCGCTCGCGACGGACACCTCTCGGCCGGAATGAGCCACCTTGGAAACATCTCCTACTACCTCGGTGAGGAGAACAAGGTCTCGGTCGACGAGCTCGAGTCGGTGATCAGCAAGGTCAAGAGCCGCGACGACAACGGCGAGACCCTCGCCCGGACCGTTCGGCACCTTCGCGACAACGGCGTCGACCTCGAGCGGTACCCGCTGTCGCTCGGCGTCCAGCTCGCCTTCGATCCGAAGCGGGAAGTCTTCACCAACGCTCCGCAAGCCAACCCGATGCTCACCCGCGAGTATCGCAAAGGCTTCGAGTGCCCGACGGCCGACGCCGTCTAAAGCACCCCCGAGCCAAAAGTACGTCAGCCTTTCCAGGCTGACGTGCCATAGTCGCCTTTCGCTCCGCGAAAGTTGCGGAGAAACGCTACTTTCGCGGAGCGAAAGGCGACTATGAGCAGCCCACGAAAAAACCCCGGAGCTCACTGCCCCGGGGTTTCTTTCTTGGTTCAAATTGCTGGCTGCGAGAAAGCCCTTCGCTCAGCTGGCGGCGGTGGCCGTCTTGGCGGCTTTGATCAGGTGCTGCAAGCGGCTTTTGGTGCGATCGGCGACGTTCGGGTGAATGATCCGCTTCGCACCCGCCTTGTCGAGCCGCTTAGCGGCCAAGCGGAATTCGGCTTCGGCTTTCTCAATATCCCCGGCCTTCACCGCAGCCCGGACCGCTCCGACCTGGCGGCGCATCACGCTCCGAACCGCTCGGTTGTGCATCCGGCGGGTTTGATTCTGACGCAGGTCTTTCTTAGCGCTCGCTGAATTCGGCATCGTGACAGCAAAAATAAACTTGAGGGAGAGAGAATATACGAATCGCGACTCCTTTCCGCGGGAAAGGACCGCTACTGTCGTGGACAATTAGTGCGAATCGCAGAGTATGCCAAGCCCCGGGTTTCTTGTCCAGCGGTGTTTCGAACCGCTCCCGGAATCTCCCCCGATCTGCGATATTTGCGCTCCTGCCTTCCGCGCTCGCCGCATTTTGACCGCTGCAGTCCGATTCACCGCATGCCCGCCTCTTCCCGACCCGTCTCGTTGCCCCGCGGCCCTTCGGAGCATCCCCGCGGAATCGTCTATCTCGTGGGTGCCGGTCCGGGCGATCCGGGCCTGTTGACGCTCCGCGGGGCCGAGGTGCTTGGCCAGGCCGACGTAGTGCTCTACGACGGCCTGAGCAATCAAGCGCTACTCCGCCACGCTCCCGGTGCCGAACACATCTGCGTCGGCAAACATGGCCAGAGCCGCATCTGGCAGCAGGAAGAGATCATCGACGAGATGCTCCGCCACGCCCGCAGCGGCCGGGCGGTCGTCCGTCTCAAAGGGGGCGACCCGGCGGTCTTTGCTCGAACGGCCGAAGAGGTCGCGGCGCTGCGAGCGGCCGAGATTCCGTTAGAGATCGTCCCCGGCATCACCGCGGCACTGGCTGCCGGTTCCTACGCCGGAATTCCGGTGACGCATCGCGGGCTGGCCTCAGCGGTCGCCCTGGTGACCGGACACGAGGAGCCGAGCAAGACCGAATCGGCACTCGACTGGGAGGCGCTGGCCCGGTTTCCGGGAACGCTCGTGATTTACATGGGGGTGACGACCGCCGAGACGTGGACCTCGGCCCTGCTCTCCGCTGGCAAACCACCCGAGACCCCGGCGGCGATCCTCCGCCGCTGCAGTCTGCCCGACCAGCAAACGATCCACTGCCGGCTGGATGAGGTCGCTTCGCGGCTGACTCCCGCGTCGCGATTGCGCCCGCCGGTGATCGTGATCGTCGGAGCCGTGACCGAGTTGGCGGCAACGATGTCGTGGTTCGACTCGCGTCCGCTGTTCGGCACGAGCGTTCTCGTCACGCGAGCGACGGACCAGGCGGAAGAGCTCGCCGCCCCGCTTCGCAGGCTCGGGGCGGAGGTCCTCCTCCAGCCAGCGATTACGATCGATCCGCCGGAGGACTGGACCGCGGTCGACGCGGCGATCGAACGACTCGGCGAGTTCGACTGCGTCGCCTTCAGCAGCTGCAATGGCGTCGCTTACTTCCTGCAGCGGATCTTCGCTCTCGGCAAGGACGTGCGGGCCCTCGGCTCCTGCACGCTTGCGGCCGTCGGCACGAAGACCGCCGAGGCGCTTGCGCGGTACCATCTGCGAGCCGACTACGTGCCAGAGACCTTCGTCGCCGAAGGGCTGGCGGCGACGCTTGCCAAAGCGGTCGCGGGTCGCTCGGTGCTCCTGCCCCGCGCGAGCCGCGGCCGCGAAGCGCTGCCCGAAAACCTCCGCCGCGCCGGTGCCGAAGTGACCGAAGTCGTCACCTACCAGCACCGCGACGTCCTCGCAGCCGATCCGGTTGTTCACGACGCGATGGCCGCCGGAAGGATCGGCTGGACGACCGTGACCAGCAGCGGCATCGCCGAATCGCTGGTGAACATGTTCGGCGACGCGCTGCACCAGACACGGCTGGTCTCGATCAGCCCCCTGACCTCCGCAACGCTTCGCCGCCTCGGCTTCGCTCCGGCGGCCGAAGCCACTGAGGCGACGCTGGCGGGGATCATCGAAGCCCTCCAAACCGCCTCCTCCACTCCCTAGCTGGATAGGACCAATTGGGGTCACGATCAATTGGGATCACAGCCCTTTTCCAATCCTGCCATCTCCCCATTCCCCTGAGCTCGCCGTCGATGATCCCGAAATCGTACCAGCAGATGCACGCTGACTACCCGGCTTTCATGCGGGCTTACGAGTCGTTTGGCGAAGAGGCGCGGCAGGCGGGGCCTCTTTCCCCGCGGGAGGTCGCGCTCGTGAAACTGGCGATCTCGATCGGAGCCGGTCTCGAAGGAGCCGCCCACTCCCACTGCCGCAAGGCCTTGGCAGCCGACTGCACGCCGGAGGACCTCCGCCACTTGGCCCTGCTCTCCGCCCCCACGATCGGCTTCCCCACAATGATGCGAGCCCGTTCCTGGATCGAGGACGTGCTGCAGAAGTCCAACGAAAAAAGCGACTCGTGAGTTCCGCCAGGCTGTGGGGCGTTGTGCTGGTCGGGGGTCGATCGTCGCGGATGGGTCGCGACAAGGCCGCGCTCCCGCATCCCGCTGGCGGCACCTTCCTCGAACAGGCGATCACTCGGTTGCTTGCCCTCGGCTGCCCCGTCATTCTTTCGGGCACGGAAACAATCCCGCCAGCCTTCCAGAGCGAGTCGGCATTCCAGAGCGAGCCAGCCTTCCAGAGCGAGTCGCCCTTCCAGAGTGAGCCAGCCGTCACCGCCCTCGCCGACCCGGGCCACCCCACCAAGGCAGGTCCGGTTGTGGGTTTGGTCGCGGCCTTGGAGCATGCGGCAGCAGCCGGTGCGACCGGGATCTTGGCAACTCCGGTCGATATGCCCTGCCTGACCAGCGACCATCTCAAGTCGATGCAGAGGGCGTTTAGCGAACTTGCCAAGACCCGCGAAGATGCCTCCGAGGCTCCAGCCGCCCGCGAACTGCCCCTCGTCGGGACCTTCGATGGCCAGCACCGCGAACCGCTGATCGCGATCTATCCCCGGACAGTGCTCGCTTCCCTCCAGCACCTTGCCGCTGCCAGCGACCGCAGCCTCACGCGGTGGCTCGCCGCGGAACCGCATCACCTCCACTCCCTGCCCACCGCGGCCTCTCCCAACGTGAATACACCAGCCGAGTACGAGCAACTCTGTAGCGACCCTGCACCTCCTGCACCTCCTGCACCTCCTGCACCGGGGCGCACCCCATGAGCGCGTTGGATGTAATCGACGACCTCGCGGCTTGCTTACGGACCGCTGGCACGATGCGGTTGCCGCTAGCGGACGCCGTGGGTCGAGTGCTCAGGAGCGACCTGAGAGCCGATCGCGACAGTCCAGCCGCGAACGTCTCAGCAATGGACGGCTATGCGCTGCGAGCCAGCGACCTGCGGGCCGGCGCCGAGCTGGCGGTCACGGGCGAATCGACCCCGGGAGCACCTCCCCCGACGACTCCCTCCCCCGGCGAAGCGATCCGGATCTTCACCGGGGCGGTCGTTCCACTGGGCTGCGATGCAGTGCTCCGCCGCGAGGATGTCGCGGAACAGCCCGAGCGAATTCAAATTGCCGCCAGCGGCGAACTTCCCTCCGGACGCCATATTCGCTTTCAGGGCGAGAACAGCACCGCCGGTTCAACGATTCTGTCTTCTGGCTCCATGCTCAGCCCCGGAGGCATCGCCGCCGCAGCAAACTTTGGCGCGGCCACGCTCGAGGTTTCCCGGCCGGTGCGAGTGCAGACGATCGTCACCGGCGACGAACTTCTCCGCGTCGACGAACCGGTCCAGCCGTGGCAGCTCCGCGACTCCAACGGCCCGACGCTCGCAGCCCTGCTTCGCCCCCATCCATGGCTTGAACTGCTCCCGGCGATGCACGTTCGCGACGAACTCGAGCGGATCTGCGAGGCGGTCGAGCGGGGGCTGCAAAATGCGGACGCTCTCCTGCTGACCGGCGGGGTCTCGATGGGCGACTACGACTTTGTCCCGGCGGCGGTCCAGCGAGCCGGCGGCCGGCAGATTTTTCATAAGCTCCCGATCCGCCCCGGTAAGCCGATCTTCGGTGCCGTGGGCCCAGAGCAGCAGTTGATTCTCGGGCTGCCCGGAAACCCCGTCAGCGCAGCGGTCGGAACCGTACGCTTCGGCCTCCCACTGCTGCGGCGGATCGCCCACTGCGATCCGTGGATGCCCAGCCGCCCGCGGGTCGAGCTCCGCGACGACGGCTCCCTCTCCAAGACCCTGCCCCTGCACTGGTTTCGGCTGGTTCGGCTCACCGGCCACGGAGTTGTGGAAAGGGTCGCCACCCAAGGTTCCGGGGACCTCGTCTCGCTGGCCCTCAGCAGCGGCTTTATCGAACAGCCCCCGGGCACCAGCGGCCCCGGCCCCTGGCCCTACTGGAGCTGGACCGACTGAAGAATCGTCGCCTGCCGGAGCCGTAGAACGTAGGGCCGCGAGCGATGCCCGCGCTGGCGACTTCTCCCGCTAATCGCTGACGAGCGGCGCGCCTCCGGAAGCCGTGCCGTCATGGCAGGCACGGGCTTCGCAGGCAGAGTGAAGCATGGACCGGGGGAAGCATGGGCGTGGATCGGGGTGACGCTGCCCAGAGCGCGACCAGCGGAGCGCGACCAGCGGAGCGCCACCATGATCGCCGCGGAGGTGAGGAGTCGAGCATGAACGACGAGCTGCGGAACGAAAGTGGAGAGACGTCGAAGGGGCGGCCCCGGCAGGGGCCAGTATCGCTGTCGGTGGGGCGCGTTTTCGGAATGCTGGCGGCGGTCGTGCTCCTGCTGACGCTGCTGGCCTTCCTCGGCAATTCGGCGTGGTGGCTGGACGTGCTCAACCAAGGCCGGATGCAGTATCTCACGATTGCACTGGTCCTCGTGGTGATTCTGCTCCTGACGCGGGCTTGGTCGTGGCTGGCCATCGCGGTGGCAGCAGCGGCGATCAATGCTTGGTTTGTGGCACCGTGGTTCTGGGGAGCTCCCGAGAGTGCGCCCGCCGACGCCGACCGCGACCTGCGTCTGATGGTCCTCAATGTCCGCGGGCCAAGCGAAGACTTCGAACCGGTCCTCGAACTGCTTCGCCGCGATCGTCCGGACCTCGTGGTGCTCAACGAGGTTGACCCCGCGTGGCTTGAGCAGATCCGCGACGTGTCTGCGGGATACGAGATCTACGATACTCCGACGCAAGGCAAATTCGGCGTCCTGCTGCTGAGTCGCCTTCCGGTCGAGTCGGTGGAGGTTGAGACCTTCACCGGCCGGTGGTCTCCGAGCATCGTGGCGCGGCTCGACATGGGCGGCCAACCGGCAGTGCTCATCGCCACGCACCCGCCGGCGCCGCTGGACTCGAAAACCTGGGAGAACCGCAACGAGCACCTCCAGGAGCTCGCCCAGTACGTGGGCGGGCGGGCCGAGCCGGTCCTCGTGGCAGGCGACCTCAACATCACGATGTGGTCGCCGCACTTCGACGAGCTCGTCGAACAGGCCGATCTCTCCGATACGCGCGACGGCTTCGGGTTGCATCCGACGTTTCCAGCGTCGCGATGGGGCCTCGACCTTCCCTGGCCGCTCCGGGTGCCGCTGGACCACGTGCTCGCGACCGAGGAATGGACCACCCTCAGCTGCCGAGCCGGCCCGAACGTCGGCTCGGACCACCTGCCGTTGATTGTGGACGTCGCGCTGCGAAAGCGGGATTAGGTCCCGCCGAGTTTTGGCGGCTGTCGGCGGGCCGTGGCGGGAGGGTGAAGAAAGTAGGGCCAGAGGGATTCGAACCCCCGACCAAGGGATTATGAGTCCCCTGCTCTAACCGCTGAGCTATGGCCCCGAATGGCGTTTCTCTTATATGCGAAACTGCGTCCTCTGCGACGCTTCCGCTGGAGCATTTCCACCGGAGTACCAAATAGGAGACCCAGCAGAACGCCCGCAGCTTCGCCGCCGCGGCCCAATTGTACCCGCCGAGCCCGCCCGAGCGACCGGGCAGAAATTCCTGCCGACACCGGAGTCGCGCTCCGCCCGAGGGATGCCCGCGCTCGCGAACTCCTCCCGCAGCCGCCCTCACACCCCCATTCCTTCACCGGCCCCACCCCTTCACCGGCCCCATCCCTTCACCGGCGCTGTCGGCGAGCCACCGGCTTCTTGGTGGCGAAGTAGCGGACCAGGTACCCTCCCGCGTGGAGCTCCAGCGCGCGCTGCATCATCAAGACCTCCGCGAGCCCTCCGGTCAACGAGCCGGGCCAAACTGCCACCACTCAGCCTGAGGATGACTGCTCGCTGGCAGGGGGGGAACGAAAAAACTGCGGCCGCGGCGGCGCCCCCGAAATTGGCGAGCTAGGCTTCCACGAGAGACCCCAGGTGCGCCCGCTTCTGACCGACCTCGTGGTGCGGAGGCGGAACGCGAGTGGCGTGTGGAGAGCCTTCGGAACATGAACCACCTCAACGAGTCCCCGCCCACAGCCGGCTGCGGCCACTCCGCCCCCCACGGCCATGCAGCTCATCGCAGCCACACAGCTCAACGTCACCGTCGTTTGGGTCTCGGAGGGCCGCGGCGTCGCGGTGCGGCAGCGGTGGAAACGGCCATCGCACTGCCGCTCCTTCTCGTCCTTGTGTTTGGCGCGGTCGAGCTGGCCGATGGGATTTTTTTGAAGCAGGCGCTCACGGTCGCCGCCTACGAAGGCGCTCGCGAGGTCACTCGTCAGAAGGGCACGGCTGCCGCTGGACAGCGCCGGATCGATGAAGTCCTCGCCGCTCGCGGGATCACCGAGTACGGCTATTCGGTCGAGCCAGTGGCAACTGAGGAGACGCCGCGGAGCACGCGGTTGACGGTGCGGCTGACCGCCCCGGTGGATTCGGTCTCCTGGAGCCCGCTAAGGCTGTTCACGGGAAAAACGATTGAGAAGACGGTCTCGATGGTCCGTCAATGAAGGCTCCCCATCCACGCCCAACAGCGCAGGCTCAATGATGAAGTTTCGTTTCTGCGATTCGTGCGAAGCCGACGCCTTGGCCACCGGCCGAACGCTCCTTGCTGGAAGAGCACCGAAAGCGCGTCACTCTCGAACGGCCGGCGGCCGTCGCGGGGCATCGATGGTTCTGATCGTCTTCATGCTCTTTACATTCGTTGCCGCCGCGGCGATCACCGTCGATTTCGCCCACATGCAGTTGGCCAAGACGGAGTTGCGGGTGGCGACCGACGCGGCGGCCAAAGCGGGTGCCGAAGCGCTGGCGAGAACCGAAAACCGAAATCAAGCGAGAGCCGCCGCGGTTGAGTACGCCCGCTTGAACACGGTCGCTGGCGAACCCTTCCGGATCCGCCGGAGCGACGTGGAACTCGGTCGGCTCGCATTTGGCAGCAACGGTCGGTGGGAGTTTGTTCCGAATCTAGAACCCGCAAACGCCGTTCGGGTCGACGGTCGTACCGGCGGCGGAGCGCGGCACTCGGCAATTCCCTTATACTTCGGTCAGATCCTCGGACGCGATTCTTTCTCTCCACGGCATCAAGCCACCGCAGGCCAGCAGCAAGTGGAGATTTGCCTCTGCCTGGACCGCTCCGGATCGATGCTGTTTGACATGTCGGGCGAAGCGTACTCCTATGCACCCGGCAACCCTTATCTGATTGCAAACCGCTCGATGGGTGAGATGTGGCGGAACCATGTTTCGCCTCCCCATCCCACAGCCAGCCGCTGGGCGGTGCTCGCCCGAGCGGTCGACGTTTTCTTGGACGAAGCGGCGGACTACAACCCGCCGCCGCGAACTTCGCTCGTCACCTGGGGCTCGGACTACCAGATGCCACTGTCGCCTTACACGCGATTCGAGCGGTCGAGCGTCAATGTTCCACTCCCCTCGCCGGAAGAACACTCGTGGCCAACCAACCGGAGTGCCGTGGCGAGCGCTGTGGAACAGTTGGGGCGGAACCCCATGATGGGCTCGACCAATTTGGCCGCCGGTCTCGATGCTGGCATCGAAGTACTGGCCGGGCCCAACTCCCGCACCCTTCCTAATAAGGTAATCATCCTCTTGACCGATGGTCAGTGGAATGAGGGCCGCGATCCGGTGGCCGCCGCGGAGGATGCGAAAGCTGCCAACATCGTCGTCCATACGATCACGATGATGACCGCCCATCAGGCCGATCTCGCGGAAGTCGCGGAGATTACCGGCGGGCGGTACTACCACACCCGAAGCGAACAAGAACTCCGCGAAGCCTTCCAAGAGCTGGCCCGCTCGATTCAGGTCGTGTTGATCGAGTAACCCGACGTCCATGGCAAACGCCCATGTCCACATACCATCAAGATCAAGCGAGCCATCTCTCCGGTGGCTCCTCTTCTTTCCGCACCCGGCTGCGAGGCCCCACTCCGCGCAGCCGCCAGGGGGAGCCGAAACGGGGCCGGCGAGGGAACGGGCGACGAGGCGTGACCGCTGTCGAGTTCGCCGTCGTCGCTCCGGTGATCTTGCTGCTATTTCTGAGCGCGATTGAAGTCACCCGGTTGAACTTCCTCCGCCACACGGCCGCCAACGCTGCCTACGAGGCGGCCCGGCACGCCATCATCCCTGGAAGTACCGCCAGCGACGCCGACGCCGCCGCACTGCAACTGCTGGCCGCCGTCCAAGCCGATCGAGGAGTCGAGATCGACGTGGAGCAAACGCTCGAACGCGTTTCCGTCACGGTCACGATTCCGGTCAACCTCAACTCGTGGGGTGTGAGCCGGTTTACCTCGGGCTACACGATCGTCCAGTCCTGCACGCTCTCTCGCGAGACGAACCGCTAAAGGGTTGTCGTAAATCCAGTCGCGTGTCCGCTGAGCCGACGGCGCTAGCCGCGGGTGCACCAGCGAAAACTCCGGGGCTGCGAGGCCCGAGGCTAAGGCTCTGCCAGAAAACCCAGCTGACACCCTCCCCCCGGGAGCCCGACCCTGGGATGGTGAAAAGCCCGGAAGAAAAGGGCGTCAGAAGTAGAAACGGCGAGTCAAAACATCATCCTCCCGCTTGCGGGAGGGTCGGGCTCTTAGGCCCGGGGAGGGCAATGGGTTTCGGCACGAACTCCCGATGAAGCCGTTAAAAAAGAAGCCAATTCGTTGAGGAAAAAGGGTCACACCCACTCATCGCGCGAGCGTCTACCAGCCCCTCCCCGCTCGTTCCTCGCGACCCTCCCGGGGGGAGGGTGATGGGGAAGCGTGCTTTTCTGACAGAGCCAAGGCCCGCGACAGGCACGGAAGATGCGGTTCCGCGATTCTGCTATCGTGCGAGCCGCGATGCTCTGCAGCCCGCTTTCACGCTCGGCTGCCCCTGCCCTCCCCTGCTCCAAAGGATTTGCACACCATGGCGGTCAAAGTCCAGATTGTCTTCCACAGCCTCTACACCCACGTCTACCAGTTGGCCGAAGCGGTGGCCGAGGGTGCTAAGGAGGTCGCCGGCGCCGAAGTGCGGCTCGCTCAGGTACAGGAGACACTCTCGCAGGAGATCTTGGAGAAGATGGGGGCCGTCGAAGCGAAGAAGAGCTTCGCCCATATCCCCATCGCCGATCCCCAGGACTTGGCCGACGCCGATGCCATCCTTCTTGGTGCACCGACCCGGTACGGCGCCGCGTGCGCGCAGATGCAAGCGTTCCTCGATGCGACCGGCGGGATGTGGGTCAAAGGAGCGCTCGTGGGAAAGGTCGGCAGCGCCTTCACTTCGACGGCGAGCCAGCACGGAGGACAAGAGACCACGCTCGTCCACATGCATACCTTCTTCTATCACCAGGGCATGGTGGTCAGCGGTGTCCCCTATGCCGCTCAGGAACTGCTGAACCTTGAAGAGATCAGCGGCGGCACCCCTTATGGGGCTTCGACGATCGCCGGTCCGCGCGGCGAGCGAACCCCGACGGCGAATGAGTTGGCGATCGCCCGTTTCCAAGGCAAGCACGTGGCCCAATTGGCCGCCAAGCTGTCCGCCTGAGCGGCCTACAACGGGAGACCGGGAATTTCGGCTGGTGCAGGCATGCCGTAGTAGAAGCCCTGCGCCAGGTCGAACTCGAGCTCTCGGCAGACTTGACCCTCGGCCTCCACCTCGACTCCTTCGGCTAGCGCCGAGATCCCCAGGTCGCGAACCATCCGCACCAGATTCTCGATCATCTTCCGGCGGTGCTCGTCGGCTTTATGGATGTCGCGAATGAGCGAGATGTCGAACTTCACATAATCCGGGCGAGCCTCAACCAGTTCCGCCAACCTCGCTTGGCCGGAACCGAAATCATCGTAAGCCAGCTGGATTTCCAGATCCTGGAGGTGGGCCGAGAGCTCTTTCATCATCGCCGGCTCGGTCACGGCCGCCTCGTGGATCTCCAGCACGATTTGGTGGTTGCCCGCCATCTCGCGGAGCGTTTCTAGCGACTGGCTCAGCCCCGGACCGCTCATTTCCTTGGGATGCGTATTGACGAACAGCGTTGGCTTGCCGCCGAGCTCTCGTCCGACGCGGATCCCTTCCCAGCGGAGCAGACAGCTCAGCTCCACTTCCAGATTGAGCTGAGCTGCCGCATGGAACATGGCGCCAACGCTCTCGAGCCCAAACGCCCGCCCGCGGCCAAGCACTTCGCAACCGACTTGGACCCCATCGGCGAGGCGGACGATCGGTTGAAAGTGCGGGACCACGAGCCGCTGGCTCATCAGCCGATCGAACTGGACCAACGCCAGCGCCTGGTCGCAGACATTCTCAGCGATCGTGCCATTGTTGAGGTTCGTGGGCGACTGTCGGCGGACGCGAAACGGCGCCTCGGCAAAGTGAATCAAATCCTCTTCCTGGACCTTGACGGCCACCTCCCCGAGACGCTGCCCGTTGACATAAGTCCCGTTGGTGCTGTTGAGATCGCGGAGAAAGAGCTCGCCATTATTCACGGACAGCGAAGCATGGGTTCCGCTGACCGTATTGAATTGCAGCGCCAGAGCGGTTCCCGCCGCAGCCCGTCGGCCCACGACGAAGGGATTCTCATCAACCGAGATCAGTCGAACGGCCTCTCCCGCTCGCGTCGGACCGGAGAGAAACCATGCATCTTCCATCGCGGTCAAACCTTGGCGGGAGGAATCGTGCGGCAGGGATTCGAGATTGGTTTGCATCACGATCGACTTATCAGTGGACCTACGAAAATGCGCCACGCGGGGACGGGCCAGCGAAGTCAGACGGCCCATTCACCCCCCCAATGTGGCGCAGCACGCCAAACAACTCTAGAACGCAAACCAGCCAGGCGTCGGCGTTTTCAATAGCAATCACCTGCGGGTTGCCGCCGATAGATCCGCGAGCGGTTCCACCCCGGAATGGCAGAAACGACGAGCTATGGTTGTACGACCCGCCGCTTCTGAGCCACTTGGCCCACTGATCTACCGCAGGTTTTGCATATGTCGCTCGTTCACGAGACTCACCCGATCGATTCGGGATACCTCAACGGCCTGCTGTCCGAAGATACGTACTGGCCGATCCAGCCCCGCGACAACCATGAAACAGGTCTGAGCGAAGCTTACATCGAAGGGTTAATCCTCAAAATCGTCGCCTCCGGAGGAACCCTCCATGGGCGCGCGATCGCCGAGGCGAGCGGACTTCCGTTTCGCTTGATCGAACCAGTTCTCGACGTCCAGCGAACGCGCAAATTGATCGCGCATGTGCGCCCGGCGCCTTTCAACGATTATTACTATTCCCTGACCGAAGCCGGTCAGCGGCGAGCGCAGGAACAATTCCGTCAGTGCGCATATGTCGGGCCCGCTCCCGTTCCCCTCTCCGACTACGTGTTGAGCGTCGAAGCGCAGATGGCCGGGCTCGAGCCGATCGATCGCGATCAGCTCCGCCGAGCGCTGTCGAGCATCTCCTATCAAGACGAACTGCTGGATCAACTGGGACCGGCGATCAACAGCAATACGGGATTATTCCTGTTCGGGCCGCCCGGCAATGGTAAGACCACGATCGCCCGCTGCCTGACTTCCTGCCTGGGTCAAGAGATTTGGATTCCGCATGCCATTCTCGATGATGGAAACCTCATCAAGTTGAAAGACGACGCCTTCCATCGACCAGCTCCGGTTCCCGAGGGAGGTGGACGGCTGCTGGAGATGCAGGAGTACGATCGCCGCTGGGCCCGCATCCAACGGCCGACGGTGATCGTTGGCGGCGAGCTGACGATGAACAATCTCGAGGTTCGACACGACGCGCGAAGCAACATCAGCGAGGCTCCGCTGCAGATGAAAAGCAACTGCGGCTGTCTGCTGATCGACGACTTCGGCCGTCAGCGCGTCGCCCCCGAGGAGCTGCTCAATCGCTGGATCGTCCCGCTCGAGAGTCGCTGCGATTTTCTCACGCTCCCCACTGGGAAAAAGATTCAGATTCCGTTCGAACAACTTATCATTTTCTCGACGAACTTGAATCCCGACTCGCTGGTCGACGAAGCCTTTCTACGTCGGGTGCCTTATAAGATCCTCGTCGGCGATCCGACCGCCGCCGAGTATGCGCGACTGATGGCGGAGATGGCCGAATCGCTCGGTTTCCCTCCGGCTCCCGAAGCCGCCGACTATCTGTTGGCTCGCTACAAACACGAGAAGCGAGGGCTGCGGCGGTGCCATCCGCGCGACTTGCTCACTCAGGTCCGCAATTTCTGCATCTACCGCAAAACCCGTCTCCAGTTGCGTCCGGAGTATTTAGATCAGGCGTGGCGAAGCTACTTCAGCCAACTGTAGAAGCCCCGATCAGTAACGATTATGAGTACCATCGAAGCAACTCTCATTCAGCCCGGTTATGAACCGATTCCCGGTTACCGGCTGGAGGAACAGATTGGCAGCGGCGGGTTCGGCGAAGTCTGGCGTGCCGAGGCACCGGGAGGGCTGTATAAGGCCATCAAGTTTGTGCATGGAGCGCTGAACGAACGCCAGGCGACGCGGGAGCTGCGGTCGCTCGAGCGAATCAAAGGAGTCCAGCACCCCTTCTTGCTGACGCTCGAGCGGTTTGAAGTCGTTGCCGGGCGGTTGATCATCGTCACCGAGCTGGCCGATGGGTCGCTCGAGGACACCTATCGCCGTCACCGAGAGCGCGGCTCCTGCGGCATCCCCCGCGCTGCGCTCTTGGCGTATTTGCACGATGCAGCCGACGCCCTCGATTACCTCCACAATCGCTACCAGCTCCAGCACTTGGACGTCAAACCAGGCAACCTGTTGATGGTTGGCGGACATGTCAAGGTTGCCGATTTCGGGTTGCTCAAGGATCTTCGCGACGTCGAATGCTCCATGATTGGCGGCCTGACTCCCATCTACGCGCCGCCGGAGGTTTTTGACGGGCGGCCGAGCCCGACCAGCGACCAGTACAGTTTGGCGGTGATGTATCAGGAACTGCTGACCGGGACGCGGCCCTTCACCGGAAGAACGATCGCACAACTGGCGACGCAGCACGTTCACAGCGCCCCGCATCTCGAACCCCTCCCCCCGTCGGACCGTCCGGTTATCGCCCGTTCGCTCGAGAAGAATCCGTCGCGGCGGTACGGCGGCTGTTTGGAATTAGTCGAAGCGTTGCGAGCGGCGGGGGATCGTGCGGCCCAGCCGCGGGGCCGTGGTGATGCGAGCACGCCCCGCAACGGCGAGAGCTGGGAACTCGACAGCGATACGCGGACGAGCACCTTGTTCGACACGGGCCGCCCGCAGGTAGCAGCGGTCGAAGATCTGCCCAGCCTCTCGGCGGGCTCACTTTCGGCGGGCTCACTCTCGGCGGACCCACTCTCGGCGGGCCCAGCGGTGCTCTCCGCGCAGGCTGCCGCCCAGGTCTTGTTGGTCGCCGTCGGTGGAGCCGGAGCGGAATGCCTGCAGCGCTTGGGCGAGCGGGTCGCCGCCGAGCAAGGTCCGTCGCCGCTGGAACTCCACTCGGTCCTGATCGATACCGCGTCCGACGCACTCGATGCGGCGAGGAATCGCGAGAGCTGCGAAGGGCTGCCGCCCTCGACGCCAATCTGGATTCCGCTCCGCACGCCGGCCCAGTACCGCGACAATGGCACTCGACACCTCACGAGCGTCAGCCGCCGGTGGGTCTATAACGTTCCTCGCAGCGGCCGGACCGAAGGGCTGCGGCCGCTCGGGCGGTTGGCGCTGGTCGACCACGGTGAAATGGTGTTCCGCAAACTGTCCGAGGCCGTCGAAGCCGTGGCGGCGGCTGCGGGTGAGCGAACGCCACAGGTCTATCTGGTCGGTTCGCTCGGCGGCGGCACCGGCAGCGGCACGGCGTGGGATTTGGTCCACTTGCTCCGCCACCTGCTGGACCAGCATGGACTTCCGCAGGCGACCGTGACGCCTCTGCTCGCCTCTCCAGCACTTGAACCCTCGTCGCGGGAACCGTTGGCGGCCGCCGATTGCCATGCCGCGCTCTCGGAGATGCATCACTATCTCCTGCCGGGTAACAGTTATCCCGGCGACCCGGCAGTGGGTTGGCCGAGCGTTCCGGCGGCCCGCTCGCCGCTCAGCCAGGCGTATGTGGTGGCGGCCCGCGAGGGGGCCCATCCGTCACCGACGCCGATGGAAATGATCAGCGATTACATCTGGGCCGACTCCACCATCGCCGGCGCGGTGCTTCGCGCAGCCCGCGAGGCGAAAGGAGGTACCGAGGCCGCGGGTGGGAGTCACGAACCGGTCCTCCGCTCGCTGGGGATCGTACCGCTGCAATCGGCTGACCAGATTGAACGGCCGAGGCTGGCCCGCGCAATCGCTTCGCGGCTGCTCCACGGGTGGCTGGGGCATCCCGCCGACGCCCGCGAGTCGGCAGCGCGGGTGCGAGAGGAGCTGGCGGGTTGCTGCGGATTGGATGTCGCCTCGCTCGTCGCCGACCGCGCGGCTCCCCTGCCCGTCGCCGCCGACGCACGACGCTCGGTCCTCGCCGAGCGGCTCCGCCGACACGCCAGTCGAGCTCGGCTCACTCCCGAAGCGATCGAGGGCGGGCTCCGCGAGCTCGAAGCTGCCCGCCCCGCGACCGGTGAAGCGTTCACGACAGCGGCAGAAGTCGCGATTCGTTCGCTCCGCAGCGAACTGTCGTTGCGGCTGAAGGATCGTCGGCTGGACTTGACGACTGCCGTGCTGTGCGTCAGCCAGCTCGCCGATGCGCTCCGAGTCGCCGCCGAAAGCCACGCCACATCCAGCAGCCGACATCGTGCCGCGGTGGAGCGAGCTGCGATCGCCTTCCAGAGTGCCGCCGCAGACCATTCCGCCGAACGGCTGATCGGTTCGCTCGAGCAGCCCGGTCCGGCTCTGCAGTTCGCCGAAGAGCGATGGCTGGCGGGTGCCGAGTCGCGTGCTGGACGGTTGTTGAGCGAGCTGGCCACGCAGCTTTCGGCGCTCGTCGAGTCGCTCACCGACCATGCGGCCCAGCTGGCGATGGCGATCCAAGAACTCGGTGACTCGCGACCGCGTGAGGCGAGTGTCAACCAAGAGCCGTGGGCGATCCTCCCTGCTGAGATCCGCGGCCGGGGTGACAAGTTGCTCGCCGCCGTCCACCGCGCGATGGTCGCTCCGCTGCTTTCGGATCCCGTTCGAGAACCGGCCAACGCGGTCGGCGGGAAGACAATCGCCGAGGCGAGTGGTTCCGCCACGCAGCAGGTTCTCGAAGGAGCCCTCGGTGCGGCTCCCTCCCCACCACCTGCGACCACCGGGGCGGGCCCGGCCTCGGAGGAGTCGGCGGACCCGATTCTGCAGGCCGTGCATGCGGCGCGACCGACGCTTCTGGAGTGTGGCGGTCAGCAGCGGCTACTGCTGCTGGTAGGCAGCGAAGCCGAGCGAACGGCGTTGCAGAACCGCGTCGCCGATGCCCACGGAGGAACCCTCTCAGTGGCGGTGATTCCCGGGATCAGACCGCTCCTGGTGCACGAAGCGCAGCGGATTCCCCTGTCACGCGTGCTCAACCGGCTGGTGACGACGCTCGGCGGCGACGAACGGATTTCGGCGAGACTGCAGTCCAGGTCCGATATTCGCTGGAACAGCCCTGAGGCGGCCGAGTAGGGGCGGCAGAGATTCGCTCTCCGACCTGCTACAGTAGAAACTCTAGCGATTACGATGAGTTTCCGGGGTCGCTCCCATTTCACTTTCCCCTCCCTGTTTCCGGAGCTTGAGAACATGCGCATGATTTGCACCCTCCTGATTGGCACCGCCCTGGCCCTCGGCAGCAGCTTCGCGCTGGCTGACGAGCATGCTCACGGCGAAGCGGGCACGCACGCTCACATGGAGATGCCGAAGCTTGGGATCGCGATCCTGGTTCCCACCGAAGGCAACAAGACCCGAGGCATGCTGCGGTTGTCCCAGATGGGCAAAGACCTCAAAATTACCGGCAAAATCCGCAACCTGACCCCCGGCGAACATGGTTTCCACATCCATGAGTTCGGCGACCTCCGCAGCAAGGACGGCACCGCCGCTGGCGGCCACTTCAACCCGACCGGCCACGAGCACGGTGCCCCGGGAGAGAAAAGCCACGTCGGCGACCTCGGCAACATCACCGCGAACGAGCAAGGCGTCGCCACGGTCAATATCGTCTCGAAGGATACGCCGCTCGGCCTCATCCTCGGCCGCGCTTTTGTCGTTCACGCAGGCAAAGACGACCTCAAAAGCCAGCCGTCGGGCGACGCCGGACCTCGCGTCGCAACGGGCGTGATCGGAGTCGGCAACCCCGAGTTCAGCGCCCAGCCGAAGAACTAAGCAGGCCTTTCGCCGATGCGGTCTGAACACTCGATCAGCCGCCAGGCGCTCGGCCGGACCATTTATCAGCCGCCGGGCGCTAGCCCCCGGTTTCCGATAACGCCGTGAAAACCGGACGCTAGCGCGTGGCGGCTGATGCGTCCGATCGAATGCCCGGCGGCTGATTCTCTGGCCCCATCTTTTCCTGACGTCATCTCGGGCGTCAGCGGATGCCGAGCCGCTTTTGGATCTCTTCGAGTGGCACTCCCTTGGTCTCCGGCATCACCGCCAGCACCCAAATCAGTTGGACGAACATCATCAGCGCGTAGAACGCGAAGATGTGCCCTCCGGACCACTCGGCGATCTTCGGAAACGTCCAGGAGATCAAAGCCGCCATCGCCCAGTGGGTAAAACTGCCGAGGGCCAATCCCCGGGCGCGAACGCGGTTGGGAAAGATCTCGCTGATGAACACCCAGATCACCGCACCCTGGCTGAAAGCGTGTGAGGCGATGAAAGCGATCAGACCGATCAGCACGATTCGGCTGCCTCCCTGCGCTTCTTCGGCCGCTGCGGCGAACGCGGCCCGGGCTTCCGCCTCAGCTTCCCGCGTTGCTCGTTCGAGCGGCACACCGTCCTGCGAGGCGGCCTCGCTCGGCGGCTCCGCGATTCGTTGCTCGACGTTCTCGAGAGCATCGGCCGCTTGCGTCGCGGCTTGGAACTCGGCTCCGTAGGCATAGAACGCCCCGGCGGTCGCGCCGAGGCTGAGGATGTAACCGAGCGATCCGATCAGCATCAGCCGCCGTCGTCCAAAGCTGTCGATGATCGCCATCGCAATCATCGTGAACAGCAAGTTCGTGCCGCCGACCGCGACCGCCTGCAGCAGCGCTTGGTCCGTCCCGGCCCCGGCCATCTTGAAAATCGCCGGGGCGTAGTACAGCACCGCATTGATTCCGGACAACTGGTTAAAGGCAGCAATCGCCACGGCCAGCAGAATCGGCTTGCGATAATTCCTTCCGAAGAAGGGCTCCTCGAGTTGGTGATGTTCCAGATCGATCGACTCGCGAATTTCCCTCAGTTCGCGTTCGACATCGTCGCGGCCAAGCCTCGCGAGCACCTCCCGAGCTTCGGAATCGTGGCCCTTCGTCATCAGCCAGCGGGGGCTACGGGGAACCAACCACAGCAGCACTCCAAAGGCGACCGCTGGCACCGTCTCGACGCCAAACATCCACCGCCATGCGGTCTCTCCGAAACCTGCTTGGGCGATGAGATAGTTTGAGAAAAAAGCCAATAAGATGCCGAGCACAATATTGAACTGCGTGACGGCCACCAACCGTCCCCGCAATCGCGCCGGCGAAATCTCCGCGATATACATTGGCGAAACGACCGACGCGGCTCCGACCCCGATCCCGCCGATGAATCGAAACAGCATGAACGAATACCATTCGGGAGCAAGTGCGCTGCCGATGGCTGACACCGTGAACAGAATCGCCGTGAGCGAGAGGATCGCGCGACGGCCCCAAGCATCGGCCGGTCGCCCCACCGAGATCGAACCCAGAATCGTCCCCACCAGCGCCGTGGCGACCGTGAATCCCAGGGCGCCGCTGGACAGTTCGAACTGGACTTCCAGAGCCTCGGTCGTGCCCGAGATCACCGCCGTGTCGAAGCCGAACAGCAACCCACCGAGCGCCGCCACCAGGGTGCTCAGAAAAAGCAGCCCACTGCTGGAGGAGTGGCGATCGGAAGCCGCCGGAGTCGCGCTCATCGAGGTAGCACTCATGTTTCTCTCCCGTCAGGCACGTCGGAGTTTTGCCATTTTGAGCCGTAGGCGCTAGCCTCGGGCCCCTGAGCCGTAGGCGCTAGCCTCGAGCCCCTGAGCCGTAGGCGCTAGCCTCGGGCCCCTGAGCCGTAGGCGCTAGCCTCGGGCCCCTGAGCCGTAGGCGCTAGCCTCGGGCCCCTGAGCCGTAGGCGCTAGCCTCGGGCGCATCGGGGCCCCCTTTTCCTTAAACCCGACTGCGAGGCAGATCGGGAAGCAGCGCGCAGCGGACTTCGCGGGCGCAGTACTTGCCGCCCCGCACCGCCCCTTCCTGGCTGCCAAAGAATTCTTGCTGCGTCCAATCGCCAGCCAAAAACAAGTTGGGCACGGGTGTCCGCTGCTGAGGACGAGCCGACATGGCACCGGGAAGGGGCCGCACCAAATGCTGGCGATGTTTGAGAACGACCGACTTGGTCACCACAGCATCGGCCACGACTTGGTTGACGCTGCCGATCGACTCCACCACCATTCGCACCAGCGCATCATCCTCCAGATCCAACAACTCATCGGCTGGGGAGACGATCACCGAGATTCGACTTCCCCGAGCGACGGGATACGTGTGCGGCGACTGCTCTTGATAGACCGGCGCGTGCGTCCGAGCGACCAGATAAAAGCCGGGGCCACCGGTAACCGCTCGGTCAAACCAAATCTGCACGGAGATCGCCGGAGCGACTGGAAGATTGGCGATCTCCGCAAAGAACGTCTGCTCGCGGAGTGCGGATGGCATCAGCGGTGCAAAGATCCAGGGGGGGACCGCCACCACATACGCGTCCGCCTCGACGCGCTCGCCATGGTCGAGCTCAAAACCCTCGACACGTCCGCCAGCGGCATCGCAATGAATCGCGCGGAGGGGGGTCCCGGTGCGAATCGTGGCGCCTCGGTCGGTAAGATAGCGGCCCAGCGGCGCAAAGATCAGATCGTCGCGAGCCCCCTCATAGCCGCCCAGGCGGATGTTGCGGATCCCATAGATCGCGTTGTGTGCCCAGCCGAGAAAGTCGTAGGCGGAAAACTGATCCGGATCGGTAAATTGCAAGCCGCGGCAGAGCGGGCGGAGCACCCGCTGCATTACATCTTCCCGCCCACCCGCTTTCCGCCACCACTCGGTAACGGTCAAGCCATCATAATTTTTCTGGATCGCTTCCAAACTGGCAAACGCCGGCGCGGCCAACGGAACGATCGATAATTTATCGAGGATACCTAGATAATCATTCTGGCTGAGCGCGCGGAACAGTGTTTTGAGGGGAGCATGGATGGGGTTCAGACCATACGTTGCATGGTGGCCATCGCGGTCCTGATAGTGGACGTCATCCATCCAAAACAAGATATCATCGGCGAACTGCCCAATCTCGTTCAACAGCGTCATGAATTCACTGTAGACGCCCAGAAAGATGTGCAGTCCCTGCTCGACCCATTCGCCATCCTGATCGCGATATGTCGACGCGCGGCCTCCCAGAAAAGGCAAGCTCTCGACCACCGTGACCTGCAGACCGGCGTCGACCAAATATTTGGCACACGTCAAACCGGCCAATCCGCCGCCAGCAATCGCCACACGCCTCGCACCCTCTGCCGGCATCTTGATCGCCATGGATGAGTTCCTCGGTGAGTGGCCGTTGCTTTTCCTCAGCACCCTTGCGGGTACAGCACCGTAGCAAACCTGTCGCGCCAATCAACTCTCTTCGCTGCAGCAAAAACTCGCTCCGCGAAAGTTGTGCGGCCCATAGTCGCCTTTCGCTCCGCGAAAGTTGCGCAGGACTTCGTCGCCTTTCGCTCCGCAAAAGTTGCGCGGCCCATAGTCGCCTTTCGCTCCGCGAAAGTTGTGCGGCAACGCTACTTTCGCGGAGCGAAAGGCGACTATGGAGCTTTCTGACAGCGCCTAATACTCCTCCGGTGGCGAGACATCGAGCATCACGACCGATTGCTCGCTCCTGAGTAGATGGCAGGCCAGCATCGTGCCGTCGGGGGAGAACTCGAGTTGGCTGATCTCGGCGGCGAGGTTCTCCAGTTCGCAAACCAACCGCCCACTCTCCACGTCCCATACCAGCACGGTGCCGCTGCGGTCGCCGCTGACCACCGAGCGTCCGTCGGGAGAAAAAGTCACCGCCGTCACTTCGTCGCGGTGGCTCGAGAGGAGGTGCAGTTCGCAGTTGGTTTGGAGATCCCAGATCTTGACCAGCCGATCCTGGCTGCAGGAAGCGAGTCGCTGGCCGTCGGGGCTGACCGCGAGCGCTTCGATCGTACTATGGTGCCCCCGCAGCCGCGCCACTTCCCGTTGGTCGGCCACATTCCAGATCAGCACATCGTCGAGCGAATCGACGGCCACCTCCGTCCCATTGCGGAGAAAGACGGCATCGTGACACTGCGCAGCGGGAATCGCGGTGGCCTTGCCCGTGGCGGTATCGAACAACCACAGGACATCGCTCACCCAATCGGTGGCTGCCAGGGTTGAATCGTCAGGTGAGACGGCCTGGGGCTCGATGGAAGTCTCGCACCCATCGACGTGCCAACGGGTGACGAATTTGCGATTCCGCAAGTCCCAAACCTCCACCGTTCCCGGACCATTGCCGAAGTACAAGCAGGAATTGCCGGGCGAGATTGCGACGCTCTCCCGCGACTGGTCGTGGACGTCGACCACCGTCTCCAGGTTTTCTGAGTGGGGATTCCAGAAGGCGAGGCTTCCGAACTGGGCGCGAACGAAGTAGCGGCTGTCGGGAGTGAACGCGCCGCCGCCACTGACCTGCTGTCCCGGCGGAGTCGGTAAGATCCGCTGCGGCTGCGAGTCGAGGTTCCAGAGGTGAACTTTTCCATCGCGGCCGGCCGACAGCAGCCGCGGTTCTTGGGGAGCGAATTCGAGCGCGTAGACGCGTCCAGCATGGGCTTGCCAGATCCGCGTCGGGCGAGCCGAGCGAATCGGCGACTTCTCTTTGAGGGCGGCGATTCCAAGCGTCTCAAGATCCCACAATCGAATCGCCCCGTTCCAGTCGCCCGTGGCCAGCCAGCGGCCATCGGGCGAGAATGCGACGCTCCGCACCGAATCGAGATGCTCGCCTACAAAAACCTCCCGCCGCAGCCCTTTGCGTGGAGTTCGCTTCGAGGAGAGATCCCAGACTCGAACTGTCTTGTCGATGCTGCCGGTGGCGACGAAGCGATCATCGGGCGAAAAAGCGACCGAGGTGAGACGTTCTTGATGCCCCCGCAGCAGGTGCTTGTCGGATTGGGCTGGTAGGTTCCAGATCATCAGGGTGTTGCCATCGGGGCCGCCCGCCGAGGCCATCAGTTGACCGTCACTCGAGACGGCCAGCGCATGAATCGCTTGCCGTCGGTTGGGGATCGGGGGAGCGTCGCTCTTCAATTCGCCTCGGGGGCGGCCATCGGACGCATCCCAGAGCCGCACGACCGGTTCCGGACCGCACGAGATCAGCCCCCGGCCATCGCGCGTGAAGGCGACCTCGGACGCCTGCCCTTGGGTGTGGGCCACCCGCGTCCATTCGGTGCTGGCGGTGGCAAGATCGCAGACGCGGATCGTGCCATCAAAATGGCTCGCTGCGAGCCGCTGTCCATCGGGGGAGAAGGCGATGCTGCTGACCTCCTCCACCGCCAGCGTGACCGCCTGACGCGGCGGAACGAAGTCTCCGTAGGCCCCGAAATCGGCCGACGCGTCGAGCGTCGCGATGCCCTCCTCGTCGCTCGCCAACGCCAGTCGGCTCCCGTCGGGGGAAAAAGACGCGTCATAGACGGCCGACTCGCGGGAAGCCAGCTCGCGATGCTCGAGCATCCCTCGCCGCCAGAGGTAATTCCACTCGAACCCGCGGCGGCTCGCCGAATCCGCTGCCGAGCGGTGGGCCGCGAGCAGACCGACGTACTGCTGCAGATCGCCCTTCTCCCAGGCGAGCGAGGCGAGCTTCAAGTCCGCCACGTAGAGCAGCCGTTCGATCCGCGCGGCGTGCCGCTCGGTCTCCCGTTGGAGATCCTGGGCTTCGAACAGCAGTCGCTGCTTCTCTTTCGCCGCGCGTCGTGCCGCTTCGCCATTGGCCACCGCTCGCGCCCGCTCCCGCTCGATCACCGAGAGGCTGGCGGCCAACAGCATGCAGAGAGCCACGAGCATGCCGAGCGCCACCGGCACGAGCGTCCGGTGCCGCCGCATCCACTTGGCTCCCCGATCGACCAGCGTCGGACGGCGAGCGTGGATCGGCTCGTCGGCGACGAACCGCCGCAAATCGTCGGCGAACGCCTGGGCCGATGGATACCGCGCCTGTGGTTCCTTGGCGATGGCCTTGAGGACCACCGTCTCCAAGTCCCGCGGGACCTGCGGATCGACCGAGCGCAGCGGCGGCGGATCGACTTCCACCACCTGCCGCAGCATCGCCGCCCGGTCGGTGCCCGGAAACGCGGGCCGGAGCGCGAGCAGTTCGTAGAGCGAGATTCCGAGCGAGTACACGTCGCTCCGCGCGTCGACTTCCGCCCGCTTGCCCTGGGCTTGCTCGGGGCTCATGTAGCGGAGCGTGCCGAGCACGTCGCCGGTCATCGTCATCCCCGCATCCGCTTCGAGCTGGGCCAACCCAAAATCGGTCACCCAAACCTTTCCCTCTTGGTCGAGCAGTAGGTTGGCCGGTTTGATGTCGCGATGCACCACGCCCAGGCTGTGGGCATGCTCGAGAGCCTCGGCCACATCGGCCCCCCAGCGGGCGGCCATGACATAGCGGTGTCGACCCCGCCGCGCACGCTCGGTCGAGCCGCTCGCCCAGATGGCCGATTCGGCGCTGCGGGTGCCGCCATTCTCCCGAGCCGCCTGCGGAGCGACAGCGGTATCGGCTGCCGGAAGATCGACCGCCGTACGGTCCGACTTGGCCAGCTCGGCTGCGGGCAATTCGATTACTGCGGGCAATTCGGCTTCGCGAATGCCACTGCCGAGGCCGGCTCCCGCAGCCCGCTTGGCAGCCGAAGCCGCCCCGGCACCGGTGGGGGACTCGGCCCTGGCGGGGGCCTCGGCACTGGCGGGGGTCTCGGCCCTGGCGGGAGCAGGGGGACGGTCGAGCCCCGCCTCGCTCCGCAACGTGGCGACGAGCTCGGCCAGCGACTGTCCCTCGATGAACTGCATGGCGTAATAGTGCACGCCCCGCTCGCAGCCGATCGAAAAGACCGGCACGATGTGCGGATGGACCAGCGTGGCCGCGGCGCGGGCTTCGTTTTTGAACCGCAGCAATTGGCGGCCATCGAGCACGCTGGCCATCGGGAGGATCTTCAGCGCCACGTGTCGGCCGAGCGACAACTGCTCCGCTTCGTAGACCACTCCCATGCCACCGCGGCCCACCTCGCGGATGATCCGGAATTCGCCCACCATCCCGGCTTGCGGCGGGTGCCCCGTTTGCGGCGGATGCGGGGAGGAGAAGGGGGAGCCGCCGGGAGCCGCGTCCGCTGCCAGCTCCACTCCCGCGTGCAACTCTACTTCCGGGGGCAGCGTGAACTCACCGGCCGAGGAACTGGCCCCCTCGGACGCTGTCGTTGCCGGATCGTCATACGCCTGTTCGTGCTTCACCGGTCGCTCGACTCGGTCGGAAAAATAGTCGCCTTTCGCTCCGCGAAAGTAGCGCAGAACAACGCAGCTTTCGCGGAGCGAAAGGCGACTATCCGGATAATGCCTCAGCCGCCGGGCGCTAGCCCCCGGTTCCCGAAAACGGGGTTAAAAACCGGACGCTAGGGCGTGGCGGCTGATTTCGTTTTTGCAGTACCCAGTATACCGGTTTGAAGCGAGCCGGTTAGAAGCGGACCGGTTAGAAGCGATATTCGGCGCGGGCGACGAAGCCGTCAAAGGTCAGGTTGTCGCTCATGTCCCGCAGGTCGTCGTTGCGGACCCGGTGGATCCACTCGTCGGTCTTCACCGCGCCGAACCAATTGCTGATCGTGTACCCGGCCGAGAGCCGCCAGCTCGGCGAGCATTGCCAACCGGCTCCGACCTCCAGATCGAGGACCGAGAGGATCCGCCCGGCGTCCCAGGAAGTGCTGACCCGGACCGGATCGACGTTGCTCGAGTGCAGATAGTCAGCCTGGAACTCGCCCGCCAGGAAGCTTACCCCGGTCTTGCCGTAGCAGAACAATCCGTGGCGGCCATGGTGCTCCAGGTCCGCTCCCAGCCGCAGCCCGAGACCATTGAACTCGACGTCCGAGGTCACCGTCTCGGTCAACCCGGCTCCGCTGTATTCGACCGCCAATTCTTGATCGAGTCGCCCGTAGCGAGCCCCGATCGAGAGATTCGCGGCGGTGCAGTGATTCGAGAGGACCAGGAACCGGTAGGCGAGGTCGGCGGTCTGAAAATCGATCTCGGACTCACCGCCCGCTTCGAGCACATTAGCCGCCGCGTTGAGCTCGTTGGGATGGACCAGCAGCTTCACCAAGGAGCGGGCCGGGTCAACCGCGACGCGATCGCTCGAGTCGCTAAAGAAACCGGTGTAAGCAAAGCTGAGGCTTCGTGATTCATCCAGAGCACGGGTGATGCCCGCCTTGAAGCCGAGGTCGAATTCGCCATCGAGCAGCCCCACCGCTCCCTCCGGGACGTTGCCGTTGACCGGCAATGCATAGGCGACCTCGGTGTCGCGGGCACGGAGCAAGAGCAGCTCGCCGAACAGCCCGCTGCGGTGCGCCCAGGGAGGTTCCGGACAGCACTCGGCGATGGCCGGCAATCGGCTCCCGGCGACGTGCCCCACGGGCTGAAGCACCCCGCCATCGACCGCGAGCTCGGGATCGCCGCTCAGATCGATCCAAGCCGGGATGGGCGCCACGCCGGTTTCCGAAACCGGACCCGTCTCCGCAGCTCCCGCCGCTCCGCAAGCCAATACGAGCCAACTCGCCAAATATCCAAAGCGCCAACGCATCGCCATCGCCCACATCCTTGTGGTTCGCAGTCCATCCGGTGAGATCCTGCTTCTTGCTATCGGTCCCCCCAGGTGGTTCAGGCGAAAACTTGTCGCCCCAGCCCGTTAACCCGCACCTTCGGAACAACGCGCATCGTTCGCGTGCGGCACGAGACCGGGTGTCAAATCAGCCGCCACGCGCTAGCGTCCGGTTCCCCCAGCGCTTTTCGAGAACCGGGGGCTAGCGCCCGGCGGCTGATGAATCACCCGCGGCTAGCGCCGTCGGCTCAACCTATCGCTGGCCTCGTGGGTGGGGGGCTCAGGCAAGCCACTTGTGCCCCCCAGTCCGCATTACTAGCGTAATCACTCCGGCTTAACATCTTTGATCGACCACCGAGTCCACACGGAGCGCAGCGATGGCAGACCGCAAGCCTTGGGTTCGGGGCAAGCGCAAGGGGCATTTGCATCCTCGCCGTCCTCGTCTGAACTTTCCCGTTCGCGGCGAGCAGTTGGAAGACCGGCGGATGCTTGCGGCGGTCGTCACGGCCGCTTCGGCCGGTGCGTTCGCCGCTTTGGCCGACTACCTCGACACCTTTGTCGACGTCAGCCAAATCCTGCCTCCCACGGCGCAGCAACGGCTCGGCTCGGATCTGGGAACCGGCGAGACGCTGACCTACCAGGCCTATGCCGGCGAGAGCAACCAGGTCTCCATCTCGCAGCAGTTCGGCGATCTGTTCTACGTGGTCAACGAAGGCAACTCCGAGCTGCCGGTGATTCCGGTTCCCTTGGCGTTCAATCCGACCGTCCTCAACGACCTCGGCGTCGGCTTCTCGTTCGTGGTCGAAGTCACGATCGACATCGGCGACGTGATCAACCTCCCCGGCGCCACGGCGATCGTTCCCAACGCGACGTCGATCCTGGAAATGATCCCCGGGATCGGCGGCCCCGATGGGATCTTGGCCGAAATGGCAAACATCTACGGCGAAGGGCTCACCTTCGGGCTCGGCGAAATCGTCAGTTTCCTCGGTGAAGGAGTGAGCTTCCTGCAGGACGCCGTCAACACCGCGATCGGCCCGATCGTCTCGGTCGTCGGCGACGTGGTCCACGCGGCCTGCGAGGCGATCGATGCGATTCCGTTCGTCGATCCCGACTGCGACGACGTCACCGATTTCAGCGAGACGCTGCTGACGAGCCTCGCCGACAATCTGAACCCGCTCCCCGAAGTTCCCACGGCGCTGTTGAACCTCGGCACCGCTCTGCTCGAGGGATTGACCAGCACCTTCACGACCGAGAGCGTCGTCGTCTCGACGCTCGACGGACCCGACAACATCGACCTCCACACCCTCCGCGGAGTCGACCAGCTCGTCTTTGCCGGCAGCCAAGACGACGTCATTTTTGCTGGGGGCGGTGACGCCGACATCAAGCTCTACGGCGAAGAGGGGCGCGACACGTTCGTTCTGAATCTGGTCGTCGACGTCCCCCGCTACCACGTCGACGGCGGCGATGGCAACGACATCCTCTCGATCCTGGGAACCGAGGGGAACGACACGATCCGCCTGATCAGCTCCGGTGGAAAGCTGCAAAAAGTCGTCCTCGAAGCGCCCAATCCGCGGAGCGGTCAGACTGCCAGCGAAGTCCAGCGAGTTACGCTCCCCTCTGGGGTCAGCGGTGGTAATTTCGTGCTCGGCTACAACGGCGAGTCGACCGCGGCGATCGCGAGCACCGCCGGCGGAAGCGACGTGCAAGCGGCGCTGCTAGCGCTGCCTGGGCTGTCGAGCGGCGACGTCAGCGTCTCCGGCGGAATCGGCGGCCCCTACACGGTGACCTTCGGCGGCTCGCTGGCCAACCGCGACATCGGTTTGCTCACGGCCGACGGCTCGGGGCTCGTCGTGACCGGTGGCCCGATGACCGCTTCGACCATTCGCGAAGCCGACCCTACCCAGGGAACCAACGAGGAGCAGACGATCGCGCTGCCCGCGTTGACCGACGGAGGCACCTTCACGCTCTCGTTCAATGGCAGCGGGCCGAGCGAGCCCCTTCCCTTCGATGCCACCTCCAGCGAAGTCCTGCAGGCTCTGGCCGATCTGTCGACCGTGCCGGCTGGCAGCATCGACGTCACAGGCCCGGCCGGCGGCCCTTGGACGGTCGAATTCCAGGGCTCGCTCGGAGCGACCGACCAGCCCGCGATCGTGGCCAACGGCGCCGCCCTGACGTCCTCGATCGCCGCCAGCGTCGCGCAGACCCAAACCGCCGTCGGCGCGACCAACGAGATTCAGCGGATTTCGGTTCCCGCCGCGGCGACCGGCGGCACGTTCCGGTTGTCCTTCAACGGCGACACCACTGCTCCGATTCCGGGCAACGCCACGGTCTCCCAGGTGCAAGCCGCCCTGCACGCGCTCTCCTCGATCGGCAATCCCGGCAACGTCGTCGTCACCGGCAGCACCGGTGGGCCCTGGGACGTGGAGTTCACCAACGAACTCCGCGGCCGCAATCAACCGGCGATCACGACGGTCAACACCGACCTCCGCGGCGGCGTGAGCGTGCTCGCGGCCGAACTCGTCGCGGGCAACGGAACCAATGAAGTCCACTCGCTCAGCACCAATGGAGCGACCGCCGGAACCTTCAGGCTCACGTTCGACAACGGCACTTTCGCTCGCAGCACGGGCGAGCTCCCCTACGACGCGACGCCGGGCGAAATCGAAGCGGCACTCGAAGCGCTGACCTCGGTCGGAGCGGGCAACGTTCGCGTCAGCGGGCCGGTCGGCGGACCCTGGCAGATCGAATACGTCGCCGACTACGCCGCGGCCGACCAAGTCCTGATCCAGATGGATGGGACGAACCTCGACACCGGCTTCGTGACGTTCTCCGCATCCTCGGCCCAAACCACCACCGGCGGTGGCGGCAGTGACGAAGTCCAAACCGTCACGATCACTCCCAGCGGCGGAAGCACGACCGGTGGAACGTTCACGCTCCAAATCGACAGCCCCCAGACCGGCGCGGTCACCACCGCAGCGATCCCCTTCGACGCCGATGGCGCAGCGGTCGAAGCGGCCCTCGCCGCGGCCGGTCTCACGGAGGTCAGCGTCACCGGACCGGCGCAAGGCCCCTATACGATCACATTCGTGGGCGGGCTCACCGACACCAACATCGGCGGCTTATTGACCGCCGACACCAGCGGCCTCTCGGGCAATTCGGCCGAGGTCCAAGATGCCGTTGCCGGAGACAATGAAGTCCAGCAGCTCACGCCCTCGGTCACGACCACCGGCGGCAACTTCACCCTCGCGTTCCAGGGAGCCACGACGCCTCCCTTGCCCCACAACGCGACGGCGGCCCAAGTCGCCGCGGCTCTCGAAGCGCTTCCCTCGATCGGCGCCGGGAACGTCATCGTCAGCGGCTCGGCGGGCGGCGCGTGGACGGTCGAGTTCACCGGAGCGCTCTCGAAAACCGCGGTTGCCGAGCTGATCCTCGCGGACGCGACGAACCTGGCCGGTGCCCTGAGCGTCGCCGTGGTCGATGACTTCCAGGCCGCTCTGGCGGGGACCAACGAGAAACAATCGATCAGCTTCTCCCCCGATCCCAGCTCGGGCACTTTCACGCTCCGCTACAACGGGGCGACCACCGCTCCGCTCGACCATCAGGCGACCGCCCTGGCCGTCCAAAACGCACTTCGCGCCCTGCCCACGATCGGCGCCGGGAACGTCGTCGTCACCGGTCCAGACGGGGGACCGTGGTCGGTCGAATTCGTCGAAGCCCTGCGGGCGGAGAATCGACCTTCGATCACCGTCGACACTTCGGCGATGGTCCGCTCGGGGCTGACAGTGGCTGTCACCGACAATGCGACGCAGGCCCGCGGGACCAACGAACTCCAGCGCATCGCATTGCCGTTCGGCGTTACCAGCGGCGACTTCACGCTCACGTTCAATGGCGAGACGACCACGGCGATCGACTTTGCCGCGTCCCGCTCCGAGGTGGAAGATGCCCTTGAGGCCCTCACCTCGATCGGCTCGGGAAACGTCAAAGTCCACGGCCCGCAGAAAGGTCCCTGGACGATCGAGTTCACCGGCGCGCTCGCCGAAACCGACCAGCCGCTGATCCAACCCGATGGAACGAATCTGGTCGTCGATGGCGGCCCCGTGGTGGTCGAGGAAACGACCAAAGGCAACGACGGGGCGGCGAACGTCGTAATCGGTACGACGACTTTCCAGGAACTGATCAGCGTCGAGCAGATCCAGATCGCCGCCGGCGGTGGCGACGACACGATCATCATCGAAGGCGACACCGGCGTCCCGCAAATTCTGGTCGATTCGGGCGACGGCACCGACGTCCTGGAACTCGTCTCCGACGCCAGCTCGCCCACGTTCGTGGCTCCGATTTTCCCCGATGGCACGCAGGCGACGATCGAGATGGATGGCCAGAGCGTCCAGTTCGCTGGCGTCGAAGGGGGAGTCATCTTTGACGCCGCGGGGCGAGCCGGTGAGGTGACGGTCAGCGGCACCGATGAGGCGAACGATATCCGCTTCCAGGGAACTGGCAGCGGCGCCGCCACGTTTGCCAACGACGGGCAAGTCACGATTGCCCTGCGGAATTTTGCGGCGGCCAGCGGCGTCACGATCGCGGGACATCAAGGCGACGACACGATCTCGGTCGCTCCCAATGGAGTATCCGAGTTCGCGCAGTTCACGATCACCGGGGGTGGGCCAGCCGGTGCGAACTCGGTCCGTTTCGAAGGGACGCCCGACGTCGCGGGCTCCGGCGGCGTCGACGACTTCACTTACACGCCGAGCGCCGCGGCGGCCGAAGATGGTCGGGCAACGTACAACCTCGGCGGCGGTACTGTGGTGACGCTCGACTTCTCCGGTTTCAGCGGCGTCGAGTTCGTCGGCCTCGGCGGGACCGACTCGCTGACCGTTCACGAACCGCTCGCCGGCTCCCGCGATACGGTTCTGTTCAATCCGCGAGTCGGCAACAACGGCTCCTTCCAGTTCATCTCCCAGCCGGGTGGGCCGACGACGGCGCTCGTCTACTCGACCGTCGACTACCACAGCATCGAGCTCCGCGATTTCAACACCGGTACGGGCGTCGATACCTTCAGCCTCTCGAGCGACGATCTGCCGGGCGTCAACAGCACCGCTTCGGTCAGCGGCGGAACCGCGGGTGTGACGACCGCCGCTTTTGGGGACCAATCGACAACGTTTACGCACGACGTCGATCCCGACAACCCCGACATCCTGACCTTCGAAATCGGCACCGCCAACGACCTGGTCAGCGTCACGCCCGGTCGCGGGATCACGCTCGTGATCAACACCGCGCTCGGCGACGATCGCTTGCAGTACCTCGCAGCGGATGGCGACATCACGCTCGACACGGTCAGCGCGACGATCTCACAGCCGGGGCTCGGCGACGTCCAGTTCACCAACGCCGAAACGGTCGAGCTCCTCGGCAGCGGCATCGGGGGACTGAGCGTGCTCGGGGCGGCTCTGGAGAATCGCTACCGCTACACGCCCCTCGCGGCCCAGGGAGGCCGGTTCCGCTCCGACCAATCCGACGCCGATTTCGTGTTCGCTCAAATCGGCGGCAACTTCTCGCTCGGCGGCGGCAGCTCCGCCCGCGACAGCGTCCTGGTCGAAGGCTCTTCGGGGCCCGACCGAATGTTCGTCGACGGCCCCAGCCGCACGGTCCACACCAGCGACGCGTCCGGCACGCTGCTCAAACCGGTCCAGCTCCACGGCTCGATCGAAAGCGTCTCGCTCGATTCGGGCGATGGCGACGACCTGCTCCGCGTGCTCCCGGCAAGCGATCTGTTCGTGCAGGTCGATGGCAGTGCTCCGAACGCCAGCGATCGACTGCTGGTCGAAGACGCGGGAGTCGGCGACCTGGTGCTGCACCGCGAGGCGGCCGATGGTCGCAGCGGTTCGGTGACCGTCGGCGGCTTGCTGCCCATCGACTACGCGAACGTCGAACGCGTCGACATCCTCCCGCTCGATCCGGTCACCGGCGGCACCGGCAGCGACGGTCTGGGGCGGCTGGTCGTGTTCGATGCCGACCCGTTCGAGCACAACGAAAGCCTCCCGAACCGCAGCGACTACCCTGCCCTGTTTGAGATCCCGACCAACCCCAACATCGACCCTGGAATCGCCACAGGCGTGTTCCCTGGCGGCCCCAATCTGCCGGGCCCCGAGCTGCCGGGTGATGAAGACTGGTACCGCTTCGACGCGACGACCACTGCCACGCTCCGCTTCGAGCTGCTCTTCGAAGCGATTGGGACGCTCGCGAACGGCAACCCCGGCTTGCCCGGCGATGGGCAGTTGCAGATTGAAGTTTATGATCCCAGCCACAACCGGATCGCCAAGATCGTGGGCGAAGGGGCTGCGACGCACACGGTCGGCGTCGAAGGAGGCCAGAGCTATTCGTTGCGCGTCCGTGGGCTGACGCCGCAAGCGATCAACAGCTACGACATCCGCGTCGTGAGCCTCGACGAGATCGGGCCACAGGTGACCGATCTGTTCATCACCGACGACGTGCTCACGGCCGCCGACGAATCGGCTTACAATCTGTTCGACGTCAAACCGGCCCAAGGTCCGACGCCGCTGGTCCACAGCCTGACGATCCAGATCCGCGACCTCAGCGAGCGTTTTCCCGGCTTCCTCTATGGAGCGCTCGACGCACCGATCGCCGCGGCGGTGGGCCAGTATCAGCTGGTCGGGGACCACAATGGGATCGTCGCCATCGACTCGATCGAAGTCGTCAACGATCCGGTCGTGGTGGGCGAGCATGCGACCGCCACGATCCGGCTCCACTTCGCCAAGCCGCTTCCGGACGACCGCTTTACGTTGACCGTCCGCGACAACCTGGTCGACCCGGTGGGAAATCGCTTGGACGGCGAAAGCAACGCCAGCGAGCCGCAGGACAACCCGGCGCTGCCGTCGGGCGACTCGGTTTCGCAGGGCGATTTTGTCGCTCGCTTTACCGTCGACAGTCGGGCCGAGTTTGGTACGTGGGCGGCCGGCAGCGCCTACATCGACACCAACGGCAACTTCCTGTTCGATCCCGAGGCCCAGTTCAGCGACGATACGAACGAAGACATTGTCTATAAACTCGGCTTCCAGACCGACAACTTGTTCGCTGGCAACTTTGTGACCGACCCGTCGGCCGCCGCCGATGGTTTTGACAAGCTGGCCACCTACGGCAAGTACGCGGGCGTCTTTCGCTGGTTGATCGACACCAATAACAACGGCGTGCCCGATCTGGTGGTCGCCGACGGAGCGGGGATCAACGGGCGGCCGTTCGCAGGCAACTTCGATGGCGATGCGGCCAACGGCGACGAAGTGGGGCTGAAGGATGGCAACCGCTGGTATCTCGACACCGACCATGACTTCCGCGTCGACACGACCTTCAGCGGCGATCTGGTCGGGCTGCCAGTGGTCGGCGATTTTGATGGCGACGGAATCGACGACCTCGGGGCCTGGGCCGACGACCTGTTTTCGCTCGACCTGAGCAGCGACGGGATCGATGGCTTGCTCGACGCCCAGTTCCGGTTTGGCTTCCCCGGGGTTCGCGAAATCCCCTTCGCCGCCGACTTCGATGGCGACGGCGTCGACGATTTAGGGCTCTGGAATCCCGATGCGACTGGCCTCGCCCCGGGCGAGCACGGAGAGTGGTATGTGCTGATGAGCCAAACCGCTCCCATCACCGATCGCATCACGCCAGCGGTGGACGGGACGAGCGGCAATGTGATCCACTTCACGCCCGAGCCGTTCGGCCCCGACCTGTACGCTAGCTTCGGCGATGCGTTTGGCTTGCCCGTGGTCGGCAACTTCGATCCGCCCGTCGTTCCGGGAGCGGGCACCGCGGTCGAGCCCGTTTCGGTCGTCGGCCTCCGCATGACGAATCTGGCCAATCGGTACGACGTCAACGAAAGCGGCCAGGTCACCCCGCTCGACGCGTTGCAAGTCGTCAATCACTTGAATCGCGGCGGCGGCGGAGCGCTGGCGGCCGGCCTCGGCATCGAAGCCGGCGGTATCCAGCGGACGCTCGGCGCGATGCTCGACGTCAACGGCGATGGAAACGTCTCGCCGCTCGACGCGCTGCAGGTGATCAACTATCTAAATCGAGGCAGTGGCGGGGCCAGCGGCGAAGGCGAAAGCCATGCTGCGGCGCCGCTGCCCGAATTCGAGAGCGATTGGTTCGCTGGCGAGCTCGCCCGAGCCGGCGACGAGCTGGCGATTCTCCAGGCCTCCCCGCGGCCAAGCCAAGCGAAGGAGGTTGAAGCCGTCTTCGCCCACTGGCCCAGCCCGCTGCGGCCTTGGAGCGGACAGTTCGAGGACGACGAGGAACCGCAAGGCGACGCCGACAACGCGGCTCCCTGGGACGCCCCGCTCGAATCACGCGTCTGAACGAGGAAGACTAGCTGGACAGCGCCACTTTCTCACGCTGAATTGCCATAAAGTCAGCAGTGCCCAGCAGTTGGCTATCAAGTCGTTTAACGGCGAGCCGTCCCGCTCCGAACCAATCCAAAGTGGCGCTGTCCAGCTAGGCTCTGTCAGAAAACCCTGAGCCGACGGCGCTAGCCGCGGGTGCTGCAGCAGAAATCCCAGGGCTGCGACGCCCGAGGCTAGCGCCTACGGCTCAAAGGATCGAAAACTCCATTTCACCAACACCCTCCCCCCGGGAGGGTCGCGAGGAACGAGCGGGGAGGGTGCAGACGGGTCATGAGAGGCCCGAGGAGGAAACGGGTGCTGCCCTGAGCTCACAACGCCTCGCCACGCCCGCTGCGGCTGTTGCGTCCGATCAGCAGATAGATGATCGCGCCGATAAACCCGGTGAATACGAACACCAGCACCCACACGATCCTCATAGTGCTGTCGAGCGCCGGGTTTTGAATTGCGGAGACGAGGGCCCACACCCACAGGACCAAGGCGAGGATCCCGAGGATCAGCCACAGAAAAAACAAACCTCCGACCCACAACCCGCCTGCGTCGTTTTGGGCCAAGAAGAGTAAGTCGCGCATGTCGCTGGGCCTTATTGAAGGACGGTAACGGAACCAAGCGCCGACCGCGGCGCCGCGAGCCCCCACCCCGACAATCCAAGCCGACCGTCGCATTGTAAGCCCCCGGGGAGGCCCCCGCAGGGCGGATGTCCCCTCAGCGGTCGGCCCGCGATGCCGTCCGCAAGACGTCCGCGTCCTCAGTCGTCGCGACCGGTCTGCCCAAACCGAGCGGGACCGCTGGGCCGCTATGATAGTGACCCGCGCAGCGTCGGTGCTGCGTCCGGACCTCTGTTCATTCGTCGCGGTCGACTGATCATGCAACCCTCTACAGCCCCTGGGACGCCGGCGCGAATCAAGACAACGCATCTGGTCGTGCTGGCAGCGGCGAGCCTGTCGATGGCGCTCGGCGTGGGGTGCTTAGGGTTCGCCATCCAGTGGTTTTCCCAGAGCTCTTCGGTTTACTCGCACGGCGACACGACCGCTCTGGTTCTGCAGGTAAGCAGCAGTGTGCTGGGGCTGTCCGCTGCGATGGCGGGCGCGGCCCCCGCGGTGTTGGCCGAAGGGCACCGCTTGTTTCGGTGCCTACTGGTTAGTGCACACCTCCTGATCGCTTGGTTCATTCAGGTGGTGGGCTACTTCGACATTCTCCAGTTCGGTGCAGAGTTTATTGCGGCGCTTTGCGTCTCCAGCCTCGTGGGCCATCTGGGCGTCTTCGCCGGTCTCGCCGTCGGGATTTTAGTGTTCGCCGCCATGTGGGGTTGGCGACTGACGCTTCGCGAAGGCGAAACAAACCGTCCCACCTTCAGCCTGCGTGGCATCCTGATCGCCACGGCAGTCGCAGCCCTGTTGTTCGCCTCGCCGCGGATTGTCACGCCCCCGGTGACTGAAGCCGTCAACAGGATTTACGACTATTTCGATTTGCACTCGGAGCCATCGGCAACCGTGATCTCGGGGGAGGCGGATCCCGCGAGTGGCCCCTTGTTCGGTTTGGTGTTCGGGCTGGTCCTGGCGAGCACGCTTGCATCCGCGATTTCGGTGCGCCGGAGTCGCTGGGGATGGGTGGGGTTGAGCACAGGGGCGATCGCCGTTGGAACCTTCGCGTTCGCCGTCGGATCAATGGCTGGAAGCCCAGCTCCCCCGCCGGGATTCGCAATCGTGCTCGCTGCGGCACTTTTCTTCGGCTCGCTTCAGGCCACGCTGCAAACTCGCCTATGGGAAGCGTTCGGTTGGCGGCTAGTGCGAATTCGTCGTGGCCCGATGGGGTGAATCGCCGGAGCCTGCCTTCGCATTCTGAGAAGTGTCGACGATCACTCACGACCCGTTGCCAAGCTCCACAGCGGGGCGGCAGCGGTTCTCGGAATTCGCTCCGTTCAGTCAAATCGCGGCAGCTTACAGGAGAAGGTCCACGACGGCACGTCCAGGCCAATTGCAAAGCGTAGTATTTCGCTGACAGCAGTTTTCTCACCAATCGCTTCCAGGTCCTCTGCCCCCAAGTAGATGAATGGAAGGGGCGGTTCCGCCTCACAGCTTCACGGTAAATATCGTTTTCTGACGCCATGCAATTAACCTGCAGCCACGGATTGCATGATTGGACGAGACGGCCAGAAAGCGGCTGACATGCCAGCCGGTGGGATCGATGCTGTCGGTGCGGAGGCCCTCATCCTCGATCGTCACGATCGGTTCGACCACTTGACCCCCGCGCGAATTACCAGCGAGTCAAAATGGCGACGATTTCTCCGACGTCGCTGGTCTCCGCTTCAGTATCGTCGCTCGGCGCGTTCTCGTCCGAGTAGGCGTAGCCAATCAACCCGTTCGCCCGCACTTCGACGTCCAGTTCGCGCGTATCGTGCTCCCATTCCCAGGAAAGGGCGACGAATCCTGAGGGCGAGGCCGCGATGCGGGGACGTGAGATCCCGGTGAAGCTGCTGAGAGCGACCAGTATCTCCTTGGCGTAATCGATCGACGCATCGGCGATCGGCAAAGCCCCATAACTGTTCCAGTTCGCCGGCAGCTCCCGGAGCCTATCGAGGTGGTCCAGGCACTCGTAGCGCCACGGGGCGGGCTCGCGCCGGGCCAGCGTCACCATCAGCCCCTCGTCGCCACCTTCGTACGCTTGCGTCCGAGCGGTTCTTTCCTGGTGAAAGGCCAATGCCGAGTCGTCCAGCACGTTACTCATTGCATCTGCTCCCAGCGATTTGTGCGGGCGTCGTTGGTGGTCAAGCTCTCGAAACCCTTTACGGCCCAGCGATGAGCGGCGTTGAGGCTGGTTTCCACTTCGACGCCGTCGCGGTGGATCACCCGGCCCGTCAGCTTCATCACGATGTAATCGCCTTTCGGATCCAGGGCGACGGCGGTTTCCACCTAGAGCCGCCCTGCCTCGCCCGGCATATCGTAGACCTGATTGACGGTGAGAACGGTCTCGACAACCGGCGGGTCATTGAACGAAAGAGAGCGTTCCTGAGTCATCGAGTTCCCGTGAGCATTCGGAGCAACCGGCGTTTCACAGTAACTGCCTCCACTCTTGCCGGTTAACGTGGCCGACGCCACCGTCTCTCACCTCTTCGTCACCACCGGCCCCCCGGATCGGATGAATCGCTGGGAATCAGAGCCTCCAGCCCCCGTCGCTGGCGGACTGTGCCGGCTAGACCAACGGTGGCGGCGACGGCTCGCTTCAGCCGATAAGCAGACCGGGCGCCGCGGCTGGCCCTTCACTTGGCCGCGGTGACGAACTGCCAGCGTGCGATCCGCTGGCGAGCGATGCACTCCGTGGACCACCACGAGGCCAGCCTGCAGCGGACAGGCCGCCCGCAGGGCACGTGGCCTCTTTGGAGGCCCCGACCGGCCCCACTAAGTCCGCTCAACTGGCGGGGCCGTGGCGGGGGGCTTTTGCTATCGTTTTCAATTCGTTTCCGAATCGCGGCGAATTGGCAGCGGATGCGGCATTTCCAGACTGCTGGAACGCTGGCAATGGATGGCGACGAGGAATCGCCGCGCGGCAAAGCAGGGAAAACACCTCTACGAACCCTCCACCGCCGCGTGAGTGGAATGCGGGCGACGCTGCCCCCCAGCGGCCCAAGAGCCAGATCGGCATCCGATCCGCCGGCCGCGCCGTCTAGCGTCGCTGCTACCGCTGGAACTCCTGTGACAAGCGGAACCGGCACTACTTCCACTGGCGGGCAATCCTCCGGGCTAGAAAATGTGCAGTTGCCTCCCACAACTTGCCACGGTCGATCCAACCGACGCGCGCTGGCGAGACCGCAAGCCCCTAGGCGGGGAAGACGGCCCATCTGCCGGTGAAGTGGGGGCCACCAGGACGCCTAGCTGATTGTTTCACGCGAGCAATCGCTAAACCTGGAAGCATCGATTGAGACCACCGAGCCGTGCGCGAGCACTAACCACTGAATTTCATCGAGTTCGAAAGCTCGGCTCAGTTCTTTGGCACAAGGCAGTCAATCGGCAGCAGCGCTCGTGGCCATGATTGAAGTCAACGCCGCCCGGAATCTAGCGACGTCGTGGTCGCGCAACAGGATCTTTCCTTCGGGGCCAACCAGAACTAGGCATGGCTGCAAATGCCGCGTGAGGTAGTCGGCAGAGACGGACGAGTAGCTACGAATCCACGCTACGGGCCAGTCGACCTCGTGTTTTTTAGAATGCATCCTGAAGTCCGGCTCCCACTCCTCCGGGTCGGTGTACAGGCTGATCATCGTACAGTCTCCTGCATCGCTAATCAGGTCCTGATGAAGTGCTCGCAGATTCGGGAGTTCCAGTGTGCAAAGCTCCGAATGCATCATCCAAAAGCACAGCACGACCATCTTGCCCCGCTGCTCGGAGATCCGAAATGTCGTGCCGCTTAGCGTCTCGACCTCGAAATCGGGCGCCGCGGTTCCCACACTTGCTGGCCTGACAATCGGGCGGGTATCGGAGTGAGCCACCGTAGGCCGGGCCTCGGGACCCTTTCCGATGAGCCGCTGGCTCGTGCTACGTGCGACTTCGGCGGGAATTACATAGGTCTCGACTTGGTTGTTGGCCGTGGCAATGACGATGCCCACGACTTGGCCCGAGTGATCCACCACTGGACCTCCGCACATTTCCGGAAGAACGAAGATATCCGTGCTGTACACGCGAGGAAATCCCGTGAAACGGCCGCTGGGATAAAGATCTCCGGTCGACGGACTCATCAGCCCGGAAAGCTGGAAATGGAGCTGTACTGTCTGGCCGTCTCGCTCGACCACTGCCCGCATACGATCGCCCACGATTTTGCCAGGGAAGCGGCCATCATCAGGCCCTCCGGTCAGCATGATGAGGCTCTTGAAGTCCGGTGTGGGAGTTCCCTCGATTTGCGTGACAATATCGCCCTTGTGAAACGGACTGCCGAAGAACTTTTCAGACCCGCCTACCTTCCATACTCTTGGAGCGGGGTCAGTTGACTGCAATTGAATGGACGGAATGATGCAGCCTGTTTCTGCTAGAACCTCACGACCGGGATGCGATATGATGCCCACAGTTCCAGGTGCTTGTCGGCACCCCGTGGCTGCAACCATCGTCCCCAGAAGTGGTGTGCCGCGGTCACTCCAGCGGATCTGTGGCAACTCGATGCCCGACACTTTCAAAAGCGCCAGGTCATGCTCGTGCGACGTCCCATGTACCGGAGCTGGCAGTTCCCGTCCGTCCGCCAGTCGAATCGATACATCGCCGAACAATTCGCTCGACTTAGTAAGGACCCAGCCCTTGGGCCCCACGATGGTTCCCAATACCTTCTGCTCTCCGTCGCACAGCACCTCCACCGCAATTGGTGGGAACGAGACGATGGAGCGATGAAAGGCGGAATCGATGCTTCCCAATCCGTATTGCGGTTTGAGGTCGATGCGGCGGCTATTGAAGCGATTGATAATGGGGGCGACGTGAGCATAGACTTCGTCTTCGGAAGGCGATTCAAGTCGTTTTACTTCAACTAAATCGTTCCAGTGCCGCTCAAATAGCTCGATTCCAACATGTCTAGTGCTGGCCCTGGTCAGGCTGCCATTACCTGAACACACGCCCACAAGGCGTCCTTGCATGTCAAAGAGACCTCCGCCGGAATCGCCTTGCTCGACCCGACAAGAGCTGACGACGATCCAGGGAGCGGCATCCGCAAGCACAATTCGGCCCATACGGACGGTAGGAGTGCGGTTACTGGCAGGGGCATCAATAGACGGATACCCGATTCCGACGCAGAGTTCCTCCGGCTTCATCTCGGCCGATTTCCCGAACGCCACGTAGGGCCACGGGCCGTCATCCAAGATTCTGAAGAGGGCGATGTCCATGGACTCGTGCGAACCAAGCAGCTGAGCCGGAACACTGCGGCCATCGGATAGATGAACGAACACTTCTTCGCCGGGGGTTTCGGCGTGATGCGCGCAACTGACCACGTACCCGTCCGCAGTTGCAATGACGCCGCTCCAGCCATGAGCGCCTTCTAAAGACACTGTGATCTTCACAACGGCTGGGCTGGCCGTCTTGCAGACGCTTTGAACGCGCCGCTCGACGGACACTAAATCATCCGAATCTGGTTGCGCCCCTTGCGAAGATTGCAGCTGAATCACCATGATCCAACCTAACCAAACCAGCAAAATGAAAAGCATACGCATGAGAAGACTCGTACCGGACGAAGGATAATACCGGGCGTGATTTCTTTCAGTCGCCGCCACCGATCCTGCTGATTCGGCTCATCGTCGCTGCCCAAATCACCGTCGTCAAATCACGCGGGCAGCGTACGACGCAGCGCTCCGGCGCGCCGCGGTCAATCCTCGGGCCACCAACCGGGGCGTGAAACGCAACCTTCGCTCGAACATTCGTCATCGACTGAGTGGCTTTCCGAAGTGCCGGCCGGATACGCACCAGCAGTTTCTAGTCGTCGCCCATATAAGATCATCCCTTGCTCGCCCGCTAGCCGTGCCACGGCCCGGCCAGCCGATGGGAGTGAGCTATTTCGGTCGATCGGAATCGGCAGTTTGTACGCCTCATGTGCGGAGGTGCTCCGAATCCTCCGGGAGCGTGCTCGGTTCGACAGGGAATGTGCACATTCTGAATCCATCGCGGGCGATTCCGCGGCAGTTGCCAGATGGCGCGTCGGCATTGCCGGCGAAGGGCTAGAAGTCATCCGTCGCGTGGATGAACTGCCCCGCACGAGCTGGCATTACCATCTCAGCGCGAATCTGGTCTTTGGCGTCGCTGACGCACCGGATGCGCCGGATCGGCCAGGCACGCAGACGATTTTGATTTCGGTGTGGCTCGCGGACTACTCGGGTTCCCAAGGGCAGGAAGATCGGTTCCGGCCGCTCCGCACCACGCGAAAGTAAACAGCCGGGACGGGAGCCTCGGGAGGGCGGGCCGAGCAGGCGAGGCCAATCGTTCACCACCACCGTTGGCGGTCGGTCCGCACGTGAATCGAAATGTCACGCCAGTGCAAAATTTCGCGACAATCGGAATGTTCTCGGGCTTGGCGAGTCGGCTCGTCGGTTGCCCGTGTTGCCCCTGCAGATAAGTCGTGAAAAAAGCGACGTTTCGCGAAAACCCACCATTTGCGGGCTCGGGGCGACATCCCGCCCCGCCGCGGCGAGGAGTCGATCAATGGCGCATTCCAAGCCGTTGTTCTCGCAGGCAGGAACTGAAGGAACGACTCTCTTTCCGAAGCTGGAAGCATGTTCGGTGGTCTGCAGCCCTTGCGGGCTCCGACTCGCAACTCACCTCGGTTGGCTGGATAGCAGGTATAATCTCGGTGCCGATGAGGTGGCTGAACATGCTGGGAACGATGCGACGCTTTTCTATTCGATCGCTGCTGATTGCAACCGCGGTTGTCGCGATATGCGCTGCAATGCCTGTTCGTCGTGCCATTCTGCAGCGACAGGGCAGAGAATGGGTTGCCGCACAGCGCGGGCACGTGATCCTCAAGCACAACTACGGACGCGAATCGGAGTGGTACGATGCCGGCTCTGCACTGAAGGTCCCGCAATTCGCGATCGACCTGCTCGGGATCGACGCTTTCAATCCCGTGACTGAATTGATATTCGATTGCGACCAGCTTACCGAGCTCAAGCCTCTCACGGATTTGCGTTCGTTGCAAAGCATTGTGGTTAACATCGAGATGGCGGACGGCATCGACTTCACACCGCTAGCCGACTTGCCCCACCTACGCAAGGTTCACTTTACCGAATGGTCGTTTGTGACCAAGGAGCAGCTCGACGCGCTGCGCGAACTCCTGCCGGACGTAGAAATCGTATCGGATTCCCATCCTGAGGCCGTCCGCCACTAGACTCCTCGGCGGGCGACCATGCTATCACCAAAGACGATTAATGCGGTTTAAAGGGACGTTGCACCCATGTTTGGACGACCTTTTCGCCTCCCCTGTTTCGCCAATGCGGTTCTCGCTATCTCGTTGGCCATCGCTGTGCTCGCCGCCCCCAGCTCCACCAACGCGGCCGCAACGAGTCTGGACGATTTCGGGGCGTTGCCTCCCGCAGATCAGCGCGCTCTGCTCGAGAAAACAATTCGACGCAGAATCGAGCTCACGCAAAATGTCCGCTTCGAGATCGAGACCGCGATGTTCAACGCCGAGGTGGATGAGCTCCACTATGAATTCGACCCGCGTTTACGTGATGAAGAGAAGAAAGGTTACCAGCGCAGGTACAGCCAGGCGAGAATCGGTGCAAGTTACCTCTCGAAAACGACGGAGATTTCTCGTGACGGTCGTCCCGTAAAAAGTTGCGTCGTCAACCTTTTTGACGCTCGAAGCGGGGTCAATAGGGGCTATGTCACACATTCTGAAGGACAGCATGCGGCGAGTGGCCGAATCGGCAGGTACCAGGACATAGTCGATACCCACAATACGTACAACTTCTGGTATCCGGGTGAGAACCGGTATTTCGGAAATTCGCTGCTCGCCGGGCTGCTGTCGGGGTTGGATGACGCGGAGATCACCGTCGACAGAGAGCGAGGGCTGGTGATACTTCGCACTCGGCAGTCCGATGCCAGCACCGGAGAATTCGCCGAAACCACCGTTGATATTGCCCCGGCACGAACATTCTTACCCGTCCGCTTCCGGAGGTACATTACCGAAAAGGCTTCTGGGGAATATCGATTTTTCGTCGCATTCGACGTACTGCAAACAAGAGAATCAAAGGGACTCGACCTCCCGGTGCGCATTCGTAAGGTGATCAGCAACGGCGTTGAGCGGCCCGGGCATCAAACGGCGATCAACGACATCGTTGTGAAAAACATTGAGATCGGCAGCGTCGAACGTTCGGACCTTGTACTCCAGTTTCCGGCGAACACGAGGGTCATCGATGAAATCGAAGGGGGGGCCCTACACGGTTGGTCCCAACAGATCGATTTCCGGGGAAGTTCAGCCGCTCGTGGATGACGCGCTGAGGAACTCCTATGAGCAGCTGATTGGGAAGCCGACCCCGGAGTTACCGCTTGACGGATGGATTGGCGGGAGTCGACCTGACCTCGCAGGACGACCTTACCTGGTTCATTTCTGAGGCGTCTGGTGCGCGCCATGCAAAGGAGATTTTCCAGACTTGCGACAACTGGCGGAGGATGGAGTGACCATCGTCGGCGTTCACCCGGACGGGACCTCGCCGGAGGAGGTGGAGCAGGTGTTGGGCGAAGCAAAGCTTGGGTACCCGACCGTCGTGACGCCCTTAAACGCTGCAAAGTCGAAGGAAGCAGCCATCGTGGGCTATCCTCGCAACGTCGTACCCTACTACGTCCTGGTAGACGCGGACGGCCAAGTCACCGCACACGGCTTCCTGAGTGATGATCGCTTGACGATCAAGCTAGACGAACTCCGCGAGGCAGGACAGTCCGACTAGCGGACGGCCATCGTTCAGAACCATCACGCTCGCGACGGGAACTCACGGCACCGGTTCGGTCTGTGGATTTTTGAAGCGGCGGAGCTGGCCCGGCTTGGCTTCTGTGAATCTCGCAGGGTCCATCAGGCGTTCGACTCCAATTCCCACCGGCCGAATTGTAATTTAGGGCCAAATTTTACAATTCGGGAGGGCCAAGTTGTAGCCCCGGGCCGCAAAACAACCCTACAGAGGGGGCGATCTCGTCCGGGCTCCACGACGGCCCGAGAGAGGCTACAATCAGCCCGCCGAACCGACCGTGAGCCGTGGCCTTGGTGCCCTATTTGGTGCCCAAACCGGGAACGCAGCCCGCCCCGCCAACGCCACACGCACTATTACTTATAAACAAAACCACTCTTGGCCGGGTGGCGGAATGGCAGACGCAGGGGATTTAAAATCCCCCGGGGAGTAATCCCTGTGCGGGTTCGAGTCCCGCTCCGGCCACTTGTTCTTTAGCTACTCAGGAGGATTGGATGCCAAACCAAACGGGAACGGTTCGGCTGCACCGTGTGCTGCGGGCGCCGGCGGCGCGGGTTTACAAGGCGTTCGTCGACCAACGCGCCCTCGAACGCTGGTTGCCGCCGTTCGGCTTCACCGGCTCGATCGAGGCGATCGACGCTCGCGTTGGCGGCGGCTATCGGATGTCGTTCACGAATTTTGGGACCGGGAGCAGCCATTCTTTCGCGGTCGAGTTCGTGGAACTGGTCCCGGGCAAACGCATTCAGCATCGAGACCGCTTCGACGATGAGAATCTGCCCGACGAAATGCTCGTTACGATCGACCTTCGCAGCGTGGCTTGTGGCACCGAACTGAAGATCGTCCAAGAGGGCATTCCCGCCGTCATCCCCGAGGAGATGTGCTACCTCGGCTGGCAGGAGTCGCTCGAGCAACTGGCCCGGCTCGTCGAGCCCGAAATTCCCGACAACGGTTAGCGGCGAGTGCGCAAAGCCAGCGCGGTCACTGTTCCCCTGGGGGCAAGGCGAAGGTGACGATGCGAAAGCCGTCGGGTTCGGGGACGATGAAGCTGCCGGTCGTCTGCAGGTAGCGGCTCATCGCTGGCCACGGCGGGAGCTTGGTGAAGTCGAAATTGAGCAGCTCTCCGCTGAGCCCCGGCAGCCCTCCGCTCAGCACCCCCGACCGCAGCTGCTCATAGAGCCCCGACAGGCGATTGTCTTGCCGCTGGTAGCTGATCATCGAGGTCCGCTCGGGGAACTGGGCTGCCACCTGCTGGTACTCGGGCGACTCGGCCAGGGGACGTAGCGACTGCCGCTCGCCCAGCGTTTGCCGGAGGTACTCAGGGTTGGGTGAGACCATCAAACTCCCTTCGGCAACCGCCACGGCGAAGCTCAGCGGCGGCAGCCCGCCAACGGCCGGGACATCGGGCTCGAAGCGATACACCTCCTGGTCGCCGGCCCGCAGCGTCTCGGCTCCCGCACCTTCAGCGTACTGGCGGACCATCTGCCGGAGCTCCTCCGCGTTCTCGACACCGATGGCCAGCACGGCTCGCTGGCGGGTCAGCTGCCGCGCGTCGGTCGGAATCTCCGCGGCGATATGCACCGGGCCCGCAAGGTTGGCAGCGAGCTCGGCAAAGCTCATTCCCGAGGGGCCAATCGGGCGGCTCCCCATCGTCGACTCGAAAGTTCCCTCGCCGCTCGTCCGGTCGACCAGCGTTTCGAGCGTGTCGTAGAACCGCTGGGCGCTCCAGTTGATCTGGGAGTACAGCGACACGTCCTCCTTGACCCAGTTGGGCGGCCGCTGGGCAGTCGCCGGCAGCGTCATCGCCTTCCACAAACCGTCGACCGGCGTGTCCACGTGGCCGTAGGTCGACGACAGACTGTCCATGCCTCCTTTGCCGATATAGAACGAGCCCCCAAAGCCGCGGAACTGCTCCAGCCCCATGCGATCGATCATCCCGCGGATCACGGCCGGGTTCGGGTTGCCAACCATCCGTGAGTCGACTGCGGCGGCGACGACCTGCGCGGGGTTCACGTACCAGTGGGCTCCCGAAGTTTCGCCGCTGGGGATGACTCGCCGCGACACATGCTGGAACTCGGCATTCTCGGCCAACGTCTCCGCGTCGGCCGTAGCGCCGCGGCGAGCGGTCTCGGCCAGCGTTTGCAGCCGGTCGCTGAAGACGACGGTCGAACCCTCGGCAAAGTAGCTGACGTTGGGGACTCGCGCGTCGCCGCCGCGGCGCCACGACTTCAGCTGCGAGTCGGTCGTCTCGAGCGTGGTCGGCTCGGCCCCCTCCCCTTGCAGCTTGGCCTCAAGCCGCTGGAGCATCGCCTCCGCTTTGCCGGCGTCGCCAAACTCGGCGACCGCCACGAGCGACAGATCGTCGGCCGAGTTGCGGACCACGGCCAGCGAGAGCTCGCCCTCGACTTCGGTCCACAGCTCGGTCAGGTCGATCCCCGCCCCGCCCGTCAGAGCCGAGACGCGATCGACCACGCTGGTAAAAAAGTCCTCAAACGCGGGATCCTCGGCCTGAGCCCCGAAGGAAGAATCCCGCCACTGCTCGCGAAACGCCGCAACGTCCGGCAAGCGAGCGAAGAACAGCGTCTCGGCCGGCAAGTAATCGGCCGCCTGCTGCGGAGTCCGCTCCGTGTTCGTTTGAGTTTGGGCTGGCGGTTGAGTTTGGGCTGGCGGTTGGGCGACGGCGCTGGAGAGCGTTCCCGCCACGGCAGCAAAGAGCAGCAAGATCAAAGGTGCGGTTCGGATCATCGGTCGGCTCCGGTCAGCGGTCGGTGTCGCCCCAGTCGTGGATCTGGCCCCAGTCGTGGATCTGGCCCCAGTCGTGGATCTGAATGGTCAGAGACATCGCCCGCAGTCACACCAGCCGCCACGCGCTAGCCCGGATTGTTCATCAGCCGCCGGGCGCTAGCCCCCGGTTTCCGAAAACGCCGTGAGAATCGGACGCTAGCGCGTGGCGGCTGATAAATCGCTCGGCGGCGGATGCTCCTTGGGGGCATGTCAGTTGCACCAGCACTAGGGCGGCAACCTGCGTACCGGGAAAACGAGCAACGTGAAAATCGAGGGGGTGACAGCGTGATCGGCCGCGTGGGACGAGCAATCGTCGCTTTGTGCTGGATCGCCAGTACGTGCGGGATCACGGGGGCGGCTGTGGCGGTCGCCGCGGCGGTCCCGCAAGCAGCCGACGCGGAAGGGGCGAGCGAAGCGGCCGAGCAGCCCGTTTCCGAGCGATCCACCGACTCCGAGCGTCCCTTTAGCCCGCTGCACGATTTCCTGGGAATCGACCCCGAAAGTGGTGAGTTTGTCGATCGCCCGTCCGGCTCGCGAACGGATCCAACAAGCACGGAGCCAACAAGCACGGGCGAAGAGGTAGAGTCGAAGGAAGAGCGTGACGCCACAAGTCGCGCGGATTCTTCGCCGACGCGTTCTTCGGATCCAGTCGCCGAGGCCGAGGCAGCGACCGAAGCGGTGCGGCGGTTCACCGAACGGCTGGGTGGCGGCTCACTCGAGGAAGGCTCGTTGTCTGAACTTTCCAGCCTGTTCGGCGAACGGCTGGGCGAGGATCGACTGAGCGGGCTCACTCGACGCCTGGCGTGGCTGACCGCCGGACTGCTCTCGCTGTATCCGCTGAGCATCTTGCTGGGCGAGCTGTTTGGGGCGTGGTTTCGCCAAGACGCTGCGGAGCTGACCGACCTGGACCGCCAGTACCGGCGGACCCGGTTGCTGCGGCGTCTGCTGCTCTCGGCGTGCTGGATCGCGCTGATCATCCTCGGCACGATCGCCAGTTTGAACAGTTACTGGTGGGGCCAGCCCCGCTCGTTCACGCTGTTCTGCGTCGCCGCTGCGGTCCTGGGAATCGCGATCGCCACGCTGACTTCGATGATCAAGGAAGCAGCCAAGCATTACTCGCTGACCCTGCTCCGCCAGATGCGGCGCGAGCAGCTGGAAATCCGCACCGATCTCGATGAGCTTTGCAAGCGGATGCGGCAAGTCACGATGAGCCGAGATTGAGCTGGACGGCACCACCTTGGATTCGTACGCAGCAGGACGGATCGCGGAAAAGTCGTTTAACGGCAAGCCGAAGGCGACTGCTTTCTAAAACACCGTCGCCTTCGGCTTGCCGTTAAACGACTGAGTGACCCAGGGGTAAGGGTGAAGGCGGGTTGACTGACAGAGCCCCATTGCGACGCAAATTTAGAGGGATCCGTGAGAGCCAACGACTCTTCCGTCGAAACTTCCACTGCAGCGGACGACCCGGCGAGCGCCGAGGACGCTGCTGCGGTGCGGTCGGGCATTGAGCGGGCGATGGCCGAGATCGGCCGCGTCGTCATCGGCCAGGACGAGTTGATTCGTGGCATGCTGCTTGGCTTGCTGTGCAACGGACATGTGCTGATCGAGGGCGTTCCGGGATTGGCCAAGACGACCGCAGTCGCCACGCTTGCTCGCACGGTCCACACGACGTTTCGCCGCCTGCAGTTCACCCCCGACCTGTTGCCGAGCGACGTTATCGGCAGCGAGATCTATCGCCCCGAAGAACACCGCTTCGAAGTCCAACCGGGACCAATCTTCGCCAACCTGGTGCTGGTCGACGAGATCAACCGCGCTCCGGCCAAAGTCCAGAGTGCACTGCTCGAAGCGATGCAGGAGCGGCAGGTTTCAATCGCGGGCCAGACCCTCCCGCTGCCCCAACCGTTCATGGTGCTCGCCACCCAGAACCCGATCGACCAGCAAGGAACGTACGCGCTGCCCGAAGCCCAGATGGATCGATTTCTGCTGAAGCTGGTGGTCCGCTACCCGGCGCGTCGCCACGAGCGGGCGATGCTGCATCAGTCGCTCCACCCGGCCGACTCGCCCGAGCCGATCGAACCGGTTCTGACGCCCAAGTCGTTGGCCGCTGCCCAAGCCGCGATCGGGCGAGTCTCGGTCAGTCCCGCGATCGAGGACTACGTGGTCGATTTGGTAGCCGCAACTCGCGATCCCTACCGCTTCGGCTCCGAAGTCGGCGACTTGGTGCGGTTCGGCGTCTCTCCGCGAGGCACGTTGGCGCTGGCCCATGTGGCTCGCGCTTCGGCCTTCGTTGCCGGCCGCGATCACGTCACGCCAGACGACGTCAAAGCAGTAGCGACCGCCGTCTTCCGCCATCGCATCGTCCTCTCCTACGAGGCACTGGCCGAACAAAAAGCGGCCGACGATGTGCTGGCGATGATCCTCAGCCAAGTGCCGGTCCCATGAGCAAGGGCCGCTCGCGTGCGGACGGTTCGACCTCGGGCCGCTCAGGCGATCTGCTGCAGCGGGTCCACCGGTTGCGGATCCACTGCGGGGCGTTGGTCGACCAGCAGCTGGCTGGCAGCTACGCCTCGCCCTTCAAGGGACAGGGCATCGAGTTCGAGGAGACGCGGCCCTACCAAGCAGGCGACGACGTGCGGGCGATCGACTGGCGGGTCACGGCCCGCTCGGGTCGACCGTTCGTCAAGCTCTTCCGCGAGGAGCGGCAGTCGACGGTTTATTTGATCATCGACGGCAGCGGCTCGGTCACCGCCCCGCCGTTCGGTGCGACGCCCTGGGATCGGATCTGCGAAGTGGCTGGGGTATTGGCCCTCGTGGCCAGCGCGGACGAGAATCGCGTGGGGCTGCTGCTGTTCACCGATCGCGTCGAGTTGGCGATTCCGCCGGCCGGTGGAACCGAGCACGCGATGCGGATTCTCCGCGACGTGGTCGCTTGGGAACCGGCGAGTCAGCCGACGGATCTGCGTCCACCGTTGGAGCGACTCCTCCGCACCGAACGGCGTCGCTGCACCGCGGTCGTGCTGAGCGACTTCCTGGCCGCTGGGTACGAGCGCGCCCTGCGCATCGCTGCCGCTTCGCACGAGCTCATCCCGATCGTCTGCCACCATCCGCTGCAGAGAGAAGTGCCCCGCGTCGGGCTTCTGCCGACGCGCGACCCGGAGTCCGGGCGGATGCTCTGGCTCGACACCTTCAGCCGTCGCCAGCGAGAGGAATACCGCAGGGCTGCCGCAGCGATGGAGAGGCGACGCGACGAGCTCTTTGCCCGCTTGCGTCTCCCGGTGCTGCACCTGAGTAGCCACGAGGATGTGGCAGTCGCCCTCCGCCGGTTCTTCGATCGCCGGGGAGAGCCGCGATGATGGGGCGCGACACCATGATCCCGGGCAACTTCGTGAGGCTCGTCTCGATAGGACTCACCGTCGCCGCGGGGCTCCTGGTCGTTTGCGGCGTCTCCAACACCGAGCAAGCGTTCGCAGCCGAAGAACCGCTCGCTGCCGAAAGTTCGGCCTCCACCGAAGACCCGTTCGTCGTCGTCTTCGAAGCAGGTCGCGATCGCGTCGCGGTTGCCGAACCTGTCTCGCTCACGCTCACGGCCTCGGCCCCGCAAGGCTGGACGATCAAGTTGCCGGAGTTGCCCGAGCGATTTGGCGAGTTGCGGGTGATCGAAGCCGACAAGCCGCGCGAAGTGCTTCGATCCGGACGCGTGACGCAAACGCTTCGCTTCACCGTCGAAGCGTACCTGCCGGGTCGCCACCGGATCGATCCGCTGCCGGTTCGGTTCTTGAGCGATGAGGCGGTCCCCCGCACTGGTTCCTCTTCCGTCGAGCGGCAGACGCCACTGCTGGCGATCCGTGTCCGCTCGTCGCTGGGCCTGCTCGACAGCGGCCAACTCCGCGAGATCCATCCGGAGGTAATCGTTCCGTGGACGTGGCGAGAGTGGGCCTTAGCGGGGCTGGTAGTCTCCGCGACGGGACTCGCAGCACGCCTCGCCGCGATCGGCTTCCACCGCTGGAGCGACTCTCGGCCGATGAGTCCGCGGAGGCTGCAGAGAAAGCTGGAACAGCTGGACGAAGCTCGATTGAGTCGAGCGATGGCCAGCGACGAGCTGATCGTGGCCGTCGCCGAGGTAGTCCGCCAACGACTGCAAATCGCTGAGGGTCCGCGGCCGATCTACCGAACGACCGACGAGTGGATCGAGCACGTTGCCGGTCGCCCCGAGTTGGCCGCTCCCGTGCGTCGGGTGCTCCGCGAGGCGGATGCGATCAAATTCGCCGGAAGCGTCGCCACGGTCGAGCAAGCGCGGCAGTGCATGGAAGCGGCTCGGCGGATCGTGCATGATTCGCTCGACGAGTCCAACCGGGCTGTCAGCGGAGGCGGAGGGTGATGTTCGAGCCGCCCGCCAGTTACGCCTTGCTATTGCTCCTGGCTCTGCCGGTGCTCGCACTGTGGCAGCACTCGCAACGCCGTCGCCGTGCGGTCCCGCTGAATGTCTCGTATCAGCTGGGCACGCTGTCGTGGACGTGGCGGCGGTCGACGCTGTGGGTCGTCCCCCTGCTGCGGCTGCTCGGCATGGCGGCGCTGATTATCGCTGCGGCAAAGCCGTTTGACTGGCGAGCCGCCGAGCTGACCGACAGCGAAGGGATCGCGATCGCGATGGTGGTCGATCGATCGGGCAGCATGCGGCGTGACGATATTCTGCTTGAGGGGCGTCGGGTCTCACGGCTGAGCGCGGTGGTCGATGCCGCCAACCGCTTCATCATCGGGGACCGCGGCTCTGGGTCTCGAAGCCATGATCTGATCGGGCTGGTCCGTTTTGCGGGCGACGCCGAAACGGTCTGCCCGTTGACCTTGGACCATGAGCAGGTGGTGGCCAGCCTCGAGCAAATGCGGCCAGCTGCCGACTACCGCCGTGACGGGACCGCGATCGGAGACGGCGTGGCACTGGCCGTGGCCGAACTCCAGTCACTCGACCGCTCGCTGCACCTCCGCGACCCCACGGCCGAGCTGACCCGGATCATCGTTCTGTTGACTGACGGCCAGCAGAACGCCGGCGAGCTCACTCCCGGCGAAGCGGCTCGGCTGGCCCAACACTATGGCATTCGCGTTTATGCGATCGGCTTGGCGGAGAGCGAATCATCGGGCCAAACCGATCCACTGCGGTCGCTCGCCGAGCGAACCGGAGGGACTTACTTCCGCGTCTCCGAGACTCGATCGTTGCGAGCCATCTATGACTCGATCGACGCTTTGGAGCGAACGCAATTGACCCAGCGCCGGTTGGCCACGCGCCGCCAGTGGGCCGTCGAATGGTTTCGGCTGGGGCCGTGGGAGCTGCCACCGCTGGCATGGATCGGCTTGGTAGCGCTCGCCGCCGAAACGATCCTTCGCCGCACGATTTATCTACCAGCTGTTGGAGATTTGTAGACCACATAGTCGCCTTTCGCTCCGCGAAAGTTGCGTGAGAAATGCTACTTTCGCGGAGCGAAAGGCAACTATGTGCGAAAGGCAACTATGGCGGCTTTGTCTAGATAGATTCGCCCATGACATCACTCCACTCCATCTCCGATTCGATCGCCGCCGCTGTCGATGGTTTCGTCGAGCCTGAGCGGCTCACGTGGCTGTGGCTGGTGGCGGCGTGCGCGGTCGTGATGCTGGTCGCTGAAGCGGTGCGGACGCGTCTCCGCCGGCGGTTGTTCGCGGCTTTCGGCAGCCCGCGTTTGGCACAGCCCAGCGACGTTCACAGCGCGGGAGCCGGACGGCTGCGGCGGTGGTTGAGCTTTGGCAGCCGGATCGGGGCGCTCATCTTGATCGTGTTGGCGATGGCCGATCCACGTGGCGGGGCCGCGCTGATTCCGGTCAAGCCGGTGAATCTGCAGACCGTCGTCCTGCTGGACCGCTCGCGATCGATGGCGGCCCGAGATGCGAGTCCCAATCGTTTTGCAGTGGGGCAGGAAATGGTTCGCGGGCTGGTCGAAGAAGCCGGTGGTGGGGCGGTGGCGCTGGTCAGCTTTGCCGGCGTGCCCCAGATCGAGATGCCGCTGACACGAGACTATCAAGGCTTGCTCGAGCGGCTCGACCGCCTTGCCCCGAGCAACGGGCCCGCGGCCGGCACTGATCTTCAGGCCGGGCTGGAAACCGCAGCCACCTGCTTTGCTGAACGGATGCAGTCCCCCAAACTTTTGCTCGTCATCACCGATGGGGAGACGCATGGTGTCGAGCCCGAGCTGTCGGCCACTCCCCTGCCCCAAGGAACCGAGGTTCTGGTGATCAGAGTCGGAGATGCCGACGAGGGTGCCCCGATTCCGCTCGAGGGCAGCGAGCAAGACCGGGCCGACTCGCAGCCTGCGAGCTCGGCAAACACAGTGGCTGAGTCGTTCCTGACTCACGAAGGACAACTCGTGCGATCGCGGGCGAATCCGCGGCTGCTTCGCGAGATCGCCGAGGGGCTGGGAGGCGAGTTTGTTTCGGCTGAGGCGGCTTCGACGGCGGTAGCCGGTTTGCTCAGTCGCACGCTGCGCGGGGCGAGGGAGAATACTGAGCGGTCTTATCGGCGACAGGCGGCCCCGCGTTTTCATTGGCTGCTGCTCGCCGCTGTCGGCCTGCTCGGCCTGGAACTGCTGCTGATGGAATCGCGATCCTCGGCCGTCGTGAATTCCAGTTTCGCCAGCGGTCTGCAGCGCCCCGCCGCATGGCTGCTCCTCGCGGCAGCGACGATTTTTCACGATGGGCAATCGCTCAACGGACAGCAGACCAACCCTCGATCACCCACGGTTCAAACACCCACGCCGCTCCGCCGATTGTCGGTGCGCGAGTCGAGTCAGCTCTACAATGCGGGAGTCGACGCCTACCGCGATGGCCGCTGGGGGGAAGCCGAGGCGTTGTTCGACCGGGTGCGACGCTGGGGAGACGAGGAACTGCAAAGCAAAGCTCGATTTAACTTGGCGAACACCCAGTATGCAATTGCCAACCGCGGTGGCATCTCAAAGCAAGAGGCGATCACGCGGCTGCAGACGGCGATCGAGCTGTACCGGCAGACCCTGGCCGAGGGACAGCGGAGCAGGGACGCGCGAGCCAATATCGAGATCACCTACCGCCGCCTGCGGCAGATCGAGCAGCAGTCGCCCGACTCGCAAAGGGGTGACGGAGACGAGAACCGGCGTGGAGATCAGTCCGAATCGGGTGCCGATGGAGCTGGCGAGCAAGCGGGCTCCAACCCAGGCGATGCAGACCAAGGCGACACCAGCCAAGGCGATACCAGCCAAGGCGATTCGGGGCAAGGCGATTCGGGGCAAGGCGATTCGGGACAGGGCGACTCGAGGCGAGAAGGCTCGGGAGAGCACAGGCCCGGTCGGTCGGGTCGGAATGATGGGGGCTCTAATTCCGGACCCGCCGCGCCACCGGAGGCGTCGCCCGAGTCGGATCTGGAAGAGCCGCTGAGCAGTGGTGAGGCCGAGGACCAGCTGCGTCGGATCCGCCAGCGGGCGAGGGAGAACGAGCAGAACAGGAGGGCCGAGCAGGAGGCTGGGGATGAGCCGCAACCGCCGACGGAGACGGCTGCGAGCCCTGGTGGTCTCCCCTGGTGAGCGGTGTTCTCCGCTGGTGAGCGTAGCTACGGACCGCATGGATTCTTTCGTCCAGATCACTCATCAGCCGCCGGGCGCTAGCCTCTGTCAGAAAACCGCTGTTCCCCATCACCCTCCCCCCGGGAGGGTCGGGCTCTCAGGCCCGGAGAGGGGCCCGCTGAATCACTCCAATTAGAGGCTCGACGTCGCGCATCGCCCTCCCCGCTCGTTCCTCGCGACCCTCCCGGGGGGAGGGTGTCGTTAGGGGTTTTCTGACAGAGCCTAGCCCCCGGTTTCCGAAAAGGCGGTGAGAACCGGACGCTAGCGCGTGGCGGCTGATTTGACGCGTTGGTGCGGCTCGGCTTGGGCATCCCGATTGCACGAACTGGGGTTTGACAACGTTTGCGTCTCGTGCTCGGTTCCCGCCGGCCCACTCGGATGGAGTGAAAAATCATGCGTCTCATCCATACCTTCGCAGCCTCCGCCTTCATCGCCGCGTGCACCTTGAGCGGTGGCAGCGTGGTTGGCGATTCGGTTCGCTTGACCAACGGCGACACGATCGTCGGCAAGGTGATCTCGCTCAACGGCAAGGAACTCGTGATCGACAGCGAGAACTTTGGCGAAGTCAAGATTCCCCGCGAGAAGGTGGGCGTGATCGGACTGGGCGACAAGCCGCTGAGCGAGGCGCTCGGAGCGGCGGACCGCGTCCCGCCCCCGGTCAGCAGCGAGCTTCCCTCGCTGCAGAGCCCGATGGTACGCGAGCAGATCGATCGTCTGCTGCAGCAATCGCTCGGCGGAGGTTTCGGCAACGCGCGTCAGCAGATGGAACAGTCGCGTCAGGGGCTGAAGGAGTTGCAAAAGGATCTCGGGCCCGGCTCTTCCGCCGACGCCCTGGACGGCTACATCAAGATGCTCGAGATGTTCGGAGCCGGCGCCGCCCCAGCGCCCGCAAATCAGCGTCCGCAGACTCAAACTCCGGAGAACCAAGAGTCGGCGGAAGAAGCTGCCGAGCCCAGTGCGCCATAGTCGCCTTTCGCTCCGCGAAAGTTGCGTGAGCAATGTTGCATCGCCAACTCTCGCTCCACGAAAGCAGCTTCACATGGCGTCGCGGGGGTTGCAAGACCGATAGGATGTGGATATCGCAATCACTGCAACTCCATAGTCGCCTTTCGCTCCGCGAAAGTAGCGCATACCACGTAACACAGTCGCGTCTCGCTCCGCGAAAGTTATGCAGGCCACGTAACACAGTCGCGTCTCGCTCCGCGAAAGTTATGCAGGCCACGCTACTTTCGCGGAGCGAAAGGCGACTATTGCTCGGAGCACGTGCAATGTTCGAGCCCGGACTTCTCGGCGAGTTATTCGACCCCACGGCGGAATTGGATATCCGCGACCACTACCGGCCTCATTGGTCTCAAGCCGGCGCGATCATCTTCGTCACTTTCAGGACTGCGGACTCCATCCCCCAAGAAGTTATCTATCGCTGGGAACGTGAGAAACAAGATTGGATGCTGCGGCATGGCTGCCCCCCAGATCAGCACTGGTCCAAAGTGCTCCCGACGCCGGACCGCGTCGTGCGTGGCCAATTTCGCAAAGAGTTCGATCGCTGCCGTGAAGACTTCCTCGATAACTGCCATGGGGCGTGCCAACTCCGCAAGCGAGAACTCGCAGAGATTGTGAGCGAGACCTTATTGCACTTCGATGGCGATCGCTATCGCATGGGCGATTTCATCGTTATGCCAAACCACGTCCACTTGCTGGCTGCTTTTGCCTCCGAGGAGTCTCTGGTCAACCAGTGCGACTCATGGCTGCATTTCTCGGCGCGACAAATCAATTTAGTGATTGGTCAGAAGGGGAAATTCTGGCAACAGGAACCCTTTGATCATTTGGTCCGGAGCCCTGAGCAGTACGAATATCTGCGCAGGTATATTCGGGACAACGGCCTCAAAGCAGGATTACCAGAGCAAGATTACTTCTATCGGGTCTACGAGCCATAGTCGCCTTTCGCTCCGCGAAAGTTGTGCAGCCAACGCTACTTTCCATAGTCGCCTTTCGCTCCGCGAAAGTTGCGCAGACAAACGCTACTTTCCATAGTCGCCTTTCGCTCCGCGAAAGTTGCGCA
>NZ_WRPR01000076.1 GCF_010367455.1 Candidatus Laterigemmans baculatus | reverse complement strand
CTTCTCCGTTCCCTCCGCTTACTCCTGTTCCTTCGACTCCTGCAGCAACCCGCTCGGATCGAGTACGAGTACGAGTACCGCTACGCTGAGTACGAGTACGATCGAGCCCTTGAAAGCTGCTCTCTTTCCTCCCTCTTCCGTGCTCTTCCGTGTCCTTCCGTGGCCCCCCCGTCGCGTCCTTCCCCCATTCCCCCGTCTTAGAGCGGATCGACTTGGCAGTCGTCGAGCAGGACGCTGGCCCCTTGGTTCATGAACCGCACGTCGATCAGCAGGCGAGTTTCGCCGTGCCGCTTGAGGACGATCCCTTCGAAGCCGGCGAACTGACCGTTGCGGACGCGGACGCGGGCTCCCGGTTCGAATCGGGCCTCGGGCGTGAGCGGTTCACCGGTCGCGATCAGGCGGCGAATTTGAGCCAGGTCGGCGACGAGCAAGTCGGCGTCTTCGACTTCGAGGCAGCGGGAGATCGTCCCGGTGCTGACCGCCTCGTAGCGAGCTTCGTTGTCCCCGCGGACGAACACGTAGTTGGGAAACAGAGGCAGGTGCGTCGTGCGAACCCGCCCGGCCGGCGAGCGGTACCGGCGGGAAATCGTTGGGCAGTAGAATCCCACTTCGAGCTGCAGCAGGCGCCGCATCAGCTGCTTTTCCTGACGCGAGCGGGTGTACATCGCCCACCAGGGAGCCGCTCCGGCAGGCTGCTCCAGCAGATCGTCGGGGAAGAGGTCAGTCTCGGCGGGCAAGATCGGCATGACGAAGAGTGTTCCCAGCTTGCTCGAGTGAGAGGGGGCTTGCTCGAAGGAGCGTCGCAACCGATCCATCTTAGAAAAAGCCCCCCCGACGGAACCACCGCAAAAATGGAGCCACCGTCGCCGCCCATTCTCCATCCGCCCGGCGCGAGCTCTGTCAGAAAACCCGGAACGACACTCTCCCCCCGGGAGGGTCGCGAGGAACGGGCGGGGAGGGTGATGCGCGACGTACAGCCTCCACGCGGCTGGATTCAGTAGGCCCTCCCCGGGCCTAAGAGCCCGACCCTCCCGGGGGGGAGGGTAATGGTGACAGGAGTTTTCTGACAGACGCTACCGCGTGGCGGCGGCTAAATCATCTCCCACGGCTGCTGGCGAGTAGCGGCGGTCGGTGGCCCGCTCGGTGGTGGCCCGCTCAGTGGTCGCCCGCTCGGCAGGGGGGCTTGGGGCGGTGGCGGCTACAACCAGTTCGCTCAACTGGGGACGCAGGTCGGCGAGGACTTCGGCCAACCGCTCGAGCGTCTCGTAGACGGCCGGGTCGCTGCCGCGGGCGATCACATCGCAGCGTCCGACGATCCGATCCTGATCGAGCTTGGGGTCGAACGCGAGCAGCGGGATTCGCAGCGACATCTGCTCGATTTTTTCGGGCATGCGCACGCTGCTCCAGACTCCGTGAAAGCCCTCGTGCATCCAGGAGATGTTGAGGTCGAGTTTGACTTGGGAGAGCCCTTGGTGCTGCGCGAACTCGACCAGTGTCTCCCAGACTTGCCGCCACTGCCGGCTCCCCTGCAGCTGCACCGTCCGGCTCTGCATCCGCTGATCGCAACGGACGGCGGGCGTGAGCAGCGACTCGCTAAAATTCACGGCCCGTCGAACGAGCAAGGAGAGCTCGGCGTATCCGAACAAGCGAGTCCCGACCAACACGCCGAGGACTGCCGCCGCTCCGACCACAGCGATCCAGTGCTGGGCGAGGACGACCGACAGCACGCCGGCGGCGGTCGTCGCCAGACACAGCACGGCGACGACGAGCAACATCCGCCGAGGTCCGAAGCGAAGCATCAAGAGGTGATGCAGGTGGGCACGATCGGTCGCATAGATGCTGCGGCCGGTCAACCACCGTCGGAGCAGGGCGATCGCTGAGTCGAACAGCGGAATCGCGAGCACCGCCACCGGCGCGGCGGCCAGCACAGTTGAACCGCTGCTGGAACTCCAGATCGCGAGCACGCCGACGGTGAGCCCGATCAGCATGCTCCCAGCGTCTCCCAAAAAGATGCTCGCCGGCGGGCGGTTGTAGTTGAGAAAGCCGAGCAGAGCACCGGCCATCGCGATCGCCGCGATTCCCTCCGCTCCGGTTCCCGCTTGCCAGCCGAGCACCGCCAGTCCACTGCAGATGATCATCCCAGCGGTCGTGGCCATCCCGTCCGCACCATCGATCAGGTTCAGCGCGTTGACCGCTCCGAGCAACCACAGCATCGTCACCGGATAGGCGAAGACGCCCAGCTCGAGCGAGACCCCGAACAGGTGGACCGTCTGGATCAACGTGCCGCCGCCGATCACGCAGCAGAGGATGGCGATCTGGGCCAGCAGTTTCTGCCGCCCCCGCAGCGTCAAGGCGTCGTCGACGAGACCGACCAGCAGCATCGCCGCGGCGGCTCCGAACAGGACTGACCAGCGGCCGGGCAGTTCGGAGATGGTTGAGAAGTGCTCGCCGCCTCCCCAGTGGATCCCGCCGCCCCAGTGGATCGTGGCCAAAAACGCGGCCACCGAAGCGAGGAACACTGCCAGCCCGCCACAGAGCGCCGTCTCGCGGCCGTGCAGCTTCCGCTCCGGGTCGGGTCGGTCGACGATCCCCAACCGGCGGCTGGCCCAGCGAACCAGCGGCACGAGGCACAGGGCACCGAGCAGCGCCAGGGAAAAGGCGACGGCCGATGCGGAAAGGGGAGTCAGGGTGGCTGCGGCGATCATAGAGGTGACGATCGAGAGGAGGCATTAGAGAAGCAATGCGGCTGCCCACGCGATCACAGTAGTTACGAGCAGCAAGCCGAGTCCTCAAATTCCCCCCTCGCCCGGCCTTTCTCCACCGACGCCGCCCGCACCGCCGCGAGAATCCGCGCAAGCCGCAGGGAGGGCGGAGTACGGAGCACGGAGGACGGAGTACCGGGGGGAGGGATTTTGCTTGTTTTTCTCCCCTTTCCGGTTGCCCACCCCTATTTTCGCTCAACGCCGCCTGGCGGTTGGGCGATGTATTAGGGGTGTCGGAAGCTGCCAACGTCGCAACATCCGGCACCACCGTTACCTGCATTTCTACGACTGCCGTTGCAGCCAAGGGGGGCCAAATGGCGGATCGTCCTCACCCGATGATGACGACACGAGTGCGACGGCGAAGGATTCGCCAGCTGATGGCCGCTGCGGTCATCGCCTGCACGAGCGTCGGCATGGGCAGCGGATGTACCATGTTAAGCGGCCTTCACCAGGCGGTCGCCGACAACGATTGTGTCGACGACTTCATGGTGAGCTATCGCAACCGAGCGTGGAGTGCCAAAGCGTGGCACCGCGAAAAAGCTCGGTTCTGCAACCAAAAGCACTTGGCTGATTTCCGAGCCGGCTTCCGAGCGGGCTACGAGAGCGTCGCCAGTGGTGGCCCGGGCTGCGTCCCGCCGCTCGCTCCCGAATCGTACTGGGGCTGGGAATACCAGTCGCCCGAGGGTCAGGCCAAAGTCAGCGCCTGGTTCGCCGGCTTCCCGCTCGGGGCCAAAGCGGCCGAAGAGGACGGGATCGGCTACTGGAGCGAGATCCGGACCACGCTGCCGATGCCGGTGGCCACGCTGCCAGCCTGTGCGGTTGCCGGTCCGTCGCCGCTCGATGGCGGTCCGACTCCGGTCGACCCGGCGACCCTGGGAACCTCCGCGATCGGCGGTGTGCACGAAGCGGTCCCCGCGCCGCCCGCCGGTGGTGTGGTCGTTCCCGCCGAGGGCCAAGCGCCGGCCGGCGAGCTTCCGGGTCCTGCGAGCCAGGGTCGGGTGGACCGAAGCCCTGGGGGATTGGGCCCTGGGGGATTCGGCCCTGGAGGACTGGGAACGATCGACATCGATTCCTTGAACCGCGTCCCCGCCTCGTCGGTCCCGACCGCCGCTTCGGGACGCTAGGACGACCACGCTCGCCCGCTCCGGACGATTTCCAAGTCGGGCCGGGGGGCGAGCCGTGAATCGCGGGAGACCGATCCCGAACGCACCGGCCGATCGAGACTCGGCTGCGCCGACATTCAGAGAACATGGTCCGCCCTCCGTGGCGGCCTCCGCTTCGAACGAGAGTCCAAAGATGAGCGTTAGCCCTTCGCCGCATCGCTTCGCAGCGGCGGTGCCCCGCGTCCGTGGCGGTTCTTTGCTGGCCGGCCTGATGGTGTTGGCTGCGACGGGATGCACCAGTCTGACGAACCCCATCGACGGGGTCCCCGCCAACCGGCTGCCTCCGCAGTTGTTCGCCCCGCCGAAGAACGATCTGGTGCCGGTGGACATCTCGCTGCTGACGGTCGAGCCTCCTCGCGATTACCAGTTGGCCGGTGGCGACATCCTGGGCGTGTACGTCGAAGGCGTGTTGCCGTTCAACGCCCCCGACCAGCCGCCGGGGCCGCCGCCGGTCCACTTCCCGGAAGGGGACAGCCTGCTGCCTCCGTCGCTTGGCTATCCGATCCCGGTCCAGGAAGATGGCACGCTGTCGTTGCCGCTGATCGAGCCGCTGAACGTGACGGGGCTGACGCTCGACCAGGTCCGCGACAAGATCCGCAACGCCTACATCGACGCGGGCATCCTGCAGGCCGAACGGGCTCGACCGATCGTGACCTTGATTCAAGAGCGGACCTACAACGTGATCGTCGTCCGTCAGGACGCTGGCGGCACGGGGGCTGGCTCCGGTTTCACCCGCGGCTCGGACGAAAGCGCCTCCGGGGCGCTCGTGAAGCTCCCCGCCTACCAGAACGACATCCTGCACGCATTGGTCGAAACCGGGGGTCTGCCTGGGGTCAACGCGAAGAACGAAGTCAAAGTCCTGCGAGCCAGCCGCGCTGACAAGCGTGCTCGTGCGGCTTTCATGCAGGAATTCTACGCCCACCAGAAAGCGGCGGCCCTTGATCCCTGCATCTGCCCGCCGCCGCTGCCCGAAGATCCTTCGGTCCTGCGGATTCCGCTGCGGCTGCCGCCGGGAGTGGTGCCCCAGATCACCGAAGATGATGTGCGGCTCCATGACGGCGACGTGGTCTATATCGAGTCGCGGGAGACCGAAGTCTTCTACACCGGTGGCTTGTTGCCCGGCGGCGAGCACATGCTGCCGCGGGACTACGACCTGGACGTGCTCGGAGCGATGGCGATCGCCGGGGCCGGCATCGGCGGCCAAGCCGGTGGTGGCGGCGGCGGAATCGGCGGCCTGGGCAGCATGGGTCGGATTCCTCCGGGACTGCTCTACATCCTTCGCAGAACGCCCTGCGACGGGCAGGTGGCGATCGAAGTCGACTTGACCAAAGCGATCAACGATCCCCGCCAGCGACCGCTGATCCAAGCCGGCGACATCCTGATCTTGCAGTACAAGTGTGAAGAGGAAGCACTGAACTTCGGCATGGCCACCTTCTTCACCTTCGGCATCCGCGAACTGCTCCGCAACTAAAGCCGAGCCAGCTCCCGAGAAACCCCCAAACGCCCCGCAGCCAACCAAGGTTGCGGGGCGTTTTTTTTTAAGTGGCGAGAAGGGAAAGCCTCCGATTCGTGCTCGTGCTCAGCGTCCGGGGAGGCCACGGAAGAACACGGAAGAACACGGAACAATCTCAGATCTCAGATCCGAGATTTCAGATTTTGCGAGGCTCAGAGGGGTGCCCGGCCGGATTCGAGTACGAGTACGAGTACCGCTCCGCTGAGTACGAGTACGATTCTTGACAACTCTACTCCCTTCCGTGCTCTTCCGTGTCCTTCCGTGGCCCCCTCTGTTTTCCGGCTCCCGGCTACCGGCTACCGGCTCCCGGCTACCGGCTCCCGGCTACCGGCTACCGGCTTTGGAGAAACGGGGGGCGCCAGCTGGGGGCGAGCGTGGCGTCGTTGGCGTCGACGCCCGCTTCGATCTCGCCTCGATGGTTCAGGAACGGATGATCGGGGAACGCCGTGGTCGTTCCGGTGGCGAAGAACCGCACGCGTCCGTCTTCAAACAGCAGGTTGAATCCGCGTCCTTCGTGTGCGGTCGTCCAACCGTCGAGCGTCTCGACCGGGGCGTCGGCCAGGATTGCAAAATCGGCGCGGCCCTCGAAGCGGGGCGCGGCATAGCGGCCTTGCTCGCGAACGCCGAGTGAATAGGCATAGTGACCACCCGCGACTTTCTGCAGCAGCCCGAGCCGCTGGGGAGACGCCGACATCACGTCCGCTTCGCTCGGAACCGGACGCCCAACCCACTGCGAAGGCACGTCGAGCGAGGGACACCAGAAGGGGAGCAGCTTGGGCATCAACCCTGCCTCGCGAAGCTCGACCGCGTACATCCCCGAGAACGCCTGCGGCCCCTCCACCGACAACTGGGGCATCCGCCGATCGGGCTCGCGAGTCGCAAAATGGACCACGGCGACTCCCGCCTCGCGAAGATTCGCCTGGCAGGCCTCGCGGCGGGACTCGAACCGCCCCCGCAGGATCCCCGGCAAGACGAGGCCGGCGAGCAAAACCCCGGTCAAGCTCGTGGCGATGAAATCGACCCACCGCCAACCGTCGCCGGCTGGAGTGACAGCCGCCGGAGAGAGTGCCGCCCGCGAGGATGACTGCGCCGGAGACGCCAGCGGATCGTCGTTCGCTTCCGCCCCACTGCCAATTGCCGCCCCACTGCCGGTTGCCGACTCGCTGCGAGCCGCTTCGGCGCGGTCGATCGCGTCCCAAGTTCGCGAGAGGAGGTCGGCCGGGGGCTCGAAGATTTCTTCGGCTTCCTCGAGCGGACGCAGGGAGGCTTGCAAGCGATCGAGTTCGGCTCGCAGGGCCGGGCTGTCGCGGAGCGCCCGCTCCACCCGTTCCATTTCATCCGGTTCGAGAGCACCGAGCAGATAGCCGAGCAGGTCTTCGCGCATCGAGACGAGCCACCGAGAAAAGCTGAGCGTTGGGAGGGTTGCGACTAAAGAAGCCTACGCAACGAGTCGGGCCCCGGTTTGGTCATTCGACCGTTTAGCCACTCGGCCGCTTGATCACTCGACCGCTTGATCAGACTTCACTCATCGGTTCTTCGTGCGTCTCGTCCCACTGGAGGCTCAACCGCTGGACGGCCGCGTGCAGGCGGCTCTTGACCGTCCCGACCGGGATCCCGAGCACATCGGCCGCTTCGCGATACTTCATCCCTTGGTAGTAGACGAGCTGCACGACCCGCTTCATCGAGTCGCTCAGTTCATCGACCGCTCCCCGCACCCATTCGCCGTTCTCGCGAACCGAGGCTTCGGCGAGCGGATCGGGGGCTTCGCCGACGAGCTTCTCGGACCAGTTCCCATCGCCATCGTCGGAATGCGAGGTGCGATCGAGGCTGGCCATGCGGTGACGTTTGTTCCGCCGCTGGACGTCGATCGCTTGATTGGTCGCGACCGCGTACAACCAGGGGCGAAAACGGCGCTCCGGATCAAATTGGTCGCACTTCAAGTGGACCTGCAGAAAGGTCCCCTGAAAAGCGTCTTCGGCCATCTCCGCGTTGCCCACATAGCGGCGGAGATAGCTGTAGATCTCCCGCTGATACCGCCGCATCAGCGATTCGAAGATCCGCCGATCGCCGCTCTCTTGATAGAGCTGAACCAGTTCCTCGTCAGCGTAAGTGCTGAGCGAGGTTTCGGTGGTGGTGGAGTTGATCACGTATATATCCTGCATCAAAAAGACGAGAAGCGGCATTCTAATGACCGCAGCTTCGAACGTCAAAATTAGCCGCGATCCGAACTCACTCACCCCCTCAACCGTAGTAAGCCGCGAAGATTCACCCAAGTTTTCGCCCAAACTGGCCGAAAACCGGCTGCTGGTAGGATATCGTATGCCACACCCACCCCCCATGAACGATCCATCACGCTCTGTACCGCAACTTCCGCGGACGCTGGAACCCGAAGTGATGGACACGGTGGCCGAAGCGGTCGCCTACGACGCGATGGACCACCGCGAGGTGAACCAACGTTTCGTCGATGATCTGCTCGCTGGCGGCCCGGTCGGAACGCGGGTGATCGATCTCGGCACCGGGACGGCGCGGATCCCAATCCTCCTCTGCCAGCGGCTTTCGGAAGTCCGCGTGCTGGCCCTCGACGCGGCGACATCGATGCTCGACCTGGCGGCGACGCTGATCGACGTCGGAGGAGTGATGGACCAGATCCAACTCGAACACGCCGACGCCAAAGCCTTGGCCGCCTTCGACGACGCGATGTGCGACTGCGTGATCAGCAATACCCTGCTGCACCACCTCCCCGAACCGCAACGCGTGCTCGGCGAGGCCCTGCGGCTGCTCCGCCCCGGTGGGCGACTGTTCATCCGCGACTTGATGCGACCGGCCAGCAACGCGGAAGTCGATCGGCTGACCGAGCTGCACGCTGGAAACGAATCTCCGGAGGCTCGGCAGCTACTGCACCAGTCGCTGCACGCCGCACTGACGCTCGAAGAAATCCGCGACCTGCTGAGCGAGCTCGGGATCGACCCGGCCACCGCGCAAGCGACCAGCGACCGCCACTGGACGATCGACGCCCGAAAGTGATCGGGGTCCGGGCTTCGGGAGCCGGAAGCCGGGAAACAGAGGGGGCCACGGAAGGACACGGAAGAGCACGGAAGGGAGTAGAGTTGTCAAGAATCGTACTCGTACTCAGCGGAGCGGTACTCGTACTCGTACTCGAATCCGGCCGGGCACCCCTCTGGGCCTCGCAAAATCTGAAATCTCGGATCTGAGATCTCAGATTGTTCCGTGCTTTTTCCGTGTCCTTCCGTGGCCCCCTCCGAAACCTGCTGCCGGCTACCGGTTCCCGGCCCCCGGCCTTCTCTCCCAGATTTGAAACTCGGTGGGGACCGAGTCGCGGTGGCCTTGGGGGTGGCGTTCGACGTGCACGCAGCGAAACGCGTCCAGATCCACTCGCAGCCGCGTGTCGCCCGCGGTTTGGGTCCACACGCGAGTGAGCAGCAGCCGCGAGCAGCGAGGCAGCAGCGCGTCGTAGATCGTCGCTCCACCGATCACGAAGACTTCGCCAGCATCCGCGACTGCGGCAAGCAGCGAGTCGATGTCCGCAAAGACCTCGACTCCCGCGCCCAGTTCCGCCGTGCTCCGGGAGAGCACGAGGTTCCGCCGCTGCGGAAGCGGTCGGCCGATCGACTCGTAGGTCTTGCGCCCCATGACGATCGGATGCCCAAGCGTCAGCTGCTTGAACCGACGCAGGTCCGAAGAGAGCTGCCACGGCATATCGCCCTCGCGACCGATGATTCCACTCGGACTGGCAGCGACAACGGCGGTAAGAAGGGGAGGAGTCAGGGTTCAGGGTTCAGGGTTCAAGTAGCCGGTGTCCGGTGTCCGGTGTCCGGTGTCCGGTGTCCGGGGATTTCAGATTTCAGATTGTTTCGTGCTTTTCCGTGTCCTTCCGTGGCCCCTGCTTCCTGCTACCTACACGGCGATTGGGGCGGAAATTGCCGGGTGGGGTTCGTAGCCGACGAGTTCAAAATCGTCGAATTCGAAGTCGCGGACATCGCTGCGGCTCTGGCGAATTCGCATCTCGGGCAGCGGGCGGGGTTCGCGCTCGAGCTGCTTGCGGGCCTGCTCAAAGTGGTTCTGGTAAAGATGGACGTCGCCGAACACATGGATGAATTCGCCGAGCTGCAGCCCCGTCACGTGCGCCATCATCTGCGTCAACAGCGCGTAGCTCGCGATATTGAACGGGACCCCGAGGAATAGATCCGCACTCCGCTGATACATCTGACAGCTGAGTCGTCCTTCGGCCACGTAGAACTGGAACAGCAAATGGCAGGGGGGCAGCGCCATCTGCTCGATCTGCCCGACGTTCCAGGCCGAGACGATCAAGCGGCGTGAATCGGGCGTTTCGCGGATCCCCTTTTGAACCTGCTCGATCTGGTCGATCACCCTCCCGTCGGCCGTCGGCCACGATCGCCACTGGCTGCCATAGACCGGCCCCAGTTCCCCCGCCTCGTCGGCCCACTCGTCCCAAATCGTGACGTTCCGCTCCTGCAGCCAGCGAACGTTCGTCTCTCCCCGCAAGAACCAGAGCAGCTCGTAAACGATCGAGCGAAGGTGCACCCGCTTGGTCGTCACCAACGGAAATCCCTGACTCAAGTCGAATCGCAGCTGCTGCCCAAACAGACTCCGCGTTCCAGTTCCCGTCCGGTCGGGGCGGTCGACCCCCTCTTCCAGGACTCGCTTCACAAGGTCGAGGTAGATCCGCATGGGCGACAATCCGAGGGTCCAGAGCCGAGAGGGGGGACGGAAGTCGAGAGACGGGGACAAGGGGCTGCTCGAATTTAAACACGGCAAGCCAGAAACCGGTAGCCGGGGCCAGTGGGCAGAGGGGGCCACGGAAGGACACGGGCCACGGAAGGACACGGGCCACGGAAGGACACAGAAAAAGCACGGAAGGGGGAGGGAAGAAGGAACAGGAGGAAGCAGAGGCAACGGAGCAGCATTCCTCTGTTGACTCCCTTGCCTCCTGTTAGATGTCCACTTTCTTCAGCCTTCAGGGCTGGAAACACAGTCGCCTGCGGCTTGCCGTTAAACGAGGTTTCGCTCGAGATTCATTTCCGTGCTTTTCCGTGTCCTTCCGTGGCCTCCATTCTCGCTCTTCGTGGTTCCCTCGCCACTTATCTCCCGACCGCCGCGGCGAGCCATTCTTTCCAACAGGCGGTGACGTCGTCGAGGGCTCCGGAGGTGGGGACGAGTTCGCGGGCCCAGCCGGTCGAGCGTCCGCTGCCGTTGTAACCCGCTGGCAGCGGCACCAAGTCCAAGCCCTGGCCGCGGGCCAGCCGCAAGGCTCGGGGCAGGTGGTAGGCGCTGGTGACCAGCCCGACTCTCGGCGGCCGACCGTCGGGCCGAGCCGGCAGCGCGGCGACGACCTCTCTGAGCTCGACCATTTCCTCGCTGGTGTTCCTCCCCGAAACCCGCAGAATCGCCGTCGCCGGCACGCCCAGACTGATCAGCAACTCCTCGGTCAGGTCGGCTGGCCCGCGCTCGCCCGGCAGGGCCGACGTTCCGGTGACGATGATTTTTTTCACTCGCCCGGCATGCCACAGCTGCAGCGGCGGCCGAATGCGGTCGCCGTCGCTGGCCAGTTGTGGCGCGTCAAACGGGTCGGCATGCACCCCGCCGCCGAGCAAGATTACCGCGTCCAGTTGCTCGACCTGCGGTGCGTCGTCCAGCGGATACTGGGTCTGCGCCCACGCCCACGTGGCCACCGAGCGATTGCCCAGGAGCGAGAGCGCCACCCACAGCACCAGAGCAATCCCGAGCCACGCGCGCGAGCTCCCGTTGCTGCTGGCTTCTCCCCCCGCAACGCGGCGGGTTCTCCAGCGATGAATCGCCGCGTAGGCGACGGCGAGGGCAAGCGTCAACCACAGCAAACCGAGGGGCATCGCCAATTCGGTCAACATTTTCTCCAGCCCCGGTCGACCAAACTGAAGAGCCTGCACGCCCAGCAGCACCAGCAGGACCGCTGCGACCACTCCCGCGGCCACGAAGAACGAGGCGAGCTCATGCCGAGCCGGTGTGGGCGAAGATCGATCGGAGGCGGACGACGTCATGCGGCACTTCCATACGCGGGACGAGGAACAGGCGGTCAGTGCGAAGAAGAACCCCGGCGGTTCTTTTTCCAGGAACTTCTCGAGCTCGGGGAGGCTTTGTTTGCAGCCTGCGGCGCTCGCGGTTGCTATGCTTAAAGCACGTCAGCGGCCGCCGCCTCCCAGGCCCATCGGGAGCCGGCGACGCGGCGGCTTATCCAGTTCTTCGCGATCCCCCCCACTTCACGCCATTCACTTTTCGGCCCTCACGGCGGCAGCGCGATAGCGCCCGCCGCCGGAGCGATAGGGAGTCAGCTATGAGCCAGACCATACAGGATTTTACCGATTTGCTGCTGCAACGCGGCATCGTCAGCCTCGACCAGCTCTCTGAGGCGGAGCAGATGAGCAAGGACACCGATATGAACATCGGTGATTGCCTCGTCAAGCTCGAGTACGCCACTCCCGAAGACGTCACCGAGGCACTGGCCAATTTCCACAAAATCCCCTTCGTCGACCTGCGGCAAATCCGCGTCGCCGACGATGTCATCGAATTGATTCCCGAATCGGTGGCTCGGGAAAACATGGTCCTGCCGGTCGACAAGGAAGACAACTCGCTGAAGATCGTGATCTCCGATCCGTTCGACCTCGAGACGATCGAAAAACTGCGATTCATCCTCAACCGCAAGATCGAGACCTCGCTCGCTCCCCGGCAAGCGATCCAAGAAGCGATCAACCAGTACTACGGGCAGGTCGAAGGGGAATCGGCCGACTCGATGCTCCAAGAATTCACCGACACGGCGATCGACTTCACCGAAACCGAAGAGGATTCGGCCGGAGTCGGGGGCGAGACGATGGATGAGAGCAGCCCGCCGGTGGTGCGGCTGGTCAACTTGATGATCGCCGAAGCGGTCCAGCTGCGGGCCTCGGACATCCACGTCGAGCCGTTCGAGGACCGGGTGCGGATCCGCTACCGGATCGACGGCGTGCTGGTCGAGCGGGACAGCCCCCCCCGCCGGATGCTCAGCGCGATCATCTCCCGCATCAAAATCCTCTCCAAGATCGACATCTCCGAGCGGCGGCGGCCGACCGACGGGCGAATCAAGATCACCGTCGGCGACAAAGGACTCGACCTCCGCGTCTCGATCATCCCCACCAACCACGGCCAATCGGCCGTGATGCGGCTGCTCGATAAGGACAACATCAAGGTCGGGATCCGCCAGCTCGGCTTGGCCGAAAAAGACTTTCGCGATTTCCAGTCGCTGATCAAGCGGCCCAACGGGATCGTGCTCGTCACCGGCCCGACCGGGAGCGGGAAGACGACGACGCTCTACGCGGCGCTCAATGCCCTGAACCGCCCGGACCGCAAGATCATCACCGCCGAGGACCCGGTCGAGTACTACCTGCCGGGGATCAACCAGGTCGAAGTGCGGCACGCGATCGGGCTCGACTTCGGGCGGATCATCCGGGCGATGCTCCGCCAGGCGCCGAACATCATCCTCGTCGGCGAAATGCGCGATACCGAGACCGCATCGATGGGTATTCAGGCGTCACTAACAGGACACTTGGTATTCAGTACACTACACACGAACGATGCGCCCAGTGCCGTTACACGCATGGTGGACATGGGAGTACCTGGATATTTGGTCGCCAGCAGCGTCATCGCGGTCCTCGGCCAGCGGCTGGTGCGGACCATCTGCCCGCGTTGCAAGCAAAAATCCAAGCCGTCGGAGAGTGTGATCGCCGACGCCGGGCTGCCGCCGGAGCTGGTCAAGACGGCCGAGTTCGCCAAGGGCAAAGGGTGTACATACTGTCAGCGGAGCGGGTACCGCGGGCGGCTCGGGATCTACGAGCTGATGATGGTCAACTCGCGGGTCCGTGAGATGATGTTCAAGGCCACGCCGACCCAGGAAATCCGCGGCCAAGCGATCTCCGATGGGATGACCACGCTGTACGTCGACGGGATGCGCAAAGTCCTGCGCGGCGTGACGACGTTCGAGGAGGTTTACCGCGTCGCCAAGCGAACCGAGCAGGATCACCTGGCCATGCAGCACCTGCTCAACGAACAGTGAGCCGCAGGCGCTAGCCTCGGATTAATCCTCAGCCGCAACGCGCTAGCGTCCGGTTTCCGCGGCGCTTTCGGGAACCGGGGGCTAGCGCCCGGCGGCTGATGCCCGGCACCGTGCCGTCCGGCGTCCCAACCCCGGACCCTGGGCCCGGTTTCGGGGATTTGCTGGAAATCGCCCGCTCGAGCATGGATAATAGGTGTGGCTGGCGAGGAGGCGATCGCCCTGGCAGCGATGCGGACCGTCAGCCCTTTCCTCCTATATCGACTTATCCTTTTCCAGATCCACCGGGGTCAGGGGCTGCTTGGCCCAGGCGGTTCCGTCCGCTTCGGGGGGGTCGCATCCACGGTGCGATTCCGCCGAGAGCGGATGCGGCCTTGGTCCCGGATTCGACGTCCCCAGCCTCGGGCAATCCGCCCGTCGGTTGCGGCTATTCACCGACCAGCGAGTGCCTGACCTAGCTGCCAGGGCCGGCTGCGGGAGGCACCGCGTGGCCGATCCGCTGGCGCTCGACGCCGACCATTACTTGACACACTGACGAAGGACGCCGCTGTGGCCACGATTCTGATCGACAAACTCCTGCAGGCGGCGGTGAAGCAAGGGGCGAGCGATATTCACATCGTCGTCGGCCAGCCTCCGGTGTTTCGCTTGCACGGGCGGATGCGGAAGCTCGAGACCAAGGTGCTCGAGGCCGAGGACACGGTCTCGCTGATGAAGAGCATCACGCCCGAGCGGTGCCAGCGCGAGCTGCAAGAGGCGGGGAGTGCGGACTTTGGGTTTGCCTTTGGCGAACTGGCCCGGTTCCGCGTCTCGGTCTTCAAGCAGCGCGGCTTCATCTCGATGGTGCTGCGGCAGATCCCCAACGACAAGCTGACCCCCGAGCAACTGGGGCTGCCCGAGGCTGTCGTCAAATTGGTGACGCGGCCCCGCGGATTGTTCCTCGTCACCGGCCCGACCGGGAGCGGCAAGAGCACGACGCTGGCCAGCTTGGTCAACTACCTGAATGAGACCCACGACCACCACATCATCACGATCGAAGACCCGATCGAGTTCTATCACGACCACATCAAGAGCACGGTCAATCAGCGCGAAGTCGGGGTCGACGTCCCCAGCTTCTCCGAAGCGATCCGCCGCGCCTTGCGGCAAGACCCCGACGTGATCCTGGTCGGCGAGCTCCGCGACCTCGACACGATCGAGGCGGCGATCAGCGCGGCCGAGACGGGTCACATCGTGTTCGGCACGCTGCACACCAACAGTGCTCAAGGAACGGTCAACCGCATCATCGACGCCTTCCCGGGCAACCTCCAGGACCAGATCCGCACGCAGCTGGCCACGTCCTTGATCGGGGTGGTCGCCCAGACCCTGCTCCCGAAGATCGGCGGCGGTCGCTTGGCGGCCTACGAGGTGTTGATCGTGACCCCGGCGATCGGGAACCTGATCCGCGAAAACAAAACCTTCCGCATCAACAGCGCCATTCAGACCGGTGCTAAATTCGGCATGCAGCTGATGGACGACGCGCTGTTCAAAGCCTGGCATGCCGACAAAGTCACGGTTGAGGACGTGCTCGCCAAAGCGCATCGCCCCGACGATTTGGCCAAACGGATCGTCCAAGCCCGCCGCGGCGAAGACGCCCCAGCAACGCCCGTCGGCGAAGATCAGTAAAACAGCAGGGTGAGGTGGCCAGCACCCGCGACACGATCTGGCTCCAAACATCAGCCGCCACGCGCTAGCGTCCGGTTGTCCAGTGCTGTGAAAACCGGACGCTAGCGCGTGGCGGCTGATAGAACCGTAACCACGACCATGAACTTGACACCCCATTAATTCCTCCTTCCCCTCGTTCGCTAAATACCTATGGCCGTTCGCCGCATCGGACAGATCCTCGTCGACCTCGGCTTCTTGACCGACGAGCAATTGGAAGTGGTGCTTGAAGAACAGCACCAGCGCCCCGGCTCGTTGCTCGGCAAGATCGCCGAAGAGATGGGGTTGATCACCGACGAGCATTTGGCCCAGGCCTTGGCCGAACAGATGGGGATGCAGACGGTCGCCCTCTCGGAGGTCGAGCTGCCTCCGGAGCTGCTCGGCCGGATCACCGAGACGATGGCCCAGCTGTACCGCGTCGTGCCGGTCAAGTTCGAAGGCAACACACTGACCGTCGCCACCTGCGATCCGCAGAACCTGACGGTCCAGGACGAGCTGCGGACGTTCCTCGGCCACGAGATCGAGATGGCGGTGGCGACCGAGCGAGAGCTCGTCGCAGCGATCAGCCGCTACTACGACAGCGAGAGCGAGAGCGTCGAAAAGCTCGTTCAGGAGCTGAACGAGGACGACGACCTGAAAGCGGCCATCGAGGCCCTGCAGAGCGAGAAGTTCAACCTCTCGGATATGGAAGCCCTGGCCGATTCGGCGCCGGTCCGCAAGCTGCTGAACATGGTCCTGCTGCTGGCGATTAAGGACCAGGCGAGCGACATCCACTTCGAGCCGTTCGAGGATGAGTTCCGGATCCGGATCAAGGCCGAAGGGGTGCTCTATGAGATGGTTCCCCCGCCGCGGCACTTGGCCTTTGCGATCACCACCCGCGTCAAGGTGATGGCGAATCTCGACATCGCCGAACGCCGCCTGCCGCAGGACGGACGGATCGAGTTGATGGTTGGCGGCCACCCGGTCGACCTCCGCGTGAGCGTGCTGCCGACAATGTTCGGCGAGAGCGTCGTGATGCGAGTGCTCGACCGCACGGTGGTCAACCTCAGCCTCGACAACGTCGGCATGGACGACTTCACCTCGCAGGGCTTTCGCAAAGTCATCGAGCGTCCCAATGGAATCATCCTGGTGACCGGCCCGACCGGCAGCGGCAAGACGACGACCCTCTACTCGGCGCTGACCGAGCTGAACGAGATCACCGAGAAAATCATCACCACCGAAGACCCGGTCGAGTACGACATCGACGGGATCATCCAGATCCCGATCGATACCAACAGCGGCGTGACCTTTGCCAGCTGCCTGCGAGCCATCCTGCGGCAAGACCCAGACAAGATCCTGGTCGGCGAGATTCGCGATATCGAGACCGCCGAAATCGCCGTCCAAGCCGCCCTGACCGGGCACCTCGTGTTCAGCACCCTGCACACCAACGACGCCCCGAGCACCGTCACCCGGCTCAAAGACATGGGCGTTCCCACGTTCCTGCTCACAGCCACGATCGAAGCGATTCTGGCGCAGCGACTGGTGCGGCGGATCTGCACCAAATGCCGCGAGGAAACCAAGCCGAGCGCCGACCTGCTGTTCGACCTGGGGCTCCGCCGCGAGGACATGGGCGACCGCAAGTTCTACAAAGGGGCCGGCTGCGACGCTTGCAATAACACCGGTTATAAGGGCCGTGTCGGCTTGTTTGAGCTCATGATCATGAGCGACGCGCTGCGGGAAATGATCATGGGCACCGCCTCGACCGACGAGCTCCGAGATTTGGCTCAGTCGCAAGGCATGGTCCCGCTCCGCGTGTTTGGCCTCCGCCTAGCCGATCAAGGGATCACGACCTTAGACGAAGTCGTCCGCGAGACGATTCAGGAGAGTTAGAACGTTCCCTCTCCCCCGCGGATAGGCTGCGAACGAACAGTTCCGCAGCCTATCCGCGGGGGAGAGGGTTAGGGTGAGGGGGCCAGCCGAGATGGTTAGGCCAACCGAGAATTTAAACGACACCCTCCCCCCGGGAGGGTCGCGAGGAACGAGCGGGGAGGGCGGTGCGCGACGTCGATCCGTGAGTACGGTTGCGTGCAGTTAGACCCTCCCCGGGCCTAAGAGCCCGACCCTCCCAGCGGGAGGGTGATGGACCGACGCCCCAGCACTACAACGTCGACTAAAACGGACCGCCGCTAAGCCACGACACGAACGCCGAAACCCCCTCACCCCAACCCTCTCCCCCAAAATCGTTCACAACCACAAGTTGCAAACGATTTCGGGGGAGAGGGGGCAAGAAAAAACCCACGACCCTTAATTCACTGCTCACTGACCATCAGTAACTGCTATGCCTACATTCCAATTCGAGGCGATGGACGCGACGGGTCAGGAGATCCGTGACGAGATTGAAGCGCCGAGCGAGGATGAAGCGCAAACGACCATCCGCCAGATGGGCTACTTCGTCACCAAGATCACCGTCAAGAAGTCGGCGGCGAAGAAGGTCACCGCGGGGGGCAAAACCAAACGCCCGTTCGCGATCGGCGGCGGGAAACCCAAACACGTGACCGCGTTCACGCGGCAGCTTTCGATCCTCCAGGACGCCGGGCTGCCGATCCTCCGCAGCCTCAAAATCTTGGAGAACAACTGCAAACCGGGCAAACTGAAAAACGGTCTGGCGGATGTCTGCGAGGAGATCGAAGGGGGTTCGACGCTCTCCGAGGCGATGAGCAAGTCGCCCAAGCTGTTCACCCGCCTGTATGTGAACATGATCAAGGCGGGCGAGGCCGGTGGTGCCCTGGAGACGATTCTGCAGCGTCTGGCCGACTTCATGGAACGGAGCGAATCGCTCAAGCGGAAAGTCAAAGGGGCGCTGATCTACCCGTCGGTGGTCGTCACCGTCGCCTGTTTGATTTTGACGTTCATCATGATCTTCATCGTGCCGACGTTCGAGCAGATGTTCGAAGAGTTCGAGCTCGATCTGCCGGCTCCGACGGTGCTCTTGATCGCGCTTTCGAACTACATCGTCAAGTACGGCTTCCTGCTGATCTTGATTCCGGTCTGCATGGCGATCCTGGTCAAACTGGTTAAAAAGTTCCGCCATGGACGCGTCGGGTTTGACATGTTTTTGATCAAGCTGCCGATCTTTGGCGGTTTGATTGAAAAGAACATTTTGGCCCGCACCACCCGGACCCTCGGCACGCTGGTCTCCTCGGGCGTACCGATCCTCGAAGCTCTGGCGATTACTCGCGAAACAGCGGGCAACGCGATGTTCGAGCGGATGTTTATGAAGGTCACCGACGCGATCCGCGAAGGTGAAGTGATCAGCAAGCCGCTGCGGGAGAACAGCGTCCCGGGGTTCCACCCGATGGCGCTCTTCTTCTGGGCGCTGATGGGCGCTTTCCCCGGCATCATGCTGATGAGCGTCGCGGCCACGGCTCCGTACACGAAGCTCGGCGACGACCCGCAGATGGTCGGCATGTTGTGGGGCATCAGCCTCGGTGGGCTCGGCATTGGCGCATTGCTTGCGTCACTGATGTATATGACCAAGATCCGCGCCCGCGTGGTCGACGACCTGGTCGTCAACATGGTCGACGTCGGCGAAGAGACGGGTGAGCTCGATACGATGCTCTACAAGGTGGCCGACACGTATGACGAAGAGGTCCGCGTGTTGACCGACGGTCTGATGGCGTTGATGGAACCGATCATGATCGTGTTTTTGGGGCTGGCGGTCGGCTTTATTGTCATCAGTTTGTTTATGCCCCTCGTCTCCTTGATCACCGGTCTCGGCTGATCCTGGACCCACAAAGCCAGTCGCCAAGCGGCGCGTCGTTTAACGGCAAGCCGCAGGCGACTGTGATTGGGATTTTTGAAAAGAATCACGAACGAATCCAGATTGCGAGAGACTCTCATGAGGCACCCCGCCCACCCCAGCCGACCGACGCAGGCCCGCGGCTTTACGCTGGTCGAGGTTCTAATCGTGATCACGATCATCGGAGTCCTCGCCGGCCTCCTGATCCCGGCGATCGGAGTCGTGATCGAGCGAGGCAAGGTGGGCCGCATCAAGATGGAAGTCACCAGTCTGGCAATGGCCGCCGAGGCTTATCACAACAAGTATGGAGATTACCCCCCAGACTTCTCCGACTGGGGCGTCGTTCAGCGGCATTTCCGCAAGGCCTTCCCGCGGATGGCGAGCGGCGAAATGACGCTGCTGACCAATCTCACGCACGACTCGAGTGGCAACTTCATTCCAGTGGCGATCGACCGAGCCGAAGCCCTTGTCCTGACCCTTGGCGGCTACAGCAGCGATCCGGTCAATCCGCTGACTGGACCGGGCGGGCCGCTCGAGTACATCGGTTCGGGTGACGTGACCAATCCGGCCAACTACCAGTACCGGGCCGACCGCGACAATGCTTTATTCACTTTCGACGTGAGCCGCTTGACGGTCACGCCGATGGATGCCAGCGCCCCGCTCTCGGCGACCAACAAGCTGTCCTCGACCGACGAGGCGGAATTTGGCACCGGCCCGAGTGCCGATCCGCTGCCCGCTTATCGGCCCGCCGACGGGACTGCCCCTTACGTCTATTTTGAATCGCGGACCTACGGCAGCTTGGGGTCTCTGGGCGTGTTCAATGGTTACGGCCCGCGGAATCCCTCCGGCTTTGCAGATTCGGAAATCGGCTCGATTCGCCCCTACAAGACGAGTCGCCCAAATCCCACTACGACCGGTGGCTACTCGAGCGTGGCCGAAGCGTCCGAAGCGTACGACTTCATGAACGCCCAAACATTCCAGATCATCGCCGCCGGTCCCGACAACAATTTTGGCACGATCGTGGGAACGGACACGGCTCCCGTTTACTTCCTGTTTCCCACCGGCCAAGCGATGGTCGTCGATGCGTCGGCGACGAGCCCCGGTGATATGGTCACCTCGAGTGGCTACCAAGAGAACAGCATCTCCTCCTCGATCATGGACAACGCGCACTACGACAACATCACAAACTTCTCCGAAGGGAAGTTGGAAGATGAGATCGAAGAGTGAGCGTCTGTGGCCCCCGGCCGCCCCGAGGACACTGCCTCCCAGAGGACACCGCATGAATCCTACAGCACGCCCTGCCGAAGCGAGCGACCGCAGCGGTTTTACGCTGGTCGAACTGCTGACCGCCATGGTCGTCATTTCGCTCCTGGTAGCGATGACGACGATGATGATGGGGACGGTCCGCGAGTCGGCACGGAAGGATCAAACGCGGGCGTTGATCGCCACGATCGACGAGATCCTGATGACCAAGTGGGAGAGCTATGCAACCCGGCCGCTGCCGATCGTGTTGCCCAGCCAACCAGATAACTTCAGCGTCAAGATTCCGGCCCGCGAGTCGGCGCGAGTGCGTTTGATCATGCTCCGCGACCTGATGCGGATGGAGATGCCCGATCGTTACAGCGACGTGGATGTTGCCGCGCCCATCACGGCTCGGGCAATTCAAACCAATGCGGCCGGCGCTCAAACCTGGGTACCAGTTGGAGTCACCTGGACAACTCCCGCGTCGGTGACCAACTACACCAATCGACTTCGCTCGACCCGCACCCCCGAGAACGCCAGCAGCGAACTGCTGTATCTGATTCTTTCCACGAGCAGCTTCAACGGCATTAGTGCCATTGAGGCGATCCCGAAGCGGAACATTGACGACACCGATGGCGATGGGATGCCAGAGATTGTCGACGCTTGGGGCAATCCGATTCACTTCATCCGTTGGCCTGTTGGTTATACGGTTCCGGGGATGCCGGTCAGTGCCGACGAGTTCGACTTCATGCAAGTCGACTGGGGTTATTCGAGCGACAATCCTCCCGCTTCGCTGAAACCGCTACTCGTTTCCGCGGGCCCCGACGAAGCGTTCAACATCCGCTTTACCCAAGACACCGAGACGCCGTACCGGCTGATGACTTGGCCGCTCTCGCAGATGGGCACGGGCGCTCGCGACGAAAGCGCCGGACGCAGCTCGCCGTATTACTACATCGATCCTTATCTCCGGCAGTACAGCGGAGCCGGGTTGATTGGCGAAAAACTGGACGACACCAGCGAACAGCACCGCGACAACATCACAAACTACAACGTCAACTCGTCGACCTGATCCGCACCGCGATCTCGCGACTCCGCAAACGTCTTCTCTCCGTTGAAAACCAAATCATGAACACGACGCACCCGCATCGAACCGAGCCGGGCAGGGTAGCCGGACGGGAAAGGGGCAAGGAAAGCTCCGGCGTTTCCTCCCCATCCTGCCGCTTCTCCACCCGCCTCTTGCGAGTGCACTGCGGGTTCACGCTAGTCGAGTTGCTGGTCGTGATCGGAGTTCTGTCGGTCATGGCAGGCATCGCCCTGCCGATCTTCCGCAACACGATCAAGGACCAGAAGACGAGCCAAGCGGCTCGCCAAGTCGTCACCTACATCGAAGCCGCCCGCAGCCGCGCGATCGCATCCAAAGGCCGCGTGGGAGTGATTATCCGCCGCCAAGGAGTCGAGGACGCGACGCAGCGGTCTTATTCGACGCAAATGCAGTTGTGCGTGGCGTATCCGCCGTACTCGGGCGAGTCGGATAATGCCCGGGCACTGCTTTACCATGATCAAACGGCGAGCACGCCGCTTTCCGGCACCGCCGGTGTGGCGAATGCGGCACTGTTCGACCCGGCGGATTGTGCCCTACTAGAAAAAGCTCGGCGGGACATCGCGGCGGGAGAGCCTCAGGCCAGCCTATCGCCTATTCGAATCGGCGATCAGATTCAGTTCGACAACAGTGGAAGGACCGTAGCGATCCTTTCCATCACGCAGTTCACGCACAACACCGGTTTCGCATCCGATCCGCCCGCAACCCATAACGGCTGGGTCAAAGTCACCTTTGATCCGCGAGGAACGATCACGAGTAGCGGAAATGTCATGCAAGGGTTTCCGGCTTCGCTGATGTCGGTTTCGGGGACCCGTTTGACGCCGTTTAAGATCTTCCGCGACCCGGTTCCCTCGGCCGCTTCGCCGCTGGACATGCTTCGCGGAATGGCGATCGACTTGAACTACTCGGGAATTGGCAGCGGCGGCGTCGATTTCAACCCAATGGTAATTGACCCCTCCTCTTGGGATTCGGCCAGCCCCGTGAATTTTGAATCGGTTCTGTTGATGTTTGGCCCCGACGGACGGTTGGATTTCTGCTCCTCGGGAATGCTGAACTCCTCTGGAACTCTAATGCAGATGGATTATCGCCCCGCCGGGCTGATCTATTTCTGCTTGGGGCGGAACGACGGCGTGTTCGCCGACCCGGCCAATCTGTTCACGAACACCGATCGCGACCGGGCCAACATCATGGATCCCGAGTCGATCTGGATCGTGGTCAATCCGTTCAATGGAAATGTGTTCGCGGCTCCCTCGACCAGTCCGGCGGCGACCGTCTCGGCGTTTGATGCCAGCACGCTGACGGTCGAGGAGCAGTTGACCCTCGCAGTCCAACAATCACGCCAGCTCGCCTTCGAAGCCGACGAGTTGACTTCCCTGTGATCCAAAGGCGTCTCATGACACGTCACGGCGTGACATTTATCGAAGTCCTGTTTGCCATCGGGCTGGTCCTGGTGGGGATGGTCGGGTTGATCAGCGTGATCCCCGTGGCCAGCCACCAGGCGCAGGACACGATCAGCCTGAACGCGGGTGCCGCGCTGGCCACGACCGCGCACGGGGAGCTGCAAGCCCGCAACTACCTCAATCCGGCCAACTGGGTCATGGTGGGCGATACCGGGGGAACCCCCTCGGTTAGCGCGTTTCCCACTTCGTCGGCCGGCACGGTCAGCGTCTGTATCGATCCGCTGTATATGGCGTATGCAGACAACTACGTCGCTGAAGGCTCAGGCGGGTATTACACCCCATTTACCACAGTTGGAACCAACGGGCATCGGCGGTTCCGGTTTCCTTACTACAAAGCCGAACACAATCCGCTCGTCGATCCGTCACTGCCGACTTCGAGCGGGAACGCCTGGCCCTCGTCGTCGTGGCGGATGCTTCGCGTGAGCGTTGACCGGGTTTCGCAAGCCGGGCCGCAGGGCATTTCGGAAGCGGAGGCGTTGTTGGTCACGCAAGGGGCGGATGATTTGTCGGTGTTTCAGACTGATGATAAGTCGCTCGACGTGGTGCCGCTGTTCACGCAGGCGTTGCCGGGATCGCCCGCGACGGGCCAAGTCACCGTCAGTGGACGTTTCTCCTGGATGGCTACGGTCAATCCGATTCCAGACACGCCGTTCGCTTCGGTCTCGACGGTAATTTTTCGCAACCGCGACCGCAGTTTCTATACCCCGCCGGCGTCGCTCGGGCCCGTCACACAGGCCCGCGACAATGCCGCGGGAGAACGGATCGCATGGGTCTCAGCTGCGTCGGGGTTTCAAGGCGGCGCCGGGGGTACGGTGACGATCGCCGCCGCTCGCAACACGCCGAGCGACGTCAAAGTCAACGACTGGGTAATGCTTTCGCGCGTCGACAGCGGCAATCCGATGCACCGTTGGTACCGGGTGATTGCCACGATCGACGAGGCGACAGAAGCCACGATCAGCGATCCGCACGGGGGTGCCTCGCGGGATGTCTGGACCCGACAACTGATGCTCGACGGACCCGATTGGACGTTTGATTCGGCCGCAGGCGTCGCCGACGACACGGTGATGACCTTGGTTGACGACGTCGTCGCTGTCACCGAACACACGATTCGCATCACGAGTCGCGATCGCTAGGGGCTTGCCGGAGGGTTCCGGGAGCCGAGTGGTTGCGTCGCTGTCACGACACGAGTGGCGGCAAACGAAGAGTGGGAAGGGATATCCGAGCATTCGGATACCAAGAGAAAACTATGAATCACAAATACAACCATCGCCGCGGTGTCGTTTTGCTGGTCGTGCTGGGAATGCTCGCATTCCTGGGCGTGCTGGTGGTGACCTATGTGGTGTTCACCAGCCGATCCCGCCAAAGCGCCTTCGCGATCGCCAACAGCGAGTATCGCAAGCCGATGCGCCGCGAGGTGGTCAACGACGCGATGATGAAGCTGCTCCGCGGCACCAACGACGCAACCGATCCGTTCTTCGGCGAGGACCTGCTGAGCGACTTGTATGGCCGCACCGGAGCGATTCCGGAGTTGAATGGTCGGGCGCACCACTACATCTCGGCGCTGCGGCCGGCAAGGCTCACCCAGAGCGACAACGCGACGGCGCTGCGTGAGCGCGGCGTGGTCTCGCTCGGCGACGGCTTTGTCAAAGTTCCGTATGAGATTCCGCTCGATACGACCGACCCACTCACCGCTCCTTATCCCGATCCGCTTAATCCGCCGGGATCAATTAATCTCGGGGCCGGTTCCGTCGCGGAGTCGACGTTGGCAACGTCGGTGCTGGGCTTTGATGATTACTTTGCTGGCATGGTGATGACCTTCGATGAAGGTCCGCTCAAGGATCAATCGTTCCGGATTATTCGCTCGACCGGGCATCGGGCGGCCAGTGACGGTGAGCCGGCGCACGCGCTGAAATACAGCGTCTTCATCGAACTCGACCCGAACAAAACGGTGGTTCTGGACGACGGAAGCGAAGTCAAGGTTGGAGAGCTGGCCGCGGCGGGTTCGACGTCGATCGCTGCTCTCTTCTACAGTCGCGGGCCCAACGGCGCCTGGGGCGGCGGTGGCGGAGTCGTCAACGCGGGAGCACCGGGCAGCGATGACATTCCTTATCGGATTCGCCTGAACCCCGCCCCGCTCAATGGGACGGGAATTGGGTTTGATGGAGTGAACTTCAACGAAACCACGGCGATCGGGACGTTGACGTTGCCGAAGGCGTTTCTGCCTGTTGGGAACTCCGACAAGAGCGCGAACTATGCAGAACACGGGGACTTCGATGAACCCTACGACGCGCCCGATTTCCAAAACATGTTTCTTGCCCATCGCTATACCGATGCGGCTGGCGACGTGCAGATCATTCCGTCGTTCCACCGTCCGGCGCTGATCAATTACATCGTCAACGAGTACGACCTGTCGGCGATCACCGAGGCTGAACTCCGGCAGTTGATCCTGGCAATCCAACGATCGACGTTCCGGCCGATTCCATGGGCGGCGCTCAAGGCAACCCCTCCGTTCGCAGCCATCACGGAGTCGAACCCGCGGTTCACCGGCGGAAACACGAGCTTTGCCCTGCGGTCGCCAAACAAGATCGACGATCCGAGCAACGTCGCTCATATCGCGCGGCTGAACCAGCTTCTCGACGCGCTAATCAACGGTCCCTGGGACGTCGACAACGACGGGGATGGGATTGCAGACAGCGTGTGGATCGACTTGAGTCTGCCGCTGATCACTTCGCCCGAAGGCAAGCTGCTCCGTCCCATGGTGGCGGCGCTAATCGAAGACACCGGCGGTCGGATCCACCTCAACGCTCATGGCAGCTTGGCTCAGACCGGCGGGATCAGCAACATCACGGCTCCCTGGGGAGCGGTGAATCCCGCTGCCGATACGGCGCAGAATCCTTTCCGCGGCTTGGGTTATGGCCCGGCGGAAATCTTTATGCCGACGAATAACGAGGTCACCTCGAGTGGCGGGCAGCTCTTCACTTCCGCAAACCGGCTGGCGCTGCTGCAGGCGCGGTACCGCGAAGCGACCGCACCGCTTCCTGGGATCCCGGTTGCGGGCAACCAGCTGAACGACCTTCTCGACCGCATTCTCACCGGCGAGCGGCCTAGTCAGCAGCTCTGGAACAGCGGGTTCGGATTTACCGAGGACCCCTGGGGACGCGCTGGCATGGGCGTCAGCCGTTCCGGGCGGTTGTACGCCGGCGGGACCGGCTCGGAGTTGGAGCCGGGGAGCGCGACTCAGCCTGTGATCAATGAGGCCACCAATGATCCGTACGAATTGGACCCGAGCGGTGAACTCACAGGCGACTCGCCGATTTCGTTCGCCGAGTTCGATGCGGTGATGCGGAACATCGACTGGGACCGCGACACGCTCCCTCCGCGGCTCCGCAATCTGTTGGCCGACTCGCTGAACTCGAATCCCCAGCTGCACCGGTTGCTGACGACCCGCAGCGTCTCGCTCGACGTGCCCCCGGCGATTCGTCCCGAAGGAGAGCGGGCTTCGGGACAAAACCTGCCCACGTCGCTCACGCAAGTACTGTTTGAGCGATTGGATTTGCCGTTTGGGACGGCTGCCGAGCAAACGGCCGCCCGCAACAACTTCCGCACGCTTATCGGTCCCGAATTGCGACTCGGCCACAAGCTCGACGTGAATCGTCCGTTCGGCAACGGCGTGGACGACAACGGCAATGGTGTGATCGACGAGCCGGGGGAACTTGTTTCTAACGGGCTCGACGACGACGGCGATGGCAATATTGATGAAGCAGACGAATTGGAGTCGCTAGCGTTCCCATCTGTCGCCACAGCCGGCCCCACAGTTCCCACGTCGATCCAATCCACTTTTGGCTCCGCTGCCCCGAGCTACAGCTTTGGAAACTCGGTTACTGGTCGTCAGTTGCTCGCCCGCAACTTGTACGTCCTGATGATGATCTTCTCGGGCGACGGTTACGAATTCCCGATGCGGGATTCGGCGAAGATGGATCCAGCGAGCAAAGTCGACGAGTTCCGAGCGCGCAAACTGGCTCAGTGGGCGGTGAACGTGGTCGACTACCGCGATCCCGACTCGATCATGACCCCGTTCCACTTTGATCCCGATCCGTTTGACGCGGCGGGCTGGAATCCACCGGCGATCGTTGCCGGACAGGAACCGCGGTACGTTGTCTGGGGTGTCGAGAGTCCGGAGCTGCTGTTCCAAGAATCGCTCGCGCTGCACGACGTGCGACTCAAGGATACCGCCCTGGAAGCTGGTGCCGACAAGGAGCTCAAGGACGATGAACCTACCGACAACCCGGGTGATAAGAAGGACACCGACAGCATTCGGATGCCTCAGGGTTCGCTCTTCCTGGAGCTTTACAACCCGCGAGCTCGGATCGCCACCGGTACCACTCCTCCCGCGTACGAGCAAGTTGCGCCAGTCGAGGCCCCGCCGCTGGAGCTGTACACCTACGATTCCACGACAAACCAGTACGTCCTCGATCTCTCGAAGACCGCTCCGGCTGGAACCAGCGGAACGGCGATGCCGGTGTGGCGAATCGCGATCACCAAGCCGCACTATCCCGATGCTCCGGACCATCCCGCCCGCGGCGCTGAGCCGCTCAATGATGCTCCCGAGGATTCGGATCCACTGACCCTGCGAACCACTTTCCCCGATACCGCTTCGTTCGAACTGGCTCGCCTCGAAGAGCTGAACGTGAACAACGGCCCGGGGCGGCTCGACATCGACCGCGTCGTGTTTTTCGCTCCCGCACTGAACTCGACTGCGATTGCCAACAATCTGGCCGACGTCGATGAACCCGAGCAGGTGTTCTACAACTACCTTGGCACTCCGGTCAGCTTGCTGCCCGAACAGTACTTGGTGCTGGCCCCGCGCACGACGACGCACCTCGGTTCACAGCAGTACCCGGCCTCGGGACCGCCGCTCGGCCCGAGCCCGCAGAGCTTCACGATTTCGCCGGACACGAATCACCTCGGTGTGGCTCACACGAACATTGCCGGCGATCTAACGACGCTCAACACGACGACTCAAGTCCAGCCCGCATTGCCGCTGGTGATCGCGGCCGATCCATCTCAGTTAAACCCGGCGAACGGCGGAACTTGGTCGACCGCAGCGGCGATCAACGCCAAGCTGCCGGAAGGGGTAGGATTGAACGTTTCGGAGCCGCTTCCGGGACCGGATTACTATCCCGAGCCGAACTTCCAACTCGACTCGACGATGGACGCGGAGTATCCGCTCGAAGATGCCTACGTCGACCTCACCAATCCGGCGGCCAGCGAGGTCAAAGACACGCCGGTCGACCTCGAGAACGATCGGCCAATCGCCGAGTGGACCCGAGCGGTGACTGGAAACGCGGATCCCGATGAACCGTTCTTGGGCATGCAAGAACAGTTCTGCACGGCGTTCCTCCAGCGTCTGGCCGACCCGACGCTGCCCTACCAACCCGAACCGTCGCAGCCGAACTACAACCCGTACCGTTCGGTGGACTGGATCAGCATCGATTTGACGGTCTTTAGCGGCGAGGAAGACGAGGCGAAATTCGATTTACCCAACCCGGCTGAATATGCCACCGGGACTCGCCAACGGAATGGCCAAGATGCGAATGGCACTGGTAGCGGAATTCTGTACTCGAACCGCACCGTCGCGCCAGCCCCCGCTCCTCTCGCCCCGCCGACCATACCGTCGGTCTACTTCACCGTCGAACTGACCGGTGCAGCCGATCCGGCCAGCGGTAACTATGTCGCGGGTGCTCTGCAGACCTTAAGCCACCTGAATACCGCTTTTGGTCAACCGATTGCTGGGCCCAACCGCGGTCAGCCCATCGTGCCGTTTGCGTTGCACGAATGGTTCAATCGACCGTTCGCGACACCTTATGAGTTATTGATGGTACCCGCGACTTCGCAGGGCCGGTTGTTCGAAGAATTCACAACCGCCTCGACCGCCGATCCGTTCGATCCTGGCGTCGTGGGACCGGCTCCCGACAGCATCGCTGAATTCAAGGCACCGTTCGGGCATCTGCTGAACTTCTTCCAAGCCGAACAGGATGAAGCGGACGCGTCGCAGTTCTATCGGATCTTCGACTACATCGATACGCGGCCTCCGTTCCGCGGCGAAGTCGATGCAATCAACCCGGCCCGACTGACGAGTGGCACGACCGGCAATTCTTACGTCGATACCGCTCGCAATCATTTCATCAATCTGTTCCAGGCTCCGTTCAACGTCTTTAGCGACAACCGTCGCGAAGGCGAGATCAACCTTAACACCGTCGCCGACCGCCCAGTCTGGACGGGTTTGATGTTTGGACACTTGACCGGCTCGGAACGACTCGACGGAGCCAACACGGGTCCGTTCGCATTTGATACGTTCCGAGACAACCGGCGAGGCTACGCGGTGCCCAGCACTGGCGGACCAATCATCAGTGGCGCGACTCCCAACGCGCCTCCATATAACTACGCGACAGACTCGCTCGATCCGCGTTTCCCCACGGAGTTCGCTGGAGCTTATCGCCCCAACGCGACAACCGGTCTCGCTCCGAGCGTGAGGGCAGGGGCGGATGCGTTGCGGCGAGTCGATTCCGGGGCGAGTGGATTCTCGCCTGCCGACGGTGGTCTGCTGCGGCGCGACGAGCCGACCAAGGATGCGATGTTCGTTCGCGACGGTGCCGGAGATAACTGGCGGGACCGCAATCGAAATGCCTTCTTCCGCTATCAGTCGCTGATGCGGATGCCGAACCTGACGACCGAACAGTCGCATGTGTATGTGGTGCGATTGACGGTGGGTTATTTCGAAGTCGACCGAGTGACGCTCGATACGGGTTCGGAATATAAGGCGGACCTCGGACAACAGGAACGTTATCAGGCGACGTTCATCATCGACCGCTCGGTGCCGGTGGCTTATGAACCGGGTGCCGACCGCAACGTGAGTGACACGATTTTGTATCAGCGGATCGCTGAATAGGTTTGATAATGAGATTTGCAACCAAGTCGCCAACGCCTCTTCGCCGTGGCTTCACGATCGTCGAGATGCTGATCGCAATGGTCATCACGCTGCTGATGATGGCCGCGCTCGGTCGCGGATTCGCGGTGATCGGCGAGACGATCCGCACCAGCCGCGTGGAGATCGATCTCTCGGTCCAGATGCGGGAGATCACTCGGCGTCTGTCGGATGATTTGCAGCGTTGCACCGTTCGCGGCGATCGCGAGGCGAGTCAGCAAGAAGGGCTCGGCTACTTCGTTTATTACGATGGGCCGCTGAGCAGTGCTTCGGGGACCATCCTCGGAGATGCTCCGACCGATGAAACCGAACAGACGCTGCAGGATTCGAAGTACAGCGACTTCGACGACTACATCGCGTTCACCGCCGAGGCCGAAAAAGACAACTGGTTCAGTGGAAAAGTGCCGCGATTCATTCTCGACATGAAGAGCGCATCACTGGCCGGTGTTCCCTATGATCCAGGTAACTTTTCCGGCAGTCCGCTCGATCCGGTCGTAATCACTTCGAAGTACGCCGAGATCATCTACTTTGCCAGTCCCCAGTACGCAACTGCGGCGGATAGTTCCGATCCGTTGCAACGCATTTTCAATTACAACAGTGCCGGCAATCCGGAGCCGCTCGACCTCGACGGCAACCAGATTCCCGACACCGTCCGGCTGCATCGTCGCGTGCTGCTGATCCGGCCTGACTTGAACATCAATGGTGCGCTCGCTCCGTTGTCGGTCAGCACCGGTGGGGTGTCTTATGAGTACCTGGCTCCGGATGCTTGGCCGGCGGACACGACCACCGGTCATCCAGCGATCAAGACCCCCGGGACGCATGGCATCTCGGTCGCTCAGACGAACCGTGCGTGGCTGATGGGGATGGCGGTCGTTCACCAACAGTGCGATCTGTCGGTCCGCCGCGTGCTTAATGAGGGTGGGCAACCGACGGCGGCCATTGCCGCGAACTCGCTTGCCGACCTGACGTTCCCCCACAACCGCTTCGCCCATGTTCGGGCGCCGGCTTCGGCCGTGGGGATCACAGCGCCGGGGTCGACGTATGGCTACAGCTCGATGCCACTGCTGGCGATGGGCGGTCCACACGCATTGCTGGTTCGAGCCGGGGGCGAGACTACGCCAAATGGCCCGGTCATCCCGCCCCTCGCACCGAGCACGGCCCAGGTGGTGACGCCCCTTGCTCTCAATGGTTTCCTGCGTCCGGAATTCGTATTGGGGCAGGATCTTACCCACACCGATGTTCCGGGAGATGGTTGGGGAGTCGAGCGTCGCGGAGAGGACGTGATCGCCAGCAACGTCATTGGGTTCGATGTCCGCGGCTTTGACTCGATGGCCCCGGTATTTTTGGCTTCGGGCGCCGACGGGGTTTATGGTCCGAGCGGCGGAAGTGATACGCCGTCAGTCGCAGGCGCGACCGGCAGCGACGACTTAGCGATCACGCCCAGCGACCCAGGATTTTTTGAAACGATTCGCACCGCGCCGCTCGGTACGCCGCCGGGCGGCTCGGGGGCGTCGGATAGCTTTTTGGCAATGCGGGGAGCGTTCGTCGATTTGTTTTACCCGTTCCAAGCTGGAGGAACGTTGCGAGGTTTTGGCGCATTGCGCCGGGATCGTTTTGTGACAGCGGGGACGGCATTCGGCTCTGATGCTACCGCTATTCGAGCGCGTGCCAATGCATTTGTCCGAAGCGAGCTGTCAGGGTATTCGCCGAGCAACCACCAAGGCTTTATCGATGGCGATACAACCAAGCCGTACCGGAGCCTCTACCAGGACAGTCTGTTCAAGTCGGGGCGGATGATCCTCAACGGCTCCCGAAACATCCTTCTGCTGCAGCCCGCGTACGACACGTTCACCGACGGATATGAGCGAGACGGTTTTCGCCAAGACGACGGGGCCGCAATTGGAGCCACGGGTTTTGGGACCTTGTGGTGGTTCAACCACGCGACCACGGGTGTCCCGCCGACTGGGCCGTCGGGCGAATTCCATCATGGTGTCGACAGCGGCAACAATGGGATCTACGACGGCTTGAGCGGAATCAGCATGGGGGACGGGATGGGTGAGCGTGAGACGCTGCCGCCGTTTGCTCCTAAAATGCCCGCGGTGCAGATCACGCTGCGGACCGAAAACCAAAATACCCGCCAGCTCCAGCAGATGAGCGTCGTGCATTATTTTGGTAGCCGATAGCCGGGGGCCGGGGGCCGGGGGCCGGGAGCCGG